>CAXTPT010000007.1:2898-75398 GCA_964246315.1 uncultured Sphingomonadaceae bacterium | reverse complement strand
GCGTCCCTTCCTCCATCGTCGGGGACAAAGCGGGCATCTTCAGCTCGATCGGCATGGGCAACTCCTGTTGGCGGACCTCTTTGGCCAGCCCTGTCGTAGCGTCAAGCTACGGCGCGATGCGCCATAGCAGGAAGGGTGACCCCTGGGGCAGCGCGACGGGGGTCAGCCAGGCGAATTTCTCGCCCCTGGCCAGGCGGGAGTAGAACCCCCTGGGGCTGCGCGCGCGATACACCGTCGATTCGTTCATGTTGGGGCAGGTCAGCAGCAAGGTCGCGCCATGCCGCCGCATGATCGCATGCGCATCGTCGGGCGCGCCGTCGAACGCGTGATGCACGTCGAGGATCGCGTCGCCGTTGCGGTGATAGGGGCCGGCGACCGCCCGGTGATGCGTCGTGTTGATCAGGCGCGGGCCCATGTCGACAAAGGTGAAGACGGTCGCCGCGGGGAAGCGGTTGATCGCGGCGAGCGCCGGCAGCGTCGGGCATTTGGCGTTGGCGCGGTTGATCGTCTTCATCCGCGCATTGGCGCCGTTGCCCGGCCATTGATCGGCGATCCAGCCCGGGCCGAGGCCCGAGACGACCATGACGAACGCGACGGTGCCGAGCACGCGCGTGAGGACATTGGAGCTGTCGACAAGGAACGGCACGAAGGTCCAGAGCAGCGCGGCGGCGCCGGGCACCGCGATCAGCTGCGCGCCCGGGCCGTTGCGCGTCTGCCAGAAGCACAAAGCGAGCGAGAGGATCGCGACGAAGGCGACCGTCGCCCAAGCGGGGAATGTCCGCGTGCCCCAGGCCTGGCGCGCGGCGAACAGGCTGCCGATCACGCCGGCGACGGGCAGCGCGGCAACCGTCAGCGCGGTGGTCCAGCTTTGCGCGTAAAGCGGCTTGGCTTCCTTCACATGGCTGAACCAGCTCTGGTAGAGTTCGGGCGAAATCTGCTCGGGCGCGCCGAGGCATTGCGGAAAGGCCCTGGCAAACCCGCCCGCCAGCACCGCTCCGACCAGGCCGAGTGCGGCCAGCCGCAGCGCGGCGGTGCGCAGCGGCAAATAGGTGACGAAGAAGGTAAGCGTCGCCACGGTGATCATCGTCGACAGCCACACCGGCGACAGCACGTCGCAGCGCCACACGCGATTGTCATAGGTCGCGAACAGCAGATAGCCGAGCGCGCACCCTGCCCCCAGCGTCAAGGCATAAGCGCGCAGCCGCGGCGTTTCTTCCTCCGCATCCCACATCCAGCGCAGCGCGGTGGCGGCGCCCGCCGCGGCGAGGAACGGCAGCAGCTCAAGGCCGATGGTCAGGCTCAGCGCGCTGGTCAGCCCCATCGTCGCACCGCCGCGCCGCGTGTCCGGATCGGCCAGCCCGGCCAGCGTCCAGGCGAGCATCGCCAGCTGCCAGCCATGATGATCGACGCGCAGCGGCATCATCATCAGCAGCGTCGAGCCGCAGCAGAAATAGAGACCCGCGGCGAGTGCCCACGCATTGGGCGCGATCAGGCGGCGCGTGGCGGCGCAGATGCCGAACAAGGCGACACCCATCGGGAGCAATGGCGCCAAGCCCGCCGCCCAGCGGTCCGCCGCCCAGATGCCGATCAACGGGCGCAGGATCAGCTCGATCGCCGCGATCGGCAGGTCGACCAGCCGGCTCCAATGGATGTTGAAGCCGGCGGGTGGGTTGAGCTGGTACTGGCGCAAGTCGAACCAGCCCTGGCCGTTCAATAGCGCGCGGACCTGCGCCATGCGCATGTTGTCGTCGGTATCGGGCAGCGTATACCAATGAATGCCGGCCCAGCGCTGCCACAGCATCCAGGCCGCGGCGATCAGCCAGACCAGCGCCAGCCAACGGCGCCAGCGGCGGATTTCGGGAAGAGCGTTGAAATCGGTCATGCGCCGGGCGCCGTTAGCGGCAGATCAAGGACAGGCCTACCCCCGCTCGCCGGCACGCGCGTCCTTCGACAAGCGGCCTCACGCCCGCTACAGGGCCGCGCGTCATGTTCGACCGCCTGCTTGCCCCCTTGCCCATCCCGGCCGCGCATCGCCCGCTGGTCGAGCAGATCATCCGCTATGGCGTGGTCGGCGGGTTCGTCACCGCGGTGGGCGCGAGCACTTACTGGGTGTGCGCGCAGCATCTGCACTACCACCCGCTGGTCGCGGGGATCGTCGGCTATCTCGTGTCGATGGCGCTGGGTTACATCCTTCATAGCCGGGTGAGCTTTGCCGGGCACGGCGAAGGCGGCCAGGACGCCCTGCGTTCGCTGCGCTTCTTCGCGGTGTCGATGGTCAGCCTGGGCCTCAACGAGCTGTGGATCTGGATTTTGACCGGGCTGCTGCACGGCGCCAAATGGTGGCCGATCCCGGCGATGTGCTTTGTGACCCCCGCTGTGGTGTTCGTGCTCAACCGCAAATGGGTGTTCGCCTGATGGCCAAGGCCCGCTGATGGACCGGGTAATTTACGACCGGATGGCCGAGCATGACTCGACCCATTGGTGGTATCGCGCCCGCCGCGACGTGCTGGCCAGCGTCATAGCGCGCCAGGTCAAGCTGCCCAAAGGCGCGCGTGTTCTCGAGATCGGCTGCGGCACGGGCCACAATCTGCCGATGCTTTCGCGCTTTGGAACGGTCGATGCGGTCGAAATCGACAATGCCGCGCGTGCCGTGGCCGAAACGCGCCTGGGCCGCCCGATCAGCGCGGCCTCGCTTCCCGAGCTCGCGGGCGTGCCGGATGGCCGGTACGATCTCGTCGCGCTGCTCGACGTGCTCGAACATGTCGAAGACGATGTCGCCGCGCTAAGCTCGATCGCCCGGCGCCTCACGCCCGACGGCGCGCTCCTGCTCACGGTGCCGCAATATCCATGGATGTGGAGCGGGCACGACGTCGCCAATCACCACCACCGGCGCTATGTCAGGGCGACGCTCAAGGACGCGGCCAAGCGTGCCGGGCTGAAATTCGACCTGCTGAGCAGCTTCAACAGCCTGTTGTTCCCGTTCGCCGCCGCGCAGCGCCTGTTGGCGCGCATCGCGGGCAAGGAAGGCAGCGACGACATGCCGCCCCCGGAGCCGGTCAACGCGCTGTTCGAAAAGCTGTTCGGGCTGGAACGCCATCTGGTCGGGCGCGTGCCGATGCCGCCCGGGGTCTCGCTGCTGGCGATCATGCGGCCACGATGATGCCGGCGGCGGCCAGCGCATCAGCTGGCAGCGGCTCCGGCTTCCGCCGGTGCGGCACCCGATCCATCCGCCCTGTGCCCCAGCCGCGATCCTTCGCGCGCACCGCCGATGACGTCGCTGACGATGTATAGCGGGCGGCGCTTCACCTCCACATAGAGCCGCCCGAGATACTCGCCGATCATGCCGAGCACGAACATCTGCACCGCCCCCAGCCCGACGACCACCAGCATCGTCGAGGTCCAGCCCTGCAGCGCGCGGCCGGTGAAGAAGCCGAAGCCGATATAGGCCAGCAGCAGCACCGACGCGCCGGTCAGCACCACCGCGGCATGGCTGGCGAAGCGCAACGGCGCCGTCGAGAAGCCGGTGATCGCGTCGAGAGCCAGGCGCAGCATCTTGGCGAGCGGGTAATGCGTTTCGCCCGCCAGGCGCGGATCGCGGTCATAAGCGAACGGAACTTGCCGGAAGCCGATCCACGACACCATGCCGCGGATGAAGCGCGCCTGTTCGGGCAGCGCCAGAAAGGTGTCGAGCGCGCGCCGCGTCATCAGCCGGAAATCGCCGGTGTCGAGCGGGATGCTGGTGTCGGTCAGGCGCGCCAGCAAGCGATAGAACAGCGCGGCCGTCGCCTTTTTGGCATAGCTTTCGCCGGCCCGCGCCCGCCGGACGGCATAGACCACATCGGCATCCTCGCGCGCCATCAGCGCGAGCATATCGGGCAGCAATTCGGGCGGATCCTGCAGATCGGCGTCGATGACCAGAATATGTTCGCCGCGCGCCAGATCGAGCCCTGCGGTCAGCGCCAGCTGGTGCCCGTGATTGCGCGACAGGTTGATCGCGGTGACATGGCGATCGGCGGCGGCGAGGCGCTGCAGCCCGGCCCAGGTCGCATCCTTGGAGCCATCATTGACCAGCACGATCTCATGATCGTCGCCCGCCGCGCCCTGCGCCACGGCGGATACGCGCGCGTGCAGCGCATCGAGGCACTTTTCCTCATTGTAACACGGCGCGACGATCGAGAGTTTGACGGTCATGATTTAAAGGCGTCCGGCGACGATTGCGGCTGGGTACGGTCATCGACGCGGTAAAGCACGCTGGTGCCATCGCGCCACACCGGTGTCAGCCCGCGGGTCCAATAGGGATTGTAGGCGGGCGGGTCGAGCAGCCAGACATAATCGAACGTGTCGCGCGGAAAATTGGCGAGGCTCCAGTCGACCGATTTCCACCATTCGCCACGGCATTTGCCGGCGGTGACGATCTGTGACGGATCGCTGTTGAACCAGCGGCGCGGGCCGATATGCGCCCGCAGCAATTGCGCGCCGGCCATGTTCCACTGATCGTTGGAGAACGCATCGCGGCGAACGATGCCCAGCGCCGGAACATGCTCCATCCGGTTGGTCGCCCAGGTCATGCCGCAGGGCGCGCCGACAAAACTGACCACGCGTGCCCCGCGCGGCAGATGGGGCAGCGCGCCTGTCACGCGGTCGATGCTCTGGCCATAGAGAAAGAAGCTGGCCGTCGTGGCGGCGATGCGCATCAGGTAAAAGACGAGTCCCGCCGCCGCCAATCGCCCGGCGAAGCGCGTCGAGGTGTCGGGCCTGGTGCGGATGGCGATCAGCGCGATCGCCAGCATATAGGGAGTCAGCCGCATATCGGCATAGGCCGAACCGAACACGATGCGCGGCAGGCACAGGAACACCGCCGCGAGGAAGATCGCGGTCGCGGCGAGATTGCGCGAGAATTCGAGCCGGCGGTCGGTGAGGCCCCCGAACAGCACTAGGACCAGTCCGCCAAGGCTGACCGCGTCGAACCAGCGCCACCGGTCCCGCAGCGTCATGTTGATCCACATCAGCTTGGCGCGCAGGTTGAACCAATCACCGGTCTGGCCGCCGACATGCCCGCCGCTGCGCCACAGCACCATCAGCAGCAGCGGCGGCGCGAGGCTCAGGCAGTGCACGCCTGCCCAGAAGATCGCGCGCGGCCAGCCGCCTTCGCTTTTGGCCGAGATCTTGTCGTGCTGCCGGATCAATTCGGCGGAGAAAGCGGCGACGCCGAGCATCCCCCAGCCATAAGTATGCGTCACCCAGATCACCGGTCCGATGATCAGAAAGACCAGCGCGCGCAGGCGAAGATAGCCGAGCCGCGCGAGCCTGAGCCACAGCGCGAAGGCCATCAGCGCCAGGGCCATGGCCAAGGCGAAATTGACGAAACCGAAATGGAATGGGTGGCCATAGGCCAAAGCGAGGGCGAACAGCGCGGTCGGCTGGACCTCGCGGTTCACCTCGCGGCAGATCCAGATCAGTCCGCCGACGGTCAGCGCCGGGATCGCCATGACGGTCAGCTTGGTGGCGAGTTCCAGCCCGAACAGCTTGGCCATGGGAATGATCAGCAGATCGACGCCCAGATTGCCGATCAGTGCCCAGTGGAAGTCGAAATAGCGCGCCAGGCTCGGCGTCGCGCCGCCGTCGAGCTCGACCTGATAGCGGCCCATATGGCCGGGCAGGTCGACCAGCGGCGGGACGGTCGGATAGAGCAGCGGTACGATGCTGATCAGCACCAGCGCGGCGGCGAAGCCGCGGGTTTCCCACCAATGCGCATGCCGCCCGTTCACGGCCAAGCCTTAGGGCGCGGAACGGGGCGGCGGCAATATGCGGTAAAGCCCGGCGCGGCTGCCTTTGAGCGGAATCGGCTGGAGCCAGGCGGGCCGCGTCCCCCTGGCCAGCAACGCGGCCATCCCGCCGGGGCCTTCGCGGTCGAGGTCGATGCCGCCAAAGCTGTCGCTGCAATGGAGGACGTAAGCGACTTGCCAGCGGGTCGCCATAATGAGGGCTCGATCGGGCGGGGACAGCCAGAAATCATAAGCGGCGCGATTGCCGGCATTGTTGCGGTGATAGGGCGCAGCGAGAACGCGATGCGGCGTGAGCGCCAGGATGTAGGCGCCCGCATCGATCGGCGCGACGACATTGCCCGTCGGCAGCGCACGCAGTTGCTCGATGGTGCGCCAGTCGTCGCAGCCGGCGCCGCTGGCCCGCCGGGCCTCGGCGGGTTGCGGCGGCGTGCCGATCAGCGACCAAAAGATGCCGAGCGAGGCAAGCCAGGCGGGAACGGCCAAAGCGGGCCGTTCGCGGCGTACCCAGGCGACCATGATCGCGAGCGGGACCACGGCGATTGCCGCCGCGATTGCGGCACCGCGGACCTGGATCAGCGGCACGGCCGTCGCGACCGCGGTGAAGCCGAGCAGGACGAACCAGGGCCGCTCGCGCGTGCGCCAAGCGAGCCACGCGGCGGCTGCGGTCCCGAGGATAGGCAATGCGCCATAGCGGACAGCGAAGAGCGGGCCAGGTCCGGCGAAGAGACCGCGTGCTTCGTCGACCCGGTCGAGCCACAAGCGGCGCAGCAGCGGATCGACTTCGCCATATGGTCCCGCCAGGCAGATTGCCGACGTGTGGCAGGCGAGCGCGACCGCGCCGAGGCCCAGAAGACAGCCTGCGATCAGGCGAGAGCGTAGATCGAGCGCGGGCAATCCGCCGAGGATCGCGAACAGCCCGGCGGCGATCAATGTCGCGTCGAACGAGGCGGGCGTGAAGCCGTCGCATTGCAGCGGCGACCAGACCGACGGTTGCGCGATGAGGCGCCACAGCAGCGTGGCCGCACCAAGGGTGGCGCCGAAGGCCGCGAGCCGGCGGCGCTCTTTGCCATCGATGATCCAGCCAAGCAGCAACGCCGCCATTGCGGAGGCGATCTGGGGCGCGGTTTCGAGGCCGACGGCCAGGCTGATCGCGGCAACCAGGCCGGCGATCGCACCGGCGCGGAGACCCGGCGGCCGAACGACGGCATCGACCAGCATGACCGTGAGCAGAATCTGCAGACCATGATGATCGATCCGCCCGGGAGCAAACATCGCGATCGCGGGGAACGCCAATGCCGCGACCACGATGGCAGGCCCGCCGCAGCCTCTTCCGCCAAGACGCATCGCCAACCGCGTCGAGGCGGCGACGAACAGGAGATAGAGCGTCGCGGGCCACAGGATCACCGCTGCGAGGGTATTGCCGCCGGTCGCCAGGAGCCAAGCGGCAATGCCGAGATCGGCAAGGCGCGACCAATGCAGCGAACTGGTGTCGCCGTCACCCAGCCGGTGCTGGACGAGATCGCCCCAAGCCTGCCCGCCGAGCAGATCGCGCACCTGCACCAGCCGCGCCATATCGTCCGTGTCGGGCAGTTGCAGATGGGTCAGGCTGCTCCACCCGGACCAGGTCCAAAGGACCGTCAGGGCCACGCTCAACGCGATGGCGAACGCCCATAATCTCGGCCCCAGGCGCACATCGTCGATCACGGTAAACGTCCGTAGTCTAGCGGCAGTTAACACCGCTTTGACGCTTCTTCCGGCGAAGCCTAGGAGACCGCGCGGAGCCTCACCGGCTCGAGCGGGCGAATGTCCACCGCGTGCTTCCAGCACAAATCGTGCAGTCCCAAATCGCGGCCGTCGTGCGACAGGATGCTGATCTGGCGGATCGGCTGTTCGTCGCGAAGATCGACCAGCACCGGGGTGGACGGCATGCCCGCTTCCCACTGCTCGCCCCATTGGCGCAGCGCGAGCATCGCCGGAAGCAGCGCGGCGCCCTTTTCGGTCAGACGGTATTCGACCTTGCGGCGATCGTCGGCCATCGCCTCGCGCGTCAATATGCCATGATCGACCAGACGGCCGAGCCGGTTGGCAAGGATGTTGCGGGCGATGCCCAGCGTCCCCTGGAACTCCTCGAAATGATGCAGGCCGTTGAAGGCGGCACGCAGAATGAGAAACGACCAGCGTTCGCCGACCGCCTCCAATGCCGCGGGCAAGGCGCACGTCGCCGCGCTCAGATCTTCCTTCAGTTCACCCATCTCCACCCTCAGCGTAAGTGAGAAATATTTTTTCGCAAGTGAATAAGTTTCGTGTTGCAACTTGCAACCTATCGGACTAGGTATTGATTCGCAACTGGTTATCCGGCTGCGATATGACAGGAGGATTCACATGGTTCGCACTTTCGCCATCGTCGGTGCTTTCGCCGCGAGCGCGCTGTCGCTCGGCGTCAGCGTCCAGCCCGCTTATGCCCAGGCCCCCGGGGTCCGCGCCGTCACCGTCGCGCAACTGGCGCCCAGGACGGTCGTCGCCGGGGAAACGCTGTGGAATTGCGGCGCGGACGGCTGCACCACCCGCGCGCTGACCAGCCGCCCCGCCATCGCCTGTGCGCAGGTCACGAGGCAGGTCGGTGCCGTGTCGAGCTTCAGCGTCGGCGGCGCCGCGCTGTCCGCGGACGAGCTCGCCAAGTGCAACGCGAAAGCCAAAGGCGGCGCAACCGCGCTTGCGGCCAAGTAAGCACACTTTCGATTAGGGCGGTTGCTCCCTTGCACGCCCGAACATTGGCCGGGACTCGCTTGGACGGGTCCCGGCCTTTTTTATTAGTGCGCCACGCGCGCGTTGGTGGCGTCGAGATACGCCGTGATCGCCGGCACATCCTTGGCATCGATCGGCGCCTTGTAGACCTTGGCCATCTTCTCGACCGTCGCGGTCCACGCCTTGGCGTCGAGGCGCGGTTGCGTGAGGATCATTTCGGCCGAATGGCAGCCGGTGCAGGCGGCGCGGACCAGATCGGCATTCGGCCCATCGGGCAGCTGCGCCGTGTCTTCGGGCAAGATAATGTTGGCATCGGCAAAGGTCGTTGCCGTCTGTTGCTGGCAGCCGGTCAGCAGCAGCAGGATTGCGATGCGCTTCATGAAACGGTGACCAGTTCGATGTCCTCGACCACGTCGCGGGCATAGCCGCTCGGGTTCCATGCCTGGACGAATGGCTGAGCGACGCCGCTCGCATTGGTACAGCGCGCGCCGAGGACCGGCTGGCTGCGGTCCGACCGCGCGGTGGCGTGCCAGCGCCGGAAGCCCAAGCGGCCGTGATCGTCCTCCAGCGTTGCTGCAACCGTCCGGCCATCGACGATCAGATCGACCCTGGCGACGCCGCAATCGCCGCCCAACGCGATCCCGCGCACCTCGAACGGGGTATCGAACCTGACGGCGGTGCCTGGTTCGGGGCTGGTGATGAACGCCCGCGGCGGCATCGCGCTGATCGGATGAGTCGGAAAATCCTTGTCGCCCGGCTGCACCGGATGGTCGGGCATGCGGTAGGCCTTGGCCATCCAGAAATTGTCGTCCTCCCCTGTCAGCACTTCGATGTCGCCGAGCATCTTGACCCAATAGGTCGAGAACCAGCCGGGCACGACGAGCCGTAGCGGGTAGCCGTTGAGCAAGGGCAGCCGCTCGCCATTCATTGCAAAGGCGACGAGCACGTCGGGATCGCGCGCCTTGTCGATGGGCAGCGATTTGCGGAACTGCGGCGCGCCGTCGACCAAAGCGGTATCGCGGCCGGTGAAGCGGACGTGCTTGGCGGCCGCCATTACCCCTGCCCGATCGAGCACATCGCGCAAGCGAACGCCGCGCCACAGCGCATTGCCCATCGCGCCATTGGCCCATTGCGCACCGACGACGCGCGGCTGCATCAGCCCGCGGCCGTTGCCGGCGCATTGGTTGACCGCGGCGATCTCGACGATCTCTCCGGCGCGGACCACTTCATCGAGCGCCAGGCTAAGCGGCGACTTGACCGCGCCGCGGATGTCGAGGCGGAAGGCTTCAGCGTCGATCGCCGTCGGCATGCCCGACCAGTGCCAGCGGACGAAGAAGCGGTCGTTGGGGGTAAATACCCCCGAATCGAACACCGCACGCGGGGTTTCGAGCAAGGGCGGGCGGACGCGCTGGACGATCATGTCGCGCTTGTCCGCGAAGTTGCGCGCCACAGGACGCAGGCTCGGCCCGCCGGGTAAGCGCAGGTCGGCCAACGGCCCGGCGGCGGCGGGCAAGCCCAGCGCGGCCGCGCCGCCAAGGATTGCCGTGCGTCTGTCGAACATCAGCCCTCGCGAGAAAGAAGCGGAACCTCGGATCAGGTCCGGGATGACGGTGAGTGAGATTGGTCCTAAGCTCCGTCACCCCGTCCCCGAGCCGGGGTCCCGCTTCTTCTTGCGCCCACCGTCCGCCTTGTCGAGACCCGTGCTTGCCGCCAAGGCTTTTCCGTGAGCGTCGCGCGCCTGACCCTGACCGACTTCCGCTCCTATGCCGGCGCGAGCATCGCGGCCGGTCCGGGGTTTAACGTGCTGACCGGCGAGAATGGCGCGGGCAAGACCAATGTGCTGGAGGCGCTGTCGCTCCTTGCCCCCGGCCGGGGCCTGCGCGGCGCGGCACTTCCGGAAATGGCGCGGCGCGGTGGCGAGAGCGGCTTTACGGTCGCCGCGACGCTAAGCGACGGGCCGGTGATCGGCAGCGGCATCGTGCCGAACGCACCCGAACGGCGGATCGTCCGCGTCGACGGCGTGACGGCGAGCGCCGCGAGTTTGGCCGAGCGCGTCGCGATCGTCTGGCTGACCCCGGCGCAGGACCGGCTGTTCACCGACAGCGCCGGTGCGCGGCGGCGGTTCCTCGACCGGCTGGTGCTGGCGCTCGAGCCCGGCCACGCCCGTCATGCGGCGCGCTACGAAGCGGCGATGCGGCAGCGCAATCGCCTGCTGGCCGAAGAACGGTCCGATCCGGCCTGGCTTGATGCGCTGGAGGCGGCGATGGCCGAGCACGGCCATGAAATCACGCAGGGGCGGCAACGGCTGGTTTTCGCGCTCGGCGAGACCGCGGTGCCCGACGACGCGTTTGCGCGCGCCACGCTGCGGCTCGACGATGGCGATGTCGGCGATCTGCGTGCCGCGCGTCCGCGCGACGCGGCGGCGGGGCGAACGCTGTCTGGGCCGCACCGGCAGGACTTGCTCGTCAGCCACGCCGCCAAGGCAATGCCCGCCGCGCAAAGCTCGACCGGCGAGCAAAAGGCATTGCTGATCGGCATCGTCCTCGCCCATGCCGAACTGGTCGCGCAGCGCGCCGGTCACGCGCCGGTGCTGCTGCTCGACGAGGTCGCGGCGCACCTCGACGCGCGCCGCCGCGCCGCCTTGTTCGCACGCCTTGCGGGACGGGGTCAGGCATGGCTGACGGGCACCGATGCCGCCATGTTCGCCGAAGCCGCCGAGGCTCGCCATTTCCACGTCGAGAACGGGCGAATATCGGGCGTTTAAGGTGGCTTTGCGCGGCTCAATCGCTATACCATCGCTGATGGACGAAACCGCGCAGAACACCCCCAACACTTCCGATTACGGTGCTGACTCGATCAAGGTCCTCAAGGGCCTCGACGCGGTGCGCAAGCGCCCGGGCATGTATATCGGCGACACCGATGATGGCTCGGGCCTGCATCACATGGTGTTCGAGGTATCGGACAACGCCATCGACGAGGCGCTGGCGGGACATTGCGACCGCATCCTGATCCAGCTCAACGCCGATGGATCGGTCAGCGTCGAGGATAATGGCCGCGGCATCCCGACCGGCATCCATGCCGAGGAGGGCGTGTCGGCGGCCGAAGTGATCATGACCCAGCTGCACGCGGGCGGGAAGTTCGAGAACACGTCGGACGACAATGCCTACAAGGTGTCGGGCGGGCTCCACGGCGTCGGCGTCTCGGTGGTCAACGCGCTTTCCGAATTTCTCGACCTGACGATCTGGCGCGACGGCGAGGAGCATTACATGCGCTTCGCCCATGGCGATGCGGTCGCGCCGCTCAAGGTGGTTGGCCCCGCACCGGCGGGGAAGAAGGGGACCAAGGTCACCTTCCTGCCCTCGCCCGCGACGTTCAAGATCACCGAATTCGACTTCGAAAAGCTCGAGCACCGCTACCGCGAGCTCGCCTTCCTCAATTCGGGCGTGCGCGTCGTTCTCGCCGATGCGCGGCATGAGGAGCGGCAGGAGATTGAACTCTACTACGAAGGCGGGATCGCCGCGTTCGTCAAATATCTCGACCGCGCCAAGACGCCCCTGTTCCCCGAACCGATCGCGATTTCGGCGGTGCGCGACGGGATCGGCATCGACGTCGCGCTCGAATGGAACGACAGCTATTACGAGAACGTCCTGCCCTTCACCAACAACATCCCGCAGCGCGACGGCGGCACGCACATGGCGGCGTTCCGCGCCGCGCTGACCCGCACATTGAACGGCTATGCCGAACGCAGCGGCATGATGAAGAAGGAGAAGGTCACGCTGTCGGGCGAGGACATGCGCGAAGGGCTGACCGCGATCGTCTCGGTGAAGCTGCCCGATCCCAAGTTCAGCTCGCAGACCAAGGACAAATTGGTCTCCTCCGAGGTCCGCCAGCCGCTCGAAAGCCTGCTCGCCGACAAGATGGCCGAATGGCTCGAGGAGAACCCGGCCAATGCGCGCCAGATCATCCAGAAAGTGATCGACGCGGCGGCGGCGCGCGAGGCGGCGAAAAAGGCGCGTGAAGCCAGCCGCAAGTCGGTGATGGGCATCGCCAGCCTGCCCGGCAAGCTCGCCGACTGCCAGGAAAAGGACCCGGCCAAGTCCGAACTCTACCTCGTCGAGGGTGACTCGGCCGGCGGCTCGGCCAAGCAGGGCCGCGACCGGCATTTTCAGGCGATCCTGCCCCTGCGCGGCAAGATTTTGAACGTCGAGCGCGCGCGTTTCGACCGCATGCTCGGCAGCAAGGAGATCGGCACGCTGATCCAGGCGATGGGCACCGGCATCGGCCGCGACGACTTCAACCTCGACAAGCTGCGCTACCACAAGATCGTCATCATGACCGACGCCGATGTCGACGGCGCGCACATCCGCACGCTGCTGCTGACTTTCTTCTACCGCCAGATGCCCGAGATCATCCGCGCCGGGCATCTCTTCATCGCCCAGCCGCCGCTGTACAAGGCGACGCGCGGGCGCAGCGAGGTCTATCTCAAGGACGATGCCGCGCTCGACGACTATCTGGTCGAGGCGGGGATCGGCGCGTCGCGGCTCGAAGGCGTCGCGGCGCCGCTCCCTGCGCTGGTCGAACATGCCCGGCGGATGCGCGCGCTGATGCGCTACGTGCCGCGCCGCTACGACCCGGCGATCGTCGAGGCGTTGTCCTTGGTCGGCGCGCTCGACCCCGACCTGTCGGCGGAGCAGCGCAACGCCGCGATCGGGCTCGCGGCGGAATGGCTGACCCGCGCCGATCCCGAAGCGCGCTGGTCGGGGCGCGTCGCCGAAGAGGGCGGCTATCACCTCGAACGCCTGTGGCGCGGGGTCACCGACCATCACATCATCGAGGCCGCGTTCCTGGCCAGCCAAGAGGCGCGCCGCCTCCATGTGCTGGTCAGCGAACATGCCGAATCCTATGCCGCCGCCAGCCAGCTGGTGCCCCAGGGCAAGGCCGCGGCGGAGACCGCCGAAGATGCCGATACGCGCGAAGATCGAGAAGATACGGCGCCCGCCAAACGCAGCACGGCGATCACCCGCCCAAGCGAGTTGCTTGACGCGATCCTCACCGCGGGGCGCAAGGGCATGGCGATTCAGCGCTACAAGGGTCTCGGCGAAATGAACGCCGAGCAATTGTGGGAAACCACGCTCGACCCATCCAACCGCTCGATGCTCCGCGTCGAAGTGGCGCAGGCGGATCTGGCCGACGAAATCTTCACCCAGCTAATGGGCGATGTCGTCGAACCCCGCCGCGATTTCATTCAGGAAAACGCGCTCAACGTGGCGAATCTGGACGTTTGATTGGTGGCGACAATCGGTTTCATTGGCCTCGGCGTGATGGGCGGCAACATGGCGCGGCACCTCGCCGCTGCCGGGCACACGCTCAAGGTTTATAATCGCGGGCGGGCCAAGGCCGAGGCATGGGTCGCCGAACATGGCGGAACGGTGTGCGACAGTCCGGTTGCGGCGGCGGAAGGCGCGGACGCGGTCATTTCGTGCGTCGGCAATGACGACGATCTGGCGAGCGTGACCCTAGGGCGCGACGGGGCGTTCCGGGCGATGCGATCGGGCTCGGTGTTCGTCGACCACACGACCGTCTCCGCCAAGATCGCGCGGCAATTGTCGGTCGAGGCCAAGGGGCTGGGGTTTCTCGCGGTCGATGCGCCGCTGACCGGCGGCGAGATCGGCGCGCAGAAGGGCACGCTGACGATCATGTGCGGCGGGACGGCCAAGGCGATCGAGGCGGCGACGCCGCTGATGCAGGCCTATTCAAGCCGCATCGTCCATGTCGGGCCAGCGGGCGCGGGACAGACCGCCAAGATGTGCAACCAGGTGGCCTTTACGGGGACGATCCAATCGCTGTCCGAGGCACTGCGGCTGGCGCAGGCGGCTGAGCTCGACCTCGACCGAGTATTCGAGGCGATTTCGGGCGGCGCGGCGGGCAGCTGGCAGATGACCAACCGCTGGGCGACGATGGTTAGGGACGAATTCGATTTCGGTTTCGCGGTCGACTGGATGCGCAAGGATCTCGGACTTGCGCTCGACGAGGCACGCGCGAACGGCGCGACGCTGCCGGTCGCGGCGCTGGTCGACCAATTCTATGCCGAGGTGCAGGCGATGGGCGGCGGGCGGCAGGACACCAGCGCAATCGTGCGCCGGTTGAAGAAGCACAATCCGAGCTAGTCACGCAGCAATTCGTTGATTGCCGTCTTGGCGCGCGTCTGCGCGTCGACGCGCTTGACGATCACGGCGCAGGCGAGGCTGGGGCCGCCGTCCTTGCCGGGGAGCGAACCGGGCACGACTACCGAATAAGCGGGCACACGGCCGACGAACACTTCACCGCTCGCGCGATCCACGATCTTGCTGGTCGAGGACAGGAACACCCCCATCGCCAGCACCGCGCCGCGTTCGACATGGACGCCTTCAACCACTTCGGACCGCGCGCCGATGAAGCAATCGTCCTCGATCACCACCGGGTTGGCTTGCAGCGGTTCGAGTACGCCGCCGATGCCGACACCACCCGACAGATGCACGTTGGCGCCGATCTGTGCGCAACTGCCCACCGTCGCCCAGGTGTCGACCATCGTCCCGTCGCCGACATAGGCGCCGATGTTCACAAAACTGGGCATCAGCACGACGCTCCGGCCGATATGCGCGCCGTGGCGGACGATGCTGCCGGGGACGGCGCGGAAGCCCGCGTCGCGGAAGCGGTTTTCACCCCAATCGGCGAACTTGCCGGGCACCTTGTCCCACCAGGTCGCGCCGCCGGGGCCAGGCATGATCTGGTTGTCATTGAGACGGAAGCTGAGCAGCACGGCCTTCTTGAGCCATTGATTGACGCGCCAGCCGCCGTCCGCGGGTTCGGCAACGCGCGCCTTGCCGGTATCGAGCAGCGCCAGCGCTTCATTCACCCCATCGCGTACCGCGCCGGTCGTCGCGATCGTAATGCCGTCGCGCGCATCCCAGGCCGCGTCGATCGTCGCTTCGAGCGTCATGCGTCCTCCAATAGGGTTTCGAGCCAATCGGCCAAGTCTCCGATGCGCAGATCGACATAAGCGGGGCAAGCCTCGGGCGTTATTGCCTCCTTCGCCGCCTGATCGCTGCCGTTGTCGAGCCACACCGTAGTCATGCCCAGCGCCTTGGCGGGTGCGAGGTTGCGCGCCATGTCATCGGCGAACAATGACGTGGCTGGGTCTATTCCCCAGCGGCTGCACAGTCCGGCATAGGCTGAAGCAGCGGGCTTGGGGATCAGCCCCATGGCATGAATGTCGTGAATTCCCTCGAAGCTCGTGCCTAGGCCGAGCCGGTCGAGCACGCGCCCGGCATAGGCCGCGTCGCCATTGGTGAAGACCAGCTTGCGCCCCGGCAGCGCGGCGATATGCGTCACCAGCCGCCGGTCCTCGACGATTCGGTCGAGTTCGATGTCGTGAACCTCCTCCAGAAATTCATGGGCATTGACGTTATGGCGATCCATCAGCCCGCGCATCGTCGTGCCATGCTCGACAAAGTAGCGCTTCTGCACCGCGCGCGCCGCGTCGTGCGGCAGACCGAGCACGCGGGCGATATAAGCGGTCATCCGCGCATCGATCAGCGCGAACAAATCGGTCTTCGCAGGATACAGCGTGTTGTCGAGATCGAAGATCCACGCGTCGATATGGGCCAGGCCGGGGTTCATCGCGCGCTTCATGGACTGGTTGGGCGAATTCGTTAAGCTGCGCTCAACCAAGATATTATTAAGCCCTTGAGCAGCACGGGGGTTTTGGTGCGGATGTCGATTCGGAATGTGATATTGGCTGGAAGCGCGCTGCCGCTGGCCTTGCTCGCCGCTTGTGGCGGCGGCGGCGGCGGCGGGGGTGCCGTCGCATCCACGCCGGCGCCCTCTCCAGCTCCGCCTCCCACACCAGCGCCAACGCCAGCACCGACGCCAGCGCCAACCAGCTTCGATACCGCCGAATACCGCCGCTCCAATGTGGCGGTGCAGGCGCAGGCGCTGACGGCCTATAACGCCGGCGCGACCGGCTCGGGCGTCATCGCCGGCGTGATCGACAGTGGCATTCTCGCCTCCTCTGTAAGCGAATTCCCCCGCATCAACGCCAATTCAGCCGATCTCGCCGGCAACCGCGGCTATTTTCAGGAAAGTCCGGACGGCGATCACGGCACCGTGGTCGCGCAAGTCCTGCTCGGCGCAAAAAACGACTTCGGCACACAGGGCGTCGCGCCCAACGCATCACTGCTGGTGCTCAGGACCGATACGCCGGGCAGCTGTACCGGCGGCACCGACAGCGATTGCTCGCACAATGATAACAATATTGCCGCGGGGCTCGATGTCGCGCGGCGCGCCGGGGCGAAGGTGGTCAACATTTCGCTCGGCGGCTCACCCGCCAACAGTCGCCTGCGTGCTGCCATCGACGCGGCCACCGCGGCGGGTGTCATCATCGTCATCTCCGCGGGCAATGACGGCGGGGCGCAACCCGATCCGCTGTCGCAGGTTGCCAACGATACGATCGCGCGCGGTCTGGTCCTGATCGCCGGCGCCACGACATCGTCGCAGACGATTGCCAGCTTTTCGGGCCGTGCCGGCGATTATGCGGCGCATTATTTGACCGCGCTCGGCAGCGGGGTCACCTATATCGATCCGGCGGGGCAACGGTTTTCCGCCAGTGGTACCAGCTTTTCCGCGCCGGCGGTTTCAGGAGCGATCGCGCTGCTCGCCCAGGCGTTCCCGGCCCTGACATCCGCGCAGATCGTCGACCTGTTGTTGCGGACGACGACCGATCTCGGCGCCCCCGGCACCGACGCGGTCTACGGCCATGGCGAGCTTAATCTGGCGCGCGCGTTCGCGCCGGTCGGGTCGGCCTCGCTGAGCAAGACCGCGGCGGCGGTGTCGCTGACCGACAATGCCACGTTCTCGGGCGCGATGGGCGATGCCGCGAGCAAGACCGGGCTCGGTGCCCGGATCACGGACGACTTTGCCCGCGAGTTCGCGGTCGACCTGGCGGGGACGATTGGACGGTCGCCGGTGCCGGTGAAACTGGCCGGCGCGCTCGCCAGCGTACCGCATCAGACGCAGCTCAGCGCGGGCAATGTCACGCTGGCGCTGGCGCTCGATGCGCGCGCCCGGCCCGACCGGCTGACGCTGAGCCAGGCCGATTACAGACAGGCGCGTGCGCTCGCCGGGCTGGTCGCGACGCGGCTCGGCAAGACTGATTTCGCGATGGGGTTTGCCCGCGGCGGCGAGGGTTTGCTGGGCGGTGAGCGTAGCCGCGCGGCGTTCCTGGTAGCGGACAATGCTGATGGCTCGGCCTCGTTGGCGCGTGCGCCCAAGGCGGCGTTCGCGGTGCGGCGACAGGTGGGCGGGTTCGGGCTGACCGGCAGTATCGAGACGGGGCAATTGCGCCTGTGGGAGGCGGCCGGCGCTGAACGGCTGCGCGGATATTGGCGGCAGCAGCGTTACGATGCGGTGCGGCTGGCGGCGGATAGGCGGTTCGGCCCGCTGTCGCTCAATCTCGCGCTGACGCGGATGGCTGAGGCGGACAGCGTGCTCGGGGCGCGCTTCTCGTCCGCGCTGGGCGGCAATGGCGCGGCGACATGGTTTGCCGATGCGCAGGCGGTGCTGACGCCGCTCATGCATTGGCAGCTCGGCGCGGCGGTGCGGCGTGGCTGGACACAGGTGCCGGGGCGATTGGGCCGCGAGGCTTCGACTATCGGCACGCGGGCGCTGGCCTTCGATGTGACGCGCGATGCGGTGTTGGGTGGTGCCGTAAGCCTGCGCTGGGCGCAGCCGCTGCGGGTGACCGCGGGCGGGCTGAGCCTGAGCGGCCTTGGCGATGCGACCTTCCTGTCGCTCAGCCCCCAGGGGCATGAGACCGATCTGGAGGCGGCCTATGCCCGGCCATTGTGGCGCGGCGTGCTCAGCCTCAACGCCTATCGCCGCGTGCAGCCGGGCAATTATCTGGCCGCGCCCGACGATAACGGCGCGGCGCTCAGATGGTCGGCGGGGTTCTAGACGGTAAAGCTTTCGCCGCAGCCGCAGGCGCCCTTGGCATTGGGGTTGGCGAACACGAAGCCGGCAGTGAAATCGTCCTCGACCCAGTCCATCGTGCTGCCGATCAGGTAAAGCAGCGAACCGCCATCGACGAACAAAGTACCGCCCGGCGTGTCGATGCGTTCGTCCATCGCCTTGGCTTCGCTGACGTAATCGACCGAATAAGCGAGGCCTGAACAGCCGCGGCGCGGGGTCGACAGCTTGACGCCGACCGCGTCGGCGGGGGCCTTGGCCATCAGCTCGGCGATGCGCGCGTGCGCCGAGGGCGTGAGGGTCAACGCCGCGGGGCGCGAGCGGGCGATCGTCGCCATCAGAGCATTCCCAATTCGAGGCGCGCCTCGTCGCTCATCTTCGAAGGATCCCATGGCGGATCCCAGATGAGATTGACGTCAACGATGCCCACGCCCGGCACCGCTCCGACGCGGATTTCGACTTCGGCGGGCATCGTTTCGGCGACGGGGCAATGCGGCGTGGTCAGCGTCATGTTGACGGTAACGTGTCCCGAATCGATCTGGACGTCATAGATCAGCCCGAGATCATAGATGTTGACCGGGATTTCGGGATCGAAAATGTCCTTGAGCGCGGCGATGACCGCTTCATATAGCTCGCCGCCCGATTCCTCACCCGGCAGTTCGGGAGCCTTGGCCTTGAGAAAGCCGTCGAGATAATCGACGCGGCGCTGCACGTTTTCGGACAGGTTCGGCTCCCCGACGCGCGCGCGGGGCGGCTGTTCGACTGACGTGACCTCCTCGAACTTCATCCGAACAACTTCCTCACGCGTTCCAGCCCCGTGACCAGGGCCGCGATATCGTCAGCGCCGCTGTACACGCCAAAACTCGCGCGGCACACCGAATCCGCCTGCAGCCATTCCATCAGCGGCTGGGCGCACAGATGCCCGGCGCGGATCGCGACCCGGCCTTCGTCCAAGATAGTGCCGACATCGTGTCCATGCACCCCCTCGACGTTGAACGCGACGATGCCGAGCGCGTCTTCGGGGCCGTAAAGGCGGACCGAGTTGATGCTGCGCAGGGCCTCGCGCGCCCGTTCAGTGAGGTCGCGTTCGTGCGCCTCGACGGCCCCGATGCCGATGCTTTCGACATAATCGATCGCCGCCGCCAGGCCGAGCGCGCCGGTGATATGCGGCGTTCCCGCCTCGAACCGCGCAGGCGGCGGGGCATAAGTCGTGCCGGCGAAGCTGACCCGGTCGATCATCGCCCCGCCGCCCTGCAGCGGGGGCATCGCCTCGAGCAATTCGGCCCGGCCCCAGAGCGCACCGATGCCGGTGGGGCCGTACAGCTTGTGGCCCGAAAAGGCGTAAAAATCGGCGTTAAGTTGACTGATGTCGACGCGGGTGCGGGGCACCGCCTGGCAGCCGTCGAGCAGCAATTTGGCGCCGACGCGGTGCGCCAGATCCGCAGCGCGGCGGCCATCGAGCACACTGCCGAGCACATTCGAGATATGCGCGAAGGCGACCATCGCATGGTCGGGCGTCAGCATCGCCTCCGCCGCGTCGAGATCGATGCGGCCGTCGGCGGTCAGCGGACAGACATCGACCTGCCAGCCGGCCAGCTGCCAGGGCACGATGTTCGAATGATGTTCGAGCTGGCTGACGAGGACGCGGCGCTTATCCGGAAATTGGTGGGCAACGAGGTTGATCGACTCGGTCGCGCCGCGCGTGAAGACGATTTCGTTGGCGTCCGCCGCGCCGATAAACTTCGCGATCTTCTCGCGCGCCGCTTCATACGCCGCGGTCATGTCCGCCGAGCGGGCGTACACCCCCCGATGGACGGTGGCGTAACGCGCGCCGTAATCGCGCGTCATCGCCTCAATCACCGCGCGCGGTTTTTGCGCGGTGGCGGCGGTATCGAGATAGTGCCAGCCGGGTTCGATGCCGGGGAAATCGGCGCGCTGATCAAGCGATTCGAATGCCGGAAGTATCGAAAGTATCGCACCCGTTGCGTCGATTTGGCCCCTTCCCGCGAAATTGGCGAGCGAGTTTTTCTGGAAGGTCGAGACGCTGGGCGCGGTCATGCCTGTGTCAATGCCTGAAGGCTGCCGGTGTAGGACAGCATTATTTTATGTGATGGCGGCGAGCGCAGCTTGGGCCGCGTCGATCAGCGCCTGATCCTCGCCCAAGGCCTCGGCGACGAACGCCTGGAGCAGCAGCCTTTTGGCCTCGGCGGGCGGCAGGCCGCGCGACTGGAGATAAAACAGCGCCTGAGCGTCCAATTCGCCGATGGCGCAGCCGTGGGCGCATTTGACGTCGTCGGCGTAGATTTCGAGTTCGGGCTTGGCGTTGGCGGTCGCGGTGCGATCGAGCAGCATCGCGCGGACCGATTGCTGGCCGTCGGTGCCGTCGGCGCCGCGCAAGACGGCGACCTTGCCGAGATAGCTGCCCGTGGCGCGATCGGCGAGCACGCTGCGCACGGTCTGGCGGCTGGTGGCATTGGGATGCGCGTGACGCACCGTGGTGACGATTTCGAGCGTCGCGTCGCCGCCGCCGACCTGCACCGCGCCGAGTTCGAAATGCGCGCCTTCACGCAACGTCACATCGATGGCGACGCGGCCGTAGCGTGTGACGCGATTCACCAGGTTCACATGGGCCTGCGCGTTTTCGTGCAGGTCGATCTCAAAGCTGTGGATCGCGGTGGCGCCATCGACGATCAGTGAGCGCGTGAACGGCGCAGCGGCGGTGACTTCGATCCGTTCCGGTGCTGGAACGGGCCAGACCGAGGCGACAGCCTCAAGATCACTATAGCGCCACGCCTCGTCGCGATTGGTGGGGCGTGCGAGCGCGGTCATGCGCGCAAATCCTCCGCGTCTCCGCGTCTCCGCGTGAAACGACTTTGTGCCCGCGGAGGCGCGGAGACGCGGAGAAGAGAAATGAAGCCTGCGGCGCTGATCATTGTTCGCAACGTCATGCGGCCTGTTCGGGGCAGCGCTTGAGCTTGACCGGCGGCTGATCGACCGCGCCGGTGAGCGTCATCGACCGCCCGTCTTCGGACAGGCGGTAGCGATTGACCACGTCATAGCCGCCCGTGTTGTCGCTGACATGCGCCAGCGCCTCGACCGAGCCGTCGGGCTGGTCCTCAAGCCGCGTCAGCGGCGCGTTCGTGCCATAGAAATTGATGCTGTCGGCCTTGACGATCAGGCGCTGGTCGGTCTGGCCCCCGCAGGTGCGGAGGTCGAGCGACCATTCGCCCCGATATTTGGCGGCGATGGTGACCTTTGGCGCTCCAGGCTGGGCCGGCGCCGCGGCGGCAACTTTGTTCTTTGCCGGCTGCTCGGCCTGCTGCTGGCAGGCGGCGAGGGCAAGCAAGGAAAGCGCAATCAGTCCCCGCCTCGAGGCGGGGTGGCGCGGAGCGCCGGGGCGGTGCGAACAACGCGCGCGATAGCGCGCATCGGCTACCGCCGATGTCTTTGCACCGCCCCACCACTCCGTGGTCCCCCCCGCCTCAAGGCGGGGATTTGCTAGCCGCGTCACGCCGCGATCTCCCGATAGCCTTCGCGTTCGAGTTCGTGCGCCAGTTCGGGGCCGCCCGAACGGACGATCCGCCCGCCGGCGAGGACGTGGACGAAATCGGGGCGGACGTAATCGAGCAGGCGCTGATAATGCGTGATCAGCAGCACCGCCTTGTCGGGGCGCCGCATGATGCGGTTGATGCCGTCGCCGACGACGCGCAGCGCGTCGATGTCGAGGCCGGAGTCGGTCTCGTCGAGGATCGCGAGTTTGGGGTCGATGATGCCCATCTGGACCATCTCGTTGCGCTTCTTCTCGCCGCCCGAAAAGCCGACGTTGACCGGGCGCTTGAGCATGTCCTGCGGCAGGGACAGCGCGTCGGCCTGTTGCCGGGCGAGTTTAAGGAAGTCGGCGCCGGAGAGCGGGGCTTCGCCGCGGCCCTTGCGCTGGGCGTTGAGCGCCTCGCGGAGGAATTGAACGTTCGACACGCCGGGGATTTCGACCGGATATTGGAAGCCGAGGAACAGGCCGGCGGCGGCGCGTTCATGGGGTTCGAGAGCCAAAAGGTCCAACTCAACTTTGTCATTCCCGCGAAAGCGGGAATCCATCTCCTGATCTTCGCGCAGGTGACTGGGTTCGGGAGATGGACCCCCGCCTTCGCGGGGGTGACGAGGAATGGTGAACGTGACGGAGCCCCCCGTCACCGCATAACCCGGCCGCCCGCCGAGCGTATAGGCCAGCGTCGATTTCCCCGCGCCGTTCGGACCCATGATCGCATGGATTTCGCCCGCATTGATGCTGAGCGACAGGCCATTGAGGATCGGCTTGTCGGCGACGGTGGCGTGGAGGTTATTTATTTGGAGCATATCAATTTTCAGCGGTTGAGGTTGGTAGAGAGACTTTATTTGTCGACGTAACGGCCTCGCTGATTGCAGCGGCTGTCAGCCCCGCTTTTGATAGCTCATTGACGTAAGCGAGCCGCTGGAAGCTGCAAACTTGATCGTGGACATGGCCGGACTTGGGCAGCAAGCGATGCGTCGCCGTCAGGCAGTCCATATAGGCGCGCTCTGCATCAGACCACGGTGGCGGGATGATCAAAGTCTCTCCAGCCGCTGGAGCGGCTAGGCCCGACAGGATCGTAAGAGCAAGCAGCCTCACCCCACGCTCCCCTCAAGGCTAATCCCCAACAGCTTCTGCGCTTCCACCGCAAATTCCATCGGCAGCTGCTGCAGCACTTCCTTGGCGAAGCCGTTGACGATCAGCGCCACCGCTTCCTCCGTCGGCAACCCGCGCTGCTGGGCGTAGAACAGCTGGTCGTCGCTGATCTTGCTCGTCGTCGCTTCGTGTTCGAGCTGCGCGCTGGGATTGCGCACTTCGATGTACGGCACGGTGTGCGCGCCGCAATCTGGGCCGAGCAGCAGGCTGTCGCACTGGGTGAAATTGCGCGCGCCTTCGGCCTGCGGCGCGATGCGGACGAGGCCGCGATAGGTGTTGTCGCTGCGGCCCGCGCTGATGCCCTTGGAAACGATCGTCGAGCGCGTGTTCGGCGCGTTGTGGATCATCTTGGTGCCGGTATCGGCCTGTTGCCGGTTGTTGGTCACCGCCACCGAATAGAATTCGCCGACCGAGCCTTCGCCGTTGAGCACGCAGCTGGGATATTTCCAGGTGATCGCGCTGCCGGTTTCGACCTGGGTCCAGCTGACCTTGGAGCGCTTGCCCTGGCACAAGGCGCGCTTGGTCACGAAATTATAGATGCCGCCCAGACCTTCGGCATTGCCCGGATACCAGTTCTGCACGGTCGAATATTTGATCTCGGCATCGTCGAGCGCGACCAGCTCGACCACCGCGGCGTGGAGCTGATT
This sequence comes from uncultured Sphingomonadaceae bacterium, assembly GCA_964246315.1. Taxonomy (GTDB): domain Bacteria; phylum Pseudomonadota; class Alphaproteobacteria; order Sphingomonadales; family Sphingomonadaceae; genus Sphingomonas_O. Next base: position 51,516 of record CAXTPT010000007.1, on the reverse strand, counting down.
CTCGTCGCGCATCGGCGCGGTGCAGCCTTCGAGGTAGCTGACGTAAGAGCCCTTGTCGGCGACGATCAGCGTGCGTTCGAACTGACCGGTATTCTCGGCGTTGATGCGGAAATAGGTCGACAGCTCCATCGGGCAGCGCACGCCTTCGGGGATGTAGACGAAGGTGCCGTCGCTGAAGACCGCGCAGTTGAGCGTCGCGAAATAATTGTCGCGCATCGGCACGATCTTGCCCAGCCAGCGGCGGACGAGGTCGGGATATTCCTTGATCGCTTCCGAAATGCTGCGGAAAATGACGCCTGCGCGTTCGAGTTCGGCGCGGAAGGTCGTCGCTACCGAAACACTGTCGAACACCGCGTCGACCGCGACCTTGCGCGCGCCCTCGACCCCCGCGAGCACCTTCTGCTCCTCGATCGGGATGCCGAGCTTTTCGTAGACGCGCAGAATGTCGGGATCGACCTCGTCGAGGCTGCCGAGCTTGGGCTTGGCCTTGGGCGCGGCGTAATAATAGGCGTCCTGATAATCGATCGGCGGGACGTTCAATTTGGCCCAATCGGGCGGGGTCATCGTCAGCCAGTGGCGATAGGCCTTGAGGCGCCAGTCGAGCATCCAGGCGGGCTCGTTCTTCTTCGCGCTGATGAAGCGGACGGTGTCTTCGCTCAGTCCTTTCGGCGCGAAGTCGGTGGCGATGTCCGCGGACCAGCCATGCTCATAATCGGCGACGCGCTCGGCGGCGGCAAGGGCTTGGGCGTTGCGGGACATGGAGGGGATATAGGGACGGCGCTGCGGAAAGTCACCGATTCGGGCAGACGATCCTCAAACGGCCTCGTCACCCTGAACTTGTTCAGGGTCCACCCCTCCGCGAGAGCTGGCCAAGCGCGGAGAGGTGGATGCTGAAACAAGTTCAGCATGACGAAAATGGCTTGCCAGCCTGAGCTTACGTTCCCGTGATCAGCGGGTTCAGCCCCTCGATCTCCGTCCGCTGCATCACCAGCTGCGCCAGCGTCGGCAGGTCCTCGGTGAATTTCTTGGGCGTGACACCGGTGAATGCCTTGACCTCGCGAATCAGGTGCGACTGATCGTAAAAGCCTTCGGACAGCAGCGCGTCGGCGCTCGCCTCGCCCTTGGCCAGGGCGATCGCGGCGCGCAGCGCGCGGTATTTTCGCGCGAGGACTTTGGGCGGCGCGCCATAATAGCGCTTGCAGTTGCGTTCGACCTGGCGGCGGGTCACGCCGGCCACGCGCACCAGCTCCTCAACGTCGGGCGACGGCGAGGATTGCAGCCAGCCATCGACGAGCTTGGTAAAATCGGTCGAGGCGGCGGCATCGCGCCGGGCAAGCGCTTCGGCGAGGCGGTGGCCGATGCGCACGCGGTGATCGAGGTTTCTGGCGGTCTTGAGCGCGTCGAACGCCTCGGTTGCCGCGGCGCCGAACATTTCGGTGCCGTCGACCACGCGGTTGACCAGCAGCGAGGCGTCGACGTCCAACAGCTGCGCCCAACCCGCGGGCAGCACGCCGACGCCGAAAATGTGGATCGGTCCGTCGGCGCTCGACCGCGTCGGCCCGGTGGTCGGACCGACGACCTGGATGCGCGGCGCGCGGGCGACATGCCCGTCGGCAAAGGTGTAGACCGGGTTCTCGCCCGACAGCAGGAAGCGGACTTGCGCCAGATCGGCACGCTCGTCGTCGGCGAATTGCGGCACGTCGGCCTTGAATTCGTAGAAAAGCGAGAGCCGGTCGCGAAACGCTTCGTCCGGCAGACGGTAATCGAGCGTAATCGCGCTCATAACGACCGAAACCTCGACCCAATTTTCCCCGCGCGGCGCGTATCGCAACCACGCTGCAAAGAAAAGCGGCCCGGCGGACTGGGTCGTCCGCCGGGCCGTAAAGGTAAAGGATTTTCGCGGGCAAAGCCGCCAAAGCCCTTCGGGTCGCACCGGGTCGATGGTGCAGAATCGTCATGAGGTATTGTATGGAAGCGACACGCCGCAGATTTATTTGCCCGGTTCCCCCTCCGCGGCGGCTTTGCTAGCGGCCGTCATGCTTTACGCGCTGGCCCGCCCGCTGCTGTTCACGATCGACGCCGAAGCGGCGCATCGCATGACCATCAACGCGCTGAAGGCGATGCCGCTGACCCCGCCGCATCACGACCCAGTGCTGGCGACGCGCATCGGCGGGCTGGACCTGTCCAATCCGGTGGGGCTGGCGGCAGGCTTCGACAAGCATGGCGAAGTGCCCGATGCGATGCTCGGCCTTGGTTTCGGCTTTGTCGAAATGGGGACGGTGACGCCGGTGGCCCAGGCGGGCAACCCGCGCCCGCGGCTGTTCCGCCTGATCGCCGACCGCGCGGTGATCAACCGTTTCGGGTTCAACAGCATCGGCATCGAGGGGGCGCTGGCCAATTTGCGCAAGCGGCGCGGCGGCGGGGTGATCGGCGTCAATGTCGGCGCGAACAAGGATGCCGCGGACCGCATCGCCGATTACGTCACCGGCGTGGAGGCGTTCCGCGATGTTGCCGATTATCTGACGATCAACGTCTCCTCGCCCAACACGCCCGGCTTGCGCGGGCTGCAGGGCGAGCCGCTGACCGAATTGTTGTTGGCGGTGGCGGCGGTACGCGGAGCGAAGCCGGTGTTCCTGAAAGTGGCGCCCGATCTCGACGGCAAACAGGCCGATGCCATCGTCAAGGCGAGCGTCGATGCGCGGATCGACGCGCTGATCGTGAGCAATACGACGGTCGATCGGCCCCAGCTCAAATCGCTCCACGCGGGCGAGGCAGGCGGGCTGTCGGGCGCGCCGCTCAAGCCGCTGGCGCTCGACGCGCTGCGGCTGTTCCGCGAGGCGGCGGGCGGGCAGATCGCGCTGATCGCGGCGGGCGGCATCGCCAGCGCCGACGACGCCTGGGCACGCATCCGTGCGGGGGCCAGCGCGGTGCAGCTCTACACCGCCCTAATCTATGAAGGGCCGGGCCTCGCACGGCGGATCACCGCGGGGTTGGCGGGGCGCCTGCGCGACGGCGGTTTCGCCTCCATTGCCGCGGCGGTCGGGCGGGGTTAGGCCGCCCTGATGAGGAAGCTGCTCTTCGCAGGCATCGCCCTGCTTGCCGCCGTACCGCTTCACGCCAAGGGTGTCGCCGTTTCCGCCGATCCGCGCGCGACGGCGGCGGGGCAATCGATGCTCGACAAGGGCGGCAGCGCGGCCGACGCGGCAATGGCGATGATGCTCGCGCTGACCGTGGTCGAGCCACAGAGCTCGGGCATCGGCGGCGGCGGCCTGCTGGTCTATTACGATGCCAAGACCGGCAAGACCTCGACGATCGACGGGCGCGAGGCGGCGCCCAGGACAGCGACGGCGGCGCGCTTCATTGACGCGACCGGCAAGCCGCTGCCGTTCGTTCAGGCGTTTCCCGGCGGCAAGTCGGTCGGCGTTCCGGGCAACATGTCCCTGATGGCCGTGGCGCACAGGAAGTGGGGCAAGCTGCCCTGGGCACGGCTGTTCGATCCGGCGATCGGGCTGGCGGCGCATTATCGGGTCGCGCCGCGCATGGCCGGCATTCTCGCGCCGACCGCGCCGTTCATGAAGGATTTCCCCGCCGCGACGGCATTGTTCTGGCAGGACGGCCGGCCCAAAAAGGCTGGCGAGTTCGTCGACAATCCGGCGTTGGCCGCGACCTTCCGCACCCTGCAGGCGAAGGGCGCGGGCGCCTTTTACACCGGCCCGGTCGCGCAGGGGATCGTCACGACGGTGCGCCGCGCGCCGCGCAACCCCTCGGACATGACGCTCGGTGACGTGGCCGCCTATCGCGCGCACGAACGCCCGCCCGTGTGCATCAATTACCGCGCGTATAAATTGTGCACGATGGGACCGCCCTCTGGCGGCGGCTTCACCGTGTTGCAGACGCTCGGGATGCTCGAACGCTTCGACATGACCAGACTCGGCAAGGACTCGCCGGCCGCGTGGCATCTGATCGGCGAGGCGATGCAATTGGCTTATGCCGACCGCGACAAATGGGCCGGCGACATCGCCCAGGTCAGTGTCCCCGTCGCCGGGTTGCTCGACCCGGCCTATGTGCAGAGCCGGAGCGCACTGATCCGCGAGGACGCCGCGCTGCCCGCCTACACCGCTGGCGATCCGCCGGGGGCACCCAAACGCGTCGCGGCGGTCAGCGGAGAGATCAAGGGCACCACGCATTTCGTCGCGGTCGATGACGCGGGCAATGTCGCGTCGATGACCTCGACGGTCGAAGGCGGCTTCGGCAGCCAGCTGGTCTCGGGCGGCTTCGTGCTCAACAACGAGCTCACCGACTTCAGCTTCGCCCCTACCGAGCCGGGCGGCGCGCCGATGGCCAATGCCGTGGGCGGGGGGCGGAGACCGGTATCGTCAATGTCGCCGGTCATCGTGTTCAAGGACGGCAAGCCGGTCTTCGCGCTCGGTTCGGCAGGCGGGCGGCGAATTCCGTCGCATGTGCTCAAGACGCTGATCGCCTATATCGACTGGGGCCTGCCGGCGGAGCAGGCGATGGCCCAGCCCAACCTCTATTTCGGCGGCGGGCAGCTGCTGGTCGAACAGGGTACGCCGCTGGCGGCTATGGCGGCACGGATGAGTGCGCTGGGCCAGACCGTGGCGGCAAGCGATCTGACCTCGAAACTGTGCGCGGTCGAATGGACGCCCGCGGGGTGGCGCAGCGCAATCGATCCGCGCATAGGCACGTCGCTGATCGAATGACCAACCCCCTCTCCCGCGTGCGGGAGAGGGTCGGGGAGAGCGGAGTCGAGCAGGGCGCATGGGCCCTCTCCCTAACCCTCTCCAGCACGCGGGAGAGGGAAGTTATGCGCAAGCTGGAACGCTTCGACAATCTCGTCGCCATGTTCTTCCATCGCGCGGAGGAAAAGGGCGAGGCGCCCTTCCTGTGGCGCAAGGCCGATGGCGGCTGGCGCGCGCAGAGCTGGCGCGCGGTCGCCGAACAGATTTCGAGCCTGACGCAGGCGCTGACCGCAATCGGCATCAAGCGCGGCGACCGGGTCATGCTGATCAGCGAGAACCGCCCCGAATGGCTGATCGCCGATCTCGCGATCATGGCGGCGGGCGGCGTCACCGTCCCGGCGTACGTTACCAATACCGAGCGCGACCATCAGCATATCCTCGACAATTCGGGGGCCAAGGCGGTGATCGTGTCGACCGCCAAGCTCGCCAAGCCGCTGCTTCCTGCCGTGCTGCGTTCGGAATGCTGCCGTGCGGTGATCGGCATGGACGATCTGCGCATCGGCCAGTCGGGCGATGTCGCCTTTCACGACTGGGGCAAGCTGATCGCCGCTCATGTGCCCGACGTCGCGGCAACACGCGCGGCGGCGGATTTTCAGCGTGCCGACCTCGCCTGCATCATTTATACCTCGGGCACCGGGGGAAGCCCCCGCGGGGTGCGACAGCATCACGGCGCGATCCTGCACAACGTCAATGGCTGCTGCACCGTCATTTCCGAGGATTTCGGCTGGGGGGACGAGGTGTTCCTGTCGTTCCTGCCCTTGAGCCACGCCTACGAACATTCGGGCGGACAATTCTTCCCGATCGGCATCGGCGCGGAAATCTATTATTCCGAAGGGCTCGAAAAGCTCGCCGCGAATATCGAGGAGGTTCGCCCGACGCTGATGGTCGTCGTGCCGCGGCTGTTCGAAGTGCTGCGCGCGCGGATGATCAAGACGATCGAGAAGCAGGGCGGCATCGCGCCGGCCTTGCTCGACCGCGCCTTGAAGCTGGGCGAGAAGCAGCTGGCGGGCAAGACGCGCTTCTGGGACAAGCCGATGGATTTCTTCATCGGCCGGACGCTGCGGCCCAAGGTGCAGCAGCGTTTCGGCGGGCGGATCAAGGCGCTGGTCTCGGGCGGCGCGCCGCTCAATCCCGATATCGGGGTGTTCTTCCACGCGCTCGGGCTGACGCTGCTGCAGGGTTATGGCCAGACCGAGGCGGGGCCGGTGATCTCCTGCAACCGGCCCAAGGCGGGGATCAAGATGGACACGGTGGGCCCGCCGCTGCCCGATACCGAGGTGCGCATCGCCGAGGACGGCGAAATCCTCGTCCGCGGTGAATTGGTGATGCACGGTTATTGGCAGAACGAGCCCGAAACCGAACGCGTGCTCCAGGGCGGGTGGCTGCACACGGGCGATGTCGGCCATGTCGACGAACGCGGTCGCGTGGTCATCACCGACCGCAAGAAGGACCTGATCGTCAACGACAAAGGGGACAATGTCTCCCCGCAAAAGGTCGAGGGAATGCTGACGCTCCAGCCCGAAATCATTCAGGCGATGGTGTCGGGTGACCAGCGGCCGCACCTTGTCGGGCTGATCGTGCCCGATCCCGAATGGCTTGCCAGCTGGGCCGTGGCGAATGGGGAAAAGGCCGACATCCGCAATCTGTGCAACAGTCCGGCGGTGCACCGTGCGATTCAGGCGGCGGTCGACCGGGTCAACACGCAGCTGTCGGTGATCGAGAAGGTCCGCCGCGTGGTGCTCGCCTGCGACGCCTTCACCATCGACAACGAGATGCTGACGCCGAGCCTGAAGATCCGGCGGCACAAGATCCGCGACGTCTACGGCGCCCGGCTCGACGCGCTGTACAAAGCCTAGTTCGCCGGCGCCTGATAAGGCACGAAGTCGCCAAAGGTGCACGCGCCGCGCCCGAAGCGGCCGGTGCGGTCGATGACCTGGGCGATATCGCCACGGCACAGCCGGGTGGTGCCGTAGAGATTGGTCTGCAGGATATCGTCGCGGCGCAGGGTGGAGCAGCTGTTCATGTCGTTGACGTAGGCGAGATTGCGGTTGACGCGGAACAACAGCACCCCGTCCAGCACCTGCATCCGTTCCGCTTCACGGCGCGTCAGGCAATCCTTCGGCGCGCCCGCGATCTTGCCGGCCAGCGCCTTGTCGACGATGTCGTTGGTGGTCGCTGGTCCCGCCAGAGCGGGGGTGGCGACCAAGGCCGCAGCCAATAGTATCGAGCGCATGACGACTCTCTCCTTATCCCTTGAAAACGTCTTTCGCCGCCCTTCGTTCAGCTAGCTCCTGCGCCGATGACGCGCGCATGAACGGATTGGTGTCGCGTTCCTCGGCGATGGTCGTCGGCACGGTCGCCTCGCCGCGCGCGCGCGCGGCATCGACCTGCGCCATCCGCGCGCGGATCGCCCGATTGGCCGGCTCGGCGGCGAGCGCATAGCGGCCGTTCGACTGGGTATATTCGTGCGCGCAATAGACTTTTGTTTCGCCCGGCAAGGCGGCCAGCTTCTGCATGTTGGCGAACATCTGTTCGGCGGTGCCTTCGAACAGGCGGCCGCAGCCCATCGCGAACAGGGTATCGCCGACGAACGCGATTTTTTCGGCCGGCAGATGATAGGCGATATGTCCGGCGGTGTGCGCGGGAACATCGAGCACCTGCGCCTCGATGCTGCCCAAACGCGCCGAATCGCCCTCGGCCACCTGCGCGTCGAGCGTCGGGATGCGCGCGGATTCGGCGCCCGGGCCGGTGATCCGCGCGCCGGTCGCGGCCTTGATCCCGGCATTGCCGCCGGTGTGATCGGGGTGCCAGTGGGTGTTCCAGATCTGCGTGATCGTCCAGCCGCGTTTCTCGGCCTCGGCCAATACCGGTTCAGCGACAGCAGGGTCGACCACCACCGTCTCGCCCGACGCCGGATCGTGCATCAGCCAGATGTAATTGTCGCTGAGCGCCGGGATGCGGACGACCTCGAGTGCCATCACCAATGCCCCGTATTGGCCATCGACGCCCAGGGTTCGGCGGGTGCCAGCGCCGCGCCCCGTTGCAGCAATTCCACCGAGATATTGTCGGGGCTGCGGACGAAGGCCATGCGCCCGTCGCGCGGCGGGCGGTTGATCGTCACGCCGCCATCGGCGAGCCGCCGGCACGCGGCGTAAATATCGTCGACGGCGTAAGCGAGATGGCCGAAATTGCGGCCCTCGCCATAGCCGGTCTCGTCCCAATTATGCGTCAATTCGATCTGCGCCTCCTCATCGCCGGGGGCGGCCAGAAAGATGAGCGTGAAGCGCCCCGCCTCATTGTCGAAGCGGCGCAGCTCGGTCAGCCCGAGCAGCTCGAAAAAGCGCAGCGTCGCATCGACATCGGAGATGCGGATCATGGTGTGGAGATACTTCATCGTGCCAAGCTAGTGCGGAACCGGCCCGCCCGCGAGTCCGTTAGGCGGGCATGGCCCATCCCCTGTTCATTCTGCCCATCGACGAAGAACCCGGCTTGCCCGGCAGCGAGGCCGAGCTCGACCCGCCGCCGCAATGGGAACCGCGCTACAAGGGCTCGGACCGACTCAAGGACAAAGTGGCGATCGTCACCGGCGCGGACTCGGGAATCGGCCGCGCGGTTGCCGCCCTGTTCGCCCGCGAAGGCGCCGACATCGCCATCGTCTATCTTGGTGGCGAGGAGGATCAGGACGCCGCCGAGACCAAGGCCTATGTCGAGAAAGAGGGCCGCCAGGCGATCACCATCGCTGGCGATCTGGGTGATATGGAATTTGCCCGATCGGTGGTGGCGCAGACGATCGACGCGTTCGGCAAGCTCGATGTGCTGGTCCATGTCGCGGGCGAGCAGCATCCGGACAAAGACCTGGGCGACATCACGCCCGAGCAATTGCTGCGGACCTTCCAGTCGAACATCCATTCGATGTTTTATCTGACACAGGCGGCGCTGCCGTTTCTCGAGGAAGGTGCGGCGATCATCACCACGACGAGCATCACGGCCTATGCCGGCGAGAAGGAGCTGCTCGACTATTCCTCGACCAAGGGCGCGATCGTCGCTTTCACCCGCTCCTTGTCCGAACAATTGGTGACGAAGGGCATCCGCGTGAACGGCGTCGCGCCGGGGCCGATCTGGACGCCGCTCAACCCGTTCGGCGGCTCGACCCCGGAAAAGCTGGCGACCTTTGGCACGAAGACGCCAATGGGGCGGCCGGGTCAGCCCAACGAAGTCGCGCCGAGCTATCTGTTCCTCGCCTGCGAGGATGCCAGCTACATTTCGGGGCAGGTGCTGCATCCCAATGGCGGGCAGGTGGTGAACGGGTGAGCCTGTCTCCCCTCCCTTTTGGGAGGGGCGGCGGAGCGCAGCGCAGCCGGGGTGGGCCGAGAGCTTACTTCCCACCCCGGCGCTGCGCGCCTGCCATCCCGCAAGCGGGAGGGGCGGCTATTGCCCAAGCTGGCGCAAATTCTCGCCCGCCGCTTTTGCCGCGCCGCTTTCAGGCCGCAGCCTGACGGCGCGCTCCCACGCCGCTCGCGCCGCCGCATCGTCGCCCATGAGATGCGCGATATTGCCCTGCTCAAGGGCCACGCCACCGTCATCGCCCGCCAGTTTGACCGCCTGCGCAATATCGGCCTGGGCGCGCGGCAGATCGCCCGCGCGGCGCGCCAGCGTCGCCGACAGCAGCCAGCCGAGCGGATCGTCGGGCACCAGCTTGAGCGCCTGATCGAGGTCGGCCCGCGCCTCGGCCTGGTGGCCCAGCGCGCCATGCGCGCGGCCGCGATCGAGATGCGCTTCCCCCGCCGCCTCGCCATCGAGCACCCCCGTCGCCAGTGCGGTGTCGAGCGCCTTGATCGCGCGAAGGGCATCGTTGCCGGCAAGCGCGGCATTGCCTGCCTGCAGCCACAGATCGGCAGCCCGCGGATCGGCCTGCGTCATCGCCAACGCCGCACCGTTTTCGAAGGCGGTGGCCGCCTTCAGCCATTTCGCTTGCGCGGCATAGGCCATGCCCTCGCACTGCCGCGCGAGGACGCCGCCGCCTTCGATCCGCCAGCCCTGCGCGCTGGCCACGCCCTGCGCGGGGTTCGAGCGCGCGAGCGCGACACAGGCATCGTACCGGCTCTGCCCGGCGGGCAACGTGGCTGCGGCAACCGCCAGCAGGATCGGTATCACAATGCCTCCAGCAGCTTTCGCACCGTTGTGGTCATCAGCCTGATATCCTGCGGCCGCGACAGGCGGTGGTCGCCATCCTTGACCAAGATCACCTGCACATCGTCTGAACGCAGCTGTCTGGCGAGGTCGAGCGAGAGCTGCCACGGCACGTCCGGATCGGCCTGACCATGGATCAGTCGCACGGGCAAGTCGATGCCGATCGGCGCGCCGAGCAGCAATTGGCGCTGCCCCGATTCCCACAGGGCATGGGTAATGACGGTGGTGCCGCCATAAGGCGAATCCTCGACGATCCGCCCGTCGCAGATCAGCGCCGCGCGGCGGTTTCCGTCGAAGCCCCAGTCGGTGAAATCGGGCGCGGCGGCGATCCCGACCAGTGCCGCGATCTTTCGCGGACGGGCCAGCGCCGCCAGCAGCATCAGCCAGCCGCCCATCGACGACCCGACCAGCACCACCGGCCCCTCGATCGAATCCACCACGCGCAGCGCGTCGTCGCGCCAATCCTCCAGCGTGAAGTCCTCGAACGCCCCGCCGCTCCCACCGCAGCCGCGATAATCGAAGCGGACCATCGCGCGACCCTTGCGCGCCGCCCATTCGTCAAGCGCGACCGCCTTGGTCCCCGCCATGTCGCTGCCGAAGCCCGGCAGGAACACGATCGTCGGGCCGATCCCGGGACGGCGCTGGGCGACGAGCGCGTTGGTCATCGCGCGGGAACCTGGATCAGATGATCCATTCGCATTCGAGCATCTGCATCGTCGCGTCGCGCTTGGCGCCGCGTTTCTGCACCATGATCGTGTGCAGGCGCTTGATCGTGTCGCTGCCCGCGGTCTCGTAGATATTGGGCAGGACGGCGTGGACGCATGCCTTGATGCCGCCGCCGATCATCGCCGCGCCGAACGAGCCCGCCACGCGGAGATGCTCCCAATAGCCCTCTTCGACGCTGCGGGGGTGCTTGAGGAAGATGCGGTCGATCATCGGGGACTCCTAGCTGAGGCCGCCCGGCTGGCCCTCGCGCGGAGCCGGGTGCGCGGTGCCGAGCGTGGCGGAGGGGGCGGACGGATTGTCGATGACCGGCGATTGGGACGGGTCGAGCTGGCCTTCCCATTTGGCGACGACAGCGGTGGCGACGGCGTTGCCGACGACGTTGGTGCCGGTGCGGCCCATGTCGAGGAATTGATCGACTGCGAGGATCAGCACCAGGCCGCCTTCGGGCAATCCGAATTGCGCCATGGTGCCGGCAATGACCACCAGCGAGGCACGCGGCACCGCGGCCATGCCCTTGGACGTCAGCATCAGCGTCAGCAGCATGGTGATCTGCTGCCCCATGCTGAGCTCGATGCCGTAGAGCTGCGCGATGAAGATCGATGCGAAGGTCATGTACATCATCGAGCCGTCGAGATTGAACGAATAGCCGAGCGGCAGCACGAAGCTCGAAATGCGGTTGGGCACGCCGAACTTGTCGAGCGCCTCGAGCGTGCGCGGATAGGCGGCCTCGGACGAGGCGGTCGAGAAAGCGAGCAGGATCGGATCGCGGATGTAGCGGATCAGCGTGCCGGTGCGCCGGCCGACGATGACGAATGCGGCGAGCAGCAGGACCGCCCACAGCACGCCCAGTCCGAGATAGAAGCTGCCGATGAACTTGCCGAAGGTGACGAGCACGCCGAGGCCGTTGGCGGCGACCGCCTTGGTCATCGCCGCGAACACCGCCAGCGGCGAGACGCGCATGACGTAATTGGTGACGGTCAGCATGACCTCGACCAGCGCATCGATCCCGGCGACGATCGGCCTGCCCTTGTCGCCCACCGCGGTCAGCGCGACGCCGAAGAATACCGAAAAGATGACGATCTGCAGCATCGTCGTGTTGGCCATCGCCTCGATGAACGATTTGGGGACCATCTCGGTAATCGTCGTGAAGATGTCGACATGCTTGGCGTCGATCCCCGAACTGCCGACCGCGCGCGACAGGTCGAGCCCCGAATTGATGCCGGGCTGGAGCAGGTTGACCAGCACCATGCCGAGCGTCAGCGAGACGAGCGTCGCGCCGATGAACCAGGTGATCGTCTTGGCGCCGACGCGGCCGAGCGAGGCGGTGTCGCCCATATGGACGATGCCGGCGACGAGCGTGGCAAACACCAGCGGCGCGACGATCATCTTGATCAGCCGCAGGAAAATGTCGGTGATCATCTTGAACCACTTGTTCGCCTCGGCCACCGCCTCCGGCGTCATGGTGGCGTGCATGACCGCGCCGATCACGATCCCGGCGATCAGCCCGATCATGATGTAGAGTGTCAGTCGCTTCGCCATGCCCGCTCCCTTTGACCTCAAGGGTTACGGGCGGCGAGGCTGTCGAGCAATCCCCGCGCGAACGTCGTCAGGCTGTCGTCGCGCGCGCCCATCACGACGATGCGATCACCGGGCCGGGCCAGTTCAACCAGGCGCGCGCCGCAATCGTCGCGTGACGCGATATGTTCGGCGCCGGGGACGTGCGCGGTCAGTGCGCCGCTGCCGACGCTCTTGTCCGCCGTGCCACCGAAAAAGGCGGGATCGCTGACGATCAGGCGGTCGCCGGGGCGGAGGCTGCGGGCAAAGCTTTCGCCCAGTTCGCGCGCCATCAATTTGAGCGGGCCATAGCCATGCGGCTGGAAAAGCACGAGCAAACGCCCCGGAAACGCCGCCAAAGTGGCCAAGGTCGCCGCGATCTTGTCCGGATTGTGTGCGAAATCGTCGATCACGGTGACGCCATCGGCCTCGCCGACAATCTCCAGCCGCCGGGCGATGCCGCGATAGGTGGCCAGCGCGGCGGCCGCCTGGGTCAGCGGAATGTCCAGCGAGATCGCCGCCGCGATGGCGGCAAGGGCGTTGGCGGCGTTGTGGCGCCCCGGCGCCGGCAGCGTCACCCATGCCGCGGTGCCGCGATACGCCGCCTGGAATGCAATCCCGCCCGGTGCCTCCTCCACCGCGCTGCCGCGCACGTCGGCGCCCTCGCCGAACCCGAAGCGCAGTCCATGAAGGCTGGCACTTTCGGCGTCGTCGGCATTGACCACCGGACGCTGGCACGCGCTGACAAAGCCCGAAAACAGCCCGCGCAATTCGTGCAGCGGCTTGTGATCGAGCGCGATGTTGGTGACGACCCCGACAGTCGGACGGTACAGGCTGATCGAGCCGTCGCTCTCGTCCACCTCGCTGACGAAGACGCCGCCGCCTTCGCCGGCGCGGCTGGCGCTGCCGAAATTGCGCATCACCGCGCCGTTGACGATGGTCGGGTTCAGCCCCGCCGCGGCCAGGACCCAGCCGGTCATGCCGGTGACCGTCGATTTCCCGCTGGTGCCGCCGATCGCGACCGACACCGGTGCGGCGTTGAGCAGACGCGCGAGCAGTTGCGCGCGGGTCAGGCGTTCGAGGCCCAGTTCTGTCGCCCGCGCGATGTCGGGCACGGTGTCCTCGATCGCCGCGCTGGCGATGACGGTCTGACCCGCGCGCAGGCCCGATCCGTCCTGCGTGTGCAGCGAAAGGCCCGCGGCCTCGAGCGCCGCGAACTTTTCGGGCGTGCGGCCCTGATCGTAGGCGCGGTCGGACCCACCGACCTCGGCACCGCCCGCCTTCACGATCTCGGCGAGCGGCAACATGCCCGATCCGCCCAGGCCGACGAAGAAGTAGCTTGCCATGGCTTTCGCCTACCGCCCTCGCGCGCACTCGTCACCCCGGACTTGATCCGGGGCCCACCGCGCCACGAGTAACGGCGCCAAATGTGGAGAATGGATTCCGCCTTTCGCCGGCATGACGATGACGGGTAGGGCTATCCGATGCGTATCGCCGTTGTCGCCTCGTCGAACCTGCTGCCCGCCGAGGTGCCCGAACGGGTCGTCGCGCTTGCAAACGGCCGCGCGGAGATCGTCTTTCATCCGCAATGCTTTCTGTCCTCGGGGCATTTCGCGGGGCCCGATCGGACGCGCGAGGATGCGTTCGTCCAAGTCGCCAACGATCCAGCGTTCGACGCAGTTTGGTTCGCGCGCGGCGGCTATGGCGCGGGGCGGATCGCCGAGAATGCCGTCGCGCGGCTGGGCGAAGCGGCGCGGGCCAAGACTTATCTGGGCTATAGCGACGCCGGCTTTCTCCTCGCCGGGCTGTTCAAGTGCGGAATCGGGCGCGTGCTGCATGGGCCGATGCCCGCCGATGTGCGGCGGACGGGCGGCGAAGCGGCGATTGCCCGCGCGCTTGACGCGCTGGTCGCGCCGCCGGTCGCCGAACAGCCGCAACTGGCTTTCAACCTCACCGTGCTTTCGTCCCTGCTCGGCACCCCGCTCGAACCCGATTTCTCGGACCGCGTGCTGATGATCGAGGAGGTCGACGAGCACGCCTATCGCATCGACCGGCTGCTGTTTCATGTCACCAGCCAGCCCGCGATCCGCCGCGCCACCGGACTGATGCTCGGGCGGTGCGAGCCGATCCCCGACAATGACCCCGATTTCGGGCAGGAAGCCGAGGACATTGCGCGTTATTGGTGCCGCCGTTCGCGCATCCCCTATCTCGGCCGCGCGGACATCGGCCATGATGCCGACAATGCCGTCATCCCCTTTGGCTGATTGTTAAGCCTTCGGCCCTAATTCGCTTCCCCCGAGGATACAGGGGAAAGCAGCGATGTCGAAGATGCTGATGGGCTGTGCGTGTGCCGGGACCGTGCTGGGCGGCATGTACGTGCATGGCGATCTGTCGGGCGGCCGGATCTACAACGTGCGGCTGCACGACGCTTATCTGCGCGCGCAGAACGTGCACATCGGCAGCGGGACGATGAACGTCGCGGACAATTACCAGCCAGACAAGGAATTGTACGCCGACGAGGCGGTCAAATGGGCTTATCGGGTCGACGGCGAGGCCGTCGGCAAGCTTGCCGCGACGTTGCGCGAAGCGAGCGGCGGGCGCACCCGCGTGTGGGTTAGCTTCGAACCGGGCGACGGTCAGGCCACCCCCGCGGTCCAGCGGCTGCGCACCGAGCTCAAGCAGCTTGGCACCGTGGTGATGGGCGAACAGCTCGGCGCGGCGATCGATCGCCGGCCGGTCGACAAGGGCGTGATCCAGGCGGCAAGCGCCGCCTATCTCACCGCGCACACTCAGGACGTGTTCCAGGGCGTGTCCGAAAAGATGAACGAGGCGGCGAACGATTTTCACAAGCAGGATGCCGACGACGCTTATCGTCATGCCCAGTCGGAAGCCGGTAAACCCGCGGTCGATCTCGACCGCCGGAGTTCGCGCGGCCGCTGACGGGTTGAGGCGATAACCGCGCTCGCCTAAGGGCGCGGGCATGGCCGACCTGCTGAACATCGCCCTGCCCGACGGTTCCGTGCGCCAGGTGGCGCGCGGCACCACGCCCGGCGAGATCGCGGCGGCGATCGGGCCGGGGCTGGCCAAGGCTGCGCTCGCCGCGCGCGTCGACGGCGAATTGCGCGACCTCGACCGGCCGCTGGAGGCCGATGCCAGCCTCGCGCTGGTCACGTCGCGCGACGAGGCCGACGCGCTCGAACTCGCGCGCCACGATTACGCGCATGTGCTGGCGGAGGCGGTGCAGAACCTGTTTCCGGGCACGCAGATCACTTTCGGCCCTGCCACCGACGATGGCTTCTATTACGACTTCGCGCCCAAGGACCGTCCCTTTACCGATGAGGATTTGCCGGCAATCGAGGCGGAGATGCGCAACGTCATCGGCCGCGACGAAAAGCTCGTCCGCGAAGTGTGGAGCCGCGAGGATTTGATCGCCAAATGGCAGGCCGAGGGCGAAAGTTTCAAGGCCGAATGGGCCGCCAAATTGCCCGCCGACGAGGAGCTGACCGTCTATCGCAGCGGCCGGTGGCTCGACATGTGCCGCGGCCCGCACCTCCAATCGACGGGCAAGCTCGATCCCGCCGCCTTCAAGCTGATGCGCGTCTCGGGCGCCTATTGGCGCGGCGACCAGAACAATCCCCAGCTCAGCCGCATCTACGGCACCGGTTGGCTCAACAAGAAGCAGCTCGACGCGCACCTCGTCCGGCTGGAGGAAGCCGCCAAGCGCGACCATCGCCGCATCGGCCAGGACATGGACCTGTTCCACCTTCAGCAGGAAGCGCATGGCAGCGTCTTCTGGCACCCGCCCGGCTTCACCATCTGGCGCGCGCTCGAAGCCTATATGCGCCGCGCGATCGACGGCGCGGGCTATCAGGAGGTCAAGACCCCGCAGATCATGGACGCGCGCCAATGGGAGGCGTCCGGCCATTGGGGCAAGTACCGCGAGAACATGTTCGTCATCCCCGACGAGGTGCCGAATACCGGGGATGAGGGCGACCTCGTCTCCAAGAATGCCGACTGGATGGCATTGAAGCCGATGAACTGCCCGGCACACGTCCTTATCTTCCGCCAAGGGATCAAGAGCTACCGCGACCTGCCGCTGCGCCTCTACGAAAATGGCTGCTGCCATCGCAACGAACCGCACGGCGCGCTCCACGGCCTGATGCGCGTGCGCCAGTTCACGCAGGATGACGCGCACATCTTCTGCCGCCAGGATCAGGTGGTCGAGGAGGTCGTGCAGTTCTGCCTGCTGGCCGACCGTATCTATCGCGATTTCGGCTTCACCTACGCGGTCAAGCTCGCGCTGCGCCCCGACAAGCGCTTCGGCAGCGACGCCGATTGGGACCAGGCCGAGAACGAACTGCGCGCCGCCGTCGAGCCGTTGCGCCTGTCCGGCCTGATCGCCGACTATGAGGAACTGCCCGGCGAAGGCGCGTTTTACGCCCCCAAGCTCGAATGGCATCTGACCGACGCGATCGGGCGGACCTGGCAAGTCGGCACGATCCAGTCCGACCGCGTCCTCCCCGACCGCCTCGACGCCACCTATGTCGGTGAGGACGGCCAGAAACACCGCCCCGTCATGCTCCATCGCGCGATCTTCGGCAGCTACGAACGCTTCATCGGCATCCTGATCGAACATTATGCCGGGCGGTTTCCGCTATGGCTCGCCCCGGTCCAGGCCGTGGTGGCGACGATCGTGTCGGACGCGGACGATTATGCGCAGTATGTGCTCGCCAAGCTCCACGCTGCAGGCCTCCGCGCCGAACCCGACCTCCGCAACGAAAAGATCAATTACAAGGTCCGCGAACACTCGCTGGCGAAGGTCCCTCACCTCCTCGTCGTCGGCAAGCGCGAGGCCGAGGAAGGCACCGTCGCGGTGCGCAGTCTCGGCGTCGAAGGGCAACGGGTAATGAAGGTCGAGGAGGCGGTGTCGTGGCTCGTCAACGGGGCGATGGCGCCCGACTTGCGCTGATCACAAGACAATCAACAAATCGGCGTTAGCATGGTTTCTCGGCTGGAACGGCGCGCGGGCGCTGAAGCTGCGCGCAGAAAAACGTTTCCAAGTAGGAAATGGCCTGATCTGGGTTTGGCGAGCCCTGGCCATGCCCCGCCGCATCGCGCCGCATGGCCCCGAATGAAAAACATGATTGGACCATGTGAATCTCTGTGAATCACGCACGCATTTCCGCCATTTCCCGGACCGGTGTGCCGTGCCCTTCGCACCACACCGTCGCGCAAAATCGCTGCCCCGCTTCCCCTTGCGCGCCGCCTCCCCTACATAGCGGCGTCGAATAACCCTGAAGGAGTCCTACCTATCCCACCGCCAGTCATGATGCGCCGCCCTTTGGGTCAGCCGCCAATGCCGCTGAACGGCCCCCGTTATAACGAGTTCATCCAGTCGCCGAAGGTGCGGGTGATCGACGGTGACGGCGAAAATCTGGGGGTGATGTACACGCGCGAGGCGATGGAGCAGGCGCGCGAAGTCGGTCTCGATCTGGTCGAGGTGTCGCCCAACGCCGATCCGCCGGTCGCCAAGTTCCTCGATATTGGCAAATACAAGTACGAGGCTCAGAAAAAGGCCAATATTGCGCGCAAATCATCGCACAAGCAGGAGATCAAAGAGATCAAGATGCGCCCCAACATCGACGATCACGATTACGACACCAAGATGAAAAAAATTCACGAATTCATCGGTGAGGGCGACAAGGTGAAGGTCACGTTGCGCTTCCGCGGGCGTGAATTGAGCCATACCCAGCTGGGCATGAACCTGCTCATCCGCGTGCAGGGTGACGTAGCGGAAATCGCCAAGGTCGAGCAGCATCCGCGGTTCGAGGGCCGCCAGATGTTGATGGTCGTCGCGCCCAAATAGCCAGTGCGGCGATGTGGCAATTATGCCGCAGCGCCTGTGCCATATCTTTTGCTGCGTTGCGGCAAGTGTGGCGATTATGCTGGTTCAGCCATAGGAGCGCTCCTTCAAGGCGGCTGCCAGAGCCGTCACAGGAGGACAGGATGCGCACGTTCCAATTGATGATGTCGGTGGCCGTCGCCGCGATTGCGACGCCCGCCATGGCGCAGGACAACACCCCGACGTCGACGACCCAGCCGACGCAGAGCACTTCGGCCAACGGCGATGTCGTCGAAAACGCGGGCGAGATCATCGTCACCGCGACGCGTCGCGCGGACACCGTCGCCAATGTGCCGATCGCGATTTCGGCGGTCAGCGCAGCGACGCTGCAGAATTCGGGCGCCAACGACATCCGCCAGCTCAACCAGCTCGCGCCGTCGCTGCTGGTCAGCTCGACCGGTTCGGAGGCCAATGGCTCGGCGCGTATCCGCGGCATCGGCACGGTCGGCGACAATCCCGGTCTCGAAAGCTCGGTCGCGGTCTTCATCGACGGCGTGTACCGCTCGCGCTCGGGCATCGGCCTTAACGAATTGGGCGAAATCGACCGCATCGAAGTGCTGCGCGGGCCGCAGGGGACGCTGTTCGGGCGCAACGCTTCGGCGGGCCTGATCCACATCATCTCCAAGGCGCCGAGCTTCGACGGCCTGCATGTCGGCGGTGAAGCGACCTATGGCAATTACGACCAGTTGCGCTTTGCGGCGGGCGTCAACGTGCCGCTGGGCGATACGCTCGCCGCGCGCGTCGACGGCGTCTATGTCAAGCGCGACGGCTTTTATCACGACGCGACCAACAACACCGACGTCAACGACCGCGACCGTTATTTCGTGCGCGGCCAACTGCTGTTCCAGCCGACCGACGACCTCAAGGTGCGGATCATCGGCGATTACACGCATCGCAACGAAAAATGCTGCGCGGCGGTCTATGTCAGCCGCGATACCAACGGCTTTATCGGTGATCTGAATGAGCCGGTGGCGTCGGTCAATGCGGGCCTTGCCGCGGGCAGCAACGGCAATAATATCGTCAACGTCCTGCGCGATCTCGGCCAGCCGCTTGCCCGCTTCACCAATCCGTACAGCCGTGAAATCTCGGTATCGCCGGGCCGGTCCTATGCCGGCAAGACCACCGATGCCGGCATCTCGGGCGAGGTCAATTACGATTTCGGCGATGCGAACATCACCTCGATCACCGCCTATCGCGATTATAAGGCGAATCAGGGCGGCGACGTCGATTATTCGACTGTCGATATCCTGTACCGCACGCCGGGCGGCAATGCGCAGCGCCAGTTCAAGACCTTCAGTCAGGAATTGCGCCTCCAGGGCTCGGCGTTCGACAACAAGCTCGATTGGCTGGTCGGCGCTTATTATGCCGATGAGAAGCTGGCCGTGCGCGACAATCTGCGCTTCGGCAATCAATATGGCCGGTTCGCCACTTGCCGGCTGATTTCCGGCGGCGGTCTGGCAGGTCTCTATTCGCCGGCCAGTCCCGGGTGCGTTATTCCCGGCGTCGGCCAGGCGACGATCGCGGGAGCCAGCGGCACCAGCGGTGCGGATATCGTCGCCAGTCTTGCTCGCCTGGACGGCCTGAACAACCTCGGTTCGACCGTCGACCGCTATAACCAGGACAGCCGGAACTATGCGTTTTTCACGCATAACATTTTCCATGTGACCGACACGCTGTCGGTAACGCTGGGCGCGCGCTACACCAACGAACGCAAGAAATTCAACGCGACGTTCGGCAACGACAATACGGTCTGCGCGGCCAATCAGGCGGCACTCGTCGATGATCTGACAACCACTACGGCCGGCACGCCCACGCAGATCGCCACGGCGCGGGCGCTGGCGGCGGGCCTCATCGGATTGAGCTGCCAAGGCAATTCGACATCCGAGCTCAATGGCGTGTCGATCAACGACCGGCGTAGCGAGCACAAGTTCACCGGCACCGCGGTCGTCTCGTACAAGCCGAGCCGTGAACTGCTGACCTATGCCAGCTATTCGCGCGGCTATAAGGCGGGCGGCTTCAACCTTGACCGTTCGGCGCTCAAATCGCCGATCCTGCCCTTCGCGGCGTCGGGCGGCGCGCAGGCACTGGTCCGCAACCTTCAATTCGATCCGGAAACGGTCAACGCCTACGAAGTGGGCGCGAAATATTCGTCGCGCAGGCTGTCGGTGAACCTCGCGGTCTTCCGCCAGGAATTCAAGAATTTCCAGCTGAACACGTTCGACGGCACGGTGTTCATCGTGCAAAACGTCAATGGCTGCACCGACGGTTTGGGCGGCGCGGATCGCGACCAATCGAAGTTCACGGCGGCGCCGAACTTCAACGCGACTGCGGCGGCCACCGGTGCCTGCGCCGCGGGCAGCGTTGGCTATGGCGTGCGTTCGCAAGGTGTCGAAGTCGAAGCTTCGCTCCGTCCGATACGCGACGTAACCGTCGGCCTTGGCTTCACTTATGCCGACACCAAATATCGCAACAATCTGGTCGGCAATGCATCGGGAGCTCCGCTTAATCCGGCGCTGCGCAAATTGCCGGGCGACAATCTGTCGAATGCGCCGGAGATCGTCACGACCGCGTCGTTCGCCTGGACGCCGGATATCGGCAGCAGCGGCCTGTCAGGCCTGTTCTACGTCGATGGCCGCATGACCGGTGACTATAATACCGGTTCCGATCTGTTCCCGCAGAAGGAGCAGGACGGCTTCGCGGTGTTTAACGCCCGCGTCGGCATCCGCGGGCCTCAGGAAAAATGGGCGCTCGAATTCTGGGGTCAGAACATCTTCAACCAGAATTATGCGCAGGTCGCCTTCAATTCGCCGTTCCAGGAAGGCGGCACCAGCGCGGCGTTCCAAGACCCGCAATATCCCGGCGGGCGGCAGCTATTCTCGCAATTCCTTGCCGAACCGCGCACTTACGGCGTGACGGCGCGTATCA
Organism: uncultured Sphingomonadaceae bacterium; assembly: GCA_964246315.1. Classification (GTDB taxonomy): domain Bacteria; phylum Pseudomonadota; class Alphaproteobacteria; order Sphingomonadales; family Sphingomonadaceae; genus Sphingomonas_O. Next base: position 30,459 of record CAXTPT010000007.1, on the reverse strand, counting down.
AGTTCTGAGCTGAACGCAGCTCGGAGAGGAGGCGGGGCAGGTGGCGACACCTGCCCCGTTTCGTTTGGGGGTTTATGCGGCGGCGCGCGTGGGCTCGCCCGCTGCCGCGTCGAGCAGCCGCGCCTCCAGCGTCTTGAGCCGCGCCGGGGCCTCAATCTTCTCGCCGATCAGGTCGGTGACGTAAAAAGTGTCGACCGCGCGTTCGCCATAGGTCGCGACATGCGCCGAACGGATCGTCACCCGGCTGTCGAGCAAGGCATGCGCCAGATCGGCGAGCAAGGCCGGCCGGTCGCGGGCATTCACTTCGATCACCGTATGCCGGTTCGACGCCCGGTTATCGACGATGACATTGGCGGCGATCGGGAAGGCGGCGGCGCGCGGCCGCGCGGGCGGACGGTCGGCAAGCCGCTTGTCACCGCGGCCCTGCCTCTCCAGCGCGCCGCCGATCGTGCTGGTCAGCCGGTCGAGGCGCGCGGTCTCGTCAAACATCCGGCCGAGCGGATCCTGCACCAGGAAATTATCGAGCGCGAGACCATCGCGCGTGGTATGAATCCGCGCGTCGATGATGGACGCGCCGGCCAGATGGATCGCCCCGGCGAGGCGGTAGAACAGGCCCGGATGGTCGGTCGCGGTGACTGTAACCAGCGTGGCCCCGCGCGCGGGATAGATCGCCGCGCTGACGTGCAGCGGCTCCCCCTCCGCAGCAGCGACATGTTGCGCGTTGGACAGCAGGATGTCGTCGGGCTCGGCGATCCAATAGCTCTCTGGAAAGCGCCGCGCATAGGCGGCGAAGCGCGCTTCGTCCCAGCCAAGGGCATTGCGCAAGGCGGTCTGCTTGCCGCCGATGCGCTCGCTGCGGCCGGTCTGCTTGTGGCCGAGGCGGAGGACTTCCTCGGCGGACCCGTACAGATCGCCGAGCAACTGGCGTTTCCAGCTATTCCACACGCCCGGACCGACCGCGCGGATATCGACAACGGTGAGCGCCAGCAGCAGGCGCAGCCGCTCATGGCTCTGCACCTGGGCGGCAAAATCGACGATGGTCTTGAAGTCGGTCAGGTCACGCTTGAAGGCGGTAGCCGACATTAGAAGATGATAGCGCACCAGCCAGGCAACCGTCTCCGTCTCGGCCGCATTGAGCCCCAGCCGCGGGCAGAGCTGCTGGGCCACCTCCGCACCCAAAATGCTGTGATCGCCCCCGCGTCCCTTAGCAATGTCATGGAGCAGCACCGCGACGTACAGCGCGCGGCGCATGGCGGTCTGCTGCAAGATGACGCTGGCGAGCGGATGATCGGCCTTGAGTGCCCCCTTTTCAATCTGCGCGAGCAATCCAACCGCGCGGATCGTATGCTCATCGACCGTATAGTGATGATACATATCGAACTGCATCTGCGCGACGACCCGGCCGAAATCGGGCACGAAGCGGCCGAACACCGTTGCTTCGTTCATCCAGCGCAGTACCGTCTCGGGATTGCGTGGGGACGTCAGGACGTCGAGGAACAGCGCGTTGGCGCGCGGATCATGGCGCACGGCGGCATCGATCAGCTTGGCGTCGCGCGCGGCGGCACGCATCGCCTGCGGATGAATTTCGAGCGACTGCCGATCGGCGACGGCGAACAGTTCCAGCAAACGCACCGGATCGCCATGAAACCATCTGTCGTCCGGAATGGTCAGCCGCCCGCGATCGAGCACAAATCCCGACAGCGCGCGCGGACGGCGCACGAAACCTGACAGGGCGAAGCGGCGGCCCTTGGCGGCCATGCTGTCATCGAGATGCGCAAGAAACACGCCGGTAAGATCGCCAACGGTTTTCGCCTGCAGGAAATAATGCTGCATAAAGCGTTCGACCGCCGAGCGGCCCGCGCCGTCGCGGTAGCGCATCCGCCGGGCGATCTCCGGCTGCACGTCGAAGGTGAGACGATCTTCCGCGCGCCTGGTCACCAGATGCAGATGACAGCGCACGGCCAGCAGAAAATTCTCGGCCTTTTGGAACCGGCGCAATTCGGGGGCGGTGAGCAAGCCCTTGCCGACCAGCTCGGCGACGCTGCCGACACGGTGGACATATTTGCCGATCCAGAACAGCGCATGGAGATCGCGCAGGCCGCCTTTGCCCTCCTTCACATTGGGTTCGACGACATAACGGCTGTCACCCATCCGCTTGTGCCGCGCGTCGCGTTCGGCGAGCTTGTCGGCGACAAAGGCACGCGCGCCGCCATCGACAACCTCGGCGTCGAAGCGGCGCGAGGCGCCGTCATAGACCGTGCGGTCACCCCAGACATAGCGTGCCTCGAGCAAGGCGGTGCGGATCGTCAGGTCGGCCTTCGCCATGCGGATCATCTCGTCGAGCGAGCGTGACGAATGGCCGACTTTCAACCCCAGGTCCCACAACAAATAGAGAATCGATTCGATAACCTGTTCGGTCCAGCCAGTCTGCTTCCACGGCGTCAGAAAGGCGATGTCGATATCCGAAAACGGCGCCATCTCGGCGCGCCCGTAACCGCCGACCGCCACGATTGCGAGGCGTTCGGCGGCGCTTGGATTGTGGCTGCGGTACAGCGTGCCGACGGTAAAGTCGTAGGCCAGCCGGACGATTTGATCGATCAGATAGGCCCCGGCAAGGCTGGCACCACGCCCATCCTGCGGTGCGATCTCCAGCCGCCGGGCGATCTCGACACGGCCCGCGTCCAGCGCGGGTTTGAGGATTGCTACCGCTTCCCCGCGGGTCTTGGCAACCGACAGCGCATCAGCCAGGCCGCGCCGGCCAATGATCGCGCGGCGTTGAGCCAGAAGGTCGTAGATGGCGGTCACACCGAGCTGCTTAGAGACAAAGCGGCTTCGCGTCACTTTGCGTGCGATGCCGTCACGCCGACGGATTGCCACCCCCACGACGGGGACGCATGAAGATCTCGCAACCTGTTGATCGCTCGTGCGGCGCCATCGCCGCGATGCGCGCACGTACCTAGGATTTGGCGGCCTCTTTAAGTCGGTACAGTGCCTCCAATGCTTCTCGCGGACTGAGCGCGTCCGGATAGATCGCATCGAGCGACTCGCGCAGTGGATCGCCCGCTTCCGGCTCTGCCAGATTGGCGAAGAGGGGCAGATCGTCCAGTCCCGCCGCCAGTCCGCCGGTCGCGGCACGTCCGGCCTCCAGCTTGGCGAGCACGGCCTTGGCGCGCGCGACGACCGGCGGCGGCAAGCCCGCCAGCCGTGCCACCGCGATGCCATAGCTCCGGTCGGCTGGCCCTTCCGCCAGTTCGTGAAGCAGCACGAGTTCGCCCTTATACTCGCGTGCGCGGACATGATGCAGCGACAATGCGGACAGCTTTTCGGCGAGGCGGGTCAGCTCATGGTAATGGGTCGCGAACAGGCAGCGGCATTTGTTGGCCTCATGCACCGCCTCGACGACTGCCCAGGCGATGGCCAGGCCGTCATAGGTTGACGTGCCGCGCCCGACCTCGTCGAGGATGACCAGGCTGTTCGGCCCGGCCTGGGCAAGGATCGCGGCGGTTTCCACCATTTCCACCATGAAAGTTGACCGGCCTCGCGCGAGGTTGTCCGAGGCGCCGACACGGCTGAACAGGCGATCGACGATGCCGAGGGTCGCATCGGTCGCGGGAACATAACTTCCCGCCTGCGCCAGAACCGCGATCAGCGCATTCTGGCGGAGGAAGGTCGATTTGCCGCCCATGTTCGGACCCGTCACGAGCCACAGCCGGTCATGCTCATTCATGTGGCAATCGTTGGCGACGAAGCGGCCGCCCGTCTTGCCGACGGCAGCTTCGACCACGGGATGACGTCCACCCTCAATTTGCAAACACGCATCGCCAACGAGCGAGGGGCGGCACCAGCCGCCCTCGACCGCGCGTTCGGCGAGTGCGCTGGAGATGTCGAGCCGCGCCAGAGCCTCGGCGGTGCGACATATTTGCGGCGCTTGGGCGACGGCGATCGCGGTCAATTCTTCGAGATGTGCGGCTTCGGCAGCGAGAGCGTGCGCGCCTGCCTGACCGACCGTCGCGGCGGCTTCGTGCAGTTCGGGCGAGTTAAAGCGCACCACGCCCGCAAGCGTCTGGCGGTGCGTGAAGCCCGAATCGGCCTGCATCAACGGATCGGCAACGCGTGCGGGAACCTCGATGTGATAGCCGAGCACATTGTTGTGCTTGATGCGCAGTGCATTGATGCCGGTCGACACGCGCATCTTGGCTTCGAGCGCGGCGATTTCGCGCCGTCCGCTGCCGCCGGTCTCGCGTAATGCGTCGAGCGACGGGTCGTAGCCCGGCGCGATGTACCCGCCATTGGCGGCATCGATCGGCGGCTCGGCAACGAGCGAGCGCGTCAGCTGATCGATCAATGCGCCATGGCCCGAAAGGTCGGGCGTCAAATGCGTCAGCAGTGCGGGAGGATCGGCGGCTTGAGCGAGCTGTTCGCTCAGCGACCACGCGCCGTTCAACCCGTCACGCAAGGCCCCAAGATCACGCGGGCTTCCGCGTCCCGCCGACAGCCGCCCCAGCGCGCGCGCGATGTCGGGCAGGCTTCTCAACCGTTCGCGCATCACTGCGCGTCGCGAACTGTCCTCGGCATAGTAGCCGACCAGATCGAGCCGCGCGTCGATCCGCGTGCGGTCGGTCAGCGGTGCAGACAGGTCGGCGGCGAGGCAACGCGCGCCGCCCGCGGTGACGGTCCGGTCGATACAATCAAGCAGCGACCCGGCGCGCGTTCCGCCGCTGCTGATGGTCAATTCGAGGCTTTCGCGCGTCGCCGCGTCGATCGCCATGTGATCGCCAGCGGTACGCCGGGCGGGCGGGGCGAGAAACGGCAGCGAACCTTTACCCGCATGATCGAGATAGGCGAGCAGCCCGCCGGCTGCCGCTAGTTCGCACCGCCCAAAGTCGCCGAACCCGTCGAGCGTCGCGACGCCATGTAGCGCCTTGAGCCGCGCCTCGCCCTTGGCGGAGCTGAACTCTTTGGCATCTCGTTGAATCGTCTTCCCGGCGAAAGCCAGGATCCATTTCGCGACCGCAGCGCTGGTGGAGGGGTGGACCCCGGCGTCCGCCGGGGCGACGATTTCCTGAGGATTGAGACGCGCCAGCTCAGCCTCGATTGCTTCGCTTCCAACCTCGCCCAGTTCCATCGCGCCAGTCGACACATCCGCCGCAGCGAAGCCCACCCGGTCCCCGGCCTTGCACAGGGCCACCAGCCAGTTCGCGGCCTTGCCGTCGAGCAGCACCTCCTCGGTCAGCGTGCCCGCCGTTACGACGCGAACGATCGCGCGGGCGACCAGCGTCTTGCCGCCGCGCGCCTTGGCCTGGGCCGGCGTTTCGACCTGTTCGGCGATGGCGACGCGGAAGCCGTTCCTGATCAGCCGCGCGAGATAGGCGTCCGCCGAATGTGCCGGCACGCCGCACATCGGCACGCGCTCTCCGTCATGCTCGCCGCGCGCGGTCAGTGCGATGTCGAGGCAGGCCGATGCGGCCCTGGCGTCCTCGAAGAACAGCTCGAAGAAATCTCCCATGCGATAGAATAACAGGCAGTCCGGCGCTTCGGCCTTCAGTGCCAGGTACTGCGCCATCATCGGGGTGGGTTGAGCGGTCACGGACTCTGCCCTACCCACCTCGCCATAGCCGCGAAAGCGGGTATCCAGCTCCGGACCTCTCCGCCCGTCGATCGGTCGGGAGATGGATTTCCGCCTCTGCGGGAATGACGATTGATTTAAGCTGGGGATGCCTGTGTCCGACGAAGCCAACGTCCAGTTCTCCGACCGCGAGGCGCTGCTGTTCCACTCCGAAGGACGGCCCGGGAAACTTGAGATCGTCGCGACCAAGCCAATGGCTACGCAGCGCGATCTGTCGCTGGCCTATTCGCCCGGCGTGGCGGTGCCAGTGCGCGCCATCTCCGAAGATCCGGCGGTGGCGTACGACTATACTGCCAAGGGCAATCTCGTCGCGGTAATCTCCAATGGCACCGCGATCCTCGGCATGGGCAATTTGGGCGCGCTGGCCTCCAAGCCGGTGATGGAAGGCAAGGCAGTACTGTTCAAGCGCTTCGCCGACGTCGACTCGATCGATCTGGAGGTAGCGACCGAAGACACCGACGCCTTCATCAATTGCGTCGCGCTGCTCGAACCGAGCTTTGGCGGGATCAACCTCGAGGACATCAAGGCGCCCGAATGCTTCATCATCGAGCAGGCGCTGAAAGAGCGCATGGCCATCCCGGTGATGCATGACGACCAGCACGGCACTGCGATCATCGCGGCGGCGGGCCTGATCAATGCGGTGTATCTGACCGGGCGTGAGCTCAAGGACGTCAGAATGGTCGTCAATGGCGCGGGCGCCTCGGCGATCGCCTGCACCGCCTTGATCAAGGCGATGGGCGTGCGGCCCGACAATGTGATCATGTGCGACCGTTCGGGCGTGATCTACCAGGGCCGCGAGGCGGGCATGGACCAGTGGAAGTCCGCGCACGCCGCCAACACCGACCGGCGTACCCTAGAAGAAGCGCTCAAGGGCGCAGACGTGTTTCTGGGGCTAAGCGCCGCGGGCGCGCTGGCGCCCCATATGGTCAAGGACATGGCGCCGCAGCCGATCATCTTTGCAATGGCCAATCCCGATCCCGAAATCACCCCGCCCGAGGCGCGCGCGGCGCGGCCCGACGCGATCATCGCCACAGGGCGGTCGGACTATCCCAACCAGGTCAACAATGTGCTCGGCTTCCCCTTCATCTTCCGCGGCGCGCTCGATGTGCGCGCGACCGCGATCAACGAGGAAATGAAGATCGCGGCCGCCAACGCCATCGCCCAACTCGCGCGCCAGCGGGTGCCCGAGGAAGTGGCGGCAGCCTATGGTGGGCACACCCCCAGTTTTGGCCGCGATTACATCATCCCCGCGCCGTTCGATCCGCGCCTGATGGAAATCGTCCCCGCCGCGGTGGCGCAGGCGGCGATGGATTCGGGGGTTGCGGGCAAGCCGATCGAAGACATGGCGGCCTATCGCCAGTCGCTCCGCGCGCGCCTCAATCCGACCACCTCGGTGCTTAGCCTTGCTTATCAGGGAGCCCGCGCCGCGCCCAAGCGCGTGGTGTTCGCCGAAGGCGAGGAAGAGGTCGTGCTGCGCGCCGCAATCTCGTTCCGCGATGGCGGCTACGGCACGCCGGTGCTGGTCGGGCGCGACGATGTGCATGGCCGGTTAAAGGCGCTCGGCGTCGACAACCCCGAGTCCTTCGAAGTGCATAACAGCCGCAATTCGCCGCTCGTCCCGCAGATGGTCGACATGCTCTACATCCGGCTGCAGCGGCGCGGGTATTTGCGCCGCGAAGTCGAGCGGATGGTCAATCAAGACCGCAACATCTTTGCTGCCGCTTTGCTCAAGCTAGGTCAGGCCGATGCGCTGATCACCGGCGTCACGCGCACTTACGCGCAGACGATGCGCGACGTGCGGCGGGTGATCGATCCCGAGCCGGGCCGCACGCCGTTCGGCGTCCATGTGCTGGTCGGCCAGTCGCACACGGTGTTCATGGCCGATACCACCGTCAACGAACGGCCAACCGCTTCGGAACTGGCCGATATCGCCGAGGGCACGGCGGCAGTGGCACGGCGCATGGGCCATGAGCCCCGTGCCGCGTTCCTTAGTTATTCGACCTTCGGCAACCCGTCGGGCAGTTTTCTCGAAAATATCCGTGACGCGGTGGCCTTGCTCGAACAGCGCGGCGTCGATTTCGAATTCGAGGGCGAGATGGCCCCCGATGTCGCGCTCAATCCCAAAGTGCTGGCGAGCTATCCGTTCGCCCGCTTGTCCGGCCCCGCCAATGTGCTGATTATGCCCGGGCTGCAATCCGCCAATCTGGGCGCAAAGCTGCTGCGGGAGCTGGGCGGCGATTCGGTGATCGGGCCGATGCTGATTGGGATGGAGCAGCCGGTGCAGGTCGCCACCATGTCGGCGACGGCCAGCGAATTGGTGACGCTGGCGGTGCTCGCCGCGGGCGGCGTGGCGCGGTGAACTGGCGCGAGCCGCCGCAGCGAAGCGGCGCGGCGGTGCCGCAGGCACGCGAACGGCCCGCCGGCGGCCATCGCCCGTTCAACGTCACAGGATTAATTTCCGTCACGACTTATTCGAGCGGAGCGTCGGCATGACCAGTTCGGGCCTGCAAAACGCGCTCATCCTGATCCTGTCGTTCGTCGTGGCCTTGCTCGCCGCGTGGGTCGCGCTGGTGAGCCGGAGGCCATCCTGACCGTTCAGGCCACCGGCGCGCCGCTTGGCTACGCACCGCGGGGTTAGCCTAATTGCCGCCCGTCGGATTGTCCGCGGTGCCGCCGCCTTGGCCGACCGAGCCGACCTGGCCGATATTGCCGAATAGATCCTGGAAGAAATTGCGGTTGCGGCCCAGCGTCGGGGTCTTGTCCCCGACCGGGTCGATCGACGCCACGCGCGCCAGCTTGAGGTCGTCCGCGCTGACCACGGTGCCGGCGGCATCGAAGCGGACATGCAGCGTCGTGCCTTCCTTCGGATGCGGATTGGCGAAGGCCAGCGCGCCCATTTCGCGGCCGACATAATACCAGTCATTCTGATCGAATTGACCGACAAAGGTCGGGCGGCCGAGCGTGCGTTCGACCGAAGCGCGATTGTCCACGCCCGGCTGCACCGTGGCGATCAGCTGCGCATCGGTGAGATAGCCCTGATGCGTGCGGACGGAAGAGCAGCCGGCAAGCAGTGCGGTAGTGGCAAGCAGAAGGGGGATCGGACGCATCATCGGCTTTCGAATTGCACGCTGGGCGATTGCTGTCGCGTGAATGCGCGCCTTATGGGATGGGGACGGCAGCGGCAAGCGTAAGGACACACGAGTGAAGTGGTTGCGGGCACTGTTCGGCAAGGACAATCGCGACGAATGGCGGCCGCTCTATGGCGCTATCGTCGCCGAGGCCCGCCGGCCCGAATGGTATCGCGGCGCGGGCGTATCCGACACGGTCGACGGTCGTTTCGACATGCTGGCGTTGGTCCTCAGCCTGGTGATGATCCGACTTGAACAGGAGGGCAGTTGGGGCCGCGAAGGATCCGCGCGCCTTGCCGAGCTGTTTGTCGAGGATATGGACGGGCATCTACGGCAATGGGGTGTGGGCGATGTGGTCGTTGGCAAAAAGATTGGCGGGCTGATGGGCGCATTGGGCGGGCGAATGGGGGCGTACAGGTCGACCGATCGGCGCGACGCGATGATCCGCAACCTTTATCGCGGTGAGGCGCCCGCGCCTGCACAGCTAGCCATTGCCGAGGCCATGGCCGGTGCGCTGGAGGGAGGCCTGGCCATCGTCCCGCGCGAGGCGCTGCAGGAAGGACGGCTGGGATGAATAACATCGAGTTCAGCCGCCGCATCACGCTCGATGCGATCGGCGCGGGCGGGCGCGACGAGGAATTTACGGCAACGCCCGATGAATGCGCGGCGCTGGCGCGGCGTTTCGATTGGCTCGCGGTCGAACAGCTCTGCGGCAAGGCGCGGCTGACGCGCGTCGCAGGCGGCGTCCACGCCGCCGGCACGCTAAGCGCGCGGATCGTGCAGGCATGCGCGGCGACCGGAGAACCGGTGCACGAAACGATCGAGAAAAGCTTCGACTTGCACTTCGTCGAGAATCTGGGTCCCTCCGAGGCAGAGGAGGTTGAACTCGGCGCAGGCGATCTCGACACGCTGCCGATCGAAGACGGCGCGATCGATCTGGGCGAGGAGGCAGCGCAGACGCTCGCGCTCGCCGCCGATCCCTATCCGCGCTGCGCCGGCAGCGATGAAGTGCGTGTGACGTTTGGCCCCGCCAACGGCGCGTTCGCCGGCCTGAAGGGTTTGCTCAAGTCCTAAAAGGGCACGTCGTCATCCAGATCGGCGTCGAACGCCGGCGAACGGTCGCTCGCAGCCGCGCCGCGATTCTGGTAATTTCCGCGCGGGGCATCGTCGCGGCTGGTGCGATCATAGCCGCCACCCCCGCCGCCGCCCTCACGGCCGTCGAGCAGCACCATCGATGAATTAAAGTTTCGCAGCACCACATCGGTGGTGTACCGGTCGTTGCCCGACTGATCCTGCCACTTGCGCGTCTCGAGCTGGCCTTCGAGATACACTTTCGAGCCCTTTTTCAGATATTGCTCGGCAACACGCGCCAGCCCTTCGGAAAAGATCGAGACGTTGTGCCACTCGGTCTTGTCCTTGCGCTCGCCGGTGTTGCGGTCCTTCCAGTTCTCGGACGTCGCCACCGAAAAGCTGACGACCTTACCGCCATTGGCGAAGCTGCGGCTTTCCGGATCCTTGCCCAGATTGCCGACCAAAATGACCTTGTTGACGCTGCCTGCCACGCGATTCTCCTCCTGGCCATTCCCTAACCGGTCCGGCACCGGAGTCGAGACGGCGATCTTCAAAATCAACCCGTCGCCTCGGACTTGATACGGAGTGACGAAATGGTTGGGAAGCATTACAACCCGGCGGCTGTCGCAGTCCAATAGGTCAGCCCAGCGGCGGCGTAAGCCAGCGCAAACAGATAGGCGAGCATGAAGCCGGGCCATTTCCAGCCATTGGTTTCGCGCCGCACCACCGCGATCGTCGAAATGCACTGCGGCGCGAAAACGAACCAGGCGAGGAACGCTAGCGCTGTAGGGAGCGTCCACGCTTTCTTCAGCGCGCTGACCAGCGTGCGGTCGCGTCCAGCCTCGTCATCCCCATTGTCGATCGCATTGACCGTCGCGAGCGCCGACACCGCCACTTCGCGCGCAGCCATTGCCGGGATCAGAGACAGGACGATGTCGCGATTGAAGCCGACCGGCGCGAATACCGGCGCCAGGCCATCGGCAATCCGTCCAGCGATCGAATGGTCGACCTGGCTGCGCGCCGAGCCCGCGGGCACCTGCGGAAAGCTGAGCAGAACCCACAGCACCATCGTCGTCGTCGCGATGATCGTGCCCGCGCGGCGCAGGAAGACGTAAGCGCGCTGCCACAAGCCCAGCGCCACGTCGCACGCGTTGGGCCATTGGTATTTGGGCATTTCCATCATGAAACCGTGCGCCGCCCCCTTGGTCACCGTCCGCCGCAACAGCAATGCGGCGATCAGCGCGCCAAGGATGCCCGAGACGTAAAGTCCGAACAGCACCAGTCCCTGCAGGCCGATGCCGGGCCCGACGCTCCGCGCGGGAATGAACGCGGCGATGATCACTGCGTAAACCGGCAGCCGTGCCGAACAGGTCATCAAGGGGGCGATCAGGATCGTCGTCAGCCGGTCCTTCTCATCCTCGATCGTGCGCGTCGCCATGATTCCGGGAATGGCGCAGGCAAAGCTCGACAGGAGCGGAATGAACGCGCGCCCCGACAGGCCGACACTGGCCATCAGCCGGTCCATCAGGAATGCCGCGCGGACCATATACCCTGATGCTTCGAGCAGCAGGATGAAGAAGAACAGGGTGACGATCTGCGGCAGGAACACCACCACCGCGCCGACACCCGCGATCACCCCGTCGACCAGGGCCGATCGCAGCAGCCCCGGCGCCATGCTGCCTTCGATGTTCCGGCCCAGCGAGGCGAAGCTCGCATCGAGCCAGTCGGCCGGCCCCTGCGCCAGGCTAAACACCGCCTGGAACATCACGAACATCAGCACCGCTAGGATAATCGGCCCAGCGACCGGATGCAGCGCCACGCGGTCGAGGCTGGCCGAGATGCGCCGGTGCGGGCTATACTCGGTCGTCACATCACGCGCGATCCGTCGGGCGGCGCGCTGACGCTGCGTTATGTCGTTGGTCTGCACGGCTGTGACCGCGGCATGCGGCGTGGTGTCGACCATCAAGCCGATCTGCGCGAGCAAATCATCGAGCCCGCGCTTCCTGACCGCGACCGTCGGCACCACCGACACGCCAAGCTGTCCGGACAATTTCGCCACATCGATGTGCAAACCGTCGCGCAGCGCCAGATCGTGCATGTTCAGCGCGACGATGCAAGGCCGCCCCAGCGCGATCAGCTCGATGGCGAAGCGCAAATGATTATCGAGGTTGGAAGCGTCGACGACGATCACGATCGCCGACGGCGTCCGCTCGCCCTCCTGCCGCCCAAGCACCACATCGCGGGTGACCCGCTCGTCGGGGCTCGACGGCGTCAGGCTGTAAGTGCCGGGCAAATCGACCAACTCGACAGGGCGCCCATCGGGTAGCGCCAGCCGCCCGGCATGACGCTCGACCGTCACGCCCGGATAATTGCCGACCTTCTGCCGCGCGCCGGTCAGCGCATTGAATAGCGCCGATTTGCCCGCATTGGGATTGCCGACCAGCGCGACCATCGGCGCGGCGAGCACGGCCGTCTCCGCATTCATGCGGACTGCACGCCGACCGCTTCGGCATGCGCGCGGCGGATCGCCACGGTCATCCGCCCGACGCGCACCGCCAGCGGATCGCGGGCGACGAAGCCGCCGCCATGCAAGGCGGTGATCGCCACGCCCTCATCGAAGCCGAGCTCGCGAAGACGGCGCGCATCGCGTTCGCTGAGCGCTGCCCAGTCGATCGCAGCGATCGTCGCTTCGGTGTGAAAGGGTAGCTCGGCAAGGGTCACTTGCGAGCGATTATCAGTAACGCTCGCTGCGCGCTACTGGCGAGTTAGCGGCGCGGGTCCGGCTGATATACGAGGCGGACCGGCTCGCTATAGGTTGCAGCGGTGATCATCCCCCACAACCAGGCAATGCCCCACAGCGGAATACCGACGATCATGCCGACCACCGTGAAATTGAGGAGCGCGGCGAGGCCGGTCAGCAGCAATTGCGTTAGTCCCTGAAACAGCTTGCCAATGACCAAGCTGCCGAGACCCGGCACGAAGAAGTTGGTGATAACCGCGATCGCTTTCACACCAGTCTCCCTAGCTGTATCAGCGATGTAAAACGCTCAGGGCCGGTTTCAAGAGCTAGGCAGCCGGATAACGCAGCCGCCCAAAGAAGCGCGCCACGCTCAGCCGATCGGGCGCCGAATGCGACCACCGCGCCTTTGCCTTTTCGAAACTCATCACATTGTCGATGCGGCGGCGCAGGAATGCGCGCGTCTCCGCATGACCTTCGCTGTCGTCGGCCAAGAGTACGGTGACTGTCGAGCCGTAGACGCCCGCGAGCAAGGCGCGCTTGGTATAGTGATTGTAATCGGTCGCGGTGTCGCCCGCCGCGCGCCACATCACATCCGCAGCGCGCCAGCCGAGCCTGGCGGCCCGTAACAAATTCTGCGGCTGCGCGAGGATTTGCGTGGCACGGCGCAGGGCCTCGAGACTGGGAATCACCGCATCCAGCCGGGCCTCGACCAGCGCGGTGATTCGCTCGCGGACTTTCATTGCCGCCAGCCGCCCGGGCGGCAATGCTGCGAGCATCTGCCCGTCGACGGCCGCGAACCAGGCGTCGATCATGTCCATTGCCCCATCGGGAAAAGCCAGCCGCGCCACCGCCGGGCCGATGCCGGCATCTGCCGCGGCGAGCGCGAGCGCCTGCCCGCTCCAGCCGTCGAACGCCGCATGGTTGGGCAGCGCGACGGCCAGAGTGGTGCGCATCTCGTCGAGGGTCGGCTCGGTCATGACAGGGGTAGATCGTCCTGCTAGTGGATCGTGCAAGGCTTAACAGGGGAATGAACCATGGCCAAATTCTTGGGAACGTTGGGCAATGCGCTGCTGGTCGGCTTCGCATTGCTCGTCATCGTCATCTTCGCATTTCACGGCGGCACCGACGCGCCGACTTACATGCAGTGGCTGTTTCGCTATCTGCACGTGCTGTTCGGCATCATGTGGATCGGACTGCTCTATTATTTCAACTTCGTGCAAATCCCAACGATGCCCAAGGTGCCCGCCGAACTGAAGCCGGGAGTGTCGAAATACATCGCGCCGACGGCGCTGTTCTGGTTCCGCTGGGCCGCGCTGCTGACCGTCGTCATGGGCCTCGTTATCGCCAGCCATCCGCCGCAGGGCATCGCGACCTATCTGGTCCCGGCGCTAACGTTCCGGCATCCGTACCAGATGATCGGCACCGGCATGTGGCTGGGGCTGATCATGGCCTTCAACGTCTGGTTCGTGATCTGGCCGAACCAGAAAAAGGCTTTGGGCATTGTCGAAGCCGACGCCGATACCAAGGCCAAAGCCGCCACCACCGCGATGATATTCAGCCGGATCAACACCATACTGTCGATCCCGATGCTGTATACCATGGTGACACAGCAGGCTGGGCTGGTCAGCTAAAGCGCGATATCGCGACCTCGGACTAACTAGCCGGAGCCGCGAACACGCCACAGGCGATGCGCGCGCCGCTGTTGCCGCTCGGATCGGTTCTGTAATCGTCGGCAGCGGCATGGATCACCACGGCGGCGCCGTCACTGTCCATCAAGGCCGCGAAATCGCCCGGCACGTCAGCCGATAGCGAACCCTTGCCGTCCTTGCCGACGACCAGATTCTTGAAATCCCCGGCATGCTTGCCCTGCGGATTGTTCATGCCATGCATCCGCGCGGTCGGGTTCCAGTGTCCGCCTGCCGTTTCGAAGCCCGGCGCATCGCAACGACCGACCGCGTGGATATGAATGCCGTGCGTGCCTGGCGGCATCTCGCGGACATCGACCAGCAACCGCATCACGCCGCCGGCCACCGCGATCGTCGCGGTGCCCTTGTCGCCGCCATTGGCATCGATCACCTTCGCGGCGATCTGCCTTTCGGGCTTGAGGCTGCCATCGGGCTCGGGCGGCGCCGCCACGACGCGCGCCGCGGCCATCAAGCAGGTTCCGGCGGCCAGAAATCCATAACGCATAGCGATTTTATCCCCTCCGGCGGTGAATAACCAGCATCCAACGCGGCATTCGGAAAATCGTTGCGATAGCGTTGCGGGTGGAATTTTGATATCGCGCGCCAATGCCGGGCAAGACCTACGATCAATGGACTGTCGGCGAGCGCATCGTCCACGAACTGCGCCGCACCGTCACCGACACCGACAATGTGCTGATCACCACTCTGACGCACAATCCGCAGCCGCTGCACCTCGACGCCGAATATGCCGGCGCGACCGAGTTTGGCCGCGTCGTGGTCAACGGCATTTTCACCTTCGGGCTGATGGTGGGGATCAGCGTAGGCGACACCACGCTGGGCACGCTCGTCGCCAATCTGGGTTACGACAAGGTCGCCATGCCCAAGCCGGTGTTCGTCGGCGACACGCTGCGCAGCGAAACCGAGGTCGTCGAACTGCGCGAAAGCAAATCGCGCCCGGATGCCGGTATCGTCACTTTCAAGCATCGCATGTTCAATCAGCGCGATGAAGAAGTCTGCTCCTGCCTTCGCACCGCCTTAATGCACAAGTCATGAGCTTCCGCTCACTCTTGTTCGTGCCGGGCGACCGTCCGGATCGCTTTGCCAAGGGCGCGGCGAGCGGGGCCGATGCGCTGATTCTCGACTTGGAAGACGCCGTCGCGCCCGATCGCAAAGTCGCGGCGCGCCAGGCAATCGCGGCTGCATTGCCGGAGGCCGCAATTCCCATGTTGGTGCGGATCAATCCGCTCGACAGCAGTTTCCATGCGGACGACATCGCGGCAATGGCGGGGCTGCCGATGGCGGGCGTTCTGCTGCCCAAGGCCGAGGGCGCGGAAGATGTCCGGCGGCTGGCGGCGGAACTGCCGGGCGTGCCGATCCTGCCGATTGCCACCGAGACGCCACGGGCGATCTTTGCGCTGGGCAGCTATCATGCGGTAGCGGACCTTCTGCTCGGCCTGACCTGGGGTGCCGAGGATTTGCCTGCCGCGATCGGCGCGACGGCCAGCCGGGATGCCGATGGCAATTATACCGCGCCTTACCAATTGGCGCGGTCGCTGACGCTATTCGCCGCGCATGCGGCAGGTGTTGCGGCGATCGAGACCATCTCGCCAGACTTCCGCGATCTCCAGCGCCTCGAAATCCAGGCCCGGGCGGGTTTTCGAGACGGCTTTAGCGGCATGATGGCGATCCACCCGGCGCAGGTGGCGGTGATCAACGCCGCCTATTCGCCGTCGCCCGAACAGGTGGGAGCCGCACGCAAAGTCGCCGACGCTTTCGCTGCCAATCCCGGCGCGGGGGCGCTGCAAATCGATGGCAAGATGATCGACGCGCCGCATTTGAAGGCGGCGCAGCGCCTGCTTGCGAGCCTCATAAAATGATCCGGATCGCGCTGTTGGCAGGGGACGGCATCGGGCCCGAGGTGACAGCGCAGGCGCAGCGCATCCTCGCCGCGGTGCGGCCCGATCTCGAAGTCATCGAAGCGCCGATCGGTGGAGCGGCCTATCGCACCAGCGGCCATCCCTTGCCGGCCGAAACGCTTGAAATAGCGCGTGGCAGCGCCGCCATCCTGTTCGGCGCGGTCGGCGACTTCTCACTCGACACGTTGCCGCGCGAGCTGCGCCCCGAACAGGCGATTCTCGGCCTGCGCCGCGAGCTTGACCTGTTTGCCAATCTCCGCCCCGCGCAGGTGTGGCCCGCGCTGGCCGATGCCTCGGCGCTCAAGCCCGAAATCGTCGCGGGGCTCGATATCCTCATCGTCCGCGAACTCACCGGCGACATCTATTTCGGTCAGCCCAAGGGGATCGCGGTCAATGCCGCCGGTTTACGCGAAGGCCATGACACGATGCGCTATGACGAAGCGCAGATTGCTCGCGTCGCACATGTGGCGTTTCAGGCCGCGGCAAGGCGCAACCAGCGCATCACCAGCGTCGATAAGGCCAATGTGCTCGAGACGATGCAATTGTGGCGCGACGTGGTGACCGAAGTGGCGCGCGACTATCCGGGCGTCGCGCTCGACCACATGTATGTCGACAATGCCGCGATGCAGCTGGTCAAGAATCCCAAGGCATTCGACGTGATCCTCACCGGCAACATGTTCGGCGATATCCTGAGCGACCAGGCGTCGATGCTTACCGGCTCGATCGGCATGCTGCCGTCAGCCTCGCTCAATGCTGATGGCTTCGGCCTGTACGAACCGATCCACGGCTCCGCCCCCGACATCGCCGGGCAGGACGTGGCGAACCCGCTCGCGACGATCCTCAGCGCCGCGATGCTGCTGCGCCATTCGCTGCGTGACGAAGACAATGCCGTTCGTATCGAACATGCGGTCGAGGCGGCACTGCTGAGCGGGGCGCGAACGCGTGACTTGGGCGGCGCCTTGGGCTGCTTGGCCATGGGTGAGGCCGTGCTTCGCGCCTTATAACCGCTGGCGCGCTGAGCGAGGGAGTTTGCCGACCGGTTCCGGACGCGGCTCGTTCACGCCTAGTGCGCCAATCCCTTGTTGATCTCCTCGACCATCTTCTTGGCATCGCCGAGCAGCATCATCGTCTGGTCCATGTAGAACACGTCGTTGTCGACGCCGGCATAGCCCACGCCGCCCATGCTGCGCTTGATGAAGAACACGGTCTTGGCCTTGTCCACGTCGAACACCGGCATGCCATAGATCGGCGACGATTTGTCGGTCTTGGCCGCGGGGTTCACCACATCGTTGGCGCCGATGATGAAGGCGATGTCGGTTTGCGCGAATTCGCTATTGATGTCTTCCAGCTCGAAGACCTCGTCATAGGGTACGTTGGCTTCGGCCAGCAGCACGTTCATGTGCCCGGGCATGCGCCCCGCGACCGGATGGATCGCATATTTGACGCTGACGCCTTCCTTCTTGAGCAGATCGGCCATTTCGCGCAGCGCGTGCTGCGCCTGGCTGACGGCCATGCCATAACCGGGGACGATG
This sequence comes from uncultured Sphingomonadaceae bacterium, assembly GCA_964246315.1. GTDB lineage: Bacteria > Pseudomonadota > Alphaproteobacteria > Sphingomonadales > Sphingomonadaceae > Sphingomonas_O. Next base: position 12,761 of record CAXTPT010000007.1, on the reverse strand, counting down.
ATGACGCTGTCTGCCTGGCTCATCATGTACGCCGCGTCCTCGGCTGATCCGCCCTTCCACGGGCGCTGTTCCCGGGCCTCGCCGCTCCCGCCGCCCGCATCGCCAAAGCCGCCGGCAATTACCGACAGGAAGCTGCGATTCATCGCGCGGCACATGATGTAGCTGAGGATTGCGCCCGAACTGCCCACCAGCGCGCCGGTGATGACCATCGCGGTGTTGTGCAGCGTGAACCCCATCGCCGCCGCCGCCCAGCCCGAATAGCTGTTGAGCATTGAGACGACGACCGGCATGTCGGCGCCGCCGATCGGGATGATCAGCAGGAAACCGATGACGAAACTGAGTATGAGGATCGCGACGAACAGGCCCGGCGTCGACCAGTGGAACAGCCCGACCAAAATGAGGATTGCGGCAAGCGTCGCGAGATTGATGATGTGGCGCGCGGGCAGCAGGATCGGCTTGCCGCCCATATTGCCGTTGAGCTTGAGGAAGGCGATTACCGAGCCGGAGAAGGTGATTGCGCCGATCGCGACGCCTAGACCGAGTTCGATGCGGCTGTTGAGCAGGATGTCCGCGCCGCTCGCGTCGAGGATGCCGAAGGCAGCGGGGTTGAGATAGGCGGCGACTCCGACCAGCACCGCGGCGAGGCCGACGAGCGAGTGGAATGCGGCGACAAGCTGCGGCATCGCTGTCATCGCGATGCGGCGCGCGGTCGTGATACCGATCACCGCGCCGATGGCGATTGCGGCAACAATTTCGAAGATTTCTCGGATGCCGACTTTGTAACAGGGTACCGCGCTTTCACGACAGAACGACGAAGCGACTTCGACGCTCGGGATATGCGTCACGAGCGTCGTCACGAGCGCAACCGCCATGCCGATCATGCCGAAGCGGTTGCCGCGCTGACTGGTCGCGGGGCTGGACAGGCCGCGCAACGCGAGGATGAAGCAGACGCCCGAGACGAGATAGGCGATCAGCGCCCAGGCGGGAACGACAGCGTGCTCCACGCTCTAGCGCTCCTTCTTCTTGTACATCGCGAGCATCCGCGCGGTCACCGCGAACCCCCCGAAGATGTTGATGCTCGCGAGCACCACGCCGAGCAGCCCGAGCCATTTCGAACTGGCGCTCCCGGCCGCCGCGCTGGCGACCAATGCGCCGACGATGATGACGCTCGAAATCGCATTGGTCACCGCCATCAGTGGCGTGTGCAGCGCCGGCGTGACCGACCAGACGACATAATAGCCGACGAAACATGCCAAAACGAAGATCGACAGGATGCTGATGAAATCCACCCGGCTGCCCCTATTCTTGTCGGTAGCGGTGCTAGCGGCGAGATTCCCGCCTGTCGACCATCCCTTGACGGCACAATGTGCGGTTAACATCGGCTTCGGCTTGGTTTGCGCGCTGGGCGGTTGGCCACGAGGACGAGATCCTCGCAAGCTATATTACCACGGGCCGCGGCGCTCGGCTTCATGAAGCGGGCGCTCAAGCGACATGGCAGCCCAGATGCGAACGGGTGGCCAAATCAGCAGATGGACCCGCCTTTGCGGGGGGTGACAAAACCGCGATGCAGAATTGGCAACGAACGGAATAGCGACCCTATTTCCCCGCCATTTCCTGCACCAGCACCTTGAAATGCTGCACGCCGTCATCGAGTGCCGCTACCGGCAGCCGCTCGTCCTTGCCATGCGCGCGCAGGTCGACCGGCACGCGGACCCACGCGCCCGACACGCCGTAGACCGGCACGCCGGCGACGCGGAACGGCCGCGCGTCCGATGCGCCGGTCGACATTTCGGGGAAGATCGGCATGCCCGGATGCAGGCTCGTCGTCGCCTTGGTGAACGCTGCGGTCACATCGGGACGCAGCGGGGAGGCGAGCGACGCGACATAATCGTCGTTGCGCGTCACCTTGACCTCGGGATCGGCGACGACCTTGCCCAGTTCGGCGGCGATCGCATTGGGATCGACGCCGGGGAAGATGCGGCAATTGATCATCGCCGTCGCCAGCTGCGGCAGGGCATTGTCGGCATGCCCGCCGAACAGCCGCGTCGGCACGCAGCGCGTGCGCGTCAGGCCGACATAGGTTTCGTCGGCTTCGACCACGTCCGCGGCGGCGCCATCGCCCGCCAGCCATTTGCCGATCGCCGCGCGCATTTCGGGCCGCGGATCGATCTTGGTCATCGCCGCGAAATAAGCGCGCGAGCTTTCGTTGAGCGCGGGTTCGAAGCGATAGGCTTCGATCTTGTCCAGCGCGTGCGCCAATTGGTAAATCGCATTGTCCTTGCGCGGCTTGGACGAATGCCCGCCGCGGTTGCGCACCGTCAGGGTGTAGCCGGCAAAGGTCTTTTCGGCGGTCTGGATCTGCGCGCCGAGCGGCTTGTCGTCCATCGTGAAACCGATCCCGCCGCCATCGGCATTGAGGCCGAGCTCGGGATTGCCCATCGCCGCCAGCCATTCGGTCGCGCCCTTATTGGCGCCGATGCCGTTGGTCTCCTCGTCGCCGGTGAAAAATACCACGACGTCGCGCCTGGGCCTGAACCCGCTCGCCTTGAGGTCGAACAGCGCCTGGGTGATGCCGGTGATGCCGTCCTTCATGTCGATCGTGCCGCGGCCGTAATAATAGCCGTCCTTTTCGGTCAGCACGAACGGGTCGGTGGTCGAATCCTCGCGCTTGGCCTCGACCACGTCCATATGGCCCATCAGCAGGATCGGCTTGGCCTTGGGTTTCCCATCGGCGCGCCAGACGACCATCAGCGCGGCGGTTTCATCCTTGGCGGTGCCGTCCAGATTGGTGGTGGCATAAGGCAGGACCTTCACGTCCGCGGCCGGAAAGCCCGCCTGGCGATACTGCTCGGCAAGATAATTGGCCATTTCCGGCACCTTGTTGCGCCCCAGCACGGTCGGGATGTTGACCACCCGCTCGAACATCGCGCGCGTCGCGTCGTGGCGCGCGGGGCTTAGCGGGGATGCGCCGGCACCGGTGGCGATCAGCGCGGTGGCGGCAAGCAGCATGGCCTTCATGAATCTGTCTCCCTTTGCGCTCACGCTAGCGCGGCTTGGCGGGCGGGGCTAGGCGTTTGGCGATGACCAATATTCTCCTCACCGGCGCTTCGCGCGGGATCGGCGCGGCGATTGCCGAGCGGGTCAGCGGTGCGAACGTGCGGCTGCTCGCATTGTCCAGCGCGGACGGCGATCTGAACGATCCGGCCAGCCCGAAAATGCTGTGGGATCGCGCGATCGCCGAACTCGGCCGGGTCGATGTGCTGATCAACAATGCCGGCATCTTCGAAGCCACTCCGCTCGACTTGCCCGACGACGCCTGGCTGGCCGGCTGGGAACGGACGATGCGCGTGAACCTGACCGCCTCCGCCCAACTTTGCCGTTTCGCCGTCCAACATTGCGTGGCCAACAAAGGCGGGCGCATCGTCAACATCGCCAGCCGCGCCGCCTATCGCGGGGATTCGCCCGCGCACTGGCATTATGCCGCGTCGAAGGCCGGCATGGTCGCGATGACCAAGACGATTGCCCGGGGCTACGCGCGCGACAATGTGCTCGCCTTCGCCATCTGCCCCGGCTTCACCATGACCGGGATGGCCGAGGATTATCTCGCCAGCCGCGGCGGCGACAAGCTGCTTGCCGACATTCCCCTGGGTAAGGTTGCCGAGCCCGCCGAAGTCGCCGAAGCCGCCGCCTTCGCCGCGCTTCACGCCCCGCCATCGATGACCGGCGCGGTGCTCGACATCAACGGGGCCAGCTATGTCCGCTGAAAGCTGGAAACTGACACTGCCTTGCACTCGCGCGGAGGCGGAGGTGCTGGCAGAGGCGGATCTCGGCCATCTCGACCCCGCACCGGTGCTCAACGTCAGCGAACCGGACGAAGCCAAGCCGGACCGGTGGCAACTCGACGCCTATTTCGAACACCGCCCCTCGCGCATTACCCTCCGCCGCATCGCCGAGCTCGTTCCGAGTTCGAAACGGATCGCGCCGAAAGCGGTGCTGGTCGGCGATGAAGACTGGGTCTCTTTGTCCCAAAGCGGCTTCGAGCCGCTCGAGGCGGGACGCTTCCGCGTCCGCACCCCCGAACAGGAGGCGCGGCCGGGCGACTTCGTCATTCCTGCCGGCCTGGCCTTCGGCACCGGCCAGCATGCGACGACGCGCGGCTGCCTCGCGGCGCTCGACCGGCTCAAGCGCGAAGGCAAGGTCTTCCGCAACCATATCGATGTCGGCACCGGTACAGGCCTGCTCGCCTTTGCCGCGATGCGCCTGTGGCCCGCCGCGCAAGCCACCGCCTCGGATATCGACCCCGTGTCGATCCACGTCGTGCGCGAAAACATGGCGCTCAACGCCATGCGCTGCCTCGATCTCGTCGTCGCCAACGGCATGTCGCACCGCGCCATCGCCGCGCGCGCGCCCTATGACCTGATCGTCGCAAATATCCTCGCCTGGCCGCTCATCGCAATGGCCCCGCGCATCGCCGCCGCACTCGCGCCGCGCGGCACGCTGATCCTCGCGGGGCTGCTCGACACGCAGGCGGCAGCCGTGGCCCGCGCCTATCGCCGCGAGAAGCTCAGGCTGGTGCGCTCATCGGGCGGCGAATGGCCGGTGCTGGAAATGCGCCGCCGTTAGTCGGCGAACAGCAGCACGGGCGTCTCGACCAGCTTCTTGAGCGCCTGCACGAAGCTTGCCGCGTCCCAGCCGTCGACGACGCGGTGATCGCAGCTGATCGACAGGTTCATCAGCTTGGCGCGGCGAATATCGTCGCCATCGAACACCGGGCGCTCGACGATCCGGTTGGGGCCGATGATGGCGACTTCGGGGCGGTTGATCACCGGCGTCGTGGCGATGCCGCCGAGCGGCCCGAGCGAGGTGACGGTCAGCGTGCCGCCCGACATCTCCTCCGACCTGACCTTACCGGTGCGCGCAGCCTCGGCGAGACGCGCGATCTCGCCCGCCAGCTGCCACACATTCTGTGCCTGCGCGTCGCGGATCACGGGAACCATCAGTCCGGCATCGGTCTGCGTCGCCATGCCGAGATGCACCGCACCCGAGCGATGCACCACGCCGCCTTCATCGTCGTAGCGCGCGTTGATCATCGGAAAATCGGGCAGCGTGCGGCAGATCGCGACGATCAGCAGCGGCAGCAGGGTCAGCTTGGGCCGGCTGCCGCGGTGGGCGTTGAGGTCGGCGCGCAATTCCTCGAGCCGGGTGACCTCGATCTCCTCGACATAGGTGAAGTGCGGGATCGCGCGCTTCGCCGCCGCCATATTCTCGGCGATGCGGCGGCGCATGCCGATGACCTTGACGTCCTCGTCGGCCGGTGCGGCGCGCGCCGGGGCGTAGCCCTGGCCGCCCGAATAACGCAGGAACGCGTCGAGATCTGCGTGGCGAACCCGGCCGTCCGCGGAGGGCTTGACCAAGGCGAGATCGATGGCGAGGTTCTTGGCGCGATCGCGCACGGCGGGGGAGGCGAGAACCTTTGCCGAAGAACCGTTCGTGCCGAGCGAAGTCGAGGGATGCTCCGCGGGCGCTGGAGGCGCCTCGACGTCGCGCGGCACGAACGGTTCTTGTTTTGCCTGCTCGACCAGTTCGACAGTCGATGCATCCGGGTTTTCCGCGTCGATTTGTTCCGTAACCTCAGCCGCTGCGGATTCCGCTTTACTAGCGTCACCCTCGGTCTCGATGACCGCCAGGGTCGAGCCGATCGGCACCCTGTCGCCGACCTCGCCCGCCAGTTCGACGACGACGCCCGAGACCGGCGACTCCATCTCGACCGTCGCCTTGTCGGTCATCATGTCGGCGAGGTTGGCATCCTCCTCGATACGGTCGCCGACCTTGATGTGCCACGCGACGATTTCCGCCTCGGCGATCCCCTCGCCAATGTCGGGAAGGCGGAATGAAAAGCGGGCCATCAGGGGTGGTTCCTTGGAACTGGCAGGGTCATGACGAAGCGTGTTTTGACATGGGTGAGATGGTCGTCGGCACGCAACGCGTCCCGAACTTCTATGACCCGGATCGTCGAAAGCGACAAGCAAGCCAACATGGGCTCGGTCGCTCCTAGCGACGTGTCTGCCCGGCCATCTGGCGCAAGACGGACGCGATCCGCGCCAGCCGCCGACACCGACTAGAAACTCATCGCTCCATAGACCTTTGACAGGTCGCGGCCCCATTCGCGCGTGTAGCGATCGAGCAGAACGTCGGCAGGGGTTTTGCCGGTCGCGACGATTTCGCGCAGCGGCTGGAGGAAGCCTTGTTCGGTTTCGCCGATCGCATTGGTCCGCGCGCGCGCCTTGAGGCCGGCATCGGCGATATCGAGCACTTCGCGCGCCAGCTCGCGCAAGCTGGCAAAGCCCGGCACCGGCGCCTTCAACCCCTGCGCCGGAACCGCGTCGCGCAGCGCCTGGTGATCGGCGATGCTCCAGCCTTTGACCAGGTCCCATGCCGCGTCGAGCGCGCCCTGATCGTAAAGCAGGCCGACCCACAAGGCCGGCAACGCGCAGATCTTGCTCCACGGTCCGCCATCGGCACCGCGCATTTCGAGGAACGACTTGAGCCGCACTTCGGGAAATGCGGTCGAGAGATGGTCTTCCCAATCGGCCTTGGTCGGCTTTTCGCCGGGCAGGATGCTGAGCTCGCCGTCGAGGAAATCGCGGAAGCTCAGCCCTGCCGCGTCGATATATCTGCCATCGCGGAAGACGAAATACATCGGCACGTCGAGCATGTAATCGGCATAGCGTTCGTAGCCGAAGCCGTCTTCGAACACGAAGGGCAGCATGCCGGTGCGGTGCGGATCGGTGTCGGTCCAGATGTGCGAGCGATAGCTGAGAAAGCCATTGGGCTTGCCCTCGAGGAACGGCGAATTGGCGAACAGCGCGGTGGCCAGCGGCTGCAGCGCGAGGCTGGTGCGGAATTTTTGAACCATGTCCGCCTCGCTGGCATAATCGAGGTTGGTCTGGATGGTGCAGGTGCGCAGCATCATGTCGAGGCCCATCGATCCGACCCGCGGCATGTGCCGCAGCATGATCGCGTAGCGCCCCTTGGGCATGATCGGCAGCTCGGCGCGCGTCTTGTCCGGCCACAGCCCGAGGCCGAGAAAGCCCAAGCCCAATTCGTCTCCGACATCCTGCACTTGCGCGAGGTGGCGCCCCGCCTCGGCGCAGGTTTGATGCAGATTGTCCAGCGGCGCGCCCGACAGTTCGAACTGGCCCGCGGGCTCGAGGCTGATGCTGCCATCGATGCCGGTCATGGCGATGACATTTTCACGGCCGTCCGGCCCACGCTCCATCACCGGCTTCCAGCCGAAGCGTTCCAGCCCGTTCAGCAGATCGCGGATGCCGCCCGGTTCGTCATAAGACGGCGCGCGGTGGTCATCGACGCGGTAGACGAATTTCTCGTGCTCGGTGCCGATGCGCCAGCGTGCCTTGGGCTTTTCGCCATCAGCGAAAGCGGCGATCAAATCGTCGCGCGATTCGATCAGCGGGGTCGGGCTGGTATCGGTCCGCGTGGTCATTTCGTTCGCCTAGCGTTGCGAAAAGCAACCCGCCAGACCCCGCGTTATCGGGTCAGCGCCAGCCACGCCGCCACCGCTGCAACTGCCGCGGTATCGGCGCGCAGGATCAGCGGTCCAAGGCTGATGCGCACGGCCGAGGAGTGCGCCACGATCAGGTCGCGTTCGGCGTTATCAAAGCCCCCCTCGGGCCCGATCAGGATCGCCGCCGGCCCCGGCGTCACGACGTCACGCATCGGCGCGCCTCCCGCTTCATCCGCAAAGTAGAGCGGGCGGTTGCCGATCGCCGCGAGCCACGCCTCCAGCGGCATCTGTCCATCAAGGACCGGCAAGGCCGTGCGGCCGCATTGCTCCGCCGCCTCGATCATATGCGCGCGAAGCTTGTCATGGTTGACCCGGTCAACCACCGCGCGGCGCAGCATCACCGGGGTGAAGCGCGCAACGCCCAGCTCGCACGCCTTTTCGACGACCCAATCATACCGCGCGCGACGGATCGGCGCGGCGCCCAGCCACAAATCGGGCACGCTTTGCCGTTCGCGAACTTTGACCAACAATCTGACGTCAAGGTCGCGCTTGCCCGCCCGGACGATCTCACCGCGCCATTCGCCGGTGCGGTCGTCGAACAGGCGGAATTGCACGCCCGGCTTCAGCCGCATCACGCCCAGCAGATAATGCGCCTGCGGACCCTCGATGCGGACTTCATCGCCATCGCTCAGCGGCTGATCGACGAACAGGCGAACGCCGCTATCCGCGGGCCAGGCAGGGGTGGCAGGCATGGCCCCTGTTTAGCGGCGCGCAACACGTGGGGGAACGGGCAAGGCCGCCGACCGTTTCGGTGCCACAACAGGAGGATCTTATGGTTCAGGCATCGGACATCCGCAAGGATATGGAAGTACGCGACAATGCCGGCACGCATATCGGCACGGTCGACGGCGTCGAGGGCGACCGCATCAAGCTCACGCGCAAGGATTCGGCGGACGGCCAGCACCATTATGTGCCCTTGTCCGCGGTCGAGCGCGTCGATGCGCATGTTCATCTGACCGCGGCCGGCGCAGCGGCAGTCACCAGCGGCACTGACACTGGCACGGGCGGAGCGACGGTGTTGGGCGACGGCATCCGCAATCCCGCGGTCGACGGCGCGACGCCGCGGCGCAATTATTACCTACCGTGGATCCTCGGCGCGCTGGCGCTGTTGCTGCTCCTCCTGGCGCTCAAGGGCTGCTTCTCGCGGCATGACGACAAGACGGTGACGACGGCGAACACCACGACGACCACGCAAACCGCCGCGCTTCCCGTCGAGACGGTCAAGCTGCCCAACGGGTCGTCGGTCGATCTCACGCCGAACACGCTCAATTACGAGCTGCAGCGCTTCCTGGCGAGCAATGAGGCGACGCCGCGCACCTTTACCTTCGACAAGCTGAATTTCGATACCGGTTCGGCAACGATCCGCGCCGAGGATCAGGCGAATGTCGATGCGCTGGCGCAAATCCTCGCCGCCTATCCCAAGGCCGCCGGGCGCGTCGTCGGCTATACCGACGCGCGTGGTTCGGCCGGCGCCAATGCCAATCTGGGCAAGGATCGGGCCGACGCCGTGGTTGCCGCGCTCGGTGCCAAGGGCGTGGCATCGGGCCGCGTGACCGCCGCATCGGGTGGCGAAACCAACCCCGCGGACACCAATGCGACCAAGGAAGGCCAGTTCGAAAATCGCCGGACCGAACTGGTCGTTACCAGCAAGTAACCGCCATGGCGCGTCTGGCCTGACCGGCCGGACGCGCCTATCGCGCCGCGGTGACCGAGGCGCTTCCCGACACTCAACATTCTCTCTTGCTGCGCGTGCTCCCCGCCGCCGCGCGCCCTTACGCCCTGCTCGCGCGGTTCGACCGACCGATCGGTTGGTGGCTGCTTTACTGGCCCTGTGCCTGGGGGCTGTTGCTGGCGGGCGGGCTGCGGGACCGATGGCCGCTGCTGCTGTGGTTCCTGATCGGCGCCATTGCGATGCGCGGCGCGGGATGTGTCTATAACGACATTGTCGACCGCGACCTTGATGCGCGGGTGGCGCGGACACGCAGCCGCCCGCTCGCCAGCGGGGCGGTGTCCCTGAAGGCGGCCTGGGCCTGGCTGGTGATCCTGTGCCTGCTCGGTCTGATCGTCTTGCTGCAGATGCCGCCACTCGCCGCCGGAATCGCCGTGGCCAGCCTCGCCTTCGTCGCCGCCTACCCGTTCATGAAGCGCCTTACCTGGTGGCCGCAAGCGTGGCTGGGGCTGGTGTTCAGCTGGGGCGGGCCGGTCGGCTGGAGCGCGGCGGCGGGAACGGTCACGACCTCGACCTTACTGCTGTACGCCGCCAGCGTCTGTTGGGTGA
>CAXTPT010000007.1:0-2888 GCA_964246315.1 uncultured Sphingomonadaceae bacterium | reverse complement strand
CGGCTATGACACCATCTATGCGTTGCAGGATGTCGAGGACGACGCGCTGATCGGGGTGCGGTCCTCGGCCCGCGCGCTGGGCGGGCGGGTGCGCGGCGGCGTGGCGGGGTTTTACGGCGCGAGCGTCGTTCTGGCCGGCCTTGCCCTATGGCGGATTCGCTCCGATCCGCTCGCGCTCGCGGCGCTGCTGCCGTTCGCGCTGCACCTCGCCTGGCAAGTCGCCCGCCTCCGTCCCGCTGACGGCATGACGTCGCTTGCGCTGTTCCGCTCGAACCGGAGCGCAGGCCTGGTGATGGCCTTGGCCTGCCTGGTGGTGGGTCAGGCCTAGACCTCGCCGCGGTGCGCCCCTAGCTGGACGCCATGCTCACCGTCGACCAGGCGCGCGACCGCGCCGCCGATCTTGTTGCCCGTGCGCGCGCCGCCGGGGCCGATGCCGCCGATACGGTCTACGCCGCGAGCGGATCGACCTCGGTGCAGGTCCGCCTCGGCGCGCTGGAGGACGTCGAGCGGTCCGAGGGGCAGGAGATCGGCTTGCGCGTATTCGTCGGACAGCGTTCGGCAAGCGTCTCCGGCTCGGACCTGTCGCCCGACGCGCTGGCGACGCTTGCCGAGCGGTGCGTGGCAATGGCGCGGCTGGCACCCGAAGACCCCTATGCCGGGCTGGCGCCGGGCGAATTATTGTCGCGCGGCGCAACTCCGGCACTCGACATCGACGATGGCGGCGAGGTTTCGCCGGAAAACCTGCGCGCGGCCGCGCTCGCGGCGGAAGAGGCGGGGCGGGCGATCCGGGGCGTGACCAACTCGCAAGGCGCCAGCGCCAGCGGCGGCCGCTCGGTCACCGCGCTGGCCACCTCGCACGGTTTCGCCGCGGCTTATGCCGGATCGAGCCACGGGGTCTCGGCGCAGATGCTCGCGGGCGAGGGCGCGGGCATGCAGCGCGATTATCATTACAGTTCGGCCCGCTATCGCCGCGACCTGCATGATCCCGCCGCGGTCGGCGCGGAGGCCGGGCGGCGGGCGGTGGCGCGGCTCGACCCCGCACGGCTGAAGAGCGGCGCGATGCCGATCGTGTTCGACCGGCGCGTGTCGGCATCGCTGATCGGCCATTTCGCCGCCGCGATCAACGGCGCGGGGGTTGCACGGGGCACGACATTCCTGAAGGACGCGCTGGACACGCGGGTCTTCGACAGCGCGATCGGCATCGTCGACGATCCGTTGCGCACGCGCGGCCTGCGCAGCCGTCCGCATGACGGCGAGGGCCTGCCGACGCGCGTCACGCGGTTGATCGACGGCGGCGTGCTGACCGGCTGGATCGCCGATTCCGCCGCCGCGCGCCAGCTCGGCATCGCGCCCACCGGCCATGCCTCGCGCGGTGTCTCGGGCCCGCCCGGCGCCGGGCTGACCAATGTGCATCTGGAAGCGGGCACGGCCTCCGTTGCCGGGCTGATCGCCGACATTGGCGAAGGTTTCCTCGTCACCGAATTGATCGGCCAAGGCGTCAACACCCTCACCGGCGACTATAGCCGCGGCGCATCGGGCTTCGTCATCCGCAACGGTCAGATCGGGGGGCCGGTCGACGGCGTGACCATCGCCGGCAATCTGCAGGCGATGTTCGCTGCGCTGATCCCGGCGGATGACCTGATCTTCGAACATGCCATCAACGTGCCGACCTTGCGCATCGACGGTATGACGCTTGCCGGTGAATGATCTCGCCTTGGCGGTCGCCGCGGCCGTGCGCGAGGCCGGCGCGCTGGCGCTGTCGCGCTGGCGCGGCGAGTTCAGGAGCTGGGACAAGCTGCCCGGCCATGTCGTTTGCGACATGGATCTCGCGGTCAACGATCTCCTCCGCGAGCGGTTGACCGTCCTCGATCCGAACGCCGGTTGGTTGAGCGAGGAAACCGTCGATTCGACCGAGCGGCTGGGCAAGCGGCGCGCGTGGATCGTCGATCCGATCGACGGCACGCGCGATTTCGTGCGCGGGCGGCCCGGCTGGTGCGTGTCGGTGGCGCTGGTCGAGGACGGCCTGCCGCGCATCGGCGTGCTCGACGCCTCGGCGCGCGACGAACATTGGCTGGCGGTGCGGGGACAAGGCGCCACGCTTAACGGCGAACGCCTCGCCGCCAGCGCCCGGGCGGTGCTTCAGGACGCGCGTGTCCCTGCCGACGCCTTGTCCAAGGCCGATCAGAAGCTGTTCGAGACGGTGGCCAAACCCAATTCGATCGCACTGCGCATAGCGCTGGTCGCCGCCGACCGCGCCGACCTGCTCGCGACCACGCGCTGGGGCCATGAATGGGACATCGCCGCCGCAACGCTGATCGCGCAGGAAGCGGGGGCGCGCGTCACCGACGCGCATGGCGTCCCACTACGCTTCAACCAGCCGCGCGCGGAGCAATATGGGGTGCTGTGCAGCGCGCCGGGGATCCACGCGGCGGCGCTCGAAAGGTTGCGAGCCTCCTAGGCGGCGTGGACAAATTTAAGCCAGTATCTGGCGGTGGCGAGATAGACCATGCCAAGGAAGCTGCTGGCCAGTTGGTCGTAGCGGGTGGCGATGGCGCGGTTGATCTTGAGGTGGCCAAACATGCGCTCGATGCGGTTGCGTTGCTTGTACAGCGTGCGGTTGTGCTCGATCTTCACGCGGCGGTTTGAGCGGCCGGGGATGACGGGCTCGATGTTCCGCTTTGCGAGGTCGGCGCGGATCGCGTCGGCATCGTAGCCCTTGTCGGCAAGCAGCGCATCTGGCGTACGTTCGGGCAGGACGATCAGGGCATCATACGCCTTGCAGTCTGCCGCTTCACCGCCCGTCAAGTGGAAGGCGAGCGGTCGCCCGAGGGCGTCAGCCAGGCAGTGAAGCTTACTGGTGAACCCGCCCCGCGAGCGGCCAAGAGCGC
>CAXTPT010000006.1:0-77923 GCA_964246315.1 uncultured Sphingomonadaceae bacterium | reverse complement strand
GTGCCGGTGACTGTCCTGTCGCGTTGCCAGCGCTTCGATCTGCGCCGCATCCCCGCCGATCTGCTCGCGGCGCACTTCGCCTATGTCCTCGAACAGGAACATGTCGTTTCCGAACCCGATGCGCTGGCGATGATTGCGCGCGCGGCCGAAGGCTCGGTGCGCGACGGGCTGTCGATCCTCGACCAAGCTGTAGCGCATGCGGACATGGACGCGGGTGGCAAGATCACCGCCGAGCAAGTCCAGGGCATGCTCGGCCTCAGCGATCGCGGGGCGCTCAGGCGGCTGCTTGGCTTCGTCCTTGATGGCGACGGCAAGAGCGCGTTGGCGATCCTCTCGGAACAGCATGCGCTGGGCGTCGACCCGGCGGGTGTGGTGCGCGGGCTGCTCGAACTGATCCACGGCATCACGGTTACCAAGGTCGGTACCACCGACGATCCCGCGCTGCCGGCCGAAGAACGCGCCGCGCTCGCCGAATGGGCGGGCAAGCTCGGCCATGGCGCGCTGCACCGTCTGTGGCAGATGCTGTTGCGCGGGCATGACGAGGTGACCAAGGCTGCCGATCCACGCGAGGCGGCCGACATGGCCGTCTTGCGCGCGGTCTATGCTTCGAGCCTGCCCGATCCCGGCGATCTGGCGAAGCGGATCGGCGAGGGGCGCGCGGCCGCCCCCATCTCGACGCAACCGGCGGCCCCGGCCGCACCGGCCGATTTTGGTGCACTGGTCGCCAGGCTCGAAGCCGCCGGCCGTCATGCGCTGGCGCAGCTGCTACACGACAATGCCGGCCTCGTCCGCTATGCACCGCCCGAATTGACGTTGCGCGCGGTCAAACCGCTGCCCGCCGATTTTGCGCGCGATCTAACCGTGGCGCTCAAGGCGCTCGACGGCGGCGTGTGGCAAGTCAAACTCACCGACGAAACGGCGCAAGCCACTTTGCTCGATCAGGAAAACACCGCGCGCATTGCCAATGAAGAGTACGTCAAGGCGCAGCCGGTCGTAGCCGGATTGCTCGATGCCTTTCCATCCGCCGAACTGACCGGCTGGACCCTCAATCGGAGTGCAAACGCATGAACCTCGACGACATCATGAAAATGGCCAACAATGTCCAGCAGCAGATGACCGACCTTCAGGCCGGGCTGGACGATGTCGAGGTCGAAGGCGCCTCGGGCGGCGGGCTGGTTCGCATCAAAGCCAGCGCCAAGGGCCGCCTTATCGGCGTGTCAATCGACGATTCGCTGCTGCAGCCGTCGGAGAAGACGATGCTTGAAGACCTGATTGCCGCGGCGATCAACGATGCTCGCGTCAAGGCGGATCAGGTCGCTGCCGACAAGATGGCCGAAGTGACGCGCGGCATGCCGCTGCCGCCGGGGTTCAAACTGCCGGTCTAGCCCCGCCTGGGCACTGTCGCGGTGTGGCGGTCGCAGCTCATCTTGGTCGCGGTCGGGCTGGGATTATAGACCTTATCGAGGTCCCGGTTGGCCCGCACCACCAGGCTGGCGAGATAGGTGAGTTTGCGCGCGGTGTTCAGCCCGAAGTTGATCACCGGCTTATAGTCGTAATTGACCTCGACAAAGATTACGGAGGAATCGGGCGGCGCGGTCACCTCCTCGCCGGCCGGCCCCATTCCTTTGAAGCCAGTACCGGTGTTGCCCAGATCCTCTGCGCCATAGCTCGAATCCCAGCCGTTTCCGGCCTTTACGCCCAGGCAGCGCTGCCATTTGATCCATTGGCCACCCTGTCCGTTGACCTGGATGCTGGACACGGTGACCCGGCCCTGCGTGCCTAGTTTCCAGCTTTGACCCTGGACCTGCGCCCCGACCAGCGCATCGTTGATATCCGCCTCGCGCAATTGCTGCTGGGCCAGCGCGCTCTTGATCCCGACGCGCGATATGTTGTCGGCCAAGCCGAGCGCCACTTGGCTGACCTTGAGATGCGCCAGCGCGAGGTTGGACATTTCGGTGCCATAAACGCCGAGCGTCACCACCGCGCCGAGCGACAAGGCAAACTCGATCGCTGCGACGCCGCGCTCCTCGCGGCCGAAGTGCCGGATCAAGCGCATTGCGCGGCAACCATGGGCTGGTTCTGCGTGGCGTAAGGCTGGTTCTTCAAGGCGGTATCGGCGGTGATCACCTGCTCACTGCTCCAGCCCAACAGCTTCGCCACCGGAAACACCCGCGGATAGGTTGCCGTCACCTTGTACAGCACCACATCATCCGCTCCGCCATTGCCGCTCGCGGACACATTCGCGTCCCACTGCAAATTGCCGTTGACGTCGTCATAGCATTCGCCGGGATTGCGCACGTCGTCGCCATTGGCGTCGGTGAACGGCTCGCCATCGGCATCGCGATAGCGTGTCAGGGAATTGCGCTCAAACTTGAAGGTCGCGTCGGGCGCGATCTGCAGCACTGCGGCCTTCACCTTAGCATCGTTGGTCGCGATATTATCCGCGCCGCCCTGCAGCGTCGAATCACGGCCGATCTTCTGCACCGCGCCCGTCAGGATCGCCTGGGCATATTCGCGGTGGCACAGGTCCATTCCGCCGAGCAGCGCGATGCACATGACGGGAAGGATGACGGCGAACTCGACCATCGTCGCGCCGTCTTCATTGTGCAGGAAGTTGAGCTTGCTCATTTCGACAGCCTTAGTTCGGCGATCTGGGTCGCAATTTCCTTGAATTTATCCGTAAGCTCGGGCGCCGTGGCGACGTAGAAGGCCTTTTCCTTTGAATAGGCGCAGCCCTCCATGTCGGGCGTCATCGTGCCTCCCTTGCCGAACACCACGACCCACACCGTGATGTTGTGCGCCTTGGCGGCGGCACAGACGGCCTTGAAGCGCGCGGTGTGACGCGCTGTCTGATCGGTTGACCCATCGTCAGTGATGCGGCGGTCGAGCACTTCCTGACCGTACAGCCCGTACAGGTTGGGATTCGGCGCCATGTTGCCGTCGGTCATGAAGATGATGTGGCGGTTGGGCGCATTCCGGCCAGGCCAGGCGGCCGTGTCTGCCGCGAACAAGCCCGTCGAAGACAATAGCCGCGTACCCCAGATCATGCCAACATCGTGGTAAGTGCCGCCGATCGCGACGAAATCGGTCGAAACGTAGTTGCTGATCTGATCGCGCGTCATGGTTTGCAGCCGCTGCGCTTCCTTGACGCAGGTCGAATAGCCGCGAGCCGAATAATAAGGCGTGCCCCAGCCATAGCCTTCGTCGGTGGTGTCCCAGGTGTTGGTGGGCGAGCGCTTGGTGTGGTAATAAGCAAGCTCTGGCCAGAATGGGCGCCATTTGGTGCCGCGCGACGTTGCCGGGAGGTCCGGATCGAGATCGGCTGGCAGGCTTCCCTGGCTGAAGCTGCCGTCCGAACTCGTGTCGCGTTCCTCGATGCAACCTCGCCACTTGGTCATGGTACCTTGCCAAGTCCCCGGATTGGCGACCGAGCCGCCCGAGAGGTAGCTCGAAACGTTCATCGGGAACTTGCCGTAGCGATAGTTCGGCACCACGGCTTGCGTGACGACGGCGCAGCTGCCGCCATTGTTCGACGTCCAGGTCGCGGTTTTCTTGACCGCGCTCCAGTATGGAACGTCGGAGCGCGGGCCCGTATTGTTGCCGTTGCTCGGCGAATCGAAATTGATGTTCGTGCCGGGATTTTCCGTCGTCGCGTTATAGCCCGTTGCCGGATTGCGGCTGTTATTCCCCGCGCAGGTGGAACTGGTCACGCCCGTCGTCGTGCTGGTTGAAGAACTGCCGTAATTCGCATCGCCTAGATACTGGCGCGACTGGTAATCCCAGGTGTCCGAAACCAGCGCACTTGTCGGCAGCAATTTACCGACATTGACCATCGAGGTGTACGGTACGAAACCGTAGCGAATATGCGTCGATGGATCGGCGTTAGCCACCATGGTATCATAGAATTGCAGTACGGCGCTGCGCAGCGCGCTAATCTTCGAGCCCGATGCCTCGGTGGTCTTGTAGTCGGTCGTGCCGTCCGAGCGCACATAGGAAACGGGCGCGCCCGAACAGCTGGCATTGTCCGCCGGCGTGCAGGACATCGAGCCGGTGGTGTCGAGCACGAACATGATGTCGGCGTCGGCCAGGTCGAACCGCGCCTCGCATTGCGTTGTGATGACCTTCTGCGTTTGTCCGAAGCTCGCCATGATCGTCATCGGAACGGTTGCGCTGGCCGTGCCGGCAACCTGATTGTCGCCCGTTTTGGTCGGCGTGAACGACACGGCGGTGGTGCCCATCCATCCAGCCTTGAAATTGTTGCCGAAGAATTTCCGGGCCTGGGTTTGCGCGTTGGTGTCGAGCGTCGTCGCCGCGCTGTCGGCGAGGAACTTGCGCCCCGCCAGCACGCCCGCATCGCATGCCTGCTGCAGACGCGTCTTGGTGACGTACATCCGCGTCACGTCGATTGCCGAGCCGGCGATGATGATCGTCGGAATCATCGCCGCGGCCATCATCGCCAGTGTCGACCCCGTCTTGTCGCGCGCCAGCCGGGAAAGCACGCCGCGATAGCGGTTGACCTGAGGGTTTTCGCGCATGACGAGGGCGTCCTGAGTGCTTTTCACATCAGCCGACTGCGCCCGGAATGGATAAGGGCAAACGAAAGAATTGGGTGAATTTTTCGTTGACCACAATGAATTTGCCTGCGGATGTCGCCTTGGCGCTCAATTACGCGGTACCGGGGATGGAGCCGCTGATGCGTTTCGATCGGACGCTTGCCGCTACGGTCTCCGGCGCGCGCGATCCGTCGTTGGCGCAATTGCGGCTGGCGTGGTGGCGGACGCAGCTGGACGCGCCGGTTGCGGGCAGTGAGGGCTATGACGCCGTCCGGCGGTTCGGCCCGGCGTTGCTGGCAGTCATCGACGGATGGGAACAATTGCTGGCGCCGATGCCGCTGGGCGAGGGGGCACTGAGCGCTTATGGCAAGGGGCGGGGCACGATCTTTACATTGCTGGGCGGAGACGCCGTGTCTGGAGCCGGGTGGGCGCTGGCCGACTTTGCGCGGAACTGTT
The DNA here is from genome assembly GCA_964246315.1 of uncultured Sphingomonadaceae bacterium. GTDB lineage: Bacteria > Pseudomonadota > Alphaproteobacteria > Sphingomonadales > Sphingomonadaceae > Sphingomonas_O. The sequence continues at coordinate 72,914 of CAXTPT010000006.1, read as the reverse complement.
CCGACGCGCCTACGCGCGGTCTGGCGCGCATGATGGCCGACCGTGCGCTGCGGTGCCCGCCGCGCCAGCCCAAGCCGCTGCGCGTGCTGACCAGCCTCGCTCGGACCGGGCAAATCAAGCGCTGGACGCTGCTGCGCGCTGCGCTAAGCTGACCAAGATAGGGGGACTTATGTGGCGATTCCTGGCAGGCGTGGCGGCGGCCCTGGTACTGGTCAGCGCGGGGCTGTTCCTGTGGAACGCCCGCGCCGACCGCGCTTCGCCAATCCCCGCGGCGCCGCAAGCCGTCGCCGCCGAGAGCGATGTCGGGCTCGCCCCGCCGCCCGAAGCGAGCGAAAAGACGCGCGAGGAGAAGCGCTTTGCTCGTTATGACAAGGACAAGAACGGTCAGGTCGCACAGGGCGAATATCTCGCGGCCCGCCACAAGGGCTTCGACAAGCTCGATCTGAATCATGACGGCCGGCTGAGCTTCGACGAATATGCGGTGAAAGGCGTCCAAAAGTTCGCCGCGGCCGATAAGGACAAGAACGGCCAGCTCGGCGCGGCCGAATTTGCCACCACCCGCATTGTCCGCAAAGCCAAGCCGAAGCGCGATTGCCCGCCTACGCGGCAAGCTCCCGCTGAGGAAGAGAGCTGAGCCACCGGCCCAAATCCGCACGCGCCCGATCGGTATAAGCGCGCTTGCGATCTTTCTTCCTTGTTTCTCCCGGTGGTGGGAACAGCCCGAAATTGACGTTCATCGGCTGATAGCTCGCGGCATCCGCCCCGCCGGTGATATGGTTGAGCAGCGCTCCCAGTGCCGTGGTCTGCGGCGGTGCCGAAAAACCGCCCGCCGCGAAACGCCCCGCCATCAGTCCCACCGCGCAACTTTCGATATAGCCCTCACAGCCCGTAATCTGGCCGGCAAAGCGGATCTGGGGCGCCGATTTCAGCCGCAGCTCGCCATCGAGCAGCACCGGCGACTTGATGAAGGTGTTGCGGTGCAGCCCGCCCAGCCGCGCGAACTCGGCATTTTCTAGCCCCGGTATGGTACGGAACACGCGCACTTGCTCGGCATGTTTCAGCTTGGTCTGGAAGCCGACCATGTTCCACAGCGTGCCCAGCGCATTGTCCTGTCGCAACTGCACCACGGCATAGGGCCAACGCCCGGTCTTCGGGTTGTCGAGGCCGACCCCCTTCATCGGCCCATAGCGCAGCGTCTCCGGACCACGCGACGCCATCACCTCGATCGGCATGCAGCCTTCGAAATACGGCACGCCCTCCCATTCCTTATACTCGGTCTTTTCGCCCGCGAGCAGCGCATGGACGAAGGCGAGATATTGATCCTTGTCCATCGGGCAATTGATGTAGTCGGCGCCGCCCTTGTCCCAGCGCGCGGCTTTCCACGCGATATCCATGTCGATCGAATGGTGATGGACGATCGGGGCGAGCGCATCGAAAAAGGCGAGGGCATCTTCGCCCGTCTCGCGCCGGATCGCCTCGGCCAGCAGCGCGCCGGTCAGCGGCCCGGTGGCGATGATCGCCGGTTCCTCGGGCAGCGCGTCGATCCGTTCGCGGACCAGGATGATGTTACGGTGATTGGCAAGGGCGGCGGTCACCCCGTCGCAAAATCCGTCGCGGTCCACCGCCAGCGCCGACCCCGCGGGCACGCGGTGTTCGTCCGCCTGGCGCATGATCAGCGAGCCCAGCGTCCGCAATTCCTGGTGCAGCAGCCCGACCGCGTTGCTCTCCGCATCGTCCGAGCGGAAGCTGTTCGAACAGACCAGCTCGGCAAGCTTATCGGTCCGGTGCGCGGGCGTGCTTTCCACCCCGCGCATTTCGCTCAGCCGTACCTTCAGTCCCGCCTCGGCCAATTGCCACGCGGCCTCCGAACCGGCCAGCCCGCCGCCGATGACGTGAATGTCATGAGTCATGATGCCGCTATAGCGGACGCTTCAGCCGAACCAACGCCGCATCGAATGCCTGCAGAAACCGCGACCGGTTCTCATTGCCGAACGGTGGCGGCCCGCCGCCACCGCCGATGCCCGCGCGCAAATCCGCCATGATCGCGCGCGTGGCGATTGCCGGACCGATTGAGGCGGCGGTGAACGGCCTGCCATTGGGCGCGATCACGGTCGCGCCAGCCTTGAGGCAGCGATCCGCGAGCAGGATATCGCCAGTCACCACCACCGAGCGCGCGTCGGCCCGTTCGGCGATCCAGTCATCCGCCTCGTCGAACCGTGCGCCGACGACGACACGCTCGATCAGCGGATGCGCCGGGACGCGGAACGGCGAGTTGCTGACCACGCTGACCCGCACTTCGTGCCGCCAGGCAACGCGGTAGATTTCGTCCTTCACGGGGCAGGCATCGGCATCGACGAGAATTTGCGGACCGGTCATCCGGCCGCTCTAGCGCCGCCCGAGACGCGGCACTAATTCTTCCGGCATGAAGGTGTTCACCATCGGCTACGAAGGCACGACGCAGCCCGAGCTCATCGCCGCGCTTGAAGCAGCGGGCGTGGCGCGTCTGATCGACGTGCGGGCGGTGCCCTTGTCGCGCAAGCCCGGCTTTTCGAAGAATGTATTGAAGAATGGGCTTGCTAAATCCGGCATCGGCTATGTCCATCTCAAGCCGCTCGGGACGCCCCCGGAAGGACGCGAAGCGGCGCGGCGCGGGTGGCACGGCATCCTCAAGCAGGTTTACGCCGCACAACTCGAGATGCCCGAGGCGCTCGTCGCAGCCGAAGAGCTCAAGTCGCTCGTCGCGGATGCGCCCTCGGCGCTTCTTTGCTTCGAGCGCGACCCTGCCGCCTGCCATCGCCGATTGCTGATCCAGGCGGTGCTTCCCGACGCGCAGATCGTCGACCTGTTCGCCTAGGCGGGCGGTGCCGCTTCGCCCTCCAGCAGCGCCCCAATATCGCTGACCGGCCGGTTGGTCATGTCCTTGGCCAATTCGAGCACGACGCGCTTCTCGACCTTTTTGTGCAGCTTTGAGCGCGCCACGCCCAGCGTCTTGGGCAACGCGGCTGGCCGGGTCAGGTTGCGGGCGGTTCGTCCGCGGGCTTGTCGAGCTCGTGATCGCCCTGCGCCAGGACGCCGTCATCGGGTGCGATTTCCGTTGTGCCATCGCTCAGGTCCGCCTCGGCCTCCTCCTCGCCCTCTTCGATCCGCGCGGCGGCGACGACATGCTCATTGGGGGCGACGTCGAACAGGCGCACGCCCGCCGAGTTGCGCCCGATCACGCGCAAATCGCCCACGGTCATGCGGATGAGCTTCGCCTGATCGGTCACCAGCATCAGCTGCTGGCCGTCCGAGGCGGGAAAGCTCGCCACGACCGTGCCGTTGCGCGCCAGATTGTCGATATTGGTGATGCCCTGGCCGCCACGGCCGGTGCGGCGATATTCGTACGCCGAAGACCGTTTGCCATAGCCATTGGCACAGACGGTGAGGATGAATTGCTCCTTTGCCGCCATCTCGGCGACGCGGTCGGGGTCGAGCGTCGCCTCGCGGTCGTTTTCCTTCCACGGCGCGGCGCGGAGATAGGCGTCGCGCTCGTCCTGCGTCGCGCCGGTGCGGTGGAGGATCGACAGCGAGATGACCTCGTCGTCGCCTTTCAGCGTCATGCCGCGCACGCCGGTCGAGGTGCGCGACTGGAATTCCCGGACGTCGTCGCCCCTGAAACGGATTGCCTTGCCCTGCCGCGTGGCAAGCAGGACGTCGTCCTCCCCGGTCAGCAATGACACGCCGATCAGCCGGTCGCTCGCGGTGTCGCCGTCTTCCTCGGTACCGAAGCGCATGGCGATCTTGCCGCCGCGTGGGATATTGGCGAACGCGTCCATCGAATTGCGTCGCACCGTCCCGCGCGCGGTCGCGAACATCACGTGCAATTTGCCCCATCCGCCTTCGTCTTCCGGCAATGGCAGCACGGTGGAGATCGTCTCGCCCTCGGCCAAGGGGAGCAGGTTGATCATCGGCCGCCCGCGCGTGTTCGGCCCGCCCTCGGGCAAGCGCCATACTTTCATCCGATAGACCCGGCCGAGCGTCGAGAAGAACAGCACCGGCGTATGCGTGCTCGTCACGAACAATTCGGTGATCGCATCCTCGTCCTTAGTCGCCATGCCTGCGCGGCCCTTGCCGCCGCGGCGCTGCGCGCGGAACGTTTCCAGCGGGGTGCGCTTTATATAGCCGCCGATGGTCACGGTCACGACCATGTCCTCGCGCTCGATCAGATCCTCGTCCTCGATCCCGTCGGCGGCGCCGGCGATCTCGGTGCGGCGCGGGGTGGCGAATTGATCGCGCACCTCGGTCAGCTCGCTGCGCATCACATCGTACAGCCGGGTGCGATCCGCGAGGATCGCCAGCAGCTCGGCGATGCTTGCCGCTAGCGTGCGCAGCTCGCCGCCGATCTCCTCACGACCTAAACCTGTCAGCCTATTGAGGCGCAGCTCAAGGATCGCGCGGACCTGCGTATCGGACAGGCGGTATTCGGATTGGTCGGCCTGCGGCTCGATCGCCTCGACCAATGCGATGTACGGCGCGATCTCGCCGATCGGCCAGGCGCGGGCGAGCAATTGCTCGCGCGCATCGGCGGGGCTGGCGCTGCCGCGGATGATCCGCACCACCTCGTCGAGATTGGCGACCGCGGTGACCAGGCCGAGCAGGACGTGTGCCCGGTCACGCGCCTTCGCCAGGCGGAACTTCGACCGCCGCGTGATGACCTGTTCGCGGAACTTGACGAACGCCTCGATCATGTCGCGCAGGTTGAGCAGTTCGGGCCGTCCGCCGCGGATCGCCAGCATGTTTGCCGCGAACGAGCCCTGCGCCGGCGTGTGCCGCCACAATTGGTTGAGCACCACTTCGGGGGTCGCGTCGCGCTTCAAGTCGATGACGATGCGCACGCCCTCGCGGTTCGACTCGTCCCGAATGTCGCTAACGCCTTCGACGCGCTTGTCCTTCGCCGCCTCGGCGATCTTTTCGACCAGCGCGTTTTTGCCTTGCTGATACGGAATTTCGGTCAGCACGATCGACCGCCGGTCGCCGCGCCCCTCTTCGATCGTGTAGCGGCTGCGCAGGATTACCGAGCCCCGCCCGCTGGCATAGGCCGAACGGATGCCGGCATAGCCGAGGATGATCCCGCCGGTCGGGAAATCCGGCCCCCGGACGATCTCGTTCAACTGCTCGACCGTCACCGCACCGTCATCGATATAAGCGAGGCAAGCGTCGATCACCTCGCCTAGATTGTGCGGCGGAATGTTGGTCGCCATGCCCACGGCGATGCCGCCGGCGCCGTTGACCAGCAGATTGGGAAAGCGGGCAGGGAGGACCTGCGGCTCGCGCTCGCTGGCGTCGTAATTGGGGGTGAAATCGACCGTATCCTCATCGATGTCCGCGAGCAGCGCCTCGGCCGGCTTGGCCAGCCGCGCCTCGGTGTAGCGCATCGCCGCCGGAGTATCGGGGTCCATCGATCCGAAATTGCCCTGACCGTCGATCAGGGGCACGCGCATCGCCCAGTCCTGCGTCATCCGCGCCAACGCGTCATAGATCGAGCTGTCGCCGTGCGGATGATATTTACCCATCGCGTCGCCGACGATGCGCGCGCATTTCCGGTAAGCCTTGTTCGACGCGAAGCCGCTTTCGTACGCCGACCACAGGATACGGCGATGCACCGGCTTCAACCCATCGCGCACGTCGGGCAACGCGCGCGCAATGATCACCGACATGGCGTAGTCGAGGTAGCTCGTCTTCATCTCGTCGACGATCTGGACGGGCGAAATGTCGGACGGGTCGGCAATCACGGGGGCGTCGGTCATTTACGGGGAATCAAGCTTTCTGAAATGTCCCCCGGCCCTAGCGCGCGCGTACGCGCGAGGGAACCCGCGGGTTCAAAGCCGGTTAAGCGATTGATAGCCAATGACGCGGGCAACTTGTTTCCATGTCCGCGCAGGGTTAGGCGCAAGGGCAAGCATTTGAGGAGAGAAGACCCATGAAGTTCGCATCGACGCTCGCTCTCGCGATCGCGCTGGTCGGCGCTCCTGCGTTCGCCGCCAAGAAGGACAAGGCGGAGGCTGCCGCACCCGCCGGTTTCCAGCCTCAGCTCGGCAAGCCCTTTCGTGCTGCCGCCGGTCCCGTGCAGGCCGCGCTCAAGGCGCAGGACGCCGCCGCCAGTCAAACCGCGCTCGCCGCGCTCGCTCCGACCGCCAGCACGCCCGACGAGAAATTCTATCTCGCCCAGTTCAAGCTCAACCTTGCCGGGATCACCAAGGATCCCAAGGCACAAGCCGCGGCGGTCGACGAAATTCTCGCCAGCGGCAGCGCGGGAGCGAATGAGGCGCCCGGCAAGTTCCAGTATTTCAGCGGCCTGTTCGCCTACCAGGGCAATGACTACGCCAAGGCGGCGCAGCGTCTGCAGGAAGCGCAGACCGCTGGTTACAAGGCGGACGACCTCAACATCATGCTGGCCGATGCCAGCTTCCGCCAGGGGCTGCTGCCGCAGGGATCGGCCGCCGCGGACAGGGCGTTCGCTGACAAGAAGGCCGCCGGCCAGCCGGTGCCCGAAAGCTGGTACAAGGTCGTCGTCTCGCAAACCTACAAGGCGAAGGACTATCCGAGCACCAACCGCTACATGCGGCAGATGATCGCGTCTTATCCGACGCCGACCAACTGGCGCGACGCGCTGGTGCTATACCGTGATTCGGCGAAGCTTGATCCGACCCTGGCGATGGACGTGTTCCGGCTGATGCGCTCGGCCAAGGCGCTCGATGGCGAGCGCGATTATTACGAATATGCGCTCTATGCCGATCAGCGCGGCCTGCCGGGCGAGGCCAAGGGCGTGATCGACGAGGGCTATGCGCTCGGCAAGGCACCCCGCACCAGCAAGGCGCTCGCCGACGTGTACGGCTCGGCCCAGGGCAAGGTCGCGGCGGACCGCGCCTCGCTCGCTAAATCGGAAACAGCGGCCAACGGGTCGGCCAGCGGCAAGCTCGCCTCAAGCACTGGGGACGCTTATCTCGGCTATGGCGAGGATGCCAAGGCGGCGGCGCTGTATCGCGTCGCGCTGCAGAAGGGCGGCGTCGATGTCGACGCGGTCAACACCCATCTCGGCATCGCGCTGGCGCGTCAGGGCCAGGTCGCCGAGGCGCGCACCGCGTTCGCGTCGGTCAAGGGCCCGCGCGCTGAGATCGCCAATTACTGGGTGACGTGGCTCGACCAGAAATCCGGCACGCCCGCCGCCTGATTTGGTCCGGAAAAGACATCGCGGGATTTACTCCCGCGATGTCATCGGCTTTAGCGCCGGTGCGCGTGGGGCCTGTAGCTCAATTGGTTAGAGCCGGCCGCTCATAACGGCTTGGTTGCGGGTTCGAGTCCTGCCGGGCCCACCGCGCCGCCGGCATGCCGAAAACGCAGTTGCGGTCGAGACGGCAAGCCGCGCCGTAGATCGGGCTATGCTCGCCAAGCGCGCTGGTCGGGGAGACAGGATTCGAACCTGCGACCCTCTGCTCCCAAAGCAGATGCGCTACCAGGCTGCGCCACTCCCCGACAACGCGCCCTTGCCACGGTCTCCTCGGCATTGCCAGCAGCCGCGCGCCTAGCGCACGAAAAAGGGCGCCGGGATGGCTCCCGGCGCCCTCGAATTGTCTGTCCGAAGCTTATTTCTTGGCTGCGTCGTGGATCGCTTCGGCCTTGTTTTCCGACGCGTCCTTCGCCGCGTCAGCAGCGTCGTGGAGATTGTCCGCGGCATTGTCCGCAGCCGCTTCGCCGGCCTCGGTAGTCGCGTTGTCGGCCACGGCTTCGAGATTCTCGCCGGCATTGTCGAGCGCGGCTTCCTGGTTCTCACCAGCGGCCAGCGTCGCATTTTCGGCTTCGGTCTTCTTTTCGCAGGCACCGAGCGTCATCAGGCCGGCGGCGCCGAGGATCAGGACAAACTTCTTCATAGCGTCTTCCCCTGTTGGGTTTTGCGTTTGCGCGGGCCGGCCCGTGCCGCCGCGCTTGGCTGAATGGCGGGTGGAGAAACGCGCGTCAATATGGCTGGTTGCAGGCGCGTTACGGCTTGCGCGTCTGGATCAGATCCTCCGGCGCATCGGCGACGATCGCCAGCAGGCGGGTATAGGCCTCGGCCGCTTGCGCCAGCGTTACGCGGTCGATCTTGTCGAGCGTGTCCTCGGCGGTGTGGTGCAGCGTGAAGTATCTGGTCGCGTCGGGGCTCAGGTCCACCGCCGACACCCCCGTCGCGACTAGGGGGGAGACATCGCTGTCGCCGGTCGCCTTGGCGCTGCCCGTGCTGATGCCGAGCGGCGACAACGCCGTGATCAGCCGCGTTTGCACCGCCGCCGCGCCCTCGGGCAAGTTGAATTCGACGCGCCAGATGCGCCCGTCGCCGCTGTCGGATTCGGTGGCCAGCGCGTGCGTTTCCGCGCCATGCCGTTTGAGATAGTCCTGACCGCCGAACAGCCCCGGCTCCTCCGCGCCGAACCACACCAGCCGCACGGTGCGGCGCGGCCGCTTGCCGCTGTCGAGCAGCGCTTTGGCGGCGGCGGTCGTCACGGCGATACCCGCCCCGTCATCGACCGCGCCGGTTCCCAAGTCCCAGCTGTCGAGATGCCCGCCGAGCAGGACAATCCCCGCCTTGGCATCGCGCCCCGGAATTTCGGCGATGACGTTGCCGCTCTCGCCCGTGCCGAAGGTCGGCGTCAGCACCAGCCTGAGCGTTACCGGCCTGCCGCGCTCGAAAATGCGGTCGAGCAGAAACGCGTCGGCGGTAGACAGCGCCGCGGCGGGGATCGGTGCGGTGTTATCGGGCCAGTTGGTCCCGCCGGTGTGGGGAGCGCGGCTATTCTCGCTGCCGATCGAGCGGATCAGGATCGCCGCCGCACCTTTGGTGGCAGCCAGCGCCGGGCCCGAGCGCCGCAGCACGCCGAACACGCCATAGCTCGATCCGTCTTGCGTCGCGGTCATCGCATGCGTCACGTAAACGATCTTGCCTCGCACCGCCGCGTCGGGCGCCGCCTTGAACTCCTCGAGCGTCGCATAGCGCACGACCTCGGCGGTGATGCCCTCGGGCGGGGTCGCCCCGCTGCGCCCCAAGGCGGCGATGGCCAGCCGGTGCGGAAAGGGGGCGGTGACCTCCGCCGTCTCAATACCGCGCCGCCAGTTGGGCATCTGGAACGTCTCGACGCGCACATTGCTGAAGCCCATCGCCTTGAGCTTCCGGACCGCCCAATCGCGCGCCCGCGCCTCCTGCTCGGTCGCCGCCAGCCGCGGCCCGACCTCGGTCGTGATCCTCTCGATCACGTCATAGGCGATCTCCCCCGGCGGCGTATTCGCGGCGAGCAGAAAGGGCAGGGCCGCAAGGGCAAGAAGGCGCTTCATCCTTCACTCGCTAGCCAGCGCCGCAGGCAAAGGAAAGACTGTTCACGCGGAGGTGCGAAGCCGCGAAGGGAAGCGCTCTTCTCCGCGGCTTCGCGCCTTCGCGTGATCATTTAACGCGCGCTTCGCGCGGGGCTCGATGTTTGCCAATCCGCCCCATGCTGCCTACATGCGCCCCGGCAAATTCCCACATCACCTGCACGAAAGACCCGACCCCGATGGCCGCGCAATACGCCTATGTCATGAAGGACATGACCAAGACCTTCCCGGGTGCCCAGAAGCCCGTGCTGAACAGCATTTCGCTGCAATTCTATCAGGATGCGAAGATTGGCATCGTCGGCCCCAATGGTGTCGGCAAATCGACGCTGATGAAGATCATGGCCGGCATCGATACCGACTTCACCGGCGAGGCGTGGCCGGGCGAAAACATCACCGTCGGCTACCTCGCGCAGGAACCGCAGCTCGACCCCACCAAGACCGTGCTCGAAAACGTCAAGGACGGTGCGCGCGAAACCGCCGACATGGTCGACCGCTTCAATCAGATCTCCGCCGAAATGGGCAATGAGGACGCCGATTTCGACGCGCTAATGGCCGAGATGGGCGAGCTGCAGGAAAAGATCGACGCGGTCGACGGCTGGACGCTCGACAACCAGCTGGAGATCGCGATGGAGGCGCTGCGCTGCCCGCCCTCGGACGCTGCCGTCGACAACCTCTCGGGCGGCGAGCGCCGCCGCGTCGCACTCACCCGTCTGCTGATCGCCAAGCCGTCGATCCTGCTACTTGACGAACCGACCAACCACTTGGACGCCGAAAGCGTCCAGTGGCTTGAAAATCATTTGAAGGAATATCCGGGCAACGTGCTGATGATTACGCACGACCGCTATTTCCTCGACAATGTCGTCAATTGGATCCTCGAGCTCGATCGCGGGCGTTATTATCCCTACGAAGGAAACTATTCCACCTATCTGGAAAAGAAGGCAAAACGCCTCGAGCAGGAAGAGCGCGAGGACGAGGGCCGGCAGAAAGCGATCAAGGACGAACTCGAATGGATTCGCCAGTCGCCCAAGGCCCGGCAGACCAAGTCCAAGGCGCGCATCCGCGCGTTCGACGAACTGGTTGAGAAGCAGGGCGACCGTCGCCCCGGCGCCAACCAGATCCTGATTCAGGTTCCCGAACGCCTCGGCGGCAAGGTCATCGAGGTGAACAACCTCTCCAAAGCCTATGACGACAAATTGCTGTTCGACGACCTCAGCTTCACGCTGCCGCCGGGCGGCATCGTCGGCGTCATCGGCGCCAACGGCGCGGGCAAATCGACGCTGTTCAAGCTGATCACCGGCCAGGAACAGCCGGATTCAGGCTCCGTCGAAGTCGGCCCGACCGTCCATCTCGGCTATGTCGACCAGTCGCGTGACGCGCTTGATCCGGGCAAGAACGTGTGGGAAGAAGTCAGCCAGGGCGCCGACCGCTTTACCTTCGGCAAGGCCGAAGTGAACACCCGCGCCTATGTCGGCGCGTTCAATTTCAAGGGCGCCGACCAGCAGAAGCGCGTCGGCCAGCTATCAGGCGGCGAACGCAACCGCGTCCACATGGCCAAGATGTTGGCGAATGGCGGTAACGTCCTGTTGCTCGACGAACCGACCAACGACCTAGACGTCGAAACCCTCCGCGCGCTGGAAGAAGCCCTGGAGTCGTTCGCAGGCTGCGCCGTGGTCATCAGCCACGACCGCTTCTTCCTCGACCGCCTCGCGACGCATATTTTGGCATTCGAAGGCAACAGCCATGTCGAATGGTTCGAGGGCAATTTCGAGAGCTATGAAGAGGATAAGCGGCGGAGATTGGGCGATGCCGCGGATCGGCCGACGCGGGTGGCTTACAAGAAATTGACGCGATAGCGACCATCCAGCGCGGACGTTCTCTCAAATTTTGTTTTGCGTCGCTAGTTAGCCGCTGCACGGACTGTTTGCATCAGGCCTATTTACGCCGGCAGCATCATCCGGATCGCCCCCGCCGCCACCCGCGCGGTCACCGGCGTGTGCGCCAGCACTTCGCCGTCGATCGAGATCGGCAGCGGCGGAATCGTCTCGATGCGCAGCGCGCGGCCGTGGAATTCGCGCGTCGTCGTGTGGCGGTGGGGCAGGCGCAGCAGCGACGCGCCCCAGCTCTTGAGCAGCCCGAGACGTGTCCGCCCGCGCACCGCCTGCACCACGATCTCGCCCGATTGCGGATCAGCATCGTCGACCAGCTCGGTGCCGCCCTGGAACCGGCCATTGGCGATGCGCACCTCAGTCGCCTCCATTGCTTGCCCGTCGATGATCAGCGTGAACGGCTTGAAGCGCGCCAGTTCGACGCCCGCCCAGGCCAGATAACCGATCCGTCCGAAATAGCGCTTGAGGTTGTGCGGCACCGTCTCGGCGATCTGCGGCGCCAGCCCGATCGCCGCGCAATTGCAGAAATAATCGTCGTCGATCATTCCCAGATCGACCGCCGCGACGCGACCGTTGGCGAGCACGTCGACCGCGCCCCTCAGATCGAGCGGGATGCCGCTCGAGCGCGCGAAGCTGTTGGCTGTGCCCAGCGGCAGCAGCGCGAACACCGTCTCGGTGCCGACGAGCAGGTCGACCGAACATGACAGCGATCCGTCGCCGCCGCCGACGATCACCATCGCCGCGCCAGCCTTGACCGCCTCGCCGACAGCCACAGGCAATTGCTTCGGTTCGGTGACCGCCCGCGCGGTCACGTCGATGCCCGCCGCGGCCAGCAGCCGCTGGGCCTCTTCGAATTGGTCGCGCCCCTGCCGCGAGCGCGTATTGACGATCAACGTCGCGCTGCGCGGCCCGCTCACCGGAACGGCGGTTCGTTGAACGCGCGCAGCTTGCGGCTGTGCAGGCGGGAGCCCTCGGCGCGCAACTCCTCGCAGGTGGCGATGCCGATGCGCATATGCTCGTTGATCGCACGCTCGTAAAAGCGATTGGCCTGGCCGGGCAGTTTGAGCTCGCCATGCATAGGTTTGTCGCTAACGCAGAGGAGCGTGCCGTAAGGCACGCGGAAGCGGTAACCCTGCGCCGCGATCGTCGCGCTCTCCATGTCGATCCCCACCGCGCGGCTCTGCGAAAAGCGCAGCGCCGATTTGGCGTAGAGCAGTTCCCAGTTGCGGTCGTCGGTGGTGACGATCGTGCCGGTGCGCAGGCGGCGCTTGAGCGTCTCGCCTTCCTCGCCCGAAACCTCCGCCGCGGCGCGCGCCAGCGCCTGCTGCACTTCGGCGATCGCCGGGATCGGGATGGCGGGGGGCAGCACGTCGTCGAGGACATGGTCGTCCCGCAGATAGGCGTGGGCGAGCACATAGTCCCCAATCCGCTGGCTGGGCCTGAGGCCGCCGCAATGGCCGATCATCAGCCACGCCTCGGGCCGCACCACCGCGAGGTGATCGGTGATCGTCTTGGCATTGGCCGGGCCGACGCCGATATTGACCAGCGTGATGCCGCTCTTGTCGGGCGCGCACAGATGCCAGGCGGGCATCTGGTGCCGCCGCCACGCATCGCCGGCAATGACGCTTTCGGGATCGTGCGTGTCGCGCGTCACCTTGATACCGCCCGCTCCGGTCAGATGCGTGTAGCGGCTGCCTTCGCCCAGCTGGCTCAGGCCCCAGCGCGCGAATTCGTCGACATAGCGGTGGTAATTGGTGAACAGGATGTAGCGCTGCACATCCTCCACCGGCGTGCCAGTATAGTGCCGCAGCCGCGCCAGCGAGAAATCGGTGCGCAGCGCGTCGAACAGCGCCAGCGGCCGCGGCTCGCCGGGGGCCGGCACGTAAGTGCCGTCGGCAATCTCGTCACCGATATAGCTCAGCTCGGTTGCCGGGAACCAGCGCGACAGCTCGGTCGCCGACACCTGGTCGAGGTCCATCTCGGCGTCGAGGACGTAAGGGAAAGGGATTTCCTGCCGCCCCGGAGCGACCGATATCTCGACGTCGTAATCCTCGCGCAGCAGGTCGATCTGCTCGGCGAGATAGTCGGCAAATTGCCTTGGGCGCGTGATCGAGCTGGCGTAAGTGCCGCGCTCGGTCAGCCGCCCGAACGACCGGAACGACCGTTCGCCAATCCCTTCGCCGCTATAGCTGACGCGCAGTTCGGGATAAGCGAAACCGCCATCGCGGCGCATGGCCGGATCGGGCTTTTCGCCGGTGCGGACATAATTGCCGATCGCGTCCCGCAAACGGTCGACCGACGCATCGAACAGCGTCGCGAGGTCTTCGATAAGGTCTTGGGTACTCTTGCCTGTCATCGTCCGCCCCTAGGACCGGACGGTGACAGGCTCAAGTCAGCCGGGCCTACAGGTGCTCGAGCATATATTCGGCGCTGGACACGCGGAACTCGCCGCCTTGTTCCACGTCGACGCTCTCGATCGCGCCGTCATTGACCACCAGCGCGAAACGCTGGCCGCGTTTGCCCATGCCGAACTTGCTGCCGTCCATTGTCAGCCCCAGCGCCTCGGCGAGTTCGCCATTGCCGTCGGCGAGCATCGTCACCTTGCCGTCAACACCGTGCTCCTTGCCCCATGCGCCCATCACGAACGCGTCGTTGACCGCGGTGCAGGCGATCTCGTCCACGCCCTTTGTCTTGAGCGCATCGGCCTTGTCGACAAAGCCGGGCAGGTGCCGCGCCGAGCAGGTCGGAGTATAGGCGCCGGGCACCGAGAACAGCGCCACCCTGCGGCCCCTGAAATAGTCGGTGCTGGAAATCTGTTCCGGTCCCGCGGGGGTAACTTTGGTCAACGTCACATCAGGAAATTTGTCGCCCGCCTTAACCGTCATGTCATGCTCCCAAGGTGCGAAAATGCAACAGCTTTCTGGGGACTGGAGGTGCCGCTGGCAAGCCCACGTTAACATATTGCGTCCAGCGTATTTTCGAAGCAGATTTCGATTCGGGGCAGGGGAATAGGGGCATGAAGAAATTCGTTTTGGCCGTCTTGGCCATCGTCGTGCCGGTCGCGCCGGCACAGGCAGCGTGCTGGACCGCGGAGCAGGTGTCGGCGGCGAAGGTTCGCGATCTCGACACGATGCTGATGGTCGCGTCGCTGCGCTGCCGCCACACTAACGTCGCCGTGCTCGAAAGCTACAACAATTATGTCGTCCGCCACCGCAAGCCGCTGGTGCAGGTCAACGACATGCTGCGCGAGCATTATGCCGGCGGCGACAAGAAAGCGGCGATGACCGCCTATGACAATTACGTCACCAAGGTCGCCAATCGCTACGGCGCGGGGGCGGAGGGGCTAAGCTGCAACGACATGCAGTCGATTGTCGAGGCGATGGCGGCGGAACAGCCTCAAGTCGATGCGCTGATTGCGGTGGCCGAGCGCGCGGGCGTGAAGCCCTATATCGACGCGGAACAATGCGAGCGGCCGTTCGGCGGCGCGGCAATGACCACGGCGACGGCAGTGATCGGTCGCAAATAGCTATATAAAGACATCTTTATATCCAACTTGCCTTAGCGGGGGCGGGCGGCTACGGGCGCGGCATCAATTCATTGCCGGAGAACTACCGTGGCCACCGCCCCCGCGCTCGATTCGCACGACTATGTGATTGCCGATATCGGCTTGGCCGACTTCGGCCGCCGCGAAATCGCCATCGCCGAAACCGAAATGCCGGGGCTGATGGCATTGCGCGGTGAGTTCGGCGCGTCGCAGCCCTTGAAGGGCGCACGCATTGTCGGCTCGCTGCACATGACGATCCAGACCGCGGTGCTGATCGAGACGCTGACCGCGCTAGGTGCCGAGGTGCGCTGGGCGTCGTGCAACATCTTCTCGACGCAAGACCATGCCGCCGCCGCGATCGCCGCGTCGGGCGTGCCGGTGTTCGCCGTCAAGGGCGAGACGCTCGACGAATATTGGGACTATGTCGTCCGTATCTTCGATTGGGGCGACACGCCCTGCAACATGATTCTCGATGATGGTGGCGACGCGACGATGTTCGCGCTATGGGGCGCACGCGTCGAGGCCGGCGAAACACTGTTCGCGCCGACCAACGAGGAAGAGGAAATCTTCGCCGCGACGCTCAACAAGTTCCTTGCCGAGCGTCCCGGCTACCTCACCAAGACCGTTGCCGCGATCAAGGGCGTATCGGAGGAAACGACCACCGGCGTCCACCGGCTTTACGACCTTGCCAAGAAGGGCAAGCTGCCGTTCCCGGCGATCAACGTCAATGACAGCGTCACCAAGTCGAAGTTCGACAACCTCTACGGCTGCAAGGAATCGCTGGTCGACGCGATCCGCCGCGCCACCGACGTGATGCTCGCGGGCAAGGTCGCGACCGTCGCCGGCTTCGGCGATGTCGGCAAGGGTTCGGCCGCGTCGCTCCGCAACGGCGGCGCGCGTGTACTGGTGACCGAAGTCGATCCGATCTGCGCGTTACAGGCGGCGATGGAAGGCTATGAAGTCATCACGATGGAGGAAGCGGTGACGCGATCCGACATCTTTGTGACCGCGACGGGCAATGCCGACGTCATCACGCTCGATCATATGCGCGCGATGAAATCGGGCGCGATCGTCTGCAACATCGGCCATTTCGACAGCGAGATCCAGATCGGCGCGCTGGCCAATATGAAGTGGACCGAGATCAAGCCGCAAGTCGACATGGTCGAGTTCCCCGACGGCAAGAACATCATCGTCCTGGCGAAGGGCCGGCTGGTCAACCTCGGCTGCGCGACGGGCCACCCGTCGTTCGTCATGTCGTCGAGTTTCACCAACCAGGTGCTGGCGCAGATCGAATTGTGGACCAAGCCCGGCCACTATGCCAACGACGTGTTCGTCCTGCCCAAGCATCTCGACGAAAAGGTCGCGGCGCTGCACTTGGACAAGCTCGGCGTGAAGCTGACCACGCTGACTCAGAAGCAGGCCGACTATATCGGCGTGCCGACCGCGGGGCCGTTCAAGCCGGATCATTACCGCTACTAAACCGCGCTCGGCTGTTCTAACGGCCCGGTGATGGGCGGGACCATGCAGTCGACAATCCTGGCAGCAGCGCTCGGCCTATGGCTGGCGCTCGCCGCCTGGGCGCTTGCCGCCGGGCTGATCCTGCGCCGCCGTGCCCGCCTCGCCCTTGATGGAGTGGCGCGGCAGGACAGCCTGGCCGAATTGTCGCCCGCCCTTGCGCTCATCGTCCATGGAGATAACCGTATCGAGGGGACGACACGGCTGGCGATGCTACTCGGTTTCGACCGGCTGCCGGCCACGCTCGCCGGTCTCGAAGGGCAGAACAAAGGCCTGTCGTCGGGCGAAGCCGCCGCGTTCGCCGCCGACATCAACACGGCCCGCCAGGGCGGCAAAAGCTTCATGCGCCCGGTTACGCCCAACGGCTCCGAGCGCACGCTGCTCATGATCGGCCAGCCCGCACCGCGCACGGTCGCCACGCGGGGGGCGATTGTCTGGGTCATCGACGCGACGCGCAACCAGGGCGAAATGCAGCGTTTGCGCAGCGATGCTGATCGCGCCGGGCAAGCCTTCCGCACCCTGTCGCGTCTGATCGAGGCGGCGCCGGTGCCGATGTGGCACCGCGGCGCTGATCTGCGGCTGACCCTTGTCAATCGCGCCTATGTCGATGCCGTTGACGCCGTCGATGCCGAAGACGCCGTTACGCGCGGCGTCGAATTGGTCGAAGGGGGCAGGGGCATTGGTCCGATCGCCGCCGCCGCCGCCGCACGCGACGCAGGCGAAGTCCGTGAACGGATCGTCCCCGCGATCATCGGCGGCGCGCGCCGGGCGATGCGGATCGTCGACGTGCCGCTGGGGCAGGCGGGGGTGGCGGGTTACGCGATCGATACCGACGATCTCGAGCGTGCCCGCGCCGATTTCCGGCGCTTCGTCGAGACCCAGCGCGATACTCTCGACCGCTTGTCGGCGGGCGTGGCGCAATTCGACGCCGATCATACGCTCAGCTTTTCCAATCTGCCCTTCCAGCGCATGTTTGCGCTGCGACCCGAATGGCTCGCCGATCGCCCCGAATTCGAGCGCGTGCTCGATCGCCTGCGCGAAGCCGGCCGCATTCCCGAGGCGCGCGATTTCCCCCAATGGAAACGCGAAAAGCGCGACTGGTTCACCAACCCCGCTGGCGCGGCGGAAGAAAGCTGGCTGCTGCCTGACGGCAAGCATCTCCGCGTCGTCGCCCAGCCACTGCCCGACGCCGGTCTGCTGGTGATCTTCGAGGACCGCACCGAGCAGGTCCAGCTGCTTCGCGCGCGCGACACGCTGATCCGCGTCCGTGAAGCGACCTTCGACAATCTGTTCGAGGCGGTCGGCACCTTCTCCGCAGATGGCCGCCTCAACCTGTGGAATGCGCGCTTCCGCGATGTGTGGAACCTGGATGAGGACTTCCTCGCCGCATCGCCGCGTATCGACGCCCTAGCTGATGCCGCCGCGCCCCTGATCGCCGGGATCGAAGGCGCGACGATGATCCGCGAAACCGTTCGCGCGGCGACGATGGAGCGTCAGTCCCGCACCGGCCGCATTTCACTTACCGATGGGCGCCATTTCGAATATTCGGGCGTGCCGCTGCCCGATGGTAATGCTCTGCTGATCATGCTGGACGTGACGGACCGCCACCGTGTCGAACGCGGCCTGCGGGAACGCGCCGACACGCTGGAGGCGTCGGGCAAGGAGCGCACCGCCTATGTCGCCAATATGAGCTACGAGCTGCGTCAGCCTCTCACGTCGATCGCGGGGTTCGCCGAAATGCTACAGAGCGGCTATGCCGGTTCCTTGACCAATCGTGCTGGCGAATATGTTGGGGCGATCCTCGAAGCGGTCCGCCGCCTCGATGTACAGGTCGACCAGGTGCTTGACGTGGCCGAACGCGATGCCGGGATCGACCGCGCGGGGGGCGCCGACATGACGGAGATGCTCCGCACGCTCGCCGCCCGACACGACCTGGCCGCGAATATCCCCGACGGTCTGGGCACGCTGACTCCCGCCAACATCGTCATCGAGACGATCGACCGCGTCATCTGCGAGATTGGCGGCGGCGCGTCCCAGCTCAACGTGGCCGATGGTAACGGCTTGCGGATCTCGGTGGCGGGGCTGACTGGCGGCTCGCTGCCCGACGATGCGGTGATGATCGACTTGCGCACGACGATGGCCGATCAGGGGGGCTCGGTCGCTGTCGCCCGCCGCGCGAGCGACGTGCCCGTCGTCACTCTCAACTTCCCACGATGATACTGCCCGATCCGGCCGCGACCGGGGCATTTGGCGCTGCTTTGGGAACCGTGCTCAAGACAGGTGACGTCGTCTTGCTCTCGGGCGGATTGGGGGCGGGCAAGACCAGTTTCGCGCGCGGAATGTTGCGCGGTGCCGGCTATGCTGGCGACGTCGCCAGCCCGACCTTCCCGATCCTGATCGGCTACGCCCCGCCCGAGGTGCGGCTGCCCGTCACGCATGCCGACCTGTACCGCATCGAGGATCCGGCGGAGCTGGAACAGCTCGATCTCGGCGGAGCGCCGAATGATGGCGCCCTGATCGTCGAATGGCCCGAGCGGCTGCCGTCCGGCGCATGGCCGGCGGCGCTTCGCCTGACTTTGACACCGGCCGGCGACGGGCGTCGCTTGACAGCGCAGGCCGGCTCGGATTGGACGGCGCGATGGCCGATCCGATGACTCCGCCGGTCGCAGCGGCTGCCTTTCTCGAGGCCGCGGGCTGGGGCGGCGCGCGCATCACGCCGCTCGCCGGCGACGCCTCGTTCCGCCGCTATTTCCGTGTCGAAAACGATCGTGGCCGCGCGGTCCTGATGGACGCCCCGCCGCCGCATGAGGAGGTCGGCCCGTTCCTCGCCATCGCCCGCCATCTCATCGGCCAAGGCTTCCGCGCGCCGTCGATTCATGCCGAGGATCGTGCGGCCGGCCTGCTCCTGCTCGAAGATCTGGGCGACGCGCGGATGCGCGAAACGATCGATGCCGACGCCTTGACCGAATTGCCGCTTTACGAGGCTGCGGTCGACCTGCTCGTCGCGTTGCAGGCGCAGCCACCCGCCGAGCTTCCACCCTATGATAGCGCCGTGCTCCACCGCGAGGTGGAGCTGCTCATCGATTGGTTCTGTCCCGCTGCGGGGCTCGATGTCGATCGCGCCGGCTACACCGCGGCTTGGAACCAGGTGCTGCCCCGGGTGGACGTGGCGGAGGTCACCGTCCTGCGCGACTATCACGCGGAAAACATCATGCTGCTGGAAAACGGTGCGCTCGGCCTGCTCGACTTTCAGGACGCCCTAGCCGGCCACCGCGCCTACGACCTCGTGTCGCTGCTTCAGGACGCCCGCCGCGATGTGCCCGAAAGCATAGAAGCCGCAATGCTCGACCGCTTCCGCGGTGCGACCAATGCCGCGCCCGAATTCGACGCGGCCTATGCCATTCTTGGCGCGCAGCGGAACGCCAAGATCGTCGGCATCTTCACCCGCCTGTGGCGGCGCGACGGCAAGTCGCGTTACCTCGACCTGCTGCCGCGCGTGTGGCGTTATCTCGACCGCGACCTCGCGCACCCGGCACTCGCGCCTGTCGCGGCATGGTTCGACGCCAACATCCCCGCCGCCAACCGAGGAGCGATCCGCCCATGAACCGCAAGCCGCTCAACCTGCGCGTCGAGCGGCGCGGGGCCGTGCCCGATGTGGCAATGGTCATGGCAGCGGGCCTCGGCAAGCGGATGCGCCCGCTCACCGCGACGCGGCCCAAGCCCCTGGTCGAGGTCGCCGGCAAGGCGTTGATCGACCATAGCCTCGATCGCTTGCGCGCGGCGGGCGTGCGCAAGGTGGTCGTCAACGTTCACTATCTCGCCGATGCACTCGAGGCACATCTCAAACGCTATGCCAGCGACCTCGACGTGACCGTGTCCGATGAGCGCGCGCAACTGCTCGAAACCGGTGGCGGCATGCTCAAGGCACGGGCGTATCTCGGTGATGCGCCGTTCCTCACGGTCAACAGCGACAATCTATGGGTCGACGGCCCGATCGACGCGATCAACCTCCTTGCCGAACGCTGGGACGATGACCGCATGGACGCGCTTCTCCTGCTCGTTCCGCAAGCCCGCGCTCACGGACATGGTGGACGCGGCGATTTTCATATGGATGCGGTCGGCCGTCTCAAACGCCGCAAAACCGGCCGGGTGGCGCCGTTCGTCTATACCGGCGTCCAACTGGTGTCGCCGCGCCTGCTCGACGACGCGCCCGAGGGCGTGTTTTCGACCAATGTGTTGTGGGATCAGACTATCGCCAAGGGCCGGCTCTACGGCGTCGTCCATCAAGGGCTGTGGTTCGATGTCGGCACACCGCAGGCGATTTCGCTGACTGAGACGCTGCTTGCCGATGGCTGAGGCGCAACGCCGCCGCCCGCGCGTCTACTCAATCCCGCTGCACCGCAGCTTTGCCGATGCGCTGGTCAATGGATTGCTCGCGCGCACGGCGAACGACCGCCTGCGTCTCGCCCGCGCAACGCTCCTCACCGCCAGCAATCGCGCTGCACGGACCATCAACGAGGCGTTTGTCCGCCGCGCCGAGAAGGGCCTGCTGCTGCCGCGCATTGTGCCGATCGGCGAAGCGGGCGAGACGCTGGCTGCAGATTTGTTCGATGCCGGCGAAAGTCCGATCCTGCCCGCGATCGAGCCGATCCGCCGCCAATTGCTCCTCGCTCGGCTGATCGAGCGCGGCGGTCAGCGCCGCGGCGGCGAAGCGCTGCGCATGGCTAGGGAACTCGGACGCGTGATCGACGAACTGGGCGTCGAACGCAAAACCGCGCGCGACCTGCGCGGTATCGAGTTGGCGGAGGAGCTGGCGGTTCATTGGCAGACCTCGGTCGACCAGCTGGCGGTGCTGATCGAGCAATGGCCGGTGGTGCTTGACAGCATCGGCTGTATCGAGCTGACCGAACGCCGCAACCGCCTGCTCGCGCGGGCAACGCGAGCCTGGCAGGACCGGCCGCCTGCCAGCATGGTCATCGCTGCGGGCATCACCAGCACGGCACCCGCCATCGCCGGCCTGCTGCGCACCATCTCGCGCTTGCCCGGCGGACAGGTCGTGCTTCCCGGTCTCGATCTCGGCAGCGCCGATGAAGAATGGGACGCGATCTGGGGCGGCGAGGACGCGCGCCCGATCGAGACCCATCCGCAATATGCCCTGCGCCTTCTGCTCGAACGGATGGGCGTCGCCCGTTCGGACGTCGTCCGCTGGCGCTATGGTGACGGCCGCCCACGCCAGGCGGTGCGGGCGCGGCAAGTCTCGAATGCTTTCGCCCCCGCCAAATTCACGGCGAAGTGGGCCGAGCTCAAAAACCCGCTCAACAGATTGCGCAACGTCAGCCTCGCCGAATTCGCCACGCCGGCCGACGAGGCCCAGGGCATCGCCATCGCCTTGCGCGAGGTGCTCGAAATGCCGGGCAAGACCGTCGCTCTGGTCACCCCCGATCGCGTGCTCGCCCGCCGGGTCGGCGCGCACCTCAAGCGCTGGAACATTCAGGCCGATGACACGGCCGGCTCGCCGCTGTCGCGCGATCCTGCGGGAACGCTGATCCTCGCCGCCGCCAATGCGGTGGCCGGGGATTTCGCTCCGGTGCCGCTGCTCGCATTGCTCAAGCATCCGTTAGTACAAGCCGGAGAACGGCGCGGCGATTGGCTCGCCGGGGTGCGCAAGCTCGACCTTGCCCTGCGCGGCCCCCGCCCGGCGGGCGGACTGGAGGGCGTGACCGCCTTTCTAGCCCAGCCTGGCGACAGATACGCCCAACGCTTGCGCCGTGACGCGCAGCCCTGGTGGACCGATGCCAGCGGCGTGCTGACACCGCTGGCCGATCCGGCCAGTACGCTTGCGGAACGTTTGGCGCGGCTGCGCGAGGGAATTGCGGCGCTGGCAGGCGAGGATGCCTGGTCCGGATCGGCGGGCCGCGATGCGGCATCCTTGCTCGACGATCTGGCGGCGCACGCGGATGACGGCCCCGCCGCCATTTCCGCTGACGAGCTTGTCGATCTGCTCTCCGAACATCTGGCCGCCATCGCCGTCCAGTCTCCGGTCGGGAGCCATCATCGCATCTTTATTCGCGGCTTGATCGAAGCCCGGCTGCAATCAGCCGATCTGGTTATTGCCGCGGGGCTCAACGAAGGCACTTGGCCCGCCGAGCCCGCACCCGATCCGTGGCTCGCGCCGCAGGTGCGCATCGCGCTCGGCATGGGCGCGGCGGAGCGGCGCATCGGCATTGCGGCGCACGATTTGGCAAATGCGCTCGGCGCTCCCGAAGTATTGCTCTGCCGCAGTCAGCGCGACGCCAGCGGCCCGGCAACCGAATCCCGCTTTCTTTTGCGGCTGCGCGCGATGCTGGGAGAACAGCTCGCGCCCGATCCGCGTCTGCCGCGTCTCGCTGCCGCGATTGATGCTGCGGCGGGCCCGCCCCAGCGCATGCGCCAACCCGCGCCGAATCCGCCGCTTGCCGCGCGCCCGACCAAAATCTCGGTCACCGAGGTCGATCGCCTCAAGGCCGATCCGTTCGCCTTCTATGCTCGGGCGATCCTCAAGCTGTCGGCGCTCGACCCGGTCGACGCCGATCCCGGGCCGGCGTGGCGCGGCAGCGCGGTGCACGACGTGTTCGACCGCTGGTTTCGCGAAGACGGTCTGGCGCCCGACAAACTGCGCCAGCGCGTTAACGAATTGCTCGGAGGTCCGGGCATTCACCCGGTGGTGCGTGCACTGTGGCAGCCGCGGATCATCGAAGCCGCAGACTGGATCGCCCGGCAGGTCGCCGAGGATGCCGTCACCGGCCGCCATATCGTCGGGACCGAAGCCAAGGGCGCGGTCGAGGTTTGCGGCGTTATCCTTCAAGGCCGCGCCGACCGTATCGACCGGATGCCTGACGGCAGACTCGCCATCGTCGATTATAAGAACGGCAAGCCGCCTTCGCCCAGCGCAGTGGAGCAGGGCTTTGCAATGCAGCTCGGCTTGCTCGGGCTGATTGCCGAGATGGGCGGGTTTGCGGGACTGCAAGGCTCACCCGGGACGTTCGAATATTGGTCGCTGGCCAAGAACAAGGATCAGTTCGGCCAGCGCAAGACGCCATTCAAGAAGGACGGCAGCCGCGATGCCAGCAATTTCGTGGAACAGTCGCATGAGGATTTCGAAAAGGCAGCGGATGCCTGGCTGACCGGCAGCGCGCCGTTCACCGCCAAGCTGGTCCCCGATTTCGCGCCCTATGACGAATACGACCAGTTGATGCGGCTCGACGAATGGCTTGGGCGGGAGCGTGCCTCGTGACGACGCGCCCAGCCCTCAAAGGCGCGCAGCTCGCCGCCAGCGCGCCCGCCGAACATGTCTGGCTTTCGGCCTCGGCCGGGACCGGCAAGACCACCGTGCTGGCCGCGCGCGTGTTGCGACTGCTGATGCGCGGGGTAAGGCCCGAGGCGATCCTGTGCCTGACCTTTACCAAAGCGGGGGCCGCGGAAATGGCGCGTCGGGTGCGTGGCGATCTGGCGCGCTGGGTCCGGCTCGATGAAGCTGCCCTGTTTGCCGAGATCGAGGCATTGGGGGAGGATGCGGGACCCGCCGACATCGCCAAGGCGCGCCAGCTTTTCGCTGGCCTGCTCGAAGCGCGGGGCGGCGGACTGCGCGTGATGACCATTCACGCCTTTTGCCAGACGTTGCTCTCGGCGTTTCCGGTTGAGGCAGGGCTGACCCCCGGCTTTCAGCCGATCGAGGGCCGCGAGGCCGGCACGCTGGCCGCCTCGACGCTGAGCGATCTTGTGACGCAAAGCGACGGTGAGGGCGGCGCGTTCGTGCGCCGGCTGCAAGGCCTCAGCCGCCGTCTTGGGGAGGAAGGGGCGCGCAGTTTTCTTGAACGCGGTGCCAAGTCGCTCGAGCAGCTGGAAAGGCTCGGCCCGGGCCTCGCGGCGAAAATGCGCGCAGCGTTCGATGTTCCGCTCGATTTCGACGCCAGCCATATCTGCACCGCCTGTCACGACGACAATTTCGACCGGGCGTCACTGCATCAGATGATTGCAATGAACCGGGCCTGGGCGACCAAGACCGGGCATGCCGCCGCCGACGCGATCGAGGCTTGGCTGGCGCAGCATCCCGATGCGCGCGCGGGCGGGCTGACCGAGCTGGCGTCGATTTGGACGACGCAGGCGGGGACGCTGCGCAAGGGTGGACCGAAACATCCCGACTATGAAGACGTGCTGCTGCGCGTGTCGGCGTGGTGCGCCGAGCTATGCGCACGTCAGTCACGCGCCGTGCTGGCCGATAGCGTCACCAACGCGCTTGAGGCCGCGCGCGCATATGGCCGCGCTTATCAATGCGCCAAGCGCGCGCGCGGGCGCGTCGATTTCGACGATCTCATTCGCCTGACGCGCGATCTGCTCGCGACACCCGGCATCGGCGAATGGATCGCCTACAAGACCGACCAGCGCACCGATCACATCCTGGTCGACGAAGCGCAGGACACCAATTTCGACCAATGGGACATCGTCGAGCGCCTGACCGAAGAGTTTTTTGCAGGGGAGGGGCAAAAGGGCCGGCGCAAGCGCACGCTGTTCACCGTCGGTGACTTCAAGCAGGCGATCTTCTCTTTCCAGGGTACCAACCCGCAGGAATTCGCCAATGCGCGCGAACGGTATCATGCGCGCGCGGCCGCCAGCGAGATGCGCTTCGCGCAACTCTCGCTCGATGAGAGTTACCGCACTGCGCAGCCGATCCTCGACGTGGTCGATGCCACTCTTGATGTGCTCGGACCCGAGGCCCTCGGTTTGCGTACCGAACGTCTCAACCGTCATATTTCGGGCCGAACCGACGCTGCGGGCGGCGTTTTGCTGCTCGAGCCGGTGAAAATCGACGACAATAGTGACGAGGGCGACGAAAATTGGATCGATGACGCCACGCGCAAGGTCGCCGACCGGATCGCGGTGCAGGTCAGCGAATGGCTCCGCGACAGCTATGCCCCCGCTGGCGGCGCAGTGATAGAGCCGCGCGATATCATGGTGCTGGTTCGCAAGCGCGCCGATCTCGCCGCGTTGCTGGTGGCCCGCCTGCAGGAACATGGGGTGCCGGTCGCCGGCGTCGACCGTCTTCGGCTACGCAGCCCCCTGGCGGTCAAGGACCTCCTCGCCGCCATGCGTTTCGGCGCTCAGCCCGAAGACGACCTCAATCTCGCCAATCTGCTGGTATCGCCGCTCATCGGTCTGACGCAGGACGATCTGTTTTCAATCGCTTACGACCGGCGCAGCTCGCTCTGGTCCGCTGTCCGCGACCGCGGCGATCCGGCAGCCAACGCCCGCCTTGCCGCGTTGCTCAACGCCGCCGACCGCGTCACCCCGTACCGCTTCCTCGAGGAACTCCTGTCAGGAGAGGCAAGGGGGCGAGCCCGCCTGGTCGCGCGTCTCGGCTATGAAATTCGGGATGCAATTGACGAACTGCTCGGCGCTGTGCTGGCTTATGAGGCCGAACACGCCGCAACGCTGCAGGGCTTTATCGACTGGTTCGATCGGGGCGAGGGCGAGATTGTCCGCGATGCCAGCGACCCGGGCAACGCCGCGCGTGTGATGACCGTTCACGGCGCCAAGGGACTAGAGGCGCGGGTGGTGATCCTGGCCGACGCCTGCACCGATCCCGAACGAGGCCGCGACGGCGAGTTGACGGTGGGGATCGACGGCGCGAAGATTGTCATTCCGACGCCGCCCGCCGCCGACCGCGCGCTCGTTCCCGCACTTGCCGAGGCCCATGCGGCGCAAAAGGCGGCTGCACTCGAAGAGCATTGGCGGCTGCTTTACGTCGCAATGACCCGGGCCAGGGATCAACTGGTGGTGGCAGGCGCTCTGACCGGCAAAATGGCCGCGCCCCCTGCGCAAAGCTGGTACAGCGCGGTGCGCGCGGGAATGGAGGCGCGTGGAGTCAGCGAGCGCGACGGGGCGCTGGTGTATGGGCCTCAAATGCAGCCCGGCGCGCGGGAGAATATGCCGGCTGCGGTCGTCGCGGAGCGCCCCACATGGCTCGACCGTGGCGCCCCGGATGAAGCGCGGCCGAAACGCCCGCTTGCACCCTCGTCGCTCGGCGTGGACACCGTGGCCCAACCGCCGGCGCTTGCCATTGCGGCACGGCGCGGCGTTTTGCTGCACGGCCTGTTCGAGCGGCTGCCCGCCTTGCCGTCAGACCGCCGCGCCGCCGCCGCCCACCTTTGGCTCGCCGCCCACAGCGTGCCCGAGGCCGAACAGGCGGCGCTGATTGGCTCCGTTTGCGCGATCATTGGCGATCCGCGCTTCGCGCAACTGTTCTCAGGCGAAGCACTCATCGAAGCGCCGATTGCCGGCGTCGTCGGCGAAACGACCGTCGCGGGAACGGTGGATCGCCTACTCATCGGCGAGACGATCGAGGTGGTCGATTACAAGACCGGCCGTCGGGTCCCCGCCACGCCTGATGCCATTCCCGACTACCACCTCAAGCAAATGTCCGCCTATCGCGACGTGCTTCGTGCGATTTTTCCCGGTCGGATAGTCCAGGCCAGCTTGCTCTATACCGAAGGTCCGGTGCTCCACACCTTGGACAATGCACTACTTGACGCGCACAAGCCGGGCTTGGCGCCCGAACAGCAAAGCCTTGCGCTCGCTGGTTGAGTGCGGCCTTCGCGCGTCCTACATCCGCTACGAAGGAGATTCCCATGGCCACCAAGCAGATCACCGACAGCAGCTTCCAGGCCGATGTTATCGGCGCCAGCGGACCCGTGCTGGTCGATTTCTGGGCCGAATGGTGTGGCCCGTGCAAGATGATCGGCCCTGCGCTCGAAGAGCTGTCGAATGAATTGGGCGGGCAGGTCACCATCGCCAAGCTGAATATCGACGACAATCCCGATGCGCCCGCGAAATACGGCGTGCGCGGCATTCCGACGATGATCCTGTTCAAGGATGGCGCACCCGCCGCGACCAAGGTCGGCGCGGCGCCAAAGTCCCAGCTAAAGGGGTGGCTGGAACGCGAGCTCGGCGCGGAGTCGGCTGCTGCCTAAGATCGGTAATCCGCGTTGATCGAGATATAGCCGTGAGTCAGGTCGCAGGTCCAAACGGTCGCCCGACCTTCGCCCAAGCCTAGATCGACACCGATCTTCACATCGGAGCTTTTGAGGTGCGCAGTGACTGGCGCCTCGTCATAGCCTTCGACGACATGTCCGTGGCTGGCCACCTCAATTCCGCCGAAGCGGATCGACAGCTTGTCGCGCTCGGCGGGCTCGCCAGCCTTGCCTACCGCCATGACGATGCGGCCCCAATTGGCGTCCTCGCCGGCAATGGCGGTTTTCACGAGCGGGGAGTTGGCCACGCTCATGCCGACGATGCGCGCGCTATCGTCGGTCTCTGCCCCGGTTACGGCGATCTCGATGAATTTCGACGCGCCTTCACCGTCGCGAACCACCCCATGGGCGAGTTCTCGGCACAGGCGGGTTAGCGCGACCTGGAATGCCTCGGCGCCATCGTCGTCGCCTGACCTCAACTGGCTGGATTGACCGGTGGCAAAGGCCAGCACTGTGTCGCTGGTCGATGTGTCGCCATCGACGGTGATGCACGAAAAGGTCTCGGCATTGGCCTTGTCCATCATCGCTTGCAGCAAGGCAGGCTCGACAGCCGCGTCGGTGAAGATGAAGCCGAGCATCGTTGCCATGTCGGGCGCGATCATCCCGCTGCCCTTGATGATGCCCACCAGTGTCACGAGCCGGCCCGCAACCGTGGCGTGCGTCACCGCCGCCTTGGGGAAGGTATCGGTCGTGCCGATCGCATTGGTCGCATCGAGCCAATCGGCGACCGGGGCAAGCAACGCCGCATCCAGCCCCGCTTCGGCCTTTTCGATCGGCAGCGGCACGCCGATCACGCCGGTGGACGCGATAAAGACGTCCGACGGCTGACACTCGATCGCCTGCGCGACCCGTGCGGCAATCGCTTCCACCGCCGCGCGGCCGCGGTTGCCGGTAAAGGCGTTGCTGTTGCCGGCATTGACGACCAGCGCGCGCGCCTGGCCGAGCGGCAGGGCGGCACGGCACCACTCTACCTCCGGCGAGGGGCAGCGGCTTTTGGTGGTGACGCCCGCGACGCTCGTGCCCCCCGCGAACAGCGCCAAAGTCAGGTCACTCCGCTCCCAATCCTTATAGCCCGCGCGCGCCACGCGCAGTTCCACCCCTGCGACCAGCGGCAAATCGGGAAAGGGCAAAGCGAGCGGACTTATTTCAGACATGCATCCATTCCTTCGCGCCGGACCGCATTGGCGCGCGCGGCGATCGCATTGCTGTAACGGCGGACATACCCCCGCGGGACCACCGCCTCACGCTTCTTGGGCAGCGGCAGGACGGCGGCCATGCGCGCCGCTTCGGTGCCGGTCATCTTGTCCGCCGAATGATGGAAATAGCGCCGCGATCCCGCCTCGACGCCATAAGTGCCGATGCCAGTCTCAGCGAGGTTGAGATAGATCTCGATGATCCGCGGCTTGCCCCAAATCCCTTCGATCAGCACCGTAAACCAGGCTTCCAGGGCTTTGCGGAAATAGCCGCCGCCCTGCCACAGGAATGCGTTCTTCGCTGCCTGCTGGCTGATCGTCGAGCCGCCGCGGATCCGGCCGCCCTCCCGATTGCGCTCGAACGCCTGGCGGATCGCTTCGGCATCGAAGCCGTGATGGGCGCAGAAGCGGGCATCCTCGGCGGCAATCGCCGCACGGGCCATCGCGGGGTCGATGCGGCGGAGCGGCGTCCAATCCTTATCAATGCCATGACCCTGCACCGCGCCACCAAGCATCGTGAAAGTCACGGGCGGGGGCACCCATTTGTAGATCAGCACCCACAACACCGAGCCGCCGACGAAGAGCACGATCGCGCGGCCGATCCACCAACCCAGCCGGTATACCCCGGTTCGTTTCGCGCGCCGCCTTGCCATCGATCGCGGCGATAGCGGCGAGCGGCCGAACGGACTAGTCCGCTCGGATGCGTCGAGTCGCCTGGATCGCCCTGTTGATCGCATCGCCCGCGCTGGCGGATGACGATGCCTGTTTCGAACTGGGTGGTCAGGGCATCGCGCCGTGCGCCACGCCGCGCGGCAAGGTCGCGCTGGAAAGCAACCTGATCGACTGGACGCGCGAAGGGCATGGTGCCGACCGGGAGGACCGGACGGCCCTGGCCGAGACAATCGCGCGGATCGGCCTGGGCGGGCAGACCGAGGCGCGGGTGATGTGGACGCCGCTGATCCTCGATCGACCACGCGGTGGGCCCACGGCAAGCGGCATCGGCGACTTGACGCTGGGGGCCAAGCACCAATTGGGCAAGGATGGGCCGATCGGCTTGGCGGCCGAGGTGACCCTCCCCACAGCGGATCATGGCGTCGGGCAGGGGACGTGGAGTGCGTCGGCGATCGTTCCCGCGCAATTCGAACTGTCGACGGCCGTGAAGCTCGACTTGATCGGCGAGGTCGACGCCGCGGCCGACGAGGACCGGCTTGGCCGCCACTTCGCGGCAAGCATGGTCGCGGGTGCCGAAGTCGACATCGGCGAGCGAGTGACAATGACCGCCGACCTGAAGGTGCTGCGCGACGATGATCCTGTCGAACACACGGTGCAGACCACCGCCTCGCTGTCGTTCAGCCGCAGACTGGGCGATCACGGGCAAGTCACGCTTGGCGGCGTTGCCGGCCTCGATCACGACGCACCCATAGCGCAGGCATTCCTGGGCGCGGCGCTGCTGTTCTAGGCCAGCGCGGGCATCAGCCCCTTGCCCCCGGCGATACGCTTCATCGCCTTTTGCAGCTTGTCGAAGGCGCGGACCTCGATCTGGCGGACGCGCTCTCGGCTGACGCCATAGACCTGGCTCAACTCCTCGAGCGTCTTGGGGTCTTCAGCCAACCGGCGTTCGGTGAGGATGTGCTTCTCGCGCTCGTTGAGGTCGTCCATCGCCTCGACCAGCATCGCATGACGGATATTGCGCTCCTGATCGTCGGCGATCGCCGCGTCGTGCAGCGGCCCGGTGTCCTCGAGCATGTCCTGCCACTGACCCTCGCCATCCTCGTTGAACGAGACGTTGAGGCTGGTGTCGCCGCCGCGCGCCATGCGGCGGTTCATGCTGACGACGTCGTCTTCGCTGACGCCGAGATCGGTGGCGATCTTGCGGACGTTTTCGGGCGACAGATCGCCATCCTCGAACGCGTCGAGATTGTTCTTCATCCGGCGGAGATTGAAGAACAGCTTCTTCTGCGCGGCAGTGGTGCCCATCTTCACCAGGCTCCAGCTGCGCAGGATGAATTCCTGGATCGATGCGCGAATCCACCACATCGCATAGGTGGCGAGGCGGAAACCGCGATCGGGCTCGAACTTCTTCACGCCCTGCATCAGGCCGATATTGCCTTCGGAAATCAGCTCCGAAACGGGCAGACCATAGCCGCGGTAACCCATCGCGATCTTGGCGACGAGGCGGAGGTGGCTCGTGACGAGCTTCGCCGCCGCCTCAGGATCCTGATGTTCCTGGAAACGCTTGGCGAGCATGTATTCCTCCTCCGGCTGGAGAAGCGGAAACTTGCGGATTTCCGACAGATAACGGTTCAGGCTCTGCTCCCCGCCGAGCGCGGGGATCGTGGCTGGAACGTTGGACTTGGCGGCCATGACTTCGACTTTCTCCCTGCGCGGCCTCATCAAGCACCGCGCGACTTGCAATCTATACCCTGAGTGCGCTGAATAGTTCCTGCATGTCCATCGGCATCGGACTATCGAACGCGATAGCTTCGCTTGTCACCGGATGGACGAAACCGAGCCGCGTGGCGTGCAATGCCTGACGCCTAAAGGTGACAAAGGTGACAGGACGTGTTCGCGAAACGCGACCCCCGTAAACCGGATCGCCGATCAGCGCGTGGCCGATCGAGGCCATGTGGACGCGGATCTGGTGCGTCCGGCCCGTCTCCAGCCGGCATTCGATCAGCGCCGCGTCGCGCAACGCCTCAAGCGTGCGGTAATGCGTCACCGCGCGCTTGCCGGTGGGGACGATCGCGACCTTCTTGCGATCATGCGGACTGCGCGCGAGCGGAGCGTCGACCGTGCCGTCGCCGGGAATACCGTGGCAAACCGCCAGATAGCGGCGATCGATCGTGTGCGCGGCGAACTGCTTGGCCAGCCCTTCATGGGCCTTGTCGGTCTTGGCGACGACCAACAGCCCCGACGTATCCTTGTCGATGCGGTGGACGATGCCCGGCCGCGCCACGCCGCCGATGCCCGACAGCCGCCCGGCACAATGATACAGCAGCGCATTGACCAAAGTCCCGTCGAGATTGCCCGCCGCCGGGTGGACGACGAGACCCGCGGGCTTGTCGACGACCAGCAGATGATCGTCCTCGAACACCACATCGAGCGCGATGTCCTGCGCTTCGGCCTTGTCGGGGACGGGCAGGGGAATGCTGACGGTTACCGTGCCGGTGATCGTCTTGGCCGACGGGTCGCGCAGCGCCGTGCCATCGGCGCGCGTCACATTCCCAGCCGAAATCAACGACTTGAGCCGTTCGCGTGAATAAGCGGGGAGGCAGGACGCCAGGGCGCGGTCGAACCGCCAGCCCGCGACGTCCGCGGGGAGCGCAACTTCCAGTGTCGAAACCCCCCGGTCCATTGCTAGGAGAGATGGCGATGACCGCGCGAATTGCAAGGAATCTGCTCGATCGGTTGCATGCGATCGCCGCCGCCGATCCGGGGCGCGAAGTGTGCGGGCTGCTGCTGGGGCGGAATGGAGACATCGAGGCGATTGCCGTGTCGGTCAATCTGGCCGCCGATCCGCGGGTTTCGTTCGAAATCGACCCGCGGGTGCAGATCGACGCGATCAAGGCGGCGCGCAGTGGCGGCCTGCCGGTGATCGGCTGCTATCATTCGCATCCGAGCGGCGACGAGCGGCCCTCGGGGCGCGATCTGGAGATGGCGCGGATCGGAAGCTTGTGGCTGATCGTAACGGGTGAAGGCATCGGTGCTTGGTATCGATCAGCCACTGCCTTCGAAGCTGTTCCTTTATCTGAAATCTAACCTGTCGCCGCTGCGCAGAGGCCCAGATGAGCCCTCTGCTTGAAGCGAACCGACTGTGTTGGTCCATCCGGACCCCTGCCTGCGCAGGGGCGACATCGCTGTGCGAGAGCACCAAAACACTGTGTTGGAAAAGCCACAATTGCGTTGTAGCATGGCCACGTGAGCAGCGTTTCCCGACCGCGGCAGTTACGCCGCCGGCTGACCCTCTGGGTGGGCCGGCGGGCATGGGTGCCATGGCTCGAACTGGCCGCGGGCGTCGGACTGATCGCGATGCTGACGCTGAGCTACACGCTGTTCGGCCGTCAGGCCGCGGGGTCCGCCCCGCTGACGCCGCCGCTGGTCGCGACCTTGCTGGTGTTCAGCCTGGCTCCGGCGATCCTGCTGCTGGTGCTGCTCGGGCGGCGCATCGCCAAGCGCCGGGCGGCGCGTTCGCCGGTGGGCGGAGGCGGGCGGCTGCATGTGCGGCTGGTCGCAATCTTTTCGACCATCGCCAGCGTGCCGATGCTGCTGGTCGTCGTGTTCGCGTCGCTCTTGTTTCAATACGGCGTCGAGTTCTGGTTCTCGGACCGCGCGCGCGGGATGCTCGAGAATGCCTCGAGCCTCGCGCAGGGCTATTATGAAGAAAAGCAGCAAGCAGTTGCCAGCGAGACCGTGACGATGGCGGGCGATCTGCGCGATTATCTGCAGCAGGCCAATACACAGACGCCGGCGTTCGCGGAAGGTTACGCCTGGCAGGTGCTGTCGCGCAACCTCAGCGAATCGGCGATCGTCGAGGTCGCGCCCAATGGGACGCCGCGAACCATCGCCATGGTCAATCCCGATGCGCGCCCGGTCGAACGGCGCGTGTCGGCCGAGATCCTTGCCAAGCTGCAGCGCGGCTCGCAGGTCGCAGTGACCAATGCGCCCGACCGCATCGAGGCTGTCACGCGGCTATATCCGGGGCGCAATATCTATCTCTATGCGTCGCGTGTAGCTGACCGTCAGGCGCTGACACAAAGCGACCGCGCCAAGGCGGTGCTCGCGGATTATGACAGCCTGGTCGACCGGTCGCGGCGGCTGCAGCTGCAATTCAACGCCGCATTGTTCTTCATCTCACTGCTGATCGTCGGCATTGCCGTGTGGATCGCCTTGCAGGTGGCCGACCGGCTGGTCCGGCCGGTGGGCGAGCTGGTCGACGCGGCGCGGCGTGTCACCGCCGGCGATCTTTCCGCGCGCGTGCCGAAAATGCGTAGCCGTGACGAAGTCGGGACTTTGTCCAATGCCTTCAACCGGATGACGGCGAGACTTGAGACGCAGACGACGACGCTGGAAACGCGCCGCGCGCTGATCGAGGCGGTGCTGTCGGGCGTGTCGGCGGGCGTGGTTGCCGTGGGCGCGGACCGCAGCATCCGCATCGTCAACGATTCCGCCGTCGACCTGCTCGGCCTGCCCGACGACCGCGGGGTGGGGCGCCCGCTCGACACCTTCGCGCCCGAGCTCGACCAGGCGATCATTGGCGGGGAGGGGGAGGCGATCGTCGAGCTGATGCGGGGCGGGGAGACGCGCACGCTGGCGGTCCGCGTGGTCGCCGACAAGGGCGGCCATGTGCTGACCTTCGACGACATCACGCAACAGCTGACCGACCAGCGCCGTGCGGCCTGGGCCGACGTCGCGCGGCGCATCGCGCACGAGATCAAGAATCCGCTGACGCCGATCTCGCTCGCCGCCGAACGCCTCAAGCGGCGCTATAGCGAGCGGATCGGCGAGGATGACGGCACGTTCATCCGCCTGACCGACACGATCGTGCGCCAGGTCGGCGATCTGCGGCGGATGGTCGACGAATTCTCCAGCTTTGCGCGCATGCCCAAGCCGGTGTTCCAGCGCGAGCCGATGTTCGACATTTGCCGCGAGGCGCTGTTCCTCCACGAAGTCGCGCATCCCGGCGTGACGTTCGAGCTCGACGCGCCCGACGAACCGATATTCATGGTGTGCGACCGTCGCCAGCTGGGACAAGCGCTGACCAATATCATCAAGAATGCGGTCGAAGCGATCGAGCAGAAGGGCGAAAGTCCGGCGCCGGGATCGGTGCGGATGACGCTTGCCGAAGCCTATGGCCGTGTCACCGTCACCGTCGCGGACACCGGTATCGGCTTGCCCGACGACCGTGAGCGGCTGTTCGAGCCCTATGTCACGCATCGCACCCGCGGCACCGGACTGGGCCTCGCGATCGTCAAGAAGATCGTCGAGGAGCATTTCGGCGCGATCGCCCTGAGCAGCGCGAGCGGCGCGGGCACGCTGGTGACGGTCCATTTCGACGCGGCGGCGCTCGCTGCATGCGACGGGGCCGAAGCGCCCATGCTGGTTCCAGGAGAATAATATGGCGCTCGACATCCTTGTCGTCGACGACGAACGCGACATCCGCGAGCTGGTGGCGGGCGTGCTCGAAGACGAGGGCTACACCCCGCGTACCGCCGCCGACAGCGATGCCGCACTCGCGGCGATCGCCGAGCGGCGCCCCAGCCTGGTGCTGCTCGACGTATGGCTGCAGGGGTCGAAACTCGACGGGCTCGAACTGCTCGACGTCATCAAGGCGCGCGACCCGACCTTGCCGGTGATCGTCATTTCGGGCCACGGCAATCTCGACACGGCGGTGTCGGCGATCCGCCGCGGCGCGATCGACTTCATCGAGAAGCCATTCGAGGCCGAGCGCCTGTCGCTGCTCGTCGCCCGCGCCACCGAGACCGCGCGGCTGCGCTCCGAGAATGAGAGCCTGCGCGCCCGCGCCGGGGGCGGCGAGGACGAGTTGTCGGGCGTGTCGAGCGCGATCAATGCGGTGCGCGCCAATCTGAAGCGGGTGGCACCGACCGGCAGCCGGGTGCTGATCAGCGGCCCGCCGGGGGTCGGCAAGGATGTTGCCGCGCGGATGCTGCACAATTGGTCGACGCGCGCGTCGGGGCCGTTCATCGTCGTCAGCGCGGCGCGGATGGAGCCCGAGCGCGTCGAGGAGGAATTGTTCGGCGTCGAGGAGGGTGGCGAGATGGTTCGCCCCGGGCTGCTCGAACGCGCACATGGCGGCACCCTGTTCCTCGACGAAGTGGCCGACATGCCATTGACCACGCAGGGCAAGATTTTGCGCGTGTTGACCGATCAGGCCTTTTTACGGGTGGGCGGGTCACGCACGGTGCGCGTCGACGTGCGGGTGATTTCGGCATCGGCGCGGCCGCTGACCGAGGAGATCGCTGCCGGGCGGTTCCGCGAGGATCTCTATTACCGCCTCGCCGTAGTGCCCGTGGCGCTGCCGGCGCTGGCCGACCGGCGCGAGGACATTCCGCCGCTGGTCGAGCATTTCGTCGCGCATTACGCCGCCGAGCGCCGCGTGCCGACGCCGCAGGTCGCGCCCGAGGCGTTCGCCGCGCTGCAGGCTTATGACTGGCCCGGCAATGTCCGCCAATTGCGTAATATCGTCGAGCGGACGATCATCCTCGCGCCGGGAGACCGCATCGGCCAGATCGATGTCGATCTGCTGCCGCCGGAAGTGATGGGCGAGGGATCGTCCTCCGCCTCTTCGGCGCCGAGCGTAATGGGCGCGCCGTTGCGCGAGGCCCGCGAAACCTTCGAGCGCGAATATCTGCGCGTCCAAATCCGGCGGTTTTCGGGCAATATTTCGCGAACCGCGGCGTTTATCGGGATGGAGCGATCGGCGCTGCACCGGAAGCTGAAACTGCTCGGGCTGACCGAATTCAAGCCGGATGGCGAAGACTAGGGTTGCGGCGCGGCAAGGGTTCGCTAGTTTCGCCCTCGCGCGTGATATTCGCGCCAAGAGCAAGAGGCGTACCCCGATGGCCGAAAAGGCAAACAATCTCCAGGACCTGTTCCTCAACACCGTGCGCAAGGCGAAGACCCCGGTGACGATGTTCCTCGTCAAGGGCGTCAAGCTGCAGGGCATCATCACCTGGTTCGACAATTTCTCGGTGCTGCTGCGCCGCGACGGGCAGTCGCAGCTGATCTACAAGCACGCGATTTCGACGGTGATGCCGAGCAATCCGCTCGACTTGGCGCCCGTTGCCGCCGCCTTTGCCAACCCCGCGGCGCCGCGCACCCGCCAGTTGCAGGACGTGTTCCTGTCGGCCGCGCGGGCGCAGGAAAATCCGGTGACGATGTTCCTCGTCAACGGAGTGATGCTACAAGGCGAGATCGCCGCCTACGACCTGTTCTGCATGCTCCTCCAGCGCGACGGGATGGTGCAATTGGTCTACAAGCATGCCGTGTCGACCGTGCAGCCGGCCAATCCGCTCGACCTGCGCGAGGAAGAGGAAGATGCCGAATAATTGACCGGCGTCTCGTTCAGCCGCGATGAAGGCATCGCCCGGGGCGCCCGCGCCGTGCTCGCTTATCCCGATATGGGGAAGGGCGAGCGCGATGCCGATGCGCGCCTGGAAGAGGCGGCGGGACTGGCATTGGCGATCGGCATTGCGGTGGTCGATCGCGTTGCGTTGCGCGTGCGCGATCCCAAGCCGGCGACTTTGTTCGGCAGCGGGCAGGTCGACGATCTGGCGCTCCGGGCACGCGCGCTCGATGCCGGGTTGCTGATTGTCGACGGCACGCTGAGCCCGATCCAGCAGAAGAATCTGGAGACCAAAACCGAGCTCAAGGTCATCGACCGCACCGCGCTGATCCTCGAAATTTTCGGCGAGCGCGCCGCCACCGCCGAGGGTCGGCTGCAGGTCGAGCTGGCGCATCTCGATTATCAGGCGGGGCGGCTGGTGCGCAGCTGGACGCACCTGGAGCGCCAACGCGGCGGGTTCGGCTTTCTCGGCGGCCCGGGCGAGACGCAGATCGAGGCCGACCGCCGCCAGATCCGCGACCGCATGGCCAAGATCAGGCGCGAGCTCGACCAGGTGGTGCGCACGCGGACGCTGCACCGCGACCGGCGCAAGCGCGCGCCTTGGCCGGTGGTGGCGCTGGTCGGCTACACCAATGCCGGCAAATCGACCCTGTTCAACCAGCTGACCGGTGCGCGGGTGATGGCTGAGGATTTGCTGTTCGCGACGCTCGATCCGACGATGCGCGAGATCTCACTGCCCGGGCTCGACAAGGCGATCCTGAGCGACACGGTCGGGTTTGTTTCCGATCTGCCGACGCAATTGGTCGCAGCGTTCCGCGCGACGCTTGAGGAAGTGACTTCGGCCGATCTGATCGTCCATGTCCGCGACATCGCGCATCCCGACAGCGAGGCACAGGCGGCGGATGTGGGGCATGTCCTTGCCGAGCTGGGCGTGCCGGGAGAAGGGGGGACGGCGCCGTTCGAGGTGTGGAACAAGGCCGATCTGCTCGACGGTGAGCGCGGCGAGACGCTGCGCGGCGAAGCGGCGCACCGCGACGATGTGGTGCTGGTGTCGGCGCTGACCGGCGTGGGGATCGACGTTCTGCAGGCGGCGATGTCCGCGCGGCTGACCGCGGGACGGCGGTTACGGACAGTCACGCTCGACGCGGGTGACGGCGCGGCGCTCGCCTGGCTGCACCAGAATGGCGAGGTGATCGGTCAGGCCGAGAGCGACGGGAATATCGTCGTCGACGTCCGGCTATCGGAGATCAACTGGGGCCGTTTCAGGCGCGCTTAGCGCGCTCCCACAAGGCGTCGAGCGCTTCGAGCGGTTGGTCCGCGAGGGGTGTTTCGGTCAGATTCTCGACCTTGCGGAAGCGGCGTTCGAACTTGGCGTTGGCGCGGCGGAGAGCGACTTCGGGATCGATCTTGAGATGCCGTGCGAAATTGACGACGGCGAACAGCAGGTCGCCGATCTCGTCCTCACGCGCGTCATGATCGGTGGCGGCTTCGACTTCGGCGAGTTCCTCGGCGATCTTGGCGCGCGCGCCGCCGGCGTCAGGCCAGTCGAACCCGACACGTGAGGCGCGCTTTTGCAGTTTTTCGGCGCGCATCAGCGCGGGCAGCGCCAAAGCGACGCCGGCGAGGGCGCTTCGATCATCCGACCGGGCGCGTTCCTCGGCCTTTATGACTTCCCATTGCGCATGGCCGCTGTCACGCGGCGCATCCCCGAACACGTGCGGATGACGGCGGATCAGTTTTTCGCCAACGCCTGCCGCGACGTCAGCAAACGCGAACAGCCCGGCTTCCTCGGCCATGCGGCTGTGAAAGACGACCTGCAGCAGCAGGTCGCCAAGTTCGTCCTGGAGCGCCGCCATGTCGCCGCGCTGGCAGGCGTCGGCGACCTCATACGCTTCTTCGATCGTATACGGCGCGATGGTTGCGAACGTCTGCTCGACATCCCAAGGACAGCCGGTGGCGGGATCGCGTAGCTGACCCATGACGGCGAGCAGACGGTCGAGAGGGGTGACTGGCGGCGGCGACATGACAAATCCCGATAATCTGTATTATGTAAAGCTGATCATGGCTGGAGGATGAGGGTGTTGCCCTCCACCCGCCAGGATTTGAGCTGCGACAGGAAGCTCATCCCCAATAGATTGGTGTCGCCAAGCGTATCGCCGATCGTCGTGCGGGCGTTGACTTGCACAATCGAACCGATCTCCAGACGCTCGATCCGGGCGGTCTTGACCAAGGCCATGCCGTTGGCGGTGGAAATCGGCACGGCGGGCATGCCATCGTCCTGGAGGCCTGTCGCACGCGCGACATCGGTGCTGATCGCGGTTTCGGTCGCACCGCTATCGACCATGAATTCGACCGGATGGCCATTGATCCGCCCAGTGACATAGAAATGCCCGTCGGGCCGCGCCGCCACGCGGACCACGCCGCCGCTGATGCCCGGCTCCATGCCGAGCAGATCGACCTTGGCGCGCGACCAGATTTCGGCACCGGTCCCGCGAAACAGCATCAGGACATAGGCGCCGGCGAAGATGGCGACCCAGGCCAGCGCCATTTTGAGCGTGCGGCCGAGCGGCAGCCGTCGCGCTGCGAGGCTGCTGACCGCCAGCGTCAGACACATCACGCCGGTGACAATACCGGCAGTCTGATCGCTGGTCACAACACGATCTCCAGATTGTCATGACCGGGTTCTACCCCCGCCGGCAGCCGCGCCGCCAGCGTGGCGTAGTCGAGCGACTGATCCATATGCGTGATCACTGCGCGCCTGGGCTTAAGTCGGGCAATCCAGTCCAGCGTTTCCTCGAGATGAGCGTGCGTCGGGTGCGGCTTCTCGCGCAGGCCGTCAACGATCCACAAGTCGAGGTCCGCGAAAACCGAGGCCATCGCCTCGGTGAGTTGGTCGGTGTCAGTCGAATAGCCGATGGCCGCGCCGTTTGCCTCAAAGCGCAAGCCTGCCGAGGTGATGCGGCCATGCGGCTGGTCGACCACCGCCACGGCAATACCGCCGAGGTCGAACGCGTCGGTCAGTTCGTTCGCCTCCACGGTTGGCGGGTAGCCGCCATTTCCGGCAAAGACGTATGCGAAACGCCGCCGGAGCAGATCGAGCGTTTTCGCACGGGCGAACCCCGGCACCGCTCGTCCCATGGCGTGAAACACCTGTCGCAGATCGTCGATGCCGTGGCAGTGATCGGCATGTTCATGCGTCCAGATCACCGCGTCGAGACCGACGACATTGGCGGCGAGCAATTGCGCGCGGAGATCAGGCGACGTGTCGACGAGAATGCGCGTGCCGTCATGTTCGACCAAGATCGATGCGCGGGTTCGGCGATTGCGCGGATTGGCGGGATCGCAGACGCCCCAATCATTGCCGATACGGGGTACGCCGGATGACGTCCCACAGCCGAGGATTGTCACCTTCACTGAGAGGTCGCCCCGCCCCGCATCGTTTGCCTTGAGCTTGTCGAAAGGCCGTCTTTTTCTCCGTTCCGCACGAGTGTGGATGGGAAGAAAGACAGGGCTTCGACAGGCTCAGCCCAAACGGGTGGGGGGTTGAGGCGCATCAAGAAGCTTTATCGAACAGTTTGAAGAAGTTATCCCGCGTCATTGCCGCGAGATGTTCGACCGATTCACCGCGCAACTCGGCAAGGAAACGCGCGGTGTCGGCGACGAAGCCGGGTTCGCACGGTTTCCCCCGATGCGGCACGGGCGCGAGGAACGGCGAGTCCGTCTCGATCAGCAGCCGGTCTGCCGGGATCGTCGCGGCGGTCGCCTGCAAATCCCGGGCATTCTTGAACGTGACGATGCCGGAGATCGAAATGTACAGCCCGAGATCGAGCGCCTTGGCCGCAAAATCGGCCGAGGCGGTGAAGCAATGGATCACGCCTTTATAGGTCCCCTTCCCCATCTCCTCCGTCAGCATCGTCGCGCTGTCGTCCTCGGCATCGCGGGTGTGGACGATCAGCGGCAGGCCGGTGTCGCGCGACGCGGCGATATGGCTGCGGAAGCTCGTGCGCTGACGCTCGCGGTCGGACTTGTCGTAGTAATAATCGAGACCGGTCTCGCCGATCGCGACGACGCGCGGATTTCGGGCGCGGTCGACCAGCTTGGCGGTGTCGATATCGGGATGCTGGTCGGCCTCGTGCGGGTGGATGCCGACCGACGCCCAGACATCGCTTTCGCGTTCCGCCACGCCGAGCACCTCGTCCCACTCGCATTCGCGGGTGGAGATGTTGAGCATGCCGCTGACCCCCGCGGCGCGGGCGCGGGCGAGGACGCTCGGCTGATCTTCGACCAGGCCCTTGTAATTGAGGTGGCAGTGGGAATCGACGAACATCAG
Organism: uncultured Sphingomonadaceae bacterium; assembly: GCA_964246315.1. Lineage (GTDB taxonomy): Bacteria > Pseudomonadota > Alphaproteobacteria > Sphingomonadales > Sphingomonadaceae > Sphingomonas_O. Next base: position 31,919 of record CAXTPT010000006.1, on the reverse strand, counting down.
CCGGCCCTAGCCTCCAGCCCATTCTTCGTCATCCCCGCGAAGGCGTGGATCCATCTGCCAGTCTGGCCGCGTCCGGCGAGTATGGGAGTTGGATTCCCGCCTTCGCGGGAATGACGGGTCAGAGTTGAACTGGCAGTTCAAGGCGCGGGAAGACGCCTTGTGGTGCGGGCAGCGTGGTGCCGGGCACGAGCACCCCTTCCCCGCCGCCGACCAATGCGAGCAATTTGTCGGCGCTTTCCGGCACAGCCCAGCGCAGCGCATGCGCCACGCGGCGGATGGTCTCGGCGGTCCAGTACAGCACGCCATCGGCACGCGCCGGATCGGTCTTGCGCAGCGCCCATGGCGCGCTGTCGGCGAAATACTGGTTGGCCGAGGCGACGACGCCGGCCACCGCTTCAAGCGCCTTGTGCAGCGCCAGCGACGTCATGGCGTCCGCAATCTGATCCTCGAGGCCCTCCGCCAATTTTGGGTCGGGCTCATCGCCGGGCTCCGGCAGCACGCCGCCGCAATTCCTGGCGATCATCGATAGCGAGCGCTGCGCGAGGTTGCCGAGGCCGTTGGCGAGCTCGGCGTTGCAGCGGAGGACAATCGCCTCCTCGCTCCAGCTGCCGTCATTGCCGAAGCTGACCTCGCGAAGGAGAAAATAGCGCAAGGCATCGACGCCGTAGCGTTCGCCAAGCTCGACCGGGTCGACGATGTTGCCCGTCGATTTCGACATCTTCTCGCCGCGGTTGAGCAGGAAGCCGTGGCCGAACACTTTCTTGGGCAGCGCGATGCCGGCAGACATCAGGAAGGCCGGCCAGTAGACCGCGTGGAAGCGGACGATGTCCTTGCCGATCAGGTGCAGGTCCGCGGGCCAGTATCTGGCGAGACGCTCGGCATCGTCGGGATAGCCCGCGCCCGTCAGATAATTGGTTAGCGCATCGACCCAGACGTACATCACGTGCCCGTCGCTGCCGGGCACCTTGACGCCCCAATCGAAGCTGGTGCGCGAGACCGACAAGTCGCTGAGCCCGCCTTCGACGAAGCGCATCACTTCGTTGCGGCGGCTATCCGGCTGGATGAAATCGGGTCGTGAGTTGTACAGGTGGAGTAGCGGCTGCTGGTATTTCGACAGGCGGAAGAACCAGCTCTCCTCGACGGTCCAATCGACCGGCGTGCCTTGGGGCGAGAGCTTCTCGCCCCCTTCCCCGCTGACGATTTCCTTTTCGTCATAAAAGGCCTCGTCGCGGACCGAATACCAGCCTTCGTAGCGGCCTTTGTACAGGTCGCCCGCGGACTCCATCGCGCGCCACAATGCCTGGCTGGCTTTGTGGTGTTCGGCTTCGCTGGTGCGGATGAAGCGGTCGTAGCTGACGTCAAGCGCGTCGCACATCGCCTTGAACTGGCCGGACATGTCCTCCGCCAGCGCGGCGACTTCCACGTCCTTGTCGCGCGCGGTCTGGACCATCTTGAGGCCGTGTTCGTCGGTCCCGGTCTGGAAAAAGACGTCGCGGCCCTGAAGGCGATGGAAGCGCGCGATCGCGTCCGCGGCGATGGCTTCATAAGCATGGCCGATGTGCGGGCGGCCATTGGGATAGCTGATCGCGGTGGAGATGTAGAAATGGTCGCCGGGCATGCGGGGCGCCTTAGGGAAGGTTCTACTCGGTGTGAACCAGTTCAACTGACCCTGTCGCCCCTGCGCAGGCAGGGGCCTAGATGAGCACGCAATTGGAGGTGAACCCTCGGCTGGAGAGTCCATCTAGGCCCCTGCCTGCGCAGGGGCGACATGGTTGGGAGGTGTGAGGGCTGCGGCAAAGCCGCATCTGTCGTCGGACGCTGCGCGCCGGCCGTTCCTCGGCGAGTCTGCGATAAGATGGTCGCTTGCTGCGCGACGCTCCCATTTTCCGCAGCCGCCTGCGGAAAATGGTGGAGCCTAGCGGGATCGAACCGCTGACCTCCACACTGCCAGTGTGGCGCTCTCCCAGCTGAGCTAAGGCCCCAATCCTGAAGTGGCGCCGCCTATGCGAGGCGCCGCCGGAAATCAACCGGTTTAGGTGTCGTCTTCGCCGGTGTCGGTTTCGACGCCGAGATCGTCGTCGCCGCCCAGATCGACTTCGTCGTCGGGCGACTTTTCGGCGTCCTCATCGACATCCAGATCCAGATCGTCCGCCTCGAGATCGGTATCGTTGGCGACCTCCTTCTTCGGCGCGTCGAACGGCAGCGGCTGCTTCGACTTGAGCACCGCTTCGGGCGTCCACTGGTTGCTGCAATTGATGCAGACGACGGGTTCTTCCTTTTGCAAGTCATAGAACCGCGTGCCGCACTTGGGGCAAGTGCGCTTGGTGCCCCATTCAGGCTTGACCATCGGTCGTTTACGCTCCGGTAAGATGTGAGTGTGCCGAGGCCGGACCCCGGAAAGCGCGCGCCCTTGCCATGCCGGAGACGCGCTGTCAAAGCCGCGGCCATGCCATCCCGGACGGTCCAACCCGCGACAGGACCGCTGCGCGGCCGCATCCAGGTTCCCGGCGACAAGTCGATCAGTCATCGTTCGCTGATGCTCGGCAGCTTGGCCGTCGGCGAGACGGTGATCGATGGATTGCTCGAAGGCGAGGACGTGCTGGCCACCGCCGCGGCGATGCGCGCGATGGGCGCGACGATCGAGCGGCGCGACGATCGCTGGCATGTCTGGGGCGTCGGGGTCGGCGGGCTGCTGCAGCCGCAGGTCGCGCTCGACATGGGCAATTCGGGGACCTCGACGCGGCTGTTGATGGGACTGATCGCCAGCCATCCGATCACCGCGACCTTCACCGGCGACAGCTCGCTGTCGAAACGGCCGATGGGCCGCGTGATCGAGCCGCTGTCGCTGATGGGGGCCGAATTCGCCGCCGCGCCTGGCGGACGCCTGCCGCTGACGATGCGCGGGCTATGTCCGGCGGTGCCGATCGAATACCGGCTGCCGGTGGCGTCCGCCCAGGTGAAGTCGGCGATCTTGCTCGCCGGACTGAATGCGCCGGGGATCACGCGGGTGATCGAGCCGGTGCCGACGCGCGATCATAGCGAGCGGATGCTGGCCGGCTTCGGCGCCGAGGTGACGCGCGAGGGGGATATCATCTCGATCCGGGGCGAAGCCGAGTTGAAGCCGCAGCGGATCACGGTGCCGGGAGACCCCTCCTCCGCCGCCTTTGCCGCAGTCGCGGCGGCGATCGTGCCGGGAGCCGAGGTGACGATCGGCAATGTCGGCATGAACCCGACGCGGGCGGGGCTGTACACGGCATTGTCCGCCATGGGGGCCCGGATCGAGCGCAGCAACACGCGCGATGTCGGCGGCGAGCCGGTCGCCGACCTCGTCATGCGCTATGGACCGCTCACCGCGATCGAACCCGATCCCGCCGACGTGCCGTCCATGGTCGACGAATTTCCGGCGCTTTTCGTTGCCGCCGCCTTCGCTCAGGGCCGCAGCGTGTTCCGGGGTCTGGAGGAATTGCGCGTCAAGGAATCGGACCGCGTGGCCGTGATGGCGGCGGCGCTACGGGCGATCGGCGCGCCCGTCGAGGAGCTGGCGGACGGATTGGCGATCGAAGGATCGGGCGGCGACCCCCTGTCCGGCGGGGCGACGATCGGGACGCATCTCGACCACCGCATCGCGATGAGCCTGTCGGCCGCGGCGCTCCATTGCCGCGAGGCAGTCACCCTCGATGACGATGCGGCGGTCGCGACGAGCTATCCCGGCTTCTTTGCCGATCTCCGCGCATTGTCCCACGCATGATCCTGGACTGGGCGAATATCGTCGGGCTGATCGGCAGCGCCATGTTCATCATTGGCTTTGCCTATGCCAATGTCTCCGAGGCGATGGACAAGATCGTCTTCAACATCCTCAACATTGCCGGGGCGATCCTGTTGCTCATCTCGCTAACGGTGCATTTCAACCTGCCGGCGGTGGTGCTCGAAACGGTCTGGGCGCTGATCGCCACCGCCGGCCTGATCGGCGAGCTGGCCCGGCGGAGACGCGCATGATCATCGCGGTCGATGGCCCCGCGGCGTCGGGCAAGGGCACGGTCGCCCGCGCGCTGGCGCTGCACTTCAAGCTGCCGCATCTCGACACCGGGCTGCTTTATCGCGCGACGGGGCTGCAATGCCTGCGCCATGGCGGCGATCCCGCGGTCGAGGCCGATGCGGCGGCCGCGACCGCGTTCAGCGACGCGATGATGGACGATCTCGAGATCCGCAGCGAAGCCGCATCTCGCGCCGCGTCGGTGGTTTCGGCGCACCCGGCGGTGCGGCAAGCGTTGCTCGAGCGGCAATTGGCATTTGCCCGGCAGCCGGCCGGCGCGGTGCTCGACGGACGCGACATTGGCACGGTGATCGCGCCCGGGGCCGACGCCAAATTGTTCGTCACCGCTTCCAGCGAAACGCGGGCCAAGCGCCGCTTCGCGCAGCTCGTCGGTGAAGGCAGCAAGGTCGCCTACGACCATGTCCTGACCGACATCCTGGCGCGCGACGAACGCGATTCGAACCGGTCCGCCGCCCCTCTCAAGCGCGCCGATGACGCCGACTTGCTCGAAACCGACGGTTTGACTATAGAGATCACCGTCCGTCAGGCGATTGCGCTGGTGGACGCTCGCATCAAAGCGTAGCGCGAAGGGCAGCGCCCCCTCGCGCTTTTCGCTTTGCGCGGGTGTCTCCATCATGATTTTCGGGATACGCGTTCGGTATTCGGCCGGGCACGTGGTTTCGGTCAAAGACCGCCGGAGACAACCGGCTGGCCGGAAAATATCAATTAGGGTTCCTCTTTTTATGGCCACTGCGGCTCTTCCCACGCGCGACGATTTCGCGGCGCTTCTCGACCAGACATTCGGCAAGGACGACAGCTTCGAAGGCAAGGTCGTCAAGGGCACCATCACCGCCATCGAAAACGACCATGCCGTCATCGACGTCGGCCTAAAGTCCGAAGGCCGCGTCCGCCTCAGCGAATTCGCGATGCCGGGCCAGAAGGCCGAACTCAACGTCGGCGATGTCGTCGACGTGTTCGTCGACCGCGTCGAGAATTCGGCCGGCGAAGCGATGCTATCCCGCGACCGCGCGCGCCGCGAGGCCGCCTGGGACAAGCTGGAAGGCGAATTCAACGCCGGCAACCGCGTCGACGGGGTGATCTTCGGCCGCGTCAAGGGCGGCTTCACCGTCGACCTCGACGGCGCCGTGGCCTTTCTGCCGGGCAGCCAGGTCGACATCCGCCCGGTGCGCGACGTCACGCCGCTGATGGACCTGCCGCAGCCGTTCCAGATCCTGAAAATGGACCGCAAGCGCGGCAACATCGTCGTGTCGCGCCGCGCGATCCTCGAGGAAACCCGCGCCGAAGCGCGCACCGGACTGATCCAGACGCTGTCGGAAGGCCAGATCATCGACGGCGTCGTCAAGAACATCACCGATTATGGCGCGTTCGTCGACCTGGGCGGCATCGACGGCCTGCTCCACGTCACCGACATGAGCTACAAGCGCGTCAACCACCCGTCGGAGATGATCAACATCGGCGACACGGTGAAGGTGCAGATCATTCGCATCAACAAGGACACGCAGCGCATCTCGCTGGGCATGAAGCAGCTCGAGAGCGATCCGTGGGAAGGCGCCGAAGCCAAATATCCGGTGGACGCGAAGCTGAGTGGCCGGGTGACCAACATCACCGAATATGGCGCATTCGTCGAGTTGGAGCCGGGCATCGAAGGCCTGATCCACGTCAGCGAGATGAGCTGGACCAAGAAGAACGTCCACCCTGGCAAGATCGTCTCGACGTCGCAGGAAGTCGAAGTCGTCGTGCTCGAAGTCGATGCCGAGAAGCGCCGCATCTCGCTGGGCCTCAAGCAGGCCGTGTCGAACCCCTGGGAAGCGTTCGCCGAGAAGCACCCGGTCGGCTCGACCGTCGAGGGCGAAGTCAAGAACGCGACCGAATTCGGCCTGTTCATCGGGCTGGACGGCGACGTCGACGGCATGGTCCACATGTCGGACATCGCCTGGGGCATTTCGGGCGAAGACGCGCTCAACCTGCACCGCAAGGGTGAGACGGTCACCGCGATCGTGCTCGATGTCGATCCGGAGAAGGAACGCATCTCGCTTGGCATGAAGCAGCTCGAAAAGGGTGCTCCCGCCGTTGGCAGCACGGCCTCGTCCTCGGGCCTGGCCAAGAACAGCATCCAGACCGTCACCGTGCTGGAAGTCCGCGATGGCGGCCTCGAAGTGCAGGCGGGCGACGATGGCGCGACCGGCTTCATCAAGCGCAGCGATTTGGGTCGCGACCGCGACGAACAGCGTCCGGAGCGTTTCCAGGTCGGCCAGAAATTCGACGCGATGGTCACCGGCTTCGACCGTTCGAAGAAGCCGAACTTCTCGATCAAGGCGATGCAGATGGCCGAAGAGAAGCAGGCCGTGGCGCAATATGGGTCGTCCGATTCGGGCGCGTCGCTGGGCGACATCCTCGGTGAGGCGCTCAAGGCGCGGGGTGGCGACAAGAAGTAATCGCGACAAGGCCCCGGTGCGTTCGCGCATCGGGGCCGGTTGAGCCAGGTTAGTCGCCGTGCTAACGACTGGGGACGACCAACGCTTCGGGGGAAGCCAGCTAGTGATCCGTTCGGAATTGGTGGCGAAACTTGCCGCCGAAAATACTGACCTTCAACCACAAGACGTCGAGCGCATCGTCGCTTGCTTTTTCGAAGCGATCTCGGCGCGTCTGGCCGATGGCGGCCGTGTTGAATTGCGCAGTTTCGGAGCGTTTTCGACGCGCGCGCGTGACGGGCGGACCGGGCGCAATCCGCGCACTGGCGCCGCCGTGACGATCGATGCCAAGCGAGTGCCCTATTTCAAGCCGGGCAAGGAAATGCGGGCTCGGCTGAACGTTGAATAATCACGCCGCTCGCTAAGCGGCATGTTTCGGGCTACCGACAGTTTGATAGTTGCCACTTTGGAGCCCGGCCTGGCGAAGCCGGCTCCGGCAGCGCGCGGACGTGGCGAAATTGGTAGACGCATGGGACTTAAAATCCCCCGCCCGTTAGGGCATGCGGGTTCGAGTCCCGCCGTCCGCACCATCGATTTCTTGCGCGGTTCGATGACGCGATGGCGGGAAAGGCATTAGCGGAGGTCTCCCGTGGAATTTTCCGGCAACGGGCTGATCGAGCTAATCGTCGCCAATCAGGCCTGGGCGGCGCCGATCGTGGCCTTGCTGTGCTTTGGGGAATCGCTGGTCCTGATCGGACTGTTCATTCCGGCGACGTCGTTGATGATCGCCACCGGCAGCTTGCTGGCCACAGGCCGCCTGCACGAAGTGCCGATCGTGGTCGCCGCGATCCTCGGAGCGGCGGTGGGCGATTGGGTATCCTATGCGTTCGGACGCAAGGTCGGCCCCGCGGCCTATCGGCATTGGCCGCTGAAAGATCACCGTCCGGCAGTTGCGCAGGCCCGGCTGTTCTTTCGCCGCCAGGGATTTGTCGCGGTATTTTGCGGACGTTTCCTCGGGCCGCTGCGCGCCATCGTGCCGATGATCGCCGGGGTCACCGCCATGCCGGCGCGCAAATTCCAGATCGCCAATTTCACGTCGGCGATATTCTGGGTGCCGCTGCTGTTCGCGCCGGGATATCTTTCCGCCAAGCATTTCATCGCGCGCGGCGATATGGACGAGGGCACGATCGTCTCTATCGGCTTCGGCATCGGTATCGCGCTGATGATCGGCAGCTGGGCGCTGTCCAAGGCCTTTGCCGCGCGGCGGCGGATGCGCCGGCGCTGACATGCGGCGCGGCATCGTTCTGTTGGCGCTGACGCTGCCACTGGCCGGGTGCGACCGGCGCGACAACAATCCGGAGATCGCCGTCAGCCAGATCGGTGGAAGCCTGCGCCCGGCCGATCCAGACCGGCGGCGGCTGGACGGGACACAACGCAGCATCGCGCGGGAGATCGCCCAGGGTCTGGTGACGCTCGACGCCGCGGGGCAAGTGCGCCCCGGCCTCGCCGAAAGCTGGATCGTGACCGATGACGGCCTCAGCCTGATTTTTCGCCTGCGCCACGCGCGCTGGGCCGACGGCGGCGATGTGACCGCGCCGCAGGTTGCCGCCAGCCTCAACCGGGCGAAGGCGCCGGTGAGCTCCAACGCCCTCAAGCCGTTGCTGATGGCGGTGGACACCATCGTGCCGATGACCGGGCGGATCGTAGAAATCCGGCTGCGCATCCCGCGGCCCAACATGTTTCAGCTGCTCGCGCAGCCCGAACTGGGCATCCGCCGGAATGGCCAGGGCGCCGGGCCATGGCGCGCGGTGATGCGGCCGGGGGCGCTGATCCTGACCCCCCTGCCCGATCCCGACGCGGATGCCGATGCGCCGCCGCCGTCGATCACGCGGGTCACGCTGCGGAGCGAAAGCGCGGGCAAGGCCATTGCGCGGTTCCAGGCGGGAAATGCGGCGCTGGTTGCGGGCGGCACGCTGAGCGACTGGCCGGTGGCGCAGGCGTCGCGCGAGCGCGGCGTGCGCATCGATCCGGCGGAAGGATTGTTCGGCATCGGCATCCGCCCGACGACGCCGCTGCTGCGCGACGTGACGATCCGCGAGGCGGTGTCGATGGCGGTCGACCGGGAGGCGCTCGGCGCGATCACCGGGGTGCCGCGCTGGACGGTGGCGCAGAGGTTGCTGCCGGCGCAGCTGGACAGTGCCCGCGCACCCGTCGAGCCGGGCTGGGGCGGCGCGCCGCTCGACCAGCGCAGGCGAACCGCGCGGGCGCGCGTCGCGGGCTGGATCGCGGCGAATGGCGAACCCGGTCCGCTCAGGCTCGCGCTCCCCGCCGGGCCCGGCATGCGTCTGCTGCTCGCCCGGCTGCGGGTCGATCTTGGCGCGATCGGCTTGAGCGTCACGCCGGTCGCGTGGAACGCCGCCGATGCCGACTTGGTGCTGATCGACGACGTGTCGCCCAATGGCAGCGCCAATTGGTATCTGACGCGGACCGGCTGTGAAGCGGGTTTTGCCTGTTCCGATGCGGCCGAACGGGCGCTGCAGGCGGCGCGCGCCGCGCCGACGCTGATCGAGCGGGCGCGCGCGATTGCCGACGCCGATGCCGCGGCGGCGCAGGCGAGCGGATACATCCCGCTGTCCACCCCGCTGCGCTGGTCGCTGGTCAGCGAGTCGCTCGGCGGCTGGCGCGAAAACAGCTTTGCCGTTCATCCGCTGGGAGAACTCAGGACCGCGCGCAACTAGGCAGGGGCGCCGCGCGTTCCCCTATCGCCCCCCGCAACGAGGACCGCGACCATGGCCGACGCCACGATCAACCGACTGAACCCGCAGGATTATGTCGGGACCGAGCCGCAGGCGATCCGTCGCCGGATCGAGGCCATGGAGCGACTGCTCGAAGGGCTGTTCACGATCCCCGGGACCAACCGCAAGGTCGGGCTCGACGTCATCCTCGACGTGCTGCCGGTGGGCGGCAGTCTCGTCGCCGCGGCGATGGGCAGCTGGCTTGCCTGGGAAGCCAAGAATCTCGGGCTGCCCAAGCATGTCATCGCCCGCATGGCGGGGAATATCGGCTTCGACGCGCTGCTGGGCGCGATCCCCTTTGTCGGCGCGGTGCCCGACTTCTTCTTCCGCTCGAACACGCGAAATTTGCGGCTGGTCAAGAAGCATCTCGACCGGCTGCATCCCGGCACGGCGACGATCGACGCTTAGGCGTGGCGCCTAGCCGGCCCCGCCGCGCCAGATCATCAGCTTGCGGCCGTTCGGCACCCCGCCATCCTGATTGGCGGCGCAGCGGCGGTAGCGATAGCGCGTGTCGAGGCACAGCCACAGCTCGTCGAGCCAGCGTCCGCCGGTGACCGTCACGCGGATGGCATTGACCGGCACGCGGCCGCGATTGGCGCGGGCGAATGCGTCCTTAAACTGGCCGACGGTCAGCGGACGGCGCGACAGCCGCTCGATATCGGGCCAGTTGAGCGCGCGGTACAGCGCATGGGATTGCTCGAAATACTGCGCGGGGGAAACGTACATGCAGCTGCCATGCTTGGCATATTCATGCTGATTGAGCTGCGCCGAGGGCGTGATGCACAGGTTCCTGCGCAACTGCGCCTCGGACAGCAACTCGACCGGCCGGCAATATTGCGGCCAGTCCTTGCCCGCGCCGTCGGGCCACAAGCCGTGGAGCGTCAGGCCGAAGCGGTTGCCCGAAGTGCATTGAAACGATTGCCTGCCGCCCTGCCCGCGGCAGAATTGCGGGCTCCAGCTGAGTGCCAGCGTGTAGCTGGCGATCGCCAGGCGGCGCACCGGGGTTTTGTCACTGGGTCCATCCGCGCGGACTGGTTCGATCATGTTCGGCAGCGCACAGGTCGTCGACGCCGCATTGGCGACGGCGGGCACCGCCAGCGCGACGAAAAGAAGCGAGCAACGCATCACAACTCCTTGAAATCGAGACCGACATCGGCGGCGGGCGCGCTCTGGGTCAAGCGGCCGACGCTGACATGAGTGACGCCGGTTTCGGCGATGGCGCGGATCGTATCGAGGCGGACGCCGCCCGAAGCTTCGGTCGGCACGCGGCCCGCGACGAGCGCGACGGCCTCACGCAGGACCGGAGGCGGCATGTTGTCGAGCAACAGGTGCGTCGCCCCGCCGGCCAGGGCTTCCTCGATCTGCTCGAGGCGATCGACTTCGACGATGATCCGCTCGATCCCCGCGTCGCGCGCGCGGCGGGTGGCGGCGCCGACCGAACCGGCGACCGCGGCATGATTGTCCTTGATCATCGCCGCGTCCCACAGGCCCATGCGGTGATTGGTCGCCCCGCCCATGCGGGTGGCGTATTTTTCGAGGCGGCGCAGGCCGGGAATGGTCTTGCGCGTGTCGAGCAGGGTGCAGCCGGTGCCGGCGATGGCGTCGACATAGCGCCGCGTCAGCGTGGCGATGCCCGACAGATGCTGGACGGTGTTGAGCGCCGAACGTTCGGCGGTGAGCAGCGCGCGCGCCTTGCCGGACAGGCGCATCAGGTCGGTGCCCGCCGGGACCGCCTCGCCCTCCCCAGCCAAGACCTCGATCTCCACCTCCGGGTCGAGCGCGCGGAAGAAGGCGGCAGCCAGCGGCAGGCCGGCCACGACGATGGCATCGCGGCTGTCCATCACGCCGGCAAAGCGCGCCTCGGCGGGAATCACCGCTTCCGACGTCACATCGCGCGGCGGATCGCCGAGATCCTCCGCCAAGGTCTCGGCAACGAAGCGATCGACAAAAAGGGGAGAAAATTGAGGCTGATTCACACCGATTCACATCTGCCAATAAATTTTTTTCGACGCCGCTTGCGCGGACAGTCAGACATCTTCCTGATAGTGGAATGCCAAGGGTGTAGGACAGAAAAATCGACGCGGCGCGGCAAGTCGGCTAGGTCCGCGCCATGAGCCACGACGACAAGCCCGATCACCCGCTGCAGCAAGCCTTGGTCGACATGCAGCTGGCGCAGACCAAATCGGGCGAGCGGATCGTCATCGTGCTGGAGGGCCGCGATGCCGCCGGCAAGGACGGGCTGATCAAGCGGCTGACCGAGCATCTGTCGGTGCGCAACACGCGCGTCGTGGCATTGCCCAAGCCGAGCGACCGCGAGCGCGGACAATGGTATCTGCAACGCTATGTGCAGCAGCTGCCAGCGGCGGGCGAGCTCGTGATCTTCAACCGCAGCTGGTACAATCGCGCGGGCGTCGAGGTGGTCAACGGCTTTTCGACCGCGGCGGAGCAGGCGCAATTCCTCAAGGACGTGCCCGATTTCGAACGGATGCTGGTCGAAAGCGGCATCCGGCTGGTCAAGTTATGGCTCGACATCTCGAAGAACGAGCAGGCCAAGCGGCTCGAGGCACGGCGCGAGGACCCGCTCAAGGCGCTCAAGATCAGCCCGCTCGACGCGGTGGCCCAGGAGAAGTGGGCCGATTATTCCAAGGCGCGCGACGCGATGCTGCTGGCCACGCACAGCGCCGCCGCGCCGTGGTTCTGCATCGCGACCGACGACAAGCCGACTGCGCGCAAGGCGGCGATCCGGCATGTCTTGCGGCAGGTGGCGCCGGAGGACATTGCGGAAAGGGTGAAGGCGCCGGACGAGGACGTGCTGTTCGCCTATGCGCCGAAGCTGGCGAAGGCGCGGCTGGCGAAGTGAAGAAGAACCACCCCTAACCCCTCCACGAAGGCGTGGAGGGGAACAGATTTACGCTCGTGATCAGATTCCCCTCCAGCCCTTGCTGGAGGGGTTAGGGGTGGTTCTCAAGCTGCCTCAATCTCGCGCTCAAACTCCGCCTCGGCCAGAAAGCGCTCCGCATCGAGCGCGGCCATGCAGCCCGTGCCCGCGGCGGTGACGGCCTGGCGATAGACCTTGTCCATCACGTCGCCGCACGCAAACACGCCGGGCACGCTGGTGCGCGTCGAGCCGGTTTCGACCGATACATAGCCGTCGCCATCGAGCGCGACACGGCCCTTGAGGATTTCGGTCGCCGGGTGATGGCCGATCGCGACGAACGCGCCCTCGGTCGCGAAACGGGTATGTTCGCCAGTGACGGTGTCGACCAGATCGAGCGCGACGAGCCCGAGCGGATCGCCCTCCCCGACGAACTTGTCGATGCGCTTGTTCCACAGCACGCTGATCCTCGGATTGGCGTGAAGGCGTTCCTGCAGGATGCGTTCGGCGCGCAACGTATCCCGGCGGTGGATCAGCGTCACGTCATCGCTGTGGTTCGTCATGTACAGCGCTTCCTCGACCGCGGTGTTGCCGCCGCCGATGACCACGACCTTCTTGCCGCGGTAGAAGAAGCCGTCGCACGTGGCGCAGGCGCTGACCCCCTTCCCCTTCAGCGCGTCCTCGCTGCTGAGGCCGAGCCATTTGGCCTGTGCGCCGGTGGCGAGGACGAGGACTTCGCCTTCATACACATCGCCGCCATCGCCGATCAGGCGGAACGGGCGCCTGGACAAATCGAGTTCGACGATCGTGTCCCACATCATCCGCGCGCCGACATGTTCGGCCTGCGCCTGCATCTCCTCCATCAGCCACGGGCCCTGGACGACGTCGCGAAAACCGGGATAATTTTCGACGTCGGTGGTGGTCATCAGCTGCCCGCCGGGCTGGATGCCCTGAACGACGATCGGCTGCATGCCCGCGCGCGCGCCATAGATCGCCGCGCTCAAGCCCGCCGGCCCCGACCCGAGGATGAGCATGCGGGTCGCGTGAATCGTGGGCATAAGCGGGGTCCGGTACCGATGAATGCGGGAAAGCCCGCATGTCGGTCCCGGCCCGCCGGGCGTCAAGTCCGTGCGATCAGCCGCTACAGGCTTGCGCCGCGATCGCCTTGGGAACGTCGGGAACCGCATTGCCGCAGGCGGTGTTATTCGCGCCTTCGACCCGCATATTCGCCTTGACCACCTTGGGCCCAGCGATCGAACGGACGGCATTGCCCGTCGCCGTGCTGCGCTGGGTATCGACCAGGACGATGCCGTTGGGATAATCGACCAGCACCTTGTTGCCCGTCACATTGAGGTTGCTCAGCCCCAGCGCGGGGGAGCGGGCGAAGATGCCCTGCATCGCGCCCGTGATGGTATTGCCGCGGACGGTGATGTCGCGCGTTTGCTCGTCATTCGCGCTCCACATCTGGATGCCGTCGGGATGATCGCCCGGAAGCGGGTTCATGTCGGAGATCACATTGCCTTCGACGAGCACGCGCTGACCGACGATGTCGATCCCATCGGTGCGGAGATGGTGCAGCTTGTTCTTGAGGATTTTCACATCGGTCGATTCGTTGACGACGATTCCGCGCGCGGCGCCGGAGACATCAACCCCGCTGACCGATACGCGTGCGCTGTCGGCGATCGAGACGCCGTACATCGATCCGATCACCGTGCCGCCGGTCCAGCTGACCCCGGCGACCTTGAACAGAACGATCCCGGTGAGCGACGCGGCGCGCGCGTCGATGTTGATCGGCGTTTGCCACGTCTTGCGCGGCACCGCGACGACGCCATAGCCGCCGGGCGCGAGCACGACCGTGTCACCCGGCCCCATGGCATTGAGCGTCTGCGTCAAATTGCCTTGATTGGCGGTGAAGGTCCGCGCCGCCGCCGGAGACGCGAGCGCGAGGCCGGCAATGGCAGACGCGCGCAACACGGCGTGCGCCGGGGCAATCTTGAACATCAAACGCTCCGCGAAATCCGGAGCGCGCACCATCACCCGCCCGGCAAGTGATTGAATATGCGGCGGTTTGTTCGCACCGATTGAACAGGCGCGGTGAATTAGCGGGTAAGCCTAACGATCGTTAACGGCCGTGGTAGCGGAGGAGGGACTTGAACCCCCGACACGCGGATTATGATTCCGCTGCTCTAACCAGCTGAGCTACTCCGCCCCGGCAGGGGGGCGCAGATAGCGGCGGCTACGGGTTGCGACAACCCCTGGCGGGCGGCATAGCCGCGCGATGCACGACATCAAGGCGATCCGCGAGACTCCGCAGGCGTTCGACGCGGGCCTGGCGCGGCGCGGGCTCGGCATCGCGGCGGGGGCGCTGCTGACCGTCGATGCGCGGCGGCGCGTGGCGATCATGAATGCCGAGCAAGCGCAGGCGGCGATCAAGCAGATTTCCGAACAGGTCGGCGCGGCGATGCGGACGGGCGACAAGGACGCGGCCGACGAGCTTCGCGCGCGGGTCGCCTCGCTCAAGGCGACGCAAGCGGAAAGCGCTGCCGCGGTCGAGGAATGCGAGGTGGAGCTCAAAAAACTGGGCGACGCGCTGCCCAATCTGCCTGCGGCCGACGTGCCCGACGGCAAGGACGAGCATGGCAATGTCGAGCAGCACCGCCGCGGCAGTCCGCGCCCCGCCGGGCGCGACCATGCCGATTTTGCGCCGGCGCTTGGGCTCGATTTTGAAAGCGCGCAGAAGGTGGCGGGCGCGCGGTTCGTCTATCTGCGCGGCCAGGTCGCGCGGCTTGGGCGCGCTTTGGGGCAGTTTATGCTCGATCAGGCCGTGGCCGCTGGTTACGAAGAAGTGGCCCCACCCCTGCTGGTCCGTGACGATGCAGCCTATGGCACGACGCAGCTGCCCAAGTTCCGCGACGATCTGTTCCAGACCACCGACGGCCGCTGGCTGATCCCGACCGCGGAGGTCAGCCTGACCAATATCGTCCGCGAACAGATATTGGCCGAGACCGACTTGCCCTTGCGGTTCACCGCGCTGACTCCGTGCTTCCGGTCGGAAGCCGGGGCGGCGGGCCGCGATACCCGCGGGCTGATCCGGCAGCACCAGTTCGACAAGGTCGAGCTCGTCTCGATCACCACCCCCGAAACTTCGGACGCCGAGCACGAGCGGATGACCGCGTGTGCGGAAAGCGTGCTCGATGCCCTCGAACTGCCCTATCGCCGCATGCTGCTGTGCGCGGGCGACATGGGGTTCGCGGCGAAGAAGACTTATGACTTGGAAGTGTGGCTGCCGGGGCAGCAGACGTATCGAGAGATCAGCAGCTGTTCGAACTGCGGCGATTTCCAGGCGCGGCGGATGAACGCGCGGTACCGCCCGGTCGGCAAAGGCGGCACGATTTTCGTCCATACGCTCAACGGCTCGGCCCTGGCGGTCGGCCGCACGATCGTTGCGGTGCTGGAGAATTACCAGAACGAGGACGGCTCGGTGGCCGTGCCCGACGTGCTGCTGCCCTATACCGGCGGCCTGACGCGGCTGGTGGCCCATGACTGACCGGCTTGCCCTGGTCACCGGCGCGTCGCGCGGCATCGGCGCGGCGACGGCCGAGGCGCTCGCGGCGGCGGGCTACCATGTCATCATCACGGCGCGGACCGCCAAGGATTTGGAGGCCGTCGAGGAGCGCATTCACGATGCGGGGGGCAGCGCGACGATCGCGCCGCTCGACCTGCTCGAGGCGGAATCGATCGGCCGGCTGGCCGGCGCGGTCAGCGAGCGCTGGCGCAAGCTCGACCTGCTGGTGCTGAACGCCGCGACGCTGGGCAGCCTGACGCCGGTTCCGCACATCGATGCCAAGGAATTCGCGCGCGTGCTGACGCTGAACGTCGGCGCGCAGGCGGCGCTGATCGCGGCGTTCGACGCGCTGCTGCGAAAAGGCGACGCACCCAAGGTGATCGGGCTGACCTCGAGCGTCGGCGCCACGCCGCGGGCCTATTGGGGGGCTTATGGCGCTTCCAAGGCCGGCTTCGAGACCCTGCTCGCCGCCTATGCGGAGGAGAATGAAACGGTCGGGCCGATCGCGGTGGCGATCCTGGATCCGGGCGCGACGCGGACCAAGATGCGCGAGCGCGCCTTTCCCGGCGAGGACCCGCAATCGGTCAAGCCGCCCGAACAGGTCGCGGCGCGGATCGTCGAACTGGCGCAGGGTGAGTGGCAGAGCCCCTTGCGTGAACGCGTTAACGACGAGTTCTAAACGCGCGTTAACACTTACGGCGCATCGTCGCTGGGTCGCCAACAAGGACTCGCAACGATGACGCTGACCCGCCTTTCCCAGGACAGCTATGCCGCCGCCGCCCAGGAGGACCGCTGCGCCCCGCGCACGCGGCTGTCGATGGACGCCACGCTGCGGCCATCGGGCCAGAACGGCTTTGCGGTCGTGGTGCGCGACCTGTCGCTCGGCGGGTTCGCCTGCGAGGCGCTGACCGGCATGCGCGCCGGGCAGCTCTGCTGGGTGACGCTGCCCGGCCTCGGCGCGCTGCAGGCACAAGTGGTGTGGAACGACGGGCAGATGGTCGGCTGCGCGTTCGAAAACCTGCTCAATCAGGCGGTGTTCGAAGCGATCGTGGCCAAGCAGCGGGGTTGAGGCACCAGGCTCAGCTATCCGCCACGACGCGGATCGACAATTCGCGCAGCTGCTTCGGGGTGGCCGGCGCGGGCGCGTTCATCATCAGGTCTTCGGCCTTCTGGTTCATCGGGAAGACGATGACTTCGCGGATGTTCGGTTCGTCGGCCAGCAGCATGACGATGCGGTCGATCCCCGGCGCCGAGCCGCCATGCGGCGGTGCGCCCAGCTTGAACGCGTTGATCATGCCCGCGAAGTTGGTGTCGACCTCCGCCTGCGTATAGCCGGCGATCTCGAATGCCTTGTACATGATGTCCGGGCGGTGGTTGCGGATCGCGCCCGACGACAGTTCGATGCCGTTGCAGACGATGTCATATTGGTAGGCGAGGATGTCGAGCGGGTCCTTGCTCTCCAGCGCCTCCATCTCGCCCTGCGGCATCGAGAAGGGGTTGTGGCTGAAGTCGACCTTCCTGGCGTCCTCGTCATATTCGAACATCGGGAAATCGACGATCCAGCAGAATTCGAAGCGGCTCTTGTCGATCAGCCCGAGTTGCTCGCCCACGCGGGTGCGCGCGAGGCCGCCGAGCTTGGCGGCCTGGGCTGAATGACCCGCGGCGAAGAAGATGCCGTCATTCGGGCCGAGGCCCATCGCCTCGCCGATCGCCCTCATGCCGTCCTGGCCATGATTGTTGGCGATCGGGCCGCCGAACACGCCGTCCTTCTGCGTCGCGTAGCCGAGGCCGGGAAAGCCTTCGCCCTGAGCCCATGAATTCATGTCGTCGAAGAACTTGCGGCTCTTCTCGTGCGTGCCAGGCGCGGCAATCGCACGGACCACATCGCCGTTCTCGACGATCGAGGCGAAGCGGCCGAAGCCCGAGCCCTTGAAATATTCGCTGACATCGGTGATCAGCAACGGGTTGCGCAGGTCCGGCTTATCATTGCCGTATTTGAGCATCGATTCCTTATAGGGAATGCGCTTGAACGGCAGCGCGCTGACCGTGCGGCCCTTGCCCTCGAAATCGGCGAATTCCTCGAACACGCCATGGAGGACCGGCTCGATCGCCGCGAATACGTCATCTTGTGTGACGAAGCTCATCTCGAAATCGAGCTGGTAGAATTCGCCCGGGCTGCGGTCGGCGCGCGCGTCCTCGTCGCGAAAGCACGGCGCGATCTGGAAATAGCGGTCGAACCCCGCGACCATCAGCAGCTGCTTGAACATCTGCGGCGCCTGCGGGAGCGCGTAGAATTTGCCGGGGTGGACACGGCTGGGGACGAGGTAGTCGCGCGCGCCTTCGGGCGACGAGGCAGTCAGGATCGGTGTCTGGAATTCGGTGAAGCCCTGGTCGATCATGCGGCGGCGGATGCTGGCGATGACGTTCGAGCGCAGCACGATATTCTTGTGCAGCCGGTCGCGGCGCAGATCGAGGTAGCGGTATTTGAGGCGGGTTTCCTCAGGGTATTCGCTCTCGCCGAACACCGGCATCGGCAGTTCGGACGCCGAGGATTGGACGGCCACCTCCCGTGCGCGGATTTCGATTTCGCCCGTCGGCAGCATGGCGTTCACCGTCTCCGCCGAACGCGCGACAACATCGCCGGTCACGGTGACGACGCTCTCGGGACGCGCGCCGTCGAGGACCGCATGCGCCGGACTGTCGCTGTCGGTGACGATCTGGGTGATGCCGTAATGGTCGCGCAGATCGACGAACATCAGGTTGCCGTGATCGCGCTTGCGGTGGACCCAGCCGGACAGGCGTACGGTCGCGCCGACATCGGACGCGCGCAAGGCGGCGCAGGTGTGGGAACGGTAAGTGTGCATGGCTCCAGTCTTTGCATCGTCATTCCCGCGGAGGCGGGAATCCATCTCCCGCCCTTTCCGCACGTTGAATGTGCAGCAGATGGATCCCCGCCTCCGCGGGGATGACGGGAAATAGGGTGTGCGGGCGCATCCCGTCCAAGCCCCTGTTTGTCAAGGCGCGCGGGCGCGCTATGGGCGCTGCGATGCATATCCACCCGCTGATCAGTGACAGCGCCCCGCTCGCCGAACTCTGCGCCCGCCTCGCTCAATCGCGCTTCGTCGCGGTCGATACCGAGTTCATGCGCGAGAATACCTTCTGGCCCGAATTGTGCCTGATCCAGATCGCCGACGAAAACGAGGCGGCGGCGATCGATCCGATGGCGGAGGGCATCGACCTCGCGCCGCTGCTCGAGCTGCTGGTGGCAAACGAGGACGTGCTCAAGGTCTTCCACGCCGGCGGGCAGGATGTCGAGATCGTCTACAATCTGACGGGCACCACCCCGCACCCGCTGTTCGACACGCAGATCGCGGCGATGGCACTCGGGCAAGGCGAACAGGTCGGCTATTCCAATCTCGTCGAAAGCTGGCTGGGACTGAACCTCGACAAGGGCGCGCGGTTTACCGACTGGGCGCGCCGGCCGCTCGACAAGCGCCAGATCGATTACGCGATCGGCGACGTGACGCATCTCGCCAAGATTTTCCCGATGATGATGAACAAGCTCATCAAGACCGGGCGCGGCGAATGGCTCGAGGCGGAGATGGAACGGCTGGCCGATCCGTCCAATTATGCCGCCGACCCGGCCAAGGCGTGGCTGCGCGTCAAGATCGCCAGCCGCAAGCCGGAAATCCTCGGGCGGCTCAAGGCGCTGGCGGCGTGGCGCGAGCTCGAGGCCAAAGGCAAGAATTTGCCGCGCGGGCGGATCGTGAAGGACGAAACGCTCGCCGACATCGCGCTTCATCCGCCGCGCGCGCAGGCCGATCTGGCCAAGGTCCGCGGGCTGAGCGCGTCTTGGGCAGGCAACGACATCGGCAAGCGAATGATCGCCGCGGTCGACGCCGCCGAGCCGCTGCCCGAAGACGAGATGCCGGTGCGCGACGACCGCAAGCCGGGCCTGGGCCGCGAGGGCTCGCTGGTCGCCGACCTGCTCAAGCTGCTGCTCAAGATCCGTTCGCGCGAAGCGAATGTCGCGCCGCGTCTGCTCGCGCGGAACGACGAGATCGAATTGCTCGCGGCCGGCGTGCGCGACAATCTGCAGATCTTGCAGGGCTGGCGGTTCGAGCAATTCGGGCGCGATGCGCTGGCGCTGGTCGAAGGGCAGCTCGGTTTCGCGGTCAAGAACGGCAAGCTCAAGATGACCCGGACCGAGGATTAAAACCCCAAACCTTCGTCATTCCCGCGAAGGCGGGAATCCATCTCCCGAACCATCCGCGGTTGGCGAGATGAGCAGATGGATCCCCGCCTTCGCGGGGATGACGAACTCTAGGGTTCGTTAAACCGCCTTCGCTTCCCACAACCTTCCCAGCACCTGCCGCGCGAACGGCACGGTCAGCGCGCGGCGTTCGCTCAAGGCAGCGGCATCGAGCGCATCGGCGAGGCGGACGATGGCGACGTGGCTGCGCGGCACGCGCGGGATGAGGTAGCTGACGACATCTTCGGGCAGCACGATGCCGCGCCGCTCGAGCAGCCGCTGCAGTAATTGCCCGATCAGCTGATCGTCGGGATCGCCCAGCGATACATGCGGTGTCGCCATCAGCCGTGAGCGCAAGTCGGGCAGCGCGATGGTCCAGTCGTTCGGCCCGCGATCGGCGATGACCAGCAATGGGCGTCGCGTCTCCTGCGCGCGGTTCCAGGCGTGGAACAGCTCGGTCCCGTCGGTGCGCTCGCCATCCTCGATCAACGTGCCGCCGGTGCGCAGCACGAAGATGCGGCCGAGCAGGCTGCGCCCGGATTTGCGCGGCCCGGTCAGCACGCTGGCGGCCACCGGCCAGCGGGCATGGCTGTTGAGATGGCGCACCGCCGCAGCATTGCTGGGCGAGACGACGAAATCGTCATCCTCCTCCCCCGCCGGCCAGTCGAACGGCAGCGCGCTTTGCCTCATCGCGAGATCCGCAGGCCGCCGCCGGCCTCTTCGACCCTGTAACCGCGTGCCTCGAGCGCGGCGCGCAAGGCGGCGGCATCGCCGCTGAAGGCGACGCGCATGACCGACGTACCGCCGATCGCCAGGCTCGAGGTGCTCGCGGCGGTGACGCCGGGTACGGCGCGCACCGCGCCCTCGGCGGCGGTGATCGAGGCGGCGTCGGGGCTGGCGAACTGGATGGTCACGACCGTCGAGCCGCTGGCCGCGGGGGCCATCGCATTGTCCTCGATCACCGGTATGTCGGCCTCGTTGAGCAGCGCTGCGTCGGGTTCGGCGGGCGCGATCAATGACGGGTCGGGCGCCAATTGTCCCGCGGCCAGCGCCTCGGTGTAGAGCTGATCCATCCGCCGGACGCCTTCGTCCATCATCGTCGGCAGCGCGTCGCTCGTCGCCGCACGCAGCGTGAAGCCGCCGATCGTCCTGTTGTCCGGCCCGTGCCGCGCGGTGAAAAAGCCGAACACCGGACCGCCCGGATAACGGCGTTCGAGACGGACCTGCGGCACGAGCACGTCGGCGGCGCCATATTGATCGAGGATCAGGCGCCACCAGATGCGGCCGGGGCGCTGGCCCTGGCCGGCGGTCAGCAGCAACGGGTCCGCGCCGCCGCCGCTGACGCGGACATAGTCGATCGGACTGCCGCCGCTGCGATAGCGCGCCCAGGCACGCTGCCACTCGCTCTTGGCCTCGTAGCTGATCGGGCCGCCGCCCGACCATTCGACCGGCAGGACGAGCATCGGCGCCGAGCGCGAGGCGGTGCCGCCGACCCCGAGCAGCGCTCCGGCCCGCGCACGGTCGAACAAGACGCCCAGCCGCGCGACATAGCGCGTCGGCCCGACCTGTTCCTGTTCGACGACGATGCCCGCGACGAGACCGTCGAGCACCGAATCGGCCGGAATGCCGCCGGGGACGCCGCCATGCGTCTTGGCCCAGAGCAATTGCCACCCCTTGCGTTGCGCGATCCGCCAGCCGCCCAGCCGCGCCGCCTCGGGCGTCTTGCCGGCGACATCGACGTCGATGCCCGCCACTTCGAAGCTGCCCGACGAGTCGATCGGCGGGATGCCGCGATCGCCGCCTTCGATCTGCGCCCACACCGCCACGCCCGCCGCGAGCGCACCGAGTCCGAGGAAAGGAATGAGCGCCCGCCGCACGGTTGCGCTTTTGGCCGGTCGGAGGTGGAAATCCAAGCGCCATGTCATTAGGGCATTTACTAGAAACCCATTCGCCCTGAGCTTGTCGAAGGGCCGTCTTTCGTCCGCGCGGCGTGGAAAGCAGGGCGGGGCTTCGACAGGGTCAGTCCGAACGGAATTTGTGTGAGCGGCTACACTTACGAACAGGCCGGCGTGTCGATCGCCGCGGGCAATGCGCTGGTCGAGGCGATCAAGCCGATGGCGCGGGCGACGGCGCGACCGGGGGCAAACGCCGAATTGGGCGGGTTTGGCGGGTTCTTCGACTTGAAAGCGGCGGGTTATGCCGATCCGCTGCTCGTCGCCGCCAATGACGGCGTCGGCACTAAGCTCAAGCTCGCCATCGAGCATGACCGGCATGACGGCGTGGGCATCGATCTGGTCGCCATGTGCGTCAACGACCTGATCGTGCAAGGGGCCGAGCCGCTGTTCTTCCTCGATTATTTCGCCAGCGCGAAGCTCGATACGGCGGTCGCGACGCGGGTCGTCGCCGGCATCGCCGAGGGCTGCCGCATCGCCGGCTGCGCGCTGATCGGGGGCGAAACCGCGGAAATGCCCGGCATGTACGCCGATGGCGATTACGATCTGGCGGGCTTTTCGGTTGGTGCGGTCGACCGCTCGCAAGTGCTGACCGGAGACCGCGTGGCCGACGGCGACGTCATCCTCGGTCTGGCCAGTTCGGGCGTGCATTCGAACGGCTTTTCGCTCGTGCGGCGATTGGCGGCGGACAAGGGCTGGAGGCTCGACCGCCCTGCTTTGTTCGACCGGGATGTCCTGCTGATCGACGCGCTGATGGCCCCGACGCGGATCTATGTGAAATCGCTTCTGCCGCTGATCCGCGCTGGCCGGATCGGCGCGCTGGCGCACATCACCGGCGGCGGCTTGCTCGAGAATATCCCGCGTGCGCTGCCCAGGGGGCTGCATGCGGTGATCGACGCCGACGCCTGGCCGCAGCCGCGCCTGATGGCGTTCCTGCAGGCGCAGGGTGGGATCGAGCCGGGGGAGATGGCGCGCACGTTCAATTGCGGCGTCGGCATGGCGGTGATCGTCAAGGCGGACGATATGGAAGCCGTGACGCGGCAACTCGAGACCGCTGGCGAAACCGTGCTGGCCATCGGTCGCATCGAGACGGGCGAGTGCGGCTGCACCGTCAGCGGCAGCGATGAAAGCTGGTCCGCACGCGAGAAATGGTCCGTTACGCATTTGATGTGAGATGTCGCCCCGGCGCAGGCGGGGGCCTAGATGGACCCTGTAATTGCTGGTTCGTTTCGTTTTAACAACGTATCTGGGTCCGTGCCTGCGCAGGGGCGACAGGCAAGTTTTAGGGTTGATTGACCATGGCTTTTCCCCGCGCCCGCGTCGCCGTGCTCATCTCGGGCACCGGCAGCAACATGGCGGCGCTGCTCTATGCCTCGCGGGTCGAGGACGCGCCGTACGATATCGTCCTCGTCGCCTCGAACAATCCCGACGCGCCGGGCCTCAAGCTCGCCGCCGCCGAGGGCGTCGCGACATGGGCGCACAGTCACCAGGGCATGCCCCGTCTCGCCTTCGATGAGCTGATCGACGAGCAGTTGCACGATCACGACGTCGAATTCGTCGCGCTCGCCGGCTATATGCGCCTGCTCAGCCCCGAATTCGTCGACAGCTGGGGCGGCCGGATGCTCAACATCCACCCGTCATTATTGCCTAAATACAAGGGCTTGCATACGCACGACGCCGCCCTTGCCGCGGGCGATGACGTCGCCGGCTGCTCGGTCCATGAAGTCACCGCCGACCTCGACGACGGCCCGGTTATCGGTAAGGCGGAGGTCGCGATATTGCCCGGCGACACCCCCGAAACCCTCGCGGCGCGCGTCCTCATCGCCGAACACCAGCTCTATCCCCGCATGCTCGCCGCCTATGTCGGACGCGCGCGTTCCCCGGACTATCTCGTCTCTCGCGTACGCGAACTCGCCATGGCCCTGCCCGAGGCGGAAGAAACGCTGTCGCACGGCATGCCGTGCTTCGGCATCGTCAAGGGCAAGAAGTTCGCCTGGGTCAGCAGCGACCATCATGGCGACGGCAGGACCGCATTACTGGTCAAGATCAGCGGCGAGGAGGAACAGGCCGCGCTGATCGAAGCCGACCCCGCGCATTACTACCGCCCGGCCTATTTCGGCGCCGGCTGGATCGGCATGCGGCTCGATCTCGGCGACACCGATTGGGACCATGTCGCAGATTGGGTGCAACGCAGCTGGCTCAGCGTCGCGCCCAAGCGGCTGACGGCGTTCCTCGAAGCGGCGAACGAGTTTTAGCGAAGCAAGCGAGGGACAAGCAAGCGGCGCGAAGCAAGCGCGGCTTGTCACCGACTTGCGCAGCTACGGCCGGCCTCGCTACGCGAGGACCGACGGCGTGGCTTTGCCACGCCAGCCCCTCACCCGGTCAGCTTCGCTGACTCGACCTCTCCCGCAAGGTGAGAGGTGTTTTAGCCGATGATTTCTTCCGGCTTGAAGAAGTACGCGATCTCGATTGCGGCATTCTCGTCGCTGTCCGAGCCGTGGACCGAATTGGCTTCAATCGATTCGGCGAGTTCCTTGCGGATCGTGCCGGGTTCGGCGTTGGCCGGGTTGGTCGCGCCCATGATGTCGCGGTTGCGCTGCATGGCGTTCTCGCCCTCGAGCACCTGCACGACGACCGGACCTGAAATCATGAAGCTGACCAGATCGTTGAAGAACGGGCGTTCGCGGTGGACGCCGTAAAAGCCCTCGGCCTGGTCCTTGGTCATCTGCATGCGCTTGGATGCGACGACGCGCAGGCCGCCATCCTCCAGCATCTTGGTGACCGCACCGGTCAGATTGCGGCGGGTGGCGTCGGGCTTGATGATCGAAAAGGTACGCGTCACGGCCATGACTGGTCGAGGCTCCATATTTTGGGTGGTTGCGGGAATTGCCGCAGCCCTTAGTCTCACCGGCGATGAGGGGCAAGGTCCGCACCTGGTGGCACAGCGACCGCATCCGCAAGCGGCGCGGCGAGATCGGCGACATCGTGCTCGGCGTGCTCATTGCGCTGGCGCTGGGCGCGGTGGCGACATGGATCGGCT
The DNA here is from genome assembly GCA_964246315.1 of uncultured Sphingomonadaceae bacterium. GTDB lineage: Bacteria > Pseudomonadota > Alphaproteobacteria > Sphingomonadales > Sphingomonadaceae > Sphingomonas_O. The sequence goes on along the minus strand of CAXTPT010000006.1, from coordinate 6,975 downwards.
GGCGGATCGATGTCGCCGATGCGCGCAGCTCGATCAGCGACGAGCTGGGTGAAATCGCAGGTCAGGGCAAGTTTCGCGAACGCACTTACGGCTGCAGCGAAGCGAAGCTCGACCAGATCGCCGCCGTCCTCGCTGCCGCCGAAGCGAGTGGGCGGCTGCCGGCCATCGGGCCGATCGGCGAACCGGTCTATCTCAGCTGGTCGCGCGGCGTGTGGGACAGCACCATCGCGTCCACCACGGCCAGCCATTTCGCGCGTGAGGAGCTCGACAATTTATCGGGCGTCTACGAATTCGTCGATATCATCCGGGCGCGAACGCAAGTGGAACTGGACGCCTGGACGCGGCTCTATGCGATTGTCGGCCCGGGCCGCGCGATCGGCCTCGCCGAAATCAACGAGCTTCGCGCCGCCCTGTCCCAGGCGCGGCAGACCAACCGCCAGATCACGACCGCCGCAGTCCGCGCGACGCAGACGATCGATGCCTTCGACTTGCCGGTCAACCGCGGCACGGTGCGTGATTATGCGGGGGTGCCGCTCACCCGCTATTGCAGCCTGATCGCCCCACCCGATGGCCGCCCTTATGGCCAGGCACCGCAGCACGATGCGATCGACCGGGTGCGCGCCAATCCGATCACACGTGAAACGATCGGCGTATCGAGCCGGTAATTTCGCCAGGGTGCGGCGATGCCCGACCGCCACGCCCTATCCAGGACCACACACCGCCCACCGCGCCGCATATGCGCTGTTAGTGCTCCCAATTTTCCTTCACGAAGCGGTCGAGCAGCCGCACGCCATAGCCCGTCGCGCCCTTGTCCCAGGTGCGGCCGGGTTCGCTCGCCCAGACCATGCCGGCGATGTCGAGGTGCGCCCATTTGACGCCATCGTCGACGAAGCGCTTGATGAATTGCGCCGCAGTGATCGAGCCGCCTTCTCGCGGGCCGATATTCTTCATGTCGGCGATCGGGCTGTCGATCAGCTTGTCGTAAGCATCGCCGAGCGGGAAGCGCCACAATTTCTCGCCGACCTCCGCGCCCGCCGCGATCAGCTGCCCGGCGAGCGCATCGTCATTGGCGAACAGGCCGCCCTGTTCCTTGCCCAGCGAGATGATCATCGCGCCGGTCAGCGTTGCTAGGTCGACGATCGTGCCCGGCTTGAAGCGCTGCTGCGTCCAGGTGATCACGTCGGCGAGGACGAGGCGCCCCTCGGCGTCGGTGTTGAGCACTTCGATCGTCTGGCCCGACATCGACGTGACGATATCCCCGGGGCGCATCGCATTGCCGTCTGGCATGTTCTCGACCAGGCCGACCACGCCCACGACATTGACCTTGGCCTTGCGCGTGGCGAGCGCGACCATCGCGCCGGTCACGGCACCCGCGCCGCCCATGTCCCATTTCATGTCTTCCATGCCCGGGCCGGGCTTGAGGCTGATGCCGCCGGTGTCGAAGGTCACGCCTTTGCCGACCAGCGCGAGCGGCGTCCCGTCGCCCGAGCCGCCGGCCCAGCGCATCGCCATCACGCGCGAGGGGCGCGACGAGCCTTGCCCAACGCCCAACAGCGAACCCATGCCAAGCTGTTCCATTGCCGGGACATCGAGCACTTCGATCGTCACGCCGAGCGGCTCGAGCCTGGCCCTGGCGCGGTCGACGAAGCTTTCGGGGTAAAGGATGTTGGCCGGCTCGGCGACAAGATCGCGCGTGAATTCGGCGCCTTCCGCCGCGGCAGCGCCCGCGTCCCAATCCGAATGATCGCCGACGATCACCATCTCAGCCAGGCTGATCTTCTGCTTGTCCTTGAGGCGCGTGCGATAGGCGTCATGCCGCCAGCCACGCAGGCGTGCGCCGAGGGCAAAGGCAGCAGTCTGATCGGCACTGGCACTGCCTAAATCCGCAACGACCCGGGTTTCGCCCGATGTCAGCAGACGCGCGGTGACAGCCGCTCCCGCCTTTTCGAAGCTTTCGGGCGAGCCGTCCCCGGTGCCGACGATCAGGACGCGCCGTCCCGCGCCGCCCTGCGCATAGATCTGCTCGACGATCGCACCAGCTTCACCCTCGAACCGCGCCAGACGCGCCGCGGCGGCGGCGCCTTCGCCTTGGTCGAGCGCGGCGGTTGCGCCGTCGACCTGATCCTTGCCGGCGGGAACCATGAGCGTGGTCCATTCGGCGGGAAGCGCGGCGGCGAAACTGATTTTCATGAGGAAATGATCCAGAATGATGATGGGAATGACCGCCCCTAGGCCCGTCCGCGGCCCTCCCGCAACCGTTGCGCGCACCGAACCAACAGGATAGTCGCGACCGCAATCAAAGGGTTGGGCGTGCCGCTTAGAACAGTTCATCTGCTCGCTTCGGCGGCGCTCCTCCTGGCGGGTCAGGCGTCGGCCCAGACCCCGCCGCCCGCGTCCGGGCAGGCGGTCGATTTCTCCGCCGCGCGGCTCGATTACGACGACACGACCGACACGGTGACGGCGAGCGGCGACGTCCGCATGGCGCGTGACGGCAATCGCGTGCGGGCCGACAGCATCAACTGGAGCCGCAAATCGGGCCGGGTGATCGCGTCGGGCAACGTCATCGTCGTCAACCCCGGCGGCGACGCGGCCTATGGCGACACGGTCGAGCTGACCGACACGTTGAAGGACGGCGTGGTCGAAAATCTGTTGCTGGTTCTGGCCCAAGGCGGACGTCTCGCCGCCGTCAAGGGCACGCGCGTCGACGGCGTGTCGACGCTGGACAATGCGGCTTACACCCCCTGCCCCGTGACCGATGACGATGGCTGCCCGCGGAACCCGAGCTGGTCGATCAGCGCGGTGCGCATCGTCCACGATCCCGTCGCCAAGAAGCTGACCTTCACCCGCGCCCAACCGCACATCTTCGGCATCGACCTGTTCACCTTGCCCAAATTCACCATTCCGCTGGGCGGCGACGGGGCGAACGGGCTGTTGGCGCCCGATCTGCGCTATTCGCGCGCCAACGGGCTGGAATACGCCCAACCCTTCTATTTCCGCCTCGCGCCCAACCGCGATCTGACGCTGACGCCGCACGTCTATAGCGAAGTGCTGCCCGCGCTGGCCGGCCAATATCGTGCGCTGACCGAAAATGGCGCGTATCAGATCGGCGGGCTCGCAACTTATGGCTCGCGGCTGCCGGCGGGAACGGTGTCGACGAACCGCACGCGCGATTTTCGTGGATATCTCGACGCCAGCGGCCGGTTTCAGCTCGATCCTGCCTGGTCGATCTCGGGATCGATCCGCCGCGTAACCGACCGCACGTTCCTGCGACGCTACGATGTTTCGAACGACGACCGGCTGCGCTCGGTGATCCGCGCCGAGCGCGCCGCGCCGAACAGCTATCTTTCGCTCGACAGCTGGGGTTTCCAGTCGCTTCGCGCGGGCGATGTCCAGGGGCAAAGCCCCTGGGTGTTGCCCGATCTGGATTACCGGCTGCGGCTGCCCCAACTCGTTGCCGGTGGCCGGATCAGCGCGCAGGTCAACGGACTGTCGATCGCGCGCTCCGACGGGCAGGATACCCAACGTTTGTTCGCCTCGGCCCGCTGGGACCTGCGGCGGCTGACCCCTTGGGGCCAGGAAGTGCTGCTGACCGCTTACGGCCGTGGTGATCTGTATCACAGCAAGGGCAATGCGCTGACGACGACGGTGCAGTATCGCGGCGATCCGGGCTTCGAAGGCCGCGCGGTCGGCTCGTTGGCGGCGGAGGTGCGCTGGCCGCTGATCGGCGAATTCCTGTCGGGCATGCAGCGCGTCACCCCGCGGGTGCAGTTGGTCGCGACGCCGCACGTCCGGAACATCGCCATTCCCAATGAAGATGCGCGCGCGGTCGATCTCGAGGACAGCAATCTGTTCGCGCTCAACCGCTTCCCCGGCTACGACCGGTATGAAGACGGGGTGCGCGTCACTTACGGCCTCGATTACGCCTTTGACGCGCCGCAAGTCGCGGTGACGGCCAATATCGGGCAGAGCTATCGTGTGACCCGGCGCGGCACGATCTTTCCCGACGGTACCGGGCTCAATGGCCGCTCGTCCGACATCGTCGGCCGCGCGAGTATCAAGTTCCGCGATTTCGTCACCTTCACGCAGCGGTTCCGGCTCGACAAGGACAATCTCGCCGTCCGCCGCAACGAGGTTGACGCCACGATCGGGTCGAAGAGCACTTATGCCGTGATCGGCTATCTGCGCCTCAACCGCGACATCCCCTTCACGCTCGAGGATTTGCGCGACCGCGAGGAAGTCCGTCTCGCCGGCCGTGTGGCGGTGACCAAATATATCTCGGTGTTCGGCTCGACGATCATCGACCTGACCGACCGCGCCGAGGATCCGACCTCGACCGTCGACGGCTATGAGCCCGTTCGCCACCGTTTGGGCATTGCCTATACCGACGACTGCATCGACCTCGGCTTCACCTGGCGCCGCGAATATCAGACGTCGGGGGATGCGCGCGCGGGCAACAGCTTCCTCGTCAGGCTGGCGTTCAAGGGCTTTGGCCGCTAATCGGCCATTCACGATGCTCCGAGCATCATGGAGCCCGGCAAATATCAAAGGCTTGAGAGCATCTTGACCAAATTTATCCGTGCGTTGCCGCTGATCGCCGCCGCTTCCGCCGCCATGGCGCAGGATGCGGGCGATGCGCCGAACAGCGCCGCCAATCTGAACATTCCGGCCAACGTCCAGTTGCTGGGCAAGGTCGATCCGCACCTGCGCAAGGCGACGGCGATCGTCAATGGCGCGATCATCACCGGCACCGATGTCGACCAGCGTCTCGCGCTGATCGTGCTGGCCAATGGCGGCCAGGTGCCGGAGGCGGAAAAGGACCGGCTGCGCCTGCAGGTGCTGCGCAACCTGATCGACGAAAAGCTGCAAATTCAGGAAGCCAAGACGCACGACATCACCATCGAGCGGCCGGAGATCGACCGCAGCTACAATCAAGTGGCGACGCGCTTCAAGCAGACGCCCGAGGGCCTCGGTGCCTATCTCCGCCAGGCAGGATCGTCGGACCGTTCGATCAAGAGCCAGATCGAAGGCGAACTGGCGTGGAGCCGCGTATTGCGACGCCAGGTCGAACCGTTCGTCAATGTCAGCGGCGGTGAAGTGCAGTCCGTCCTCGACCGCCTGCAGGCGTCAAAGGGGTCCAAGGAATATCGGGTCAGCGAAATCTACCTGTCCGCGACGCCCGAAACCGCGGCGCAGGTCGCGGACAACGCGCGCAAGATCATCGACGCGGTCCGCGGCGGCGGGTCGTTCCCGGCTTATGCGCGTCAATTCTCCGAGGCGTCGACCGCGTCGGTCGGCGGCGACCTGGGGTGGGTCCGCGCGGCGCAATTGCCCGAAATCCTGGGCCAACAGATCGAGACGATGACCACTGGCCAGCTTGCCGGCCCGATCGCCATCCCCGGCGGGTTCTCGATCCTCGTGCTGCAGGACAGCCGCCAGATCCTGACCGCCGATCCGCGCGACGCGGTGCTCAACCTGCGCCAATTGTCGATCAAGTTCAGCCCGAACACCGGTGAGACCGAAGCCAGCAGCCGCGCCGCCGCGCTCGCCAAGGCGACGCAGACTATGGGCGGCTGCGGCAAGGCTCAGGCGGTGGCGGGTCAGCTCGGCGCCGAGCTGATCGACAATGATCAGGTCAAGGTGCGCGACCTGCCGGCGCCTCTGCAGGATACGCTGCTCAAACTCTCGGTTGGTCAGGCCACTCCGCCCTTCGGGTCGATGACCGAGGGCGTGCGCGTGCTGGTGCTGTGCGGGCGTGACGAGGCGCAGGCCGCGGAAGGGCCGTCCTTCGACCAGATCCAGTCGCAGATCGAGGAAGACCGCGTGAACCAGCGCGCCCAGCGCTATCTGCGCGATCTTCGCCGCGACGCGATTGTCGAATATCGTTGAGCATGTCTCCATCCCAGGCCCCGCTGGTGGTAGCCGTCGGCGACCCGGCGGGGATTGGTCCGGAGATCGTTGCCAAGGCGTGGAGCGCGCGCGCGACCTCTCGTCTCGATCCGTTTTTCGCGGTCGGTGATCCGCGCACGATCGAAAGCGTGTGGCGCGGGCCGCTGCAGCGGATCAAGGACCCGCGCGACACCGCGCAGGTGTTTCCCGAAGCATTGCCGATCTTCGCCGTCGAGGAAGCGCGCCCCGATGTCCCCGGCCGGCCAACCTTCGAGGGCGCGCGTTGCGCCTTGCAGAGCCTGGAGCTCGCCACCGGTCTGACCATGGCCAATGCGGCGCGGGCGCTGGTCACCGGACCGGTGTGCAAATCGCAGCTGTACGCGATCGGTTTCAACCATCCCGGCCAGACCGAATTCATTGCCGAGCGCTGCGGCGTGGCGCACGACAATGCCGTGATGATGCTCGCCGGCCCGTTGCTTCGCGTGGTGCCCGTGACGACGCATATGCCGCTGGCCGATGTCGCCCGCGTGCTCAGCGTCGAGATGATCGTTGCCAAGGGCCGCGCCACCGCGCGCGGGCTGCAGCGCAGCTTCGGCATCGCCAATCCGCGCCTGGCCTTTGCCGGCTTCAATCCGCATGCCGGCGAGGATGGCACGATCGGACGCGAGGAGATCGACCTGATCCAGCCGGCCATCGCCATCTTGCAGGCCGAGGGGATCGAAGCGACCGGGCCATTTGCCGCCGACACCATGTTCCATGCCCGCGCGCGGAGCCAGTACGACGCGGCGATCTGCTGCTATCACGATCAGGCGCTGATCCCGCTCAAGACATTGTGCTTCGACGAGGGCGTCAACATGACGCTGGGCCTGCCGATCGTGCGCACCTCGCCCGATCACGGCACCGCCTTCGACATTGCCGGCCGAGGCGCGGCCAATCCCGGCGCGATGATCGCCGCGATCAAGATGGCCGCGGAGGCCACGAGGCAACGCGCCGCGCACGCTCACGAGGCGGCTTGAAGGGGAAGAAATGCCACCGTCACGCCTGTGCTCGGTTCCCCTCCACGCCTTCGTGGAGGGGCTAGGGGTGGCC
>CAXTPT010000005.1:0-82749 GCA_964246315.1 uncultured Sphingomonadaceae bacterium | reverse complement strand
ACCGCGGTCAACGTCCAGGCGATGGTGTTCGGCAATATGGGCGAGACCTCGGCGACGGGCGTGGCGTTCACGCGCAATCCGTCGACCGGCGAGCGGGCTTATTACGGCGAGTTCCTGATCAACGCGCAGGGCGAGGATGTCGTCGCCGGCATCCGCACCCCGCAATATCTGACCCGCGCGGCGCGCGAGGCGGCCAGGGCCAAACCGCTGTCGATGGAAGAGGCGCTGCCCGAAACCTATGCCGAATTGGCGCGCGTGTTCGACCTGCTGGAGACGCATTACCGCGACATGCAGGACATCGAATTCACCGTGCAGCAGGGCAAATTGTGGATGCTGCAGACGCGGTCGGGCAAGCGCACCGCCAAGGCCGCGCTCAAGATCGCGGTCGACATGGCCGAGGAAGGTCTGATCACGCGCAAGGAAGCCGTCGCGCGCGTCGATCCGGCGGCGCTCGACCAATTGCTCCACCCGACGCTCGACCCCAAGGCCGCGCGCGACGTGATCGTCACCGGCCTGCCCGCCAGCCCCGGCGCGGCGTCGGGCGCGGCGGTGTTCGACAGCGCGACGGCCGAGCACCGCGCCGCGCTGGGCGAGCCGGTGATCCTCATTCGCACCGAAACCAGCCCCGAGGATATTTCGGGGATGCACGCGGCCAAGGGCATCCTCACCGCGCGCGGCGGGATGACCTCGCACGCCGCCGTCGTCGCGCGCGGCATGGGCCGTCCATGCGTGTCGGGCGCGGGCGGGCTGAGCATCGACGCCAAAGCGCGCACGGCGCGGGCGGGCTCGCGGACGATCGCCGAGGGCGATCTGATCACCATCGACGGATCGTCGGGCGAAGTCATGGCCGGGCACGTCGCCACCGTGCAGCCCGAATTGGCGGGCGATTTCGCCACCTTGATGGTCTGGGCCGACGGCGTCCGCCGGATGAAGGTCCGCGCCAATGCCGAAACCCCCGAGGACGCGCGCGTCGCGCGTGAATTCGGTGCGGAGGGCATCGGTCTGTGCCGCACCGAGCATATGTTCTTCGACGCCGCGCGGATCAGCGCGGTGCGCGAGATGATCCTGGCGGAGAACGAAGCCGGCCGCCGCACGGCGCTGGCCAAGCTGCTCCCCGAACAGCGCGCCGACTTCGCCGAACTGTTCGAAGTGATGGCCGGCCTGCCGGTGACCATCCGCCTGCTCGATCCGCCGCTGCACGAATTTCTGCCGCACGAGGACGCCGAATTCGACACTGTCGCCGCGGCGGCGGGCGTGCCGGTCGAGACGCTCAAGCGGCGCGCGGCGGAGCTGCACGAATTCAACCCGATGCTCGGCCATCGCGGCTGCCGCCTGGGGGTGACCTTCCCCGAAATCTACGAGATGCAGGCGCGCGCGATCTTCGAGGCGGCGCTGACGCTCGATACCGCGCCGGTGCCCGAAATCATGATCCCGCTGGTCGCCACCCGGCGCGAACTCGAGCTGATGAAGGCGGTGGTCGACCGGGCGGCCGAGACCGTGTTCGCCGAGGCGGGGCGGCGCATCGACTATCTCGTCGGCACGATGATCGAATTGCCCCGCGCCGCCTTGAAGGCGGGCGAGATCGCCCAGGTCGGCGAATTCTTCAGCTTCGGCACCAACGACCTGACCCAGACCACGCTGGGCGTGTCGCGCGACGACGCGGCGCGCTTCCTCTCGGCCTATGTCGAACAGGGCATCTATGCGCGCGATCCGTTCGTCAGCCTCGATGTCGAAGGGGTCGGCGAACTGGTCCAGCTCGCTGCCGATCGGGGCCGTGCAACGCGTCCCGATATCAAGCTGGGCATTTGCGGCGAGCATGGCGGCGACCCGGCGTCGATCGCCTTTTGCGAGCAGGTCGGCCTCGATTACGTCAGCGCCTCGCCCTACCGCGTGCCGATCGCGCGGCTGGCCGCGGCGCAATCGGCCTTAGGTGCGGCGAAGGTCTAGATCGCCGATCTTGGTGCCGGGCTTGTATTCGTCGACCAGTTTCTGGTGGTCGAGCTTGAGCGCTTCATAGCGGATATGCTCTTCTTCGTATTTGCGCTTCCACTTGCGCCCCGACGAGAACAGCAGCGCGCCGAGGATCAGGCCGACGACGAAGACGGCGACGTAGACGAGTGTCTGGTTGGGATCGATGATCATGCGCGCTCAATCCGCCGCATGGCCCATCGGTTCCGCTTACTTGCTCAGCAAATTGTCCTTTATCGAGCAGGCAGCAGGGCCGAGGATCACGACGAACAGCACCGGCAGGATGAACACGATCAGCGGCACGGTCATGATCGCGGGCAGGCGCGCGGCCTTTTCCTCGGCCTTCATCATCCGTTCGTGGCGGAATTCGGCCGACAGGACGCGCAGCGCCGAAGCGAGCGGCGTGCCATATTTCTCGGTCTGGATCATGGTCGTGACGACGCCCTTGACCGAGTCCAGATCGACGCGCGTCGCCAGGTTTTCGAATGCCATGCGGCGGTCGGCGAGGAAGCCCAATTCGATCGCCGTCAGCGCGAATTCCTCGCCCAGTTCGGCATAGGCCCGGCCGAGTTCCTTGGCGACGCGAGAGAAGGCGGCGTCGACGGTCAGTCCCGCCTCGGCGCAGATCACCAGCAAGTCGAGCGCATCGGGCAGGCCCTTGCGGATCGCCGCGGCGCGCTTGGAAATCTTGTTCTTGAGCCAGATGTCGGGCGCCTTGTACCCGCCGACCAGCGCCGTGGCGCAGATCGCATAGCGCTTGAACGCGCCCCATTCGGGAAATCCGCCCAGGCCATAGACATACAGCAGCATGCCGCCGCCGAGCACGATCGGCAGCGCCATGCGGCCGAAGATCACGGCGACCGCCCAGTCCTTGGAACGGATGCCCGCCTGCAGCAGCTTGATCTGCGCGGCCTTGAGCTGTTCGTCCTGCAGCACCTTGAGGCCCGACAGCAGCGAACGCATCCGGTCGGTGGTTTCGTTCTTCGTGGTCAGGCGCGCGCGGCGCTTGCTCGCCGAGGCGACGATGCCGGCCTTGAGCTGCTCGCGCCGCTCGTTGAGCGCCTTGACGCGCTTGGCCATCGGGTCCTTGACCTGCGTCGCGGCATAGATCGCCATCAGCGTGGCGAACACCGCAACCGCGGCCATCAGCGTCGCGACGTAGATGACGTCGACGCCGAAAAAGGTTGGGGGCGGGGCAGCGGGAACCGGGTTCATCGCGTCAGATCTCGAAATTGATCATCTGGGACATGATGAACGCACCCATGCCCATCCACATCAGTCCGCCGCCGCCCACCGCCATCAGCCGCGGATCGGTGAAGAACTTGCCCATGTAATCGTGGTTGATCCAGTTGATCAGCAGGAACACGATGAACGGCAGCGAGCCGATGATATAGGCCGACGCCTTCGATTCCGACGCCATCGCCTTGATCTTGAGCTTCATCTGCGCGCGGCCGCGCAGCACGTTGGCCAGGTTCGCCAGCGTCTCCGCCAGATTGCCGCCCGTTTCGCGCTGGATTTGCAGCGAGATGACGAAGAACTGGAATTCGGGCGTGCCCAGCCGGTCGGCGGTTTCCTGCAACGCCGCGTCCATCGTTTTGCCGATCTTCATCTTGTCGCTGACCGCGCGGAATTCCTCGCCGACCGGGGCGGGCAATTCGTTGGCGACGACGCCCAGCGTCTCCGAGATCGGCAGACCCGAGCGCAGGCCGCGGACGAGCAATTCGATCGCGTCGGGGAAGCGCTTGGTGAATTTGGTGACGCGGCGGTTGATCAGCACGCTGACCGCTTTGTGGGGCACGGCCAGGCCGATCGCGAAACCGCCGCACAGGCACAGCAGGACCGGCAGCCCCTTGAGCCACATCACCGCCGCGATGATCAGCGCGATGGCGATATTCGCGGTAAAGAATTTGCCGAGCGTCCAGCCCTTGCCCGTCTGATCGAGCCGGTGCTGCAGCTTCGCGGGATTGGGCAGGAATTTCTTGGCCAGGCCCTCCATGGTCCCGCCCCCGCCGCCGAGGCGGGTGGCGACCGCTTTGCGCATCTGCGCCTCGACCGCGCCTGCCGCGCCATTATGCCGGTCACGCAGCGCGGACAGGCGGCGGTCGGTGGCCTTGGCTGCCGACGGCCCGCTAAAGGCGACGAACAGCAGCGCCATCGTGCCGGCGACGCAGCCGAACAGCATGACCATCGGCATCATCGCCTCACGCCGCCTTTTTCTTGCTGAGCAGCGCGCCGAGCCCGCCGAGCTTGCCCATCAGCGACGGTTTCTTGGCCGTGGCATCGGTTTCCGGCACGGTTTCGTCGGCGGAATTGACCAGCCGGCCGGCAAGTTCGACGATCGCGCCCGCCATCTTGCTGCCCTTGCCGGCTTCGGCGACGGTCTTGCCCAGCTTGGCCGCCTGCACCGCCACTTTGGTGTCGAACGGCACGATCAGATCGACCTTGCGCTCGACCGAGGCTTCGAACTCCTTGCGCGACACCTCGCCCCCCGCAGGCGCGACGCGGTTGGCGACCAGCAGCACCTGCGTCTGCGGCGCGTTGGTCTTGAGCCAGGCGAGGATGCGGATCACGTCGCGCGCGGAGGCCAGCGTCAGTTCGCACACCACCACGGTGACGCCGACATCGTGCATCAGGTGCGGATGGGCGACCAGCATTCCGCGCGGCAGGTCGACGATCGTCGTCTCGAAGGCGGCACGCAGCTCTTCCTGCAACTGATAGAAAGCCGCTCCATCGGTCAGCAGCGGCTGGTTGATCGGCGCTTCGGCGCTGAGCACCGACAGTTTTTCGTTGGCCCTCACCATCGCGCGTTCGATGAACAGCCCGTCGATGCGGCTGGGATTTTCGATCGCGTCGGTCAGGCCACGGCCTGGCTCGAGGTCGAGCTGCAGCGCGCCCGTGCCGAAATGAACGTCGAGATCGAGCAGTGCCGCCGAACGGCCATGCGCCTGACCCATCAGCCAAGCCAAGGAGGTGGCGACGGTCGAAGCGCCCGCGCCGCCGCGCGCGCCGATGACCGCGGCCATCATGTGCGGCCGTTCCAGCGCGGCCTCGACATGCTTTGGCGCGGAGAATACCGCCTGCGCGTTGGCAAACGCATCGCGCAGCGCATCGGGACTGAGCGGCTTGAGCAGATAATCGTGCAGCCCGCTGGCAAGCAGATCGCGGTATAGCCGGACGTCGTTGATCTGTCCGGCGGCGATCACCACCGTGCCGGGCTCGCAGACCTCGGCCAGGGCGTTGATATCGTTGAGCGGATCGCCGCTTTCGGACAGATCGACGAACAGGATGCTGGGGCTGGCTGAGACCGAAAGCGCCTGCACCGCATTGCGCAGCCCGCCTTTGTTGACCTTCTCGGCGGCCCAGCCCAGTTCGCTGACGACGGGGCGAAGCGACTCCCCCGTCGCGTCGTCGCAGACAAAGGCCGTGAAAGGCTCGCGCAGACCACCGCGCGAGGGAGACCAGGGCGCGTTCATCAGTTGCCGCTCCTCGTTGATTCGGTTTTCAGCGGAGCGCCGCCGGCGCCGCTTGGCGTCGCCTTGCGCAGCTCCCTGATCGCGCGTCCGCCGGTCGTCGCGTCGGTGACCGTATTGTCGATGCGGCCGCGAACGAGATCCTCCGGATTGGCCACCATCGCGGCCAGGTTCGAATTCATCGCGCAGCCATAATTGGACATCGTGTGGGCGTTGAATTCGGGCTGCGAGGTGCGGCTCCAATCGGGGCAGCCCGGCACTTCGGCAACCGCGCGGCTGACGACGACGCGGACCTGACCCGGCGCGATCTCGCCCGCAGTGACCGGCGCCGTGCTGTCGAGCAGCAGCCCGTAGCGCGCGGCGATCTGCTGCACGTCGCGGCGCGAACCGGCGTCGGCACCGTCGATCGCGATACGGTCGCCATAGCCCACGCGCAGCGTCTGGAACCAGCCGTCGAGGCGGTCCTTGTCGACGGCCGCCAAGCCACTTGCCGGCACGTCGTAAACATAGTCGGTGCGGTGAACCACCGGCTGATGGACCGATTCCAGCCCCCGATTCTGCGTGCCGCCGCAAGCGGCAATCATCGTCAGCGCGAAGACCGGAGCGAATTTCAAAGCGCGCATGGGTTCGCTCCTCACTTGCTGAAGCCGGGGACGACGCTGGTCGCCGCGACCTGCTTGTACTTCTTGTCTTTGGCCGGGACCGGGGGCGCTAGCAGCGAGACCGGCCCCTGCGGCGATACGGTGGTCGGCGGAGCGACGGTCGGCTTGGGCCGTTGTTCGCCAGAATGACCGCCAAAGCTCTGCCCGAGCAGCAGGCGCTCGGCATCGCTCGGGGCGACATAGCCGTCGGTCGGCAGTTTGACGTTCGCCGCGTCGGTCGGCCGCACCAGATAGGGGGTCACGACGATCATCAGCTCGGTTTCCTGACGGCGGAAGCGGTTCGAGCGGAACATCGCGCCGAGCACCGGCACGTCGCCCAGGCCCGGGGCCTTGTCGACCGAATTGACGTTCGAATTGCGGATCAGGCCGCCGATCATGAACGATTGCCCCGAGCCGAGCTCGACAGTGGTTTCGGCACGCCGCGTCGAAATCGCCGGGATGTTGAAGCCGTTGAGAACGATCGAGCCCTCGGACGACAATTCGGACACTTCGGGGCGCACCCGCATCGAAATGCGGCCGTCGGCGAGGACGGTCGGCGTGAAAGCGAGGCTGACGCCGTATTTCTTATATTCGATCGAAATCGAACCGAGCGCCTGGCTGATCGGGATGGGGAATTCGCCGCCCGCGAGGAAGCTGGCGGTCTCGCCCGACAAGGCGGTCAGGTTGGGCTGGGCCAGCGTCGTGACCAGGCCGTCATTTTCGGCGAGGTCGAGCGCCGAGGCGACATCGACGCCGAACAGGCGACCGAGGAAGCCGAGGCTGGTCTTGCCCGCGCCGATGCCCAGGCGGGAAAAGTCCGCGACGGTCGCGCCGCGCGTGACGAACTGGCCGGTGCGCGGATCGAACGGCAGGGCAATCGAGCCGGCCGGCAAGCCGAACACCGACGACGCATCGAGCTTGGGCAGCGCGTCGGTCGAGCCGTAGGAGATGCCGTTGCCGAAGTTGCGGCCCTGCGCGACGTTGAACTGAAAGCCGCCCGTGGTGTCGCGCGTCAGCAAATTGACGCCGATTTCCTTGACCAGCGCGCGGCTGACTTCGGCGATCTTGACTTGCAGATTGACCTGCAGCGGCGTCGCCGTCTTGAGGCGGCTGACCACCTGCGTGCCTTCGCCGACGAACGCCTGCACGAGGCGCTCGGCTTCCGCCGAATCGTCGGGACCCGCGACGGTGCCGGTGAGGAGCACCAGGCCATTCATCGGCGTCGATGTGATCGCCGCGTCGGGCAGCGCGAGACGCAGCATCTGGTCGAGCGAATTGCTGTTCGCGCCGACGCGGACGTTGGTCGAATAGACCACTTGCCCGCCCTTGGTCGTGGCGAACACCGTCGCTTCGCCCTTGCCCTTGGCAAACACGTAAAGCTGCGTCGGGGAACGGACCTGCACGTCGGCGACCTTGTCGTTGGAGACGAACACGTCGCTCATCGGCGCGGGCAAATTGACCAGCTGGCCGCGCCCTTCGGACAGAACCAGGTCGCCGAGCGGGCGCTGGATGCCGGCCGGGGCGGAGATGCCCACGCTCGGCAGCGTGGCCGCGGCCAACGCCGCCGCGCCGGCGAAGGAGCGGAGGATCGTCTTCACACGCATCTTACTTGGCCCCCAGCTGGACTTCGGTGATATTGTTGCCGCGCGCGACCTTCACGACCGGGCCCTGCGGGAGGGCACGGGCGATCATCGCGCTGGCCATCGTGCCCATGGCCGAGCCGCTTTCGGCCTGGCCGATCGGCGCGGGGGCACTATTGTTCGCTGGGACGGTGCGGCGCTGAAAACGCGACACGTCGGCACCAGTAACATAGGTGGTATTGCTATCCTGCGGACGCGCCGCGGCCTGCTCCATGATCGCCGCCGTGGTCTTGGCGTCGGCGCCCTGGGGCAGCGTGACATCGCCCGAGGCGATGGCGCGGTCGAGTTCGGCATTGTTGTCGGCGATCGAGCGCAGGCTCAGCGACAGCTGGCCGATGGTCTGCGCGACCGCGATCTTTTCGGCGAGCCGCGGGGTGACCTCGAGCGTCACGCTCTGCGCCACCGCGACCTTCTTGTTGCCCTTGTCGTCTTCGTCGGGGACGACCTTCTGGTCGGTCGCCAGCACCCGGACGTTACGGATGAACGTTTCGGACGCCTTGAGCTCCGGGCCCTGACCCGCGACGCTTTGCGTCAGCACCAGATCGACGCGATCGCCTGGAAACACGAAGCCGGCGACGCCGGTCTGGTTGGACACCGCAACCGTGACGGCGCGCATCCCCGCGCCGAGCGCGGCGGCGAGGAAGCCGCGGTCGCCCGGCTTGACCAGCGCACCCTGGGTCAGCGGCTGACCGGCGGTGATGTCCGCGCGGACGACGGTGCCGGCGAGGCTCGCCGGATCGGCCGAACCTTTGATGTAGTAAGCGTTCTCGACCAGATCCTTGGGCCAGGGCTGGTAGCGGAAGCTGTCGGGCTGGATGATCGTGCCGACGGGCAGCATGCGCGTCGCGACGAGCACTTCGGGACCAACCGGCGCGGCGACCACGGTCGCCTGCGCGACCGGCGCGGCGCTCTGGCCGAACATATTCTTTGCCATGACCGCGGCGATGGCCGCAACCACCAGCGCGCCGACCAGCAAGGCAATTTTCTTAGGCTCCATGACGGACCGCCCCTTTGACCCAGAAATCCAATGTCGAAGTTATTGCGGCAAATGGTTAAAATACGGTGCGGACGATGCTCCACGCGCCTGCCGCGGCGATCGCCACGCCGTAAGGCACCTCGATCGCGCCTTCGCGCCGGCGCACCCTGTGTAGCGCCAGCATGACGAGCGTCAGCAGCCCGCCGAGAATCGCCATCAGCATGAGCAGCGACAAGAATGGCGAAACCGGAAACCACAGCGCCAGCGCGCCGATCAGCTTGACGTCACCGCCGCCCATCGCGCCCACCGCGAACAGCCCGGCAAAGGCGGCAAACACCGCAAAAGCAAAGAGGATTTGCAGGCCGACGCCCGGCCACAGGCCTACCCCGGTCGCCCACCAATAGACCGGCGCGGCGAGCGCGATGCCCAAATTCAGCGCATTGGAAATGGTGCGGCTGCGAATATCCGTTGCCGCCGCGGCGATGAGCGCGGTCAACAGCCCGGCAAGCAATAGCGTCTGAACTTCGTACATGCGCCTTGGGGTAGACGCTACCGAATAAGAAACCGTAACTGTGAAGCATGTTGTTCAACCGTTGCCATTCACCATGACTTACGATTTCGCCGTGATCGGCGGAGGCATCGCCGGGGCGAGCGCCGCGGCGGAGCTGGTGCCGCATGGGTCGGTCGTGCTGCTCGAGGCCGAGGACATGCCCGGATACCACTCGACCGGACGGTCCGCGGCGTTCTGGCACGAGACGTTGGGCGGACCGCTGGTGCAGCAATTGAGCCTCGCATCGCTCGACACGCTCGAACATGGCGGGTTCCTGACGCCGCGCACATCGCTCAATGTGGCGGACGCCGCGCATCTGCCGCTGCTCGATGCGCTGGAAGCGAGGTTCGCGGGATCGGGCGCGGCCTTGACGCGGGTCGATCATGGCGGCGTGCTGGCCTTGGTGCCGCGCGCGACCGAGGAACTTGCTGGCGGGGTGATCGAGGATCGCTGCGCGGACATCGATGTCGGCGGGCTGCACGGGGCGTGCCTCAAGATGTTTCGCCAGCCGGGCGGGGTGCTGGAAACCGGATTTCGCATCGACCGGCTGCGGCGGGCCGGCGGGGTCTGGCAACTGTCCGCAGGCGCGCGGACGATCGAGGCGAAGACGGTGGTCAACGCGGCGGGGGCGTGGTGCGACGAGGTGGCCAGGCTGGCAGGGGCGGCAGTGCTGGGCCTGCAGCCGATGCGGCGGACCATCGCGCAGGTCCGTGTGACCACCGCCGACGTGCCGCCGACGCTGCCGCTGACGATCGACATCGCCGGGAGCTTCTATTTCCGGCCCGAGGGCCCGGAGCGGCTATGGCTGTGCCCGCATGACGAATCGCCGGTCGATCCGCACGATGCCGCGCCCGAGGAAATCGACGTCGCGCTGGCGATCGACCGGTTCGAGAGCGTGACGACCTGGCGCGTCGCGGCGGTCGAGCGCAAATGGGCGGGACTGCGGACCTTCGCGCCCGACCGGCTGCCGGTGATCGGCTTCGATCCAGACGTGCCGCATTTCTTCTGGCTGGCGGGGCAGGGCGGGGTCGGTATCCAGACCGCCCCGGCGGCGGCGCGGATCGCGGCGGCGCAATTGCTGAAGCATGAGCCGCATCCGTCGGTCGCAGGGATCGATGCGCGGGCGTTCAGTCCTAGGCGCTTCTTATAACCTGAATTCGGCACCCGCGCGAAGGCGAGGGTCCATCTAATTCTCGCCTTCGCGGGAATGACGGCTTAAGGTCGAGAGCGCATCGCGTTGGCGGCGGCGCTTGCCAGCTTGTCTGCGCGTTCGTTGTCGGGGTGGCCGGCATGGCCCTTGACCCAGACCCATTCGACGCGGTGCGGTTCGGCGGCGGTGCACAGCGCCTGCCACAACTCGGCGTTCTTGACCGGCTTCTTGTCGGCGGTGCGCCAGCCATTCTTGCGCCAGCCGTGAATCCATTTGGTCAGTCCGTCCATGACGTAGCGGCTGTCGGTGGACAAAGTGACGCGGCAGGGGCGGGTGAGCGCGTTGAGCCCCTCGATCGCCGCCATCAATTCCATGCGGTTGTTGGTGGTGTGCGGCTCGCCGCCTGACAATTCCTTCTCTCGCGCGCCCATGCGGATGAGCGCGCCCCAGCCGCCGGGACCGGGATTGCCCTTGCACGCTCCGTCGGTGGCGATTTCGACGTTCGGCAACTCGGGCACTGGCTTGATCACCGGGCGAGATAGTGTCGCAAGCGGCGGACGTAAGCGAGCGGGTCCTTGCGCGTGACCAGCGCGTCGGCGGGGGTGTTCAGCCAGTCCCATGCCCGCGACAGCGCGAAACGCAGGGCGGCGCCGGCGGCAAGGGTCGGAAAGGCGGCGCGCTCGGCGTCGCTCAACGCCCCATATCCGGCGAGCAGCGCATCGCCGATCTCGGGGCGGTAAGTCCTGCCGCCCGGATCGAAGGCCCAGGCGCCGTGCATCACCGCCAGGTCGTAAGCGCGCAAATCGGTGCAGGCGAAGTAGAAATCGATCAGCCCGGTCACCGCGTCGCCCCGCATCAGGACGTTATCGGGAAACAGGTCGGCGTGAATGGCGCAGGTCGGCAGATCGGTCCGCCAGGCTGACTCGATCCGGTCCAGCGCAACAGCCAGCTCTTCGTGCAGCCCCGGCGCGATCGAATCGAGATCGCGGCCACAGCGTTCGAGCAGCGGGCGCCAGGTGCCGACACCCATCGAATTGGCCCGTACCTCGCCAAAGTCCGCGACGGCCGAATGCATTGCGGCCATCGACGCGGCGGCAGCCTGCGCCTGAGCCGGCGTCGGCGTGGTCAGCGACACTCCGGGCAGGAATTTGATCAGGCACGCCGGGCGCCCGGCCAGTTGCTGTATTGCCACTCCCGCGCGATCTGGGACCGCCGGCGGCACCGGCAAGCCCTTCGCCGCCAGATGGTCAAGCAGCGCCATGAAGAACGGCAGATCGCCGGCCGCAACGCGTCGCTCGTACAGCGTCAGGATGAAGCGGCCCTGCGTCGTATCGACCAGATAGTTTGAATTTTCGACACCTTCGGCAATGCCCTTGGCCGAGACCAGCTCGCCAGCGTCATAGCGTTGCAGGAACGCACCCAGCGCCTCCGCCGAGACATGGGTATAGACCGCCACGCGGTTTAGGCCGCGAGGCCGTGGGGCAGCTTGAAAGCGATATTTTCGACTGCGGTTTCGACCTGTTCCTGCGTTACGTCGAAGCGTGCGTCGAGCCATGCGATCACTTCATTGACCAACAGTTCGGGGGCCGAGGCACCCGCGGTCAGGCCCAATGTCGCAACGCCCTCAAGCCAGGCGGGGTCGATCTCGTTCGCGCGGCGGATCAGCACCGCCTTGGCGCCGCCGCGCTGGGCGACCTCGACCAGCCGCAGCGAATTGGATGAATTGGGCGCGCCGATCACCAGCACTGCATCGCAGCGGTCGGCAATTGCCTTGACGGCTTCCTGCCGGTTGGACGTGGCGTAGCAGATGTCCTCGCCGCGCGGCCCCTCGATTGCCGGAAAGCGCGCCTGCAGTGCGGCGACGATCTCCGCCGTGTCGTCGACCGACAAGGTCGTTTGGGTAAGGAAGGCGAGGTTGCTTTCGTCGGGCACCGCGATGGTCGCGACATGCTCGACCGTCTCGACCAAGGTCATCGCCCCCGCCGGCACCTGGCCGAACGTGCCGATGACCTCGGGATGGCCGGCATGGCCGACGAAGACGATGTGCCGCCCGGCCGCGACGAGGCGTTCGGCCTGGCGATGGACCTTCGACACCAGCGGGCAGGTCGCATCATACCAGCGCAGTCCCCGCTCGGTCGCGTCGGCGGGTACCGCCTTGGGCACGCCGTGCGCCGAGAAGATCACCTCCGCGCCATCGGGCACTTCGGTCAATTCGTCGACAAAGATCGCGCCCTTGGCCCTCAGCGCATCGACCACGAACTTGTTGTGGACGATCTCATGCCGGACATAGACCGGCGCACCATGGCGCTCGAGCGCAAGCTCGACGATGCGGATGGCGCGGTCGACGCCCGCGCAAAAGCCGCGCGGCGCGGCGACGAGCAAGTGAAGGGGCGGGCGTTCAGTCACGGGACAGGCGCTTACGCGATTGCTAGGACGCGCGAAACCCGCCTAAAGCGGCGCCACTGCTGGAAAGGCCCATAACGTTGAAGATATTGCTGCCGCTCGCCGTCCTCGCGCTCCTGGCCGGATGCGCGCCCAAGCTGGGCGAGTTCAACGAAGCGGGCGGGATCTATGCCACGCGCTCGACCTGCCCGGCGGTCGCCATCCCCGCCGCGACGGGCGACGTCACGCTGTTCGACCCGCCCACCAGCCGCGATGCGCGCGCGATCGACGTCACCGCTTTCATGACCAATGTTCGCGTGACTTGCGCGCCGCAGGGCGACCAGGTGGTGGCGCAGGCCGATTTCGATGTAGTCGCCCGCCGTCGCGACACGGGCAGCGCGCGTGACGTCGCAGTCCCTTATTTTTCGGTGATCGTGCAAGGCGGCAACACCGTCGTTGCCAAGCGCGTCAGCCGCGTCGGGCTGCATTTCGACGCCGGCCAGTCCGAGGCGCGCACGCGCGGATCGGGCGGCGGGGTGATTTCGCTCAGCGCCGCGACGATCCCCGAAGGCGTGGTCGCCAAGATCAACAAGAAGCGCAAGGCCGACGACCCCGACGCCTCGATCGACCCGATGGCCGCGCCCGATGTGCGCGCCGCGGTGGCGCGCGCGAGCTTCGAGCTGCTGGTCGGGTTTCAGCTGACGCAGGAGCAGTTGCGCTACAACGCGACGCGGTGATGGATTGGCGCGAGCGAAGGCAGGAGTATGAGCGACGGGTCACCGGCCTGGTCGCGCTGATCGACGAATGCCGTGCCAAGGGCGACAATTGGGAAGCCGTCGCCAGAACATTGGTCGCTGCGCGCAATCTGCTGAAGATCGAAATTCGCGCATCAGACGATGCGCAAGACGTTGCCCTGTTAGAACAGCGGGGGCATCGAATGTATAACCACCCTGTTGGGCCGACTGCCGATGAGCTGTTCGACAAATATCGTGACTGGGAGCTTGTCGCTCGCGCCGCTTGTCGCCCGCGTCCCTTGAGCGGACTGTCCCGAGAGGCTATCTTGCGAATTCTAAGGAGCGAGCAATGAAGTTGGTCGAGCTGTCTGGCGACGCGGCAAGCCTGGAAATGACCCCTCGCGAAGTGCCCGGCGTCATGCGCCGATTGGCGACGTTGGCAGCCGTTTCGCGCGAGGAGCGCGCCACTTACGACCTGATCCATGTCGGCGACGACAGTTTTATTTATGCAAATGACTGGGATGATCCCTGCCTCATTTCCAAATCGGCGTCAGGGACGACGTTGCTTAGAAGCCTGCTTGTCCGGCCGTCGCGTGCTCGTCGTGCGGAGCAAGCAACCGCAGCTTCGCCGGCACGATCTGCCGCCTGACAGCAATTCGACATCGCTGCGTTGACACGAATCGGCTGACCCCGCAGACCCGCCTCAGCCTTCTTCCTTCGGGAAGGCGGCCGCGCGGGAGAGTCTCCGATAAGGGGCGCCGAAGGAGCAACCGCCCCGGAATCTCTCAGGCAACCGGACCGCGCGGACGTATAGGGCACTCTGGAAAGCGCAGCGGGAGACCGTTGCCACCGAAGGGGTAAGCCCTGGCCTCCGAGCCGGGGTCAAAGCTCTCAGGTTTCCGTGACAGAGGGGGCAGGCGGTCGATTTTCGGCACGCTTGCATCTGCTGTCGAAGGAAATCTTGTGGACGAGCCGGCCGAGACCCCGATCGAAACGCTGCCGTTGGACAGCTGGCACCGGGCGCAGGGCGCGCGAATGGTGGCGTTCGCGGGCTATCACATGCCGATCCAGTATGAGGGGATCATCGCCGAACATTTGTGGACGCGGACGCATGCCGGGCTGTTCGACGTCAGCCATATGGGCCAGTTGCTGATCGGTGGCGACGGCGCGGGCGAGGCGTTGGAGACGCTGTTGCCGAGCGACATTGTCGGCATCGCGCAGGAGCGCCAGCGTTACTCGCTACTGCTGGGCGAAGACGGCGGCATACTCGACGATCTGATGATCACGCGGCTGCCACCCCGAAACCCGTTTGTCCCGAGCGAAGTCGAGGGACGTTCTCACGCAGCGCCGGGTGTCTCGACTTCGCTTGACACGAACGGAGAGGGGCATGGCGCGCCGCAATATTACATGGTCGTCAACGGCGCGACCAAATGGGACGATATCGGCTTCCTGCGCGAACATCTTCCCGACGAGGTGACGATCAACCACCTCGAGGACCGCGCGCTGATCGCATTGCAGGGGCCTGAGGCGCATGTCGCGCTCGAGCGGCTCGTGCCAGGGGTGGCGGCGCTCTATTTCATGCAGTCGGGGGTGTTCGGCGATCTGTGGATCAGCCGGTCGGGCTATACCGGCGAGGACGGGTTTGAGATTTCCATGCCCGCGGCGCAGGCGGAGAGTTTTGTCGCCGATCTGGTGGCGCAGCCCGAGGTCAGGCCGGTCGGCCTTGGCGCGCGCGACTCGCTGCGGCTCGAGGCGGGATTGCCGCTTTACGGACACGATCTCGACCCGGGCGTCGATCCGGTCGAGGCGGGACTCACCTTTGCCATGCAGAAGCGCCGCCGCGAAAATGGCGGCTTTCATGGTGCCGAGCGCGTCCAGCGTGGTCTGCGCGATGGGACCGCCGAACGGCGCGTCGGCCTGATCATCGACGGGCGCCTGCCCGCGCGCGAAGGTGCGACGATCCATGCGGGCGGCGAGACCGTCGGCCGCGTAACCTCGGGCGGCTTCTCGCCCAGCCTCAATCACGCGATCGCCATGGGCTATGTCGCGTCCCCATATGCCGAAAGCGGCACGTTGCTCGAGGTCGACGTGCGCGGCAAGCGCCTGTCCGCTTCGGTCGCGCCGATGCCGTTCGTGCCCCACACCTATCACCGCCAGCCCAAGGCCTGAGGAGACTGACGATGCGTTATTTCACGAAAGACCATGAATGGATCGAGCTCGATGCCTCGGGCGAGACCGCGACCGTCGGCATCACTGATTACGCGCAGGGGCAGCTCGGCGACATCGTGTTTGTCGAAGTGCCGGCCAGCGGCGCGCGGCTCGACAAGGGCGGCGACGCCGCGGTGGTCGAAAGCGTCAAGGCGGCGTCGGACGTCTATTCGCCGGTGAGCGGCGTCGTCAGCAACGGCAATCCCGCGCTGGAAGGCGACCCCAGCCTGGTGAATACCGCCCCCGAAAGCGAAGGGTGGTTCTTCACCATCGTGTTGGAGGACAAGGACGAGCTCAGCGAACTGATGGACGAGGCGGCGTACAAGGATTTCGTGGCGACGCTCTAACTTTCTGTCCCCTCCCTTTGGGAGGGGTGGCGCGAAGCGCCGGGGTGGGCCTGATCGCCCATCTGGAGACCCACCCCCGCTCGGCTGCGCCGAGTCGCCCCTCCCGGTGGGAGGGGGAAGGAGATCAAATGCGCTATCTTCCTTTGACCGACACCGACCGTGCGGCGATGCTCGAAACCATCGGCGCCGAATCGGTCGATGCCTTGTTCGCCGACGTGCCCGAGGAAGCGCGGCTCGATGGACCGATCCGCGGCCTGCCGAACCACGCCACCGAAATGGCGGTCGAGCGCCATATGCGCGCGCTGTCCAAGCAGAATTTGGCGGCGGCGGACGCGCCGTTCTTCCTTGGCTGCGGGGCGTATCGCCATCATGTGCCGGCCTCGGTCGATCATCTGATCCAGCGCGGCGAATTCCTCACGGCCTACACGCCCTACCAGCCCGAGATCGCGCAGGGCACGCTGCAGATGCTGTTCGAATTCCAGACGCAGGTCGCGCGGCTGTTCGGCTGCGACGTCGCCAATGCGTCGATGTACGACGGCTCGACCGCCTGCTGGGAGGCGATCGGCATGGCCGGGCGCGTGACACGGCGCAACCGCGCGGTGCTGTCGAGCGGGCTGCATCCGCATTACGTCTCGGTCGCGCGGACGATGGCCAAATACACCGGCGACACGCTCGATACCGCCGCGCCCGAGCTGGTCGCGGACACCGATGCCGAGCGGCTGATCGCGGCGATCGACGGTGAAACGTCGTGCGTCGTCGTGCAATATCCCGACATCCTCGGCCGCGTCGCCGACCTGACGCCGATCGCCGATGCGGCACACGCTGCCGGCGCACTGCTGGTCGCGGTGGTCACCGAGCCCGTGGCGCTGGGGATGATCAAGAGCCCGGGCGAGATGGGCGCGGACATCGTCGTCGGTGAAGGCCAGTCGATCGGCGTCGGCCTGCAGTTCGGCGGACCGTATGTCGGGCTGTTCGCCTGTCAGGAAAAGTTCGTCCGCCAGATGCCGGGCCGCCTGTGCGGCGAGACGGTGGACGCGGTAGGCAAGCGCGGCTTCGTGCTGACGCTCAGCACACGCGAGCAACATATCCGCCGCGAAAAGGCCACCTCGAACATCTGCACCAATAGTGGGCTGTGCGCGCTGGCCTTCTCGATCCACCTGACCCTGCTTGGCGAAAAGGGGCTGCGCGGTCTCGCCGAGATCAATCACGCCAACGCGGTCGCGGCGGCGCAGACGCTTAATGCGATCCCGGGCGTCGAGCTGGTCACGCCCACCTTCTTCAACGAGTTCACGCTCAAACTGCCCAAGGAAGCCCGCCCGGTCGTGCGTGCGCTGGCGGACAAGGGCGTATTGGGCGGCGTTTCGCTCGGGCGGTTATATCCCACCGCGGACGTGCTCGGGAACGGCCTCGTCGTCGCAGTGACCGAAACCGCCTCGGCAGAGGACGTTCAGGCTTTGGCCAAGGCTCTGGCGGAGGAATTGGCATGAGCGCGGTGAACGCCAGCGGCTGGAAGCCGGAAATGGGCGATCATAGTAAGGTCGAGGTCGTGACTTTCACCGGCAACCGCGCGCTGATGCTCGAAGAAGCGCTGATTTTTGAAATCGGCGACAGCGAAACCACGGGCGTCGATCTGCCCGAAGTGGGGCCGGTCAAGTCGGCGGGCCTGTCCAACCTTTTGCGCTCAAATCCGATCGGGCTGCCCGGCCTCAGCGAACCTGAAACCGTGCGGCACTACACCCGCCTGTCGCGGCAGAATTATGCGATCGACCTCGGGCTATTCCCGCTCGGCAGCTGCACGATGAAGCACAATCCGCGGCTGAATGAGAAGGTCGCGCGGATGCCGGGCTTTGCCGACGTCCATCCATTGCAGCCGGTCGATACGGTGCAGGGTGCGTTCGGCGTGATCAACGAGCTGGCTTTCTGGCTGATCGAGTTGACCGGCATGCACGGCGTGGCGATGACGCCCAAAGCCGGGGCGCATGGCGAGCTGTGTGGCATCCTGTGCATCAAGGCGGCGCTCGATGCGCGCGGCGAGGACCGCCCGGTCATCCTCGTCCCCGAAAGCGCGCACGGCACCAACCCGGCGACCGCGGCCTTCGCGGGCTTCCGCGTCGAAAATATCCCTGCCACCGCCGAAGGCCGCGTCGATCTCGCCGCCTTGCAGGCGCGGCTCGGTCCGGATGTCGCGGGGGTGATGATCACCAACCCGAACACCTGCGGGCTGTTCGAGCGCGACATGAAGGCGTTGTCCGACGCAGTCCACGCCGCGGGCGGTTACGTCTATTGCGATGGCGCGAACTTCAACGCGATCGTCGGGCGGGTGCGGCCGGGCGATCTCGGCGTCGACGCGATGCACATCAACCTGCACAAGACCTTCTCCACCCCGCATGGCGGCGGCGGGCCGGGCTCAGGGCCGGTGGTGCTGAGTGAAGCGCTGTCGCCTTTTGGCCCCTTGCCCTTCACCGAACGCCATGCCGATGGGTATATCACGCTGGTGGAAGAGGAAACCGTCGAGGACCGCCACCCGCACAGCTTCGGACGGATGTGCGCGTTCCACGGTCAGATGGGCATGTTCACGCGCGCGCTGACCTACATCCTCAGCCACGGCGCGGACGGGCTGCGCCAGGCGTCGGGCGACGCGGTGCTCAATGCCAATTACATCCTGCGCAGCCTGGAGGATGTGCTGGACGCGCCGTTCGCGGGGAGCGGGCCGTGCATGCACGAAGCATTGTTCTCGGACGAGGGCTTCCCCGACGGCTTCTCGACGCTCGATGTCGCCAAAGGGCTGATCGACGAGGGGTTCCACCCGATGACGGTGTATTTCCCGCTGGTCGTCCATGGCGCGATGCTGGTCGAGCCGACCGAGACCGAGAGCAAGGCGAGTCTGGATCAGTTCATCGGGGCGCTGCGCAGCGTGGCGGAGCGGGCGCGGGCCGGCGATGCCAGCCTCAAATCGGCGCCGCACTTCGCCCCGCGGCGACGGCTCGACGAGACGCTGGCGGCGCGCAAGCCGGTATTGACCTGGAAACCCTCTATCTGATTTCATGATCTTGAACTTGTTTCAGCATCGATCGCGCAACCTTTGGCCTGTTCCGGCGGAAGGTTTGACCCTGAAATAAGTTCAGGGTGACGCAGCTATTTGAATAATCAAGCGGCCAGCCGCCGCGCTGTTTCCTGAATCAACGCGATCATGTTGGGAATGCCCTGCGTCCGGTTGCTGCTGAGGTGCCGCCCAAGATCGAAGGGGGCGAGCAAGGCGGGAATGTCGAGCGCCGCGACTTCGGCGGCGGTTCGCTGTCCGACCGCGGCGAGGACCAAGGCGACGATGCCTTTGGTGATCGCGGCGTTGCTGTCGGCGAGGAACCGAAGCTTGCCGCCGGCCTGCTGGGGATAGACCCAGACCGAGGCCAAGCAGCCACGCACCTTGGTGGCTTCGGTCTTGAGCGCCTCGGGCATCGGGTCGAGCCCGCGCCCTAGGTCGATCAAGTAAGCGATCCGGTCGTCGCCTTCGAGGAAGGCATAATCGTCGAGGATGTCGGCGAGTGGGGGGAGGGACATGCGGGACCGGTAGCAGCGGGGCGGCGCCGGGTCACGCGCGCCCAGCCGAACAGTCCTGCCGCCAGGCGCGGCGTGCTCATAATTCTACCCCAGCCGCGATCGCCTCCAATTTGCGGATGCGCTCCTTGATGTCGGCGAGGTCGATCCGCGCCGCGGTCTGCGGCAGGCCGACCGTCGGCGCACTGTGCGCTGTGTTCAGTTCGGTCTGCTTGAGCGCGATCCACTGCTTGAAGCCGACCAGGGCGGTTGCGGCGAGGATCGCGGTGCCGGTCACCGCGGTGCCGGCGCCGGCGAGGAGCGTTGCGGAGTCCATGGCTCGTCTCCTTTCTCTGAGGCTTAGCGCAGGCGCTCGATCTCACGATCGAGGTCGACGGCGCGGTTGTTATCGGTGGCGATGCGTTCGAGGACATGGAGACGTTCCTTGAGCTCCTTCACTTCCTCGCGCAGGCGGATCGTTTCGGCGTCGCTGGTGGGCTGCGCGAAGCGCTGATCCCGGTTCCGGCGTCCGCTCCAGTTCATCGGCAGGCCGTGCTTGGCGCGGATGATGCTGGCAATTGCGGTGATCGCGACGATCATGACGACCATTTCAAACGGGTTCATCTTTCGTAACTCCCTTATGCCTGGTCGCGTTGCGGATCGGGCAGCTGCGCGGTGCGCAGCGCTTCGATCTGGTCGGACAGGTCGGTTCCCTTGTCGGTGGCGATGCGTTCGAGCACGCGCACCCGCTGTTCCAGCCGCTCGGTATGCGCCGCATATTGTGCGGTCTTTTCGGCGGTCATCTGCGATTGCAGTTCGAGCTGGCGCTCCTTGACCTTGATCCACATCTTGAACGGGGCGATCCCGATCGCGGCAAGGGGGATCAGCACCCAGATCCAGCTGGCGATGTCATTCATGTGTGCGCCCTTCTAGTTTGCACGGATCGAGCGGAGCTGCTCGATCTGGTTCGAAAGGCCGTGCGCTTCGTCGGTGACGATACGTTCGACATTGGCCAGGCGGTCCTTGACCGAACCGAGTTCGGCGCGAAGCTGGGCGTTTTCCTGACTGAGCAGCTTGACCCGCTCCACCGTCTCGGCGTCCTTCTTCGGATACAGCGCTTGGCCCCACTGCCCGTCGAGCGGATAGCCGTTGCGGATGCGCAGCCAAGTGGTGAACACCCAGCCGACCACCCCGGCCACGCCGACGACCGCGAAGATCGGGGCGACGGCTTGGAAAAAAGCGACCTTTTCCATCATGTTAACTCCCTGTTGCTCGCGGCCTTTAGCGCAGCGAGTCGATTTCGTCGGCCAGCGCGGTGTTGCGGCTGGTATAATAGGTTTCGACATCGGCCAGACGGCGGTCGAGATCGCGGAACTTGGCGCGGACGTCGGTCGCGGTGCGGGCCGGCGACTGGCGTACGCCCTGCCAGAATTTGGCTTCGTCCTTGTCCTGATACAGACCGTTCGGCCGCGGGTTGGCGATCCAGGCGATGATCAGATAGGCCAGCAGCAGCGAACCCGAACCGAAGATCGTGCCGAGCACGGTGACGATGCGGATCACGCTGACATCGATGCCGGTATATTCGGCGATGCCGGCGCAAACGCCAAGCCATTTGGCGTTCTGCTTGTCGAGGTAGAAAGAGGTCGGTCGAGCGTCCATGTGAACTACTCCTGAGAAAAGGGGTTAAAGGCCGGCTTTCCAATTGGGATTTTCGGCGGCCATGATGCGTTCGATGGTGATCACGCGGTCTTCGAGGCGGCGAGCGGTGTCGTGCATGTCGCCGAGCAGCGCTTCGTCCTCGCGCGGCAGGACCTTCGCCTGTTTCCACTTGGTGATATAGTGCATGATCAGCCATGGCAGCCCGAGGAAGATCACGGGGATGACGATGATCGGGACCAGAACGTCTTCCATTCTTAGGCTTCCTTGTTCAGCTTGGCCTTGAGCGCCTCAAGCGCCGCATCGACCTTTTCGGATGATTTGAGTTCGGCGATTTCCTCGTCGAGCGACTTGGGTGCACCGCCGAGGTTGAGCGCATCCGCCTGGCCCTCGGCATGGTCGGCTTCGCGTTCCAGGATATCGAAGCGCGACAGCGCGTCCTTGACGCGTTCGCCGGCATAAGCCTCGAAGGCGCGGACCCGGCCCTTGGCGGTGTCGATGCGGTTCTGGATGCTCACCTGGCGGGTGCGCGCCTCGCTCAGCTTGGTCTGCAGCTTGGAGATGTCCTTCTCCGCGACGCCGAGCGTTTCACCCAAGCGGGCAATCTCGCCTTCGAGCCGTTCGCGCGCATCGGTCGCTTTCTGCTTTTCGCCGAGAGCGGCTTTGGCGAGGTCTTCGCGGTCCTTGGACAGCGCGAGTTCGGCCTTTTCCTGCCAGTTTTCCTCCAGCGCGTTGAGCTTGCCAATGTGGCGGCGCAGCTCCTTCTGGTCGGCGATCACGCGGGCGGCGCCGGCGCGGACTTCGACCAGCGTCTCTTCCATCTCCATGATGATCATGCGGATCATCTTCGACGGATCTTCGGCGCGGTCGAGCAGATCACCCATGTTCGCGGCGAAAATATCGCGCGCCCTGGAAAAGATGCTCATGTTGAACTCCATCGACTTGATCCTTTGTTCTTAAACTGGCTTGCCGGGGAGCGGGAGGGGAGCACCGCTCTCCGGCAAGTATTCCCCGCCGCTTAGCTGTTGGCGGGGACCGTCGCCGCGGGGGTAGCGGCGCGGGCGGGGCTGACCGCCACCGCGAGGCAGGTCGTCGACATCAGCACGGCGGCGACGACGGCGGTGAGGGTGTTGCGGAAGTTGCTGGTGCTGTTCGAGTTGGTGGTCATTGTAGGTCTCCTTGGTTCGTAATCTAAATTTCGCTCCGCGTTGCTGCGGATACCAACGGTATTGCAGGAAGCGTGCCAAACGGTAAGTCATTGAAGTTACTCGATTGGCGCGCGTGCTACCAAATAACGGCTTGCAAAAAGTTAGTAGAAAATACTAACTGTTGGTCATGGATCGGGTGGAGCAAGTCGTCGGGCGGTCGAGCGAGTTCCTCGATTGCCTCGAACTCGCGAGCCGCGCGGCGACGCTCAACCGCCCGGTTCTGGTGATCGGCGAGCGCGGCACCGGCAAGGAGCTGATCGCCTCACGTCTGCACCGCTTGAGCAACCGCTGGTCCGGGCCGCTGGTGGCGATGAATTGCGCCGCGCTCGCCGAGTCGCTGATTGAGGCCGAATTGTTCGGACACGAGGCGGGCGCGTTCACCGGCGCGAACAAGGCGCGGCAGGGGCGGTTCGAGGAGGCAGACGGCGGCACGCTGTTTCTCGACGAACTGGCGACGCTGAGCTCGGGCGCGCAGGAGCGCCTGCTCCGCGCGATCGAATATGGCGAGGTGACGCGCGTCGGCGCCAACAAGCCGATCCAGGTCGATGTGCGCATCGTCGCCGCGACCAACGAACATTTGCCGCGGCTGGTCGATCAGGGCCGCTTTCGCGCAGACCTGCTCGACCGGCTGGCGTTCGAAGTGGTGACGCTGCCTCCCCTGCGCGTCCGCGAGGGCGATATCTCGGTACTCGCGGAGCATTTTGGCCGGCGCATGGCAGCGGAGCTGGAATGGGATTTGTGGCCGGGCTTCACGCGCGAGGCGGAGGACCGGCTGCTGGCCCATGATTGGCCGGGCAATATCCGCGAGTTGCGCAACGTCGTCGAACGGGCGGTCTATCGCTGGGATCTGAAGAACGAGCCGATCGGGTCGATCGAATTCGATCCTTTCGCGTCACCGTGGCAGCCGGTCGTCGCAGCCGTGAGGCCGGGCCCTGAACGCAGTCTGGGGCGAGGTGATCCGGCTGAAACTATCGTCGCCCCGGCCCCCGAGCCCGGCTTTGCCCCTTCGCATCGCAACTTCAAGGATGCGATGGCTGCCCATGAACGCGCCCTACTCGAAAGCGCGCTGCAATCCGCGCGGTATAACCAGCGCGCGGCAGCGAAGGCGTTGTCGCTGACTTACGATCAGCTGCGCCATGCTCTGAAACGCCACGGGCTGTTGGAGAAAAGCGCGGCATAGGACGTGCGATGGCCTAAAGGGATCGGCCTATGTCCTTCGCAGGGGCTTAGTTCTTCGCCTTGTCCACCAGCTTGTTGGCGCCGATCCATGGCATCATCGCGCGCAATTCGGCGCCGACCTGCTCGATCGGATGCGCCGCCGCGCTTTTGCGCGATGCCTTCAACTCGGGCTGCCCGGCGCGGTTATCGAGCACGAAATTCTTAACGAATCGGCCCGATTGGATGTCGGCGAGGACGCGCTTCATTTCCGCCTTGGTCTCGTCGGTGATGATCCGCGGGCCAGTAGTGATGTCGCCATATTCGGCGGTGTTGCTGATCGAGTAGCGCATGTTGGCGATGCCGCCTTCGTAGAGCAGGTCGACGATCAGCTTGGTTTCGTGAAGGCATTCGAAATAAGCCATTTCGGGCGCGTAGCCGGCCTCGACCAACGTCTCGAATCCCGCCTGGATGAGGTGCGTGATGCCGCCGCAAAGGACGGCCTGCTCGCCGAACAGGTCGGTTTCGCATTCTTCGCGGAAATTGGTTTCGATGATGCCGCTACGCCCGCCGCCGACCGCACTGGCATAGGCCAATGCGATGTCGTGCGCATTGCCACTCGCATCCTGGTCCACCGCGATCAGGCAGGGGACGCCGCCGCCGCGCACATATTCGCTGCGTACGGTATGGCCCGGCCCCTTGGGCGCGATCATGATCACGTCGAGATCGGCACGCGGCTCGATCAGCCCGAAATGCACGTTGAGACCGTGGGCGAAGGCCAGCGCCGCGCCCTGCTTCAGATTGGCATGCAGGTCTTCGGCGTAGATTGCCGCCTGATGCTCGTCGGGGGCGAGGATCATGACGATGTCGGCCCAGGCCGCGGCGTCCTGGTTCGACTTGACCGCGAAGCCCGCGTCGATCGCCTTCTTGGCCGTCGCCGAGCCTTCGCGCAGCGCGATGGCCACGTCCTTGACACCGCTGTCGCGCAGGTTCTGCGCATGGGCGTGGCCCTGTGAACCATAGCCGACGATGGCGATCTTCTTGTCCTTGATCAGGCTCAGGTCGGCATCACGATCGTAATATACGCGCATTCTTCTTCCCTGTTTCTGGCTCGTCGAGATGACGAAATGGTGTGCTAAAAAGCCTCTCTTCCCCGGCCCATCGCGACAATGCCGGTGCGGGCGACTTCGACCAGCCCGATCTCCCCCATCAGCGCGACGAAGCGGTCGATCTTCGAACTTGCGCCGGTCAGCTCGAACACGAAGCTTGCGGTTGTGGTGTCGACCGGCTTAGCGCGAAACACTTCGGCAAGGCGCAACGCCTCGATGCGATGCTCCCCCGCGCCGGCGACCTTCACCAGCGCCAGCTCGCGCTCGATATGCTCGCCCGCCAGCGTCAGATCGACGACGCGGTGCACCGGCACCAGCCGGTCGA
Source organism: uncultured Sphingomonadaceae bacterium (assembly GCA_964246315.1). Classification (GTDB taxonomy): domain Bacteria; phylum Pseudomonadota; class Alphaproteobacteria; order Sphingomonadales; family Sphingomonadaceae; genus Sphingomonas_O. Next base: position 57,696 of record CAXTPT010000005.1, on the reverse strand, counting down.
GCTGCGCCACGACCTGCTCGATCACCTGAGCGGTGCCCGCGGTGACGATGGTTATGCGGCTGATCGCATCGTCATCGCTGATATCGGCGACGGTCAGGCTCTCGATATTGTAACCGCGCGCGGAGAACATGCCCGCAATCCGCGCGAGCACGCCGCTTTCATTGTCGACGGTAACGGAGAGCGTGTGACGCTCGACGGGGCCGGAGGCAATTTTCACACCAGCGCCTTTGCTTCGTCTTCCATCTCGCCGACCACCTCATCGGAATGCAGCAGCATTTCGGTATGCGCCGCGCCGGAGGGGATCATCGGGAAACAGTTAACGAGCTTCGCCACGCGGCAATCGACCAGCACCGGTCCGTCATAAGCCAGCATCTGCTGGATGCCGGGGACTAGCTGGTCAGGCGTTTCGATGCGCAGCCCCAGCCACCCATAGGCCTCGGCCAGCCGCACGAAATCGGGCAGGCTGTCCGAGTAGCTGTGCGCATAGCGCGACTGGTAGGTCAGTTCCTGCCACTGCCGCACCATCCCCATATATTCGTTGTTGAGGATGAAGATCTTGACCGGGAGGCTGAATTGAGTCGCGGTCGCCAGCTCCTGGATGTTCATCTGTACCGACGCTTCGCCGGCGATGCAGATGACCAGCTCGTCCGGGTTGCCGACCTGCGCCCCCATTGCGGCCGGGAGGCCATAGCCCATCGTGCCGAGCCCGCCCGAGGTGAGCCACTTGTTCGGCGCATCGAAGCCGAAATGCTGCGCTGTCCACATCTGATGCTGGCCGACTTCGGTCGAGACGATCGGCGCCCGGTGCTTGGTCGCATCGTAGAGCGCGCGGACCGCCGCCTGCGGCATGATCTCATCACCGCGCTGTTCGAAACCGAGGCAGTCCCGCGCGCGCCAGCCCGCGATGCGCGACCACCAGGCGCCGAGGTTTTGCGGCTGCAAGTCCCGCGCGCGCCACAGCGCCACCATGTCGCGCAGCACGTTGCCGACATCGCCGACGATGCCCAAGTCGGTGCGCACGATCTTGCCGATCGAGCTGCGGTCGATGTCGATGTGAATGCGCTGGCTGCCCGGCGAAAAGGCATCGAGCCGCCCCGTGACGCGATCGTCGAAGCGCGCGCCGAGACACACGATCAGGTCCGCGTCGTGCATCGCATGATTGGCTTCGTATGTGCCGTGCATGCCGAGCATGCCGAGGAATTGACGATCCTCCGACGGGACCGCGCCGAGGCCCATCAAGGTCGATGTCACCGGCGCGCCGGTCAGCGCGGCAAGCTCGCGCAGGTGCGCGGTCGCGTCGGGCCCGGCATTGACGATCCCGCCGCCGGTATAGAAGATCGGCCGCTCCGCCGCGGCGATCATCTCGGCCGCCTGTGCGATCAGCGCCGGGTCGCCCTCGACCTGAGGGTGATAGCTACGATGGCGGTTGCTCGCTGGCCGCGCATAGGTGGCGGTCGCGACCTGCACGTCCTTCGGAATGTCGATCACCACCGGTCCGGGGCGGCCGCTGGTAGCGATGTGGAACGCCTCGTGCACCACCTCGCTCAGCCGCGCGGGGTCCTTGACCAGATAATTATGCTTGGTGATGTGGCGCGTGATGCCGACGGTGTCAGCTTCCTGGAATGCGTCGCTGCCGATCAGGCTGGTCGGCACCTGGCCGGTGATCACCACCATTGGGATCGAATCCATCAGCGCGTCGGTGATGCCCGTGACGGCGTTGGTCGCGCCGGGGCCACTGGTCACCAGCACCACGCCGGGCCGCCCGGTCGAGCGCGCATAGCCTTCCGCCATATGCGTCGCGCCCTGTTCGTGACGCACGAGGACATGACGAATGCGCCCGTCCTGGAACAAAGCATCGTAAATCGGGAGGACAGCGCCCCCCGGATAGCCGAAAATGACTTCCACGCCCTGGTCAGCCAGAGCCTGGATCAGGATTTCAGCGCCGCTTTGTTCCCCGTGCATCGGGCGGGGCTAGTCAGCCCGGGCGGGGCTGTCAAAAATTATGCTGCGGCTGCGAACGCCCGCCGCCGCCGCATCGTGCCGCCGATCAGCCCGAAACCCGCGATCATCAGGAGCCAATTGGCCGGTTCGGGGACCGCGCCGGTCAGCACAAAAGAGTTTGCATCGTTGCGATTGAAGGTGCCGAGATGGATCTCGTTGGTCTGCGTGAAATTCTTCGCGACCACCGATCCCTCGATGACGTTCGACTGCAAATCGGCGAGATAGGCGAGCACCGAGCCTTGGAATTGCCGATCCAGAACGACGCTGCCTGCGTCGACGAAATTCCAGATCACGTTGCGATTGTACCTGCCGACATCTCCGGTGAAATTTGAAGTCATCGCATAGCTGCAATTCGCGGTGCACGAGCTATGCTTGACGTTGATGATGACCGGCGTCGATGCGTTCAGAAAGTTATAGGCAAGTTCGTTCTTGCTGAAGATCGTTTCGTTGACGTTGAACACCGTGTAACCAGTGCTCAGACCGCTCGAAAAGGTATACGCCTGCCCGCCATTGGTGACCTCCAGCACCCCGGCATGTCCAGCGGTATTCAAATTGCGCAATGTGTCGGACAAGGCCTTGAAATTGTCGAACATCGCCGCGGTCTGATCCGTCAGGCTTGCGATCAACGGGGCGCCCGGGTCGGCAGGCGCGGTGACGGCGCCAGTGAATATATCGGGTCCGGTCTTGATCGCGTTTTGATTGCCGGTGTTGTTGTTCACATTGCCGCTGGTGCCGCCCCGCGCGTACAGCAGGCTGCCGCCGCCGGATACATTGCCGTTCGAAAATGTGCCGTTGGTCTTGACCGTGGCATTCCCGCCATTGATGTCAAAATTGGAGATATTACCCAGCGCGGTGACCGTAGTGTTCTGGCCCGCTTGGCCCTGGCCGATCGATACCCAGTTCGGATTCTGCTGCGATCCGACATTGGTCCTGCCGATCACCGCGCTGCTGTTGGCATTGACATACAATTGATCGACCTTGCCGCCGACCATGATCGCATTGGAACTGCCGCCCTGGATACGCGTCGCGGTCCCGCCGATCCACACCTGACCGTTGGTCGACAGGTCGAGCCCATTCTGGCTGGTGTAATTTCCGCCAACCCATGTTGTCTGATTGGCCATGACCTTGATCGAATTGGCGTTGCCGCCGACCTTCACGGTCGCGCCGCTGTTCAGGACATTGATCTCGCCATTCGAAGCGCCGCCGATATAGGCGCCATAGCTGCCGCCCACCGCATTAGTGATCTGGAAGCCGACATTGGTGTAGCCGCCGACGGTGACCGTCGCAAATGCCGAAGCGGCCGTGCCCTGACCATTCGACGCGCCGAAGCCGATCTGCGTCTGACTCGAGCCGAGCACATTGCCGCCAACGTAAACCTTGCCTTCAACCTCACCGCCGCCGTTGAAGGTCCAGTTTTGCTTCACCGCCAGATTGATCTGGCTAAGCATGACCAGCGCGTTCGCCGCCTTTTTCTGCGTCGCGGTCGGACCAGCGGCCAGCGCTGAACCGGCCATTGCGGACGTGACGAGCAGCGCGGCAACCGCTGCAGCGCGAATAAAACGCATCGGACTTACAACCCCAAGATTTGGCCCGCGTCATGCGCGGACGAGTTCCCCAACTCGTCATGCCGCATAGCAAGACGATCAATTACGGTAAATACGAGTGATCAGCCGTCCGGATATGGGACACGGTGCCAATTGCTCGAAACTTGCCCGCGCAACCAGGTTTGCTGACGCTTGATGTAAGCATTTGTATCGCGCCGGATTTGTGCCTGCGCCTCGACAATCGTCATCTTGCCGTCAAGATGCGCGAGCAGCGGCCGGACACCGATCGCGCGCATGACCGGCAGGCCAATATCGAGTTGCCGTGTCTCGATCCTGGACACTTCCGTCAACGCCCCATCAGCGAGCATCCGCTCGATTCGAGCATCGCTCCGTTCGATCAGCGTGTGGCGTGGCGGATCGAGTATGATTGGGTGGAGCGCCACATCCTTGCCGATCCCGCCTTGCTTCACGCGTTGCCATTCGGTGAGTGACCGGCCAGTCGCGCGCACCACCTCAAGTGCCCGCGCCACGCGGGCAGTATCGGCCGGGTTCAGCCGCGCGGCCATGAGCGGGTCTTCCGCTGTCAGCGCCGCATGCGCCGCGGCCACTGGCAAGGCGCGCGCCGCATCGCGAATGACGGGATCGATCGCGGGCACCGGCGCGATGCCGTCAAGCAGCGTGCGGATGTACAGGCCCGTGCCGCCGACCAGGATCGGATGCAGCCCCGCGGCCCATGCCTCGGCAAGCACGACCTTCGCCTCCGCTGCCCAATCCGCCGCCGAACACGGCACCGCGCCGTCGATGTGCCCGAAAAGCCGGTGCGGTGCGGCCGCCTCGTCCGCTGCCGAGGGCCGCGCCGTCAGCACGCGCAGATCGGCATAGACCTGCATCGCGTCGGCATTGACGATCACACTCGGCCGCTCCGACGCCAGCTTTAGGGCGAGCGCCGACTTGCCGCTGACGGTCGGCCCGGCAATAAGCGTGAGCGGCGGGAGGTCGGTTTTGTTCATCGCGACAATCGTTGACCAGCGGGGCTTGGCCGCGTCCGTTATCGCCGAAGCCGCCGCGGTGATAGACGGGCAGGCTGGTGCACTGGTCGAAGGCGTGGCGTGCGATCTGCGTTTTGCCGCCGATCCGGCCGCAGTCCGCGCCGCGCTCGAAGCGTTCGAAGGCCTCGACGTCGTCGTCCAGCGTGAAGCCGATCGTCCGCGCAAGCTGCTCATCGCAGACATGGATTCGACGATGATTACCGTCGAATGCATCGACGAATTGGCCGATTATATTGGGCTCAAGGCCGAAGTGTCGGCCGTGACCGAAGCGGCAATGCGTGGCGAACTCGATTTCGCCGACGCGTTGGCAGCACGGGTAGCGCTGCTCGAGGGGTTGCCCGTGGCGAAGGCGGAGGAATGCCTGCGCGAGCGGGTGAAGATCATGCCGGGTGCCACCGCCCTGATCGCAGCCTTTCGCGACGCTGGCGGCTATACGGTCCTTATCTCGGGCGGCTTCACGCTGTTCGCCGACGCCGTCGGGCGCAAGATCGGGTTCCATCGCGTCATCGCCAACACGCTGCTCCACGAGAATGCGGCGCTGACGGGAAAGACCGGCCAGCCGATCGTCGATTCGGCGTCCAAGCAGGCGGTCTTGCTTGCTGAACTCGCGGCGCGCGGTCTGCCCGCGTCCGCCAGCATCGCGATCGGCGACGGGGCCAACGATATTCCGATGATCAAGGCGGCGGGACTGGGCGTGGCGTATCGTGCCAAACCGAAGACCGAGGAGGCGGCGGATGCGCGCGTGCGTCATGGGGATTTGAATGTGGTCAAGTACGCGCTGGGTTTGGCCTGACCCCCGCCCCGGCGCCTTGAGCCTGTCCTTTCCTAAAGCGAGTGAGGTCTAGGCTAGCAAATCGAAGACACCCCTCCGCTTGTGGGAAGGACAGCTGCGCAACGATCAAGGTCAGCCGGTTTTGCGATTATAACCCCAAAACGGCGAATGCCCGGAGCGTATTCGCCCCGGGCACCCGCGTGACGATTGCTCGTCAGCCCCCTTCTTAGTTCTCTACCGGCTCAAACGCCGAAGCGGAGCCGATACTCCCCGAACCGGGCTTTTGCCTTCGATCCAGGTCTGCGTGAGTATGCGACCGATTTATGTTTGGCCAACGCTTCTTGCCCTGATGCCAACGATTTGCATCGGAGTGTGTCCAATCGAACACAGGCGCGCATGCTTGCCGCTGGCCGCGCCCGCCCCTAGTGCCGCGCCATGCTGCTGACCCCTTATGAACGGATGATCGCGCGGCGCTATCTGCTGCCGGGCAAAGGCGAGGGTTTCATTTTCCTCGTTGCCTCGATCAGCCTGGTGGCGGTGATGCTCGGTGTCGCCGCGCTGATCGTGGTGATGAGCGTGATGTCGGGGTTCCGCGCCGAATTGTTCGACAAGATCGTCGGCTTGAACGGGCACGCCGTGGTTCAGGGCTATGGCGGGCGTCTGGAGGATTGGCGCCAGATCATCGCACAGGCCAAGGCGACGCCAAACGTCACGTCTGCGACAGCACTAATCGAACAGCCGCTGATGGCGAGCCACGACGGGCGTGTCGAAGGCGTCTTGGTGCGCGGCATGGCCGTTGAAGACATCGCGTCCAACCAGTCGCTGCATACCAAATTGCTGGCCGGATCGCTGGCTGAACTGAAGCCGGGCAGCGGCAATGTCGCGCTGGGTGCGCGGCTTGCCGAACAGCTTGGCGTGCGGATCGGCGGATCTGTAAGCCTTATCTCGCCCGACGGACAAAGCTCGCCCTTTGGCAGCGTGCCACGCATCGTGAGCTATCGCGTGGCCGCGATCTTCGAAATCGGGGTCTATGATTATGACAAGGCCTTCGTCGTCATGCCGATTGAGGATGCCCAGACCTTGTTGTTGCTCGGCGACGCGGTAGGGATGATCGAGGTCAAGACGACCGACCCCGACCAGGTCGGCGCGATCCTTGCGCCGCTGGCCCGTACGACGGCGGGCAAGGCGGTCGTCACCGACTGGCGGCAGATGAATGCGACACTGTTCGAAGCATTGGCGGTCGAGCGTGTGGCGATGTTCGTCGTGCTTTCGATCATCATCCTGGTGGCGGTGTTCAATATCCTGTCATCGCTGATCATGCTCGTGCGAGCGAAGACGCGTGACATTGCGATTCTGCGGACCATGGGCGCATCGCGCGCCAGCCTTACGCGGATTTTCGTGACCGTGGGTGTGACGATAGGGGTATTGGGCACGGCCGCCGGCCTCATCCTCGGCGCGATTTTCCTGTATTTCCGGCAGGCCGTGGTGAACTTCATACAATTAGTGACGGGACAGAATCTGTGGGATCCGTCCATCCGCTTTCTTACCGAATTGCCTGCCAAGGCCGACCCGTTGGAGATTATCGGTATTTGCGCGATGGCGCTGATCTTCGCTTTCCTCGCCACGCTTTACCCCGCTTTCAAGGCGGCGAGCACCGATCCGGTGCAGGTGCTGCGTTATGAGTGAAGTGCTCGGCACGTCAAACCTGCGCCGCGCCTTTACCCAAGGGCCCGCGACGATCGAAGTGCTGCGGGGTGTTGACCTGAGCGTGAAGGGCGGCGAGATCGTCGCGCTGCTCGGGCCTTCGGGATCGGGCAAATCGACCCTGCTACAGGCGGTCGGGCTGCTCGAGGGCGGCTTCGAAGGGTCGATCCGCATCCTGGGACAGGAAGCGTCCCGGCTTGATGCCGACGCGCGCACTGCGCTGCGCCGGGACCGCTTGGGTTTCGTCTACCAGTTCCACCATTTGCTGCCCGACTTCTCGGCTGCGGAGAACGTCGTGCTGCCGCAGCTTATCGCCGGCGTTGAGGTCAATGCCGCGGAAACCAGGGCGCGTGTATTGCTGACCACTCTCGGGCTCGCCGGACGGCTCGATCACAAGCCGGCGAAGCTCTCGGGCGGGGAACAGCAGCGCGTGGCGGTGGGTCGGGCGCTGGCCAACCGGCCGGCACTGGTGCTGGCCGACGAGCCGACCGGCAATCTGGACGAGGCGACTGCCGACACCGTCCTCGCCGAATTCCTGCGGCTGGTGCGCGGCGAGGGCAGCGCGGCGCTCGTCGCGACGCATAACGAACGGCTGGCGGCAAAGATGGACCGCGTGGTAAGGCTGCACGAGGGGGTGCTCGCATGAATGCGCACGATTTCACGGTGAAGCAGGCTGACGGCACGTCGCTCGATCTTGGCACGATTCAGGGGCCGATCCTCGTCGTCAACACCGCCTCCAAATGCGGCTTTACGCCACAATATGAGGGCCTCGAAGCGCTGCACCGCGCATATAAAGATCGCGGGCTGACCGTGCTTGGCTTCCCCTGCAACCAGTTCGGCGCGCAGGAGCCGGGCGACGCGGCGGAGATCAGGAATTTCTGCGCGCTGACCTATGATGTGACGTTTCCGGTGCTCGCCAAGGTTGAGGTCAACGGGTCGGGTGCGGACCCGTTCTGGAAATGGCTGAAGCGTGAAAAGCCTGGCCTGCTCGGGCTCGAAGGCATCAAATGGAATTTCACCAAATTCCTGATCGACAAGCAGGGCCGGGTCGTGTCGCGTCACGCGCCCACCGAAAAGCCCGAGAGCCTCAAGCGCGAAATCGAGGAGCTGCTTGCATGACCGACTGGACTGCCCCCGCGAAACTGATCGAGCGCACCGATGACGGGTCGGAAATGTCGTTCGAATTCGAGGAGCGCGCCCGTGGCACGCTGGCCGAACTGGTGACTAAGGTTTGCGGCATGAGCGGCGCCGAACGCGCGCGCGTGGTGATCGACGCCGGGGCGCAGGGCACGTTCAATGTCGGTCAGATCCTGGCGATGCGCGCGGAAGACGGCTTTCCCACCGATAATTGTGGATAATCGACCCGGCGGCATGGCGGGCGCTACTGCCGCCTGATAAGCAGGCACATGGCATTCGCGCCCTACGTCCCGCTCCGCAATTTCTCCGCTTATACCATGTTGGAAGGCGCGATCGATCCCAAGGCGATCGCGGCGACCGCGAAGGCACGCGGGTATCCGGCGGCAGCCATTTGCGATCGCAACGGCCTTTACGGCGCGATGCCCTTTGCCGAAGGGTGCACCAAGGCGGGTGTGCAACCGATCATCGGCACCTTGCTGTGCGTCGCGCGGCCCGACGGAATGCCTGCGGGCCTCGATTGGCTCGCGCTCTACGCGCAGGACGAGGAAGGCTATAATAATATCTGCGCACTGGTCAGCCACGCGCATCTCGGGCGGCCGATCGACGAGCCGCCCCATGTATCGTTCGACACGCTGACGCAGCATGCGGCAGGCGTGATCGCCCTGACGGCGTGCGGCGAGGGGGCCTTGGTCCGCTTGATCGCCGACGGTCAGAACGCGGCCGCGCGCGTCTATCTCGAACGGCTCCGCACCGTTTTTCGCGATCGGCTCTATGTCGAGGTGGCGCGTCGCGGCGATCCCGTTGAAATTCAAGCCGAGCTGGGGGTGGTCGGCATCGCCGACGAACTCGAAATCCCGCTGGTTGCGACCAACCCGGCGCACTTTGCCGAAGCTGCCTTTCACTCCGCGCATGACATCATGCTGTGCATCGCGGGCAGCGCCTATGTGGATAGCGACGACCGCGCGAAATCCTCGCCCGAAGCGTGGATCAAGCCGATCGAGGCAATGCAACAGCAATTCGCCGACTTGCCCGATGCGCTGGCCAACACGCTGGTGGTCGCGCGGCGCTGTGCGGTTTCGGCGCCCAACCGCAAGCCGATCCTGCCGAGCCTCGCAGGCGACCGCGATGCCGAAGCCGAACAATTGCGCCGCGATGCGCGCGCGGGTTTGCAAAAACGGCTCGAGCTGGCGGGCAAGATCGACGAACAAGTCTATCGCGACCGCCTTGAGTTCGAACTCGATGTCATCATCAACATGGGATTTCCAGGCTATTTCCTGATCGTCGCCGACTTCATAAAATGGGCCAAGGATCATGACATTCCGGTCGGCCCCGGCCGCGGCTCGGGCGCGGGTTCGGTCGTTGCCTGGTCGCTTACCATTACCGATCTCGATCCGCTGAAGCTCGGCCTGCTGTTCGAACGCTTCCTCAATCCCGAGCGCGTGTCGATGCCCGACTTCGACATTGATTTCTGCGAGACGCGGCGCGAGGAAGTGATCCGTTACGTGCAGGGCCGCTACGGCCGCGACCATGTCGCGCAGATCATCACCTTCGGGCGGCTGAAGGCGCGCGCGGTGCTCAAGGACACCGGTCGCGTGTTGCAGATGAGCTATGGCCAGGTCGACCGCCTCGCCAAGCTGGTGCCCAATCACCCGACCGATCCGTGGACGCTCGACCGCGCGCTCAACGGCGTCAGCGACCTGGCGACAGCGTACAAGCAGGACGAAGAGGTAAAGCGCTTGTTCGACCTGGCGATGAAGCTTGAAGGTCTGCCGCGCCATAGCTCGACGCACGCCGCCGGCGTGGTCATCGGGGACCGGCCGCTCGACCAGCTGGTCCCGCTGTACCGCGATCCGCGTTCGGACATGCCGGTGACGCAATTCGACATGAAATATGTCGAGGCGGCAGGGCTGGTGAAATTCGACTTTCTCGGCCTCAAGACCCTGTCGGTGCTGCATCGCGCGCTCGACATGATCGAAACGCGCGAGGGGCACCGGCCCGATCTCGATGCGCTGGGTTGGGACGATGAGGCGGTGTACGCCCTGCTTCAGCGCGGCGACACGGTCGGGGTGTTCCAGCTCGAATCCGAAGGCATGCGCCGCGCGCTGGCGGGCGTGAAGCCGAGCAATTTTGCCGACATCATCGCCATCGGCGCGCTCTATCGCCCGGGGCCGATGGACAATATCCCGATGTTCGGGCGGCGCAAGAACGGGCAGGAGGACATCGTCTATCCGCACCCCCTGCTCGAACAGGTGCTGGCCGAGACTTACGGCGTGATCGTCTATCAGGAACAGGTGATGCAGGCGGCGCAGATCCTTGCCGGCTATTCGCTGGGTGACGCAGACCTCCTGCGCCGGGCCATGGGCAAGAAGATCCAGGCCGAAATGGACGCGCAACGCCAGCGCTTCATCGACGGCTGCCGGACGTCGAACGACATTCCGCCTGCGAAGGCCAAGGAGCTGTTCGACTTGATCGACAAGTTTGCCGGCTACGGGTTCAACAAATCGCACGCCGCGGCCTATGCGGTGCTGAGCTACCAGACCGCCTGGCTCAAAGTGCATTATCCGCACGATTTCTTCGCCGCGTCGATGGCTTTCGACCGCACCAATACCGACAAGCTGGCGATCTTCGTCGACGATATGCGCCGCTCGAACGTCGCGATGCTGCCGCCGTGCATCAACGCCAGCGATGCCGATTTCTCCGTAGAGACAACCGAAGACGGGCTGGCGGTGCGCCACGCACTCGCCGCGTTGAAGGGCGTCGGCGAAGGCGCGATGGAGCAACTCGTTGCGACCCGCGAGGCGGGCGGAGACTTCAAGTCGGTCGACGATTTCGCCGATCGGGTGCCGCCGCGCATGCTGAACAAGCGCCAGTTGGAAGCGTTGGCGGGCAGCGGTGCGTTCGACTGTGTCGAGTCCAACCGCGCCGGCGTGTTCGCGGTGGCCGAAACGATGCTGGCGGTAGCCCAGTCGGCCGAGGAGCGGCGCACCGGCGGCCAGCATGGGCTGTTCGGCGGCGAAGCCTCGGTGACCGCGATCAAATTGCCCAAATCGGCCAGTTGGTCACTCGCCGAGCGTATGACGGCTGAAAAAGAAGCGTTCGGCTTTTACTTCTCGGCGCATCCGGTCGATCGATACCGTCACGCCGCCATTGCTCATGGCGCGCGCAGCCACGCCGCATTATGCTCCGCGGTCAATCCTGCAGAAGGCGAGCGCGTCGGTGGGGTGCTGGCCGCGTTGGTCGAGGACGCGCGCTGGCGCACGTCGGCACGGGGCAGACGCTATCTCATGGTGACCCTCAGCGACGCCAGCGGTCAATATGTTGCCACTTGCTTCGACGATCCCGCGAGCATCGCGCTGGAAGAGGCCGCACGCAGCGGTGCGTGCCAGTTGCTTGGGGTCGAGCTCGATCGCCGCCCCGGCGAGGAAACGCCGCGGGTGACCGTACGCAGCGTGCGCGCTCTCGATGGGCTTGTTGCCGACATCCGCGTCTCGCTCAAACTGGTAATCGACGGGGCGGGCGGCATCGCCGCGCTGGCGGCCTTTCTCGAAGATCGGCGGGGCGGACGCGGCGAGGTCCATGCCGAAGCGCGTTTTGCTGAAGGAAGCGCTCGTCTCACGCTCGGTCGCAACTTCCGCCTCGATGGTGAAGCGATCGAGCAGCTTGGCGCCATTCCCGGCATTGGTGCGGTGGAAACGCTGGCGACCATGCCCAAACTGGCGCTTGCCTCCTGAACGAACAAGGCTTGGAAATCGTCGGCCGCGGTATCAGATGCCTGCCACGCCAACGCACTGCCGAGACTGACCCGCCGCGCATCAAGACGGTTGGCGCCGCCTGCGTCTGACGGGTTGGGGCGCAGCAAGCAGCCGTTGTCTTTCAACTGGCGTAAGCGGGCTCGGCGATCGCGGGCGAGGCGCTCATACGGGAAAGATTTAGCCGCTGCGCCGGGGCTGGCCATCGCGCTTGCGCTTAACACCCGTGCTCCGTCGCGCTACGCTCGTCGGGGAGCGAGGATGACTATGCTGGGTGGAATGCAGGACTGGGTGCTGCGGGTGACGCACCTGATCGACCACGCCGAACGCGAGGCCGGCACACGCGAAATCGTCACGCGCTGGGGCGACGGGCGGATCGAGCGGACCAGCTGGGCGGGCGTTGCATACGAAGCGCGCAAGATGGCCTCAGCCTTTGTGCGGATGGGCATCAAGCCCGCGGACCGTATCGCCACGCTGGCGATGAACCATCACCGTCATTTGACCAGCTGGTACGGCGCGATCGGCTGCGGCGGAGTGATCCATACGGTCAATGTGCGCCTGTTCGACGAACAGCTGGTCTATATCATCAATCATGCCGAAGACCGCGTACTGTTATACGACGTGCAGTTTCAGCCGATGATCGACCGCATCCGGCCGCACCTGACCAGCGTAGAGCATTTCATCCGTTTCGACGCCGGCGACGATTACGCGCGGCTGATCGCCGGAGGCAAGGACGATTTCGCTTGGCATCTTGGCGACGAGCGGGAGCCCTGCATGCTGTGCTATACCAGCGGCACCACGGGAGACCCCAAGGGCGTGCTCTACGAGCACCGTTCGACCATGCTGCATGCGATGGCCGAAGTCGCGCCGTCGGTGTTCGACTTGTCCACCGCAGCGGTTGCCCTGCCCGTGGTGCCGATGTTTCACGCCGCCGCCTGGGGCCTGCCTTTCGCGGGCGCCGCCGCCGGGATGAAGTTCGTCTTCAGCGTAACCAATGAGCCGAAGGTGCTGTTCGACCTGTTCCACAGCGAAGGCGTGACACATTCGGCCGGGGTGCCGACGGTGTGGCTGGGCCTGTTCGCGCACATGGATGCCGAGGTCGCGGCGGGGCGCGAGGCGGGCCTGGGCAAGATGCGGATCGTGACCATCGGCGGTTCGGCCGCGCCGCGCGCGATGATCGCGCGGCTGATCGACATGGGTATCCGCGTCAATCATGCCTGGGGCATGACCGAGACCAGCCCGATCGGCACGATGGGCGCGCCGGGTGAGGGCTGGGACGATCTGTCGCGCGAAGAGCAACTGGACGTCGGGGTAAAGCAGGGACGCGTGCCCTTCGGCGTCGAACTGCGTATCGTTGACGAGGATGACGACGTTCTGCCGCGCGATGGCACGGTTTCCGGCCGGCTGCAGATCCGTGGTCCCTGGGTCGTCAAGCGCTATTTCAAGGCGGAGGCGGATGCGACCGACGCCGACCAATGGTTCGACACCGGCGATGTCGCCACTCTCAACCCCGACGGGACGATGCAGATCACCGACCGCAGTAAGGACGTGATCAAATCGGGCGGCGAATGGATTTCGTCGGTCGAACTGGAGAACGCTGCGGTCGGCTGCGTCGGGGTCGCCGAGGCGGCGGCGATCGGCGTCAAGCACGACAAATGGGACGAACGCCCGATCCTGCTGGTCGTCCGCAAGCCCGGCGCGGATGTTTGCGCAGTCAAATTGCGCGAACATTTGTCCGGGCAGGTCGCCAAATGGTGGCTGCCCGACGAAGTGCTGTTCGTCGATGAACTGCCGCACACCGGCACGGGCAAAATTCTCAAGACCGCGCTACGCGAGCAATATCGCGATTATCGCTTGAGCAGCTATGCCGGTACGCCGTAAAGATCGTGCTCGTCGGCATCTTCGACCGTCACCATTACGATGTCGCCCATCTGCAATCCGCCCGCATCGCGAAGAAAGACATGGCCGTCGATTTCGGGCGCATCGGCCTGTGACCGCCCCGTCGCGCCGCCGTCGTCGTCGACCTCGTCGATGATGACCGGCAGTGTCCGCCCGACCTTTGCCGCGAGCTTTTCGGCGCTGATCCGCGCGGTCAGCTCCATCAGCCGCGCGTAGCGTTCTTCCTTGACCATCTCGGGCACCGGATCGGGCAATGCGTTCGCCGTCGCGCCCTCGACCGGTTCGAAGCGGAACGCCCCGACGCGGTCGAGGCGGGCTTCGCTCAGCCAGTCGAGCAGATACTGGAAGTCCGCTTCGGTCTCGCCCGGAAAGCCGACGACGAAGGTCGAACGGATCGCAATATCAGGACAGATTTCGCGCCAGCGGTGAATGCGCTCGAGCACCTTCGCCTCGTTCGCCGGGCGGCGCATGCGCTTGAGCACATCGCGGCTGGCATGCTGGAACGGGATGTCGAGATAGGGCGTGATCACCCCCTCCGCCATCAGCGGGACGACCTGATCGACATGCGGGTACGGATAGACGTAATGCAGCCGTACCCAAGCATCGAGCGAGCCCAGTTCGCGCGCCAGATCGGTCATGTGAGCCCGCACCTCGCGACCATGCCATTCGCGCGGCTGGTGACGGATATCGACGCCGTAAGCGCTGGTATCCTGGCTGATCACCAGCAATTCGCGCGTTCCGGCTGCGACGAGCTTTTCCGCCTCGCGCAGGATCGCGTCGGGGCGGCGGCTGACCAGATCGCCGCGCAGCTGCGGGATGATGCAGAAGCTGCAGCGGTGGTTGCAGCCTTCGGAAATCTTCAGATAGCTGTAATGCCGCGGCGTCAGCTTGTCGGCGATCCACGTTTCCTCGACCGCACCGCCAGGCACCAGGTCGAGATAAGGCGAGCGCGCCGGCGGCGCGGCTTCGTACACCGCCGACACGACCTGCTCATATTGGTGCGCACCGGTGATCGCCAGGACTTGCGGAAAGCGTGCGCGAATCGCCTCGGCGTCCTTGCCCATGCAACCGGTGACGATGACGCGGCCGTTTTCCGCTATCGCTTCGCCGATCGCCTCGAGGCTCTCTTCCTTGGCACTGTCGAGGAAGCCGCAGGTGTTGACCAGAACCACGTCCGCCCCGGCATAGTCGGGCGACACGCCATAACCATCGCTGCGCAACTTGCCGAGGATGCGCTCGCTGTCGACGAGGTTCTTCGGACAGCCGAGCGAAACCATGCCGACCTTGGGCGGGGTGGGAAGAATAGTGGCCATGACGGGGGCGGTCCACATAGTCGCGCGCCACGGATTTTGCCAGCCGCCGCCTCTAGCCAGCCTTGAGCGCACTCCGCTAGAGGCGGTGCGATGAGCAGCACTTCGCCTCTGATCCGCCTCGGCACCGCGTTTCGCGCCCGCCGCAGCCGCCGTCTAAAGGCTCGTATCGAAGCGCTTGCGGCGCAAAACGGCGGCCAATTGAACGTCCTCGATCTGGGCGGCAGCGCGGGTTACTGGCAGCGGCTTGGGTTTGACTGGATGCGGGCGCATGGCGTCAAGGTGATGTGCGTCAATTATGACGAAAGCGAGTTGCCGCGCGGGGCTTCGGGCGACATTCCGATCAAGCTCGAAATCGGGGATGCGCGGGCGCTCACTCGACACGCCGATAACAGCTTCGACTTGGTTCATTCAAACAGTGTGATCGAACATGTCGGTCGCTGGGCCGACATGGTCGCGTTTGCCAGCGAGACGCGACGGCTCGCGCCGGCCTATTATGTCCAAACGCCCTATTTCTGGTTCCCGGTCGATCCGCATTTCTTCCGCGTGCCATTCTTCCACTGGCTGCCCGTCGGAGTTCGCGCGAAGCTGCTCAAGCGCTTCAAGGTCGGTTGGGCCAAGCCGTCGGGCGATATCAACCGCGCCATGACCAGCGTTCAATCGAGTGACATCCTTGACCGGACGCAGTTCCGCGCGCTGTTCCCTGATGGGCGGCACCGCTTTGAATGGGCCGGGCCGCTCCCCAAATCGATGATTGTGGAACGGTAGGTACTTTAACCGGAGTAAGCCGGCACGCATCGGTGCCGGCTTACTTTATAACTTCTCCCGAATGGGTTAGGCGTAGGTACCGGCCTGCTTCACTGCCGGCTTGCTGCTGATTGTCCCGCTATTGGCCAAGCCACCGGCGCTGTTCCAATCGCTCTCATCGCCAGTCTGGTCGAAATAGGCGAGCTGGAATGCGCCGAGCGTGGCTGGCGCGTTGGCATTGGACAGGATTGCTTGCATCGCGGTGGCGTCGGCGGGTGCGGGCATGGTCAAGCTATTGTCGCCCCACTGCACACCGACATACTCTACTCCAAGATTATAGTTGCTGCTGCCATTCGCGCTGAACAGGTCCAGATTGGGCATCAAGGTCGACGGATTGAAGTTGACCGTCCCGCCGGATGTTCCAACCGTGCCCGACACGGCGAGCGCGCTCAGCGTGCCCGTCGCATAGTCATATAGCCACGCCTTGACGACATCGCCCGGTAGAGCGCTGCTGACCGTGCCATCCACGGTCACCAGCAGGATATAGGCCCGGTCCACGGCGAGTGCGGCTGGCAATGCCAACGAAACACCGATCACCGATGACGATGTCAGACGCAGCGCTAGGGCAGTGGCCGAGGTTTGCCGTAAGTAGAACGTCACCGTGTTGCCCGCGACGAGGTAGCGCGTCGCCGCATAGTTCGTGCGCGGCGTGAACTTCGTCGCCAGAACAAAGCGCCGGGCCGAATTGGCTGAGGTCGGCGCCGAAACGCGCGACCACGCCGTGCCTGCCGTATCCGCCACGACAAACGGTGTCGACGGTGCCGCGCTGGTCGTTACGATTGCGGTGTTGCTCGCCGGACCGCTGCCATAAGTGTTGATGCCGCGCAGCTGCACCAGATTCGCGACGCCCGCGGTTATGTTGGCAATCACGCAATCCGATTTCAATCCGGTATCGGGATTGAGCGGTGCCCAGGTGCTCCAAGTCGTTCCGCCATCAGCGGAGCTCCGTCCCTGGTGACTATCGGCGTCACCGCCGCGATCGTAGATCAGGCGTGCTGGTTTCGGCGGTCTGGTCGAAATCCACCAGGATTGGCGCCGAAGGAATACTTGTCGTATTGCCCAAGCCGTCAGCCGAAAAGGCTGTGCCGTCGCTCCACCGGATGTTGTCAGTGAAAGTGACGCTGCCGAACATCGGCGTATAATTGATCCCGTTTGTCCGGCTTTCCTCAATGATGTTGTCGGTTATCGTGGCACCGCTGACAAAATATCCTTGGGTGATCGCGGTCGACGCGGCGCTTTGTGGGATGCTCACCGTGTAACTACCGGTGCCTCCTGTACCAGATACCATGCTGACGATCTTGGTTCCTGGCGTGATGCCTGTGCCGTTGATATAGGCATTGATCTGCACGGTCCCCTCGGTCACCGCCGTTACGGTAAGCGTCGTGCCGGAAATCGAGCCTGTATAGGTCGCGTGCGAGTCCACGGTTTGAAACAGATAGGCGCCGCCGCGTCGGTGACCAACGATGATGTTTTGAGTTATCGTCGGCGTCGCGATATTGCCGGCAAAGGCTGACATCCTGACTGCGTTTGTCAAACCATAGGTTCGCTGGCTTCCGGCCGCCGCCGGAGCTGGATTGATCGGCCTGGGCGGACTGGTATTTTCCGCTGCCGAAATGTATGAGGCGAGATCGATATAATTTCGTCGCACGATGACGTCGCCGCTGTCCGGAGAGATACAGTCGAAGTGCGGCTTGGCTGGAGCGCCGCCGGTAACGCCGTCCCACCAGCCGCCGACAAGAAAATAATTACGTTCAACGATTGGCGCATCGGCGCCAGTATTCGCCGCACCGGTTAGCTTCAGATTGTCGCCCTTTGACCCGTGCATAAAATTATGTCGGAATTGCAGCCGGGGCGCAGCGGACAGGATCGCGATATTTTTGGTGCCGTACTCGCCATCGAATTCATTATATTCAACGATCGTATCGCTTGCCGCGCTCAAGAGATTCAGCACATAGCCAGTCGTGGTGTTTGCGTGAAACTTGTTGTCGCGGACGATCCACCCGGCAGCGTTGACGCTGACGTTGTCGGCGGACAGATCCCAGCCGCTTAGCAAGCCACCCCCGGCATTTAAACTGATCACATGGGTCGTTGCATTGTAGCTAGCATTGGCCGGCAAGGTATCCATGCCGACAATTTTTGTCGGCACGCTGCGTGGTCCAGTCCCTGATACGCTCAGTGAATGCACCTCGGCTCCCCAGGGTTTGGCATCGACGCTGGCAATACCGGTCAGCGTGGTTCCGCATGTCATGAACAGGCTTCCTTTTCATCTAGGATCTAACAATGACACGTTCTATCTATGTTCCAATCTAATGTCAAGAAACTTCCTAGAGGAAGCGCTGGTCAGACATCGGAACGGTACGGGAACCTGAGCGACAGCAGCTGGCTAGGCGTTGGCGAAGACGTCCGCGAGCATTGCCATGCTGGCATGATGCGTGAGGTCGAGGTGCAGCGGGGTGACGGTAATGAAGCCGTCGATGATCGCTTCGAGATCGGTATCGTGGCCGGGCGTGTGCGGCACGCTGCCTAGGCCGAACCAGTAATAGGGATAGCCGCGCGGATCGGTACCCTGGATGACCTGGCTGCGGCCATAATCGTGAAAGCCTTGCGTCACGACCTTTATGCCGCGCACCGCATCGGGTGCCAGGGCGGGAAAATTGACATTGACGAGCGTGCGCGGGCTCATCGGTGCGGCTAGCAGCGGCGTGAGCACTTTTGTGCCCCATGCTTCGGCGGCGGCGAACGGCACCGTATCGCCCATCCCTTCACGGGCATAGACCTGGCTTAGCGCGATCGACCGGACACCCGCCAGCGTGCCCTCCATCGCGGCGGAAACGGTGCCTGAATACGTCACATCCTCCGCCAGATTGGCACCGCGGTTGATTCCCGACAGGATCAGGTCGGGCTTCAGACCGCCGTCGACCATCTGCAGCGCCATCATCACCGCGTCGGTCGGTGTGCCGGAAACGGAAAAGCGCCGCTCGGCATATTTGCGCAGGCGGACCGGCCGCGAGAGCGTCAGCGAATGCCCCGCGCCCGACTGCTCCTCGCTCGGCGCGACGATCCAGATGTCGTCGCTCAGTGTGCGGGCGATCGCCTCGAGCACCTCGAGCCCGGGCGCGTGGATGCCGTCGTCATTGGTCAGGAGAATCCGCATGCGCGATGCTCCTAGCTGTTTCGATCTGGCCGAGGACAGGAATATTTTACCGTATAGATCGCCGGAACTAACCAAATGGTTAGTTGTTATCGCATCGTGCTCGACCGGACTTTTGCCGCCTTGTCCGATCCAACCCGCCGGGCAATCCTGACGCGCCTGATTGCTTCGGACGGATTGACCGTAGGCAGCGTTGCCGAGCCTTTCGCGATGTCGTTGCCGGCGGTGATCAAGCATCTCGACGTGCTGGCCGATGCCGGCCTCGTCACGCGGACGCGCGCCGGACGGAATGTCACGTGCCGGGTCACGCCGGAACCCATGTCCGACGCCTTGGCGTGGCTCGAGCGCCACGCACGCGTCTGGGAGCCGAGGCTGGATGCACTTGTCACCTTGTTGGAAGAAAGGAAGATCGATGACCGTTCAGAACGCGCTGGCCGGAGTGGCCGTCAAAAACCTTGAACAAGCAGTCGCTTGGTATGCCAAGCTCATCGGGAGGCCGGCCGATAGTCATCCGATGGCCGAGGTTTATGAATATCACTTTCCAGCCGGCGGCTGGCTGCAGATTTTCGCCGACGCGGATCGCGCGGGCAAGTCGTCGTCGCTCTCGCCGTCGATAGTGTTGCCGACACGAAATCGCGTGCCGAACGAGCGCATCGTCCTCAGCTGGCAGTGGATCGAAGGCACGGAGGAAAACCGCGCTGATGGCGTTGTGTCCGAGGTGATGATCGAGATCGTGCCGCGCGCGGATTGCGCGACGATCACCTTGACCCACTCGGGTCTGCCTGCGGATCAAGCCGACGATCACACCGATGGCTGGAATGACGCGCTCGATAAACTCGCGTCGATGTTCGACCGACCCGCAGCATAACGGTCGCCGTTCGCTGATGTGTCGAGCCGCCCCTAGAGCGCGCGTTCGGCCAGCATCTCGAACTGATCGGTGACGGGCATGTCTTCCTGGTCGGTGAGCCGCGTCGGGTAGTCGCCGGTGAAGCAGGCGTCGCAATATTGCGGGCGGACTTCGGCGCGGCGCGCTTCGCCCAGCGCCTTGTAGAGGCCGTCGATGCTGACGAACGCCAGGCTGTCGGCGTGGATGAACCCGGTCATCCCCTCGACGTCGAGCTTGTGCGCGAGGAGCTTGGTGCGCTCGGGCGTGTCGACGCCGTAGAAGCAGCTATGCCGCGTCGGGGGGCTGGCAATGCGCATGTGCACCTCGGCGGCGCCCGCATCGCGCATCATCTGCACGATTTTCAGGCTGGTCGTCCCGCGGACGATCGAATCGTCAACCAGGATGACGCGCTTGCCCGCGATCAGCGCGCGATTGGCATTGTGCTTCAGCTTGACGCCGAGGTGGCGCACCTGATCGCCCGGCTGGATGAAGGTCCGTCCGACATAATGCGAGCGGATGATCCCCAATTCGAACGGGATGCCCGATTGCTGGGCGTAGCCGATCGCCGCCGGCGTGCCGCTGTCGGGCACAGGGATGACCAGGTCGGCGTCGACCGGGTTCTCGATGGCCAGCTGTGCGCCGATCGCCTTGCGCACGTCATACACGCTCGATCCATCGACGATCGAGTCCGGGCGGCTGAAATATACGTGCTCGAAGATGCACGGCCGCGCGTGGATCGCCGGAAAGGGCTTGATCGATTTGACACCGCTTTCGGTGACGATGACGATCTCACCCGGTTCGACCGCACGGACGAAATCGGCGCCGACGACATCGAGCGCGACGGTTTCGGATGCGAAAATCGTCGCATCGCCGAGCGTGCCCATCACCAGGGGACGAATGCCCAGCGGATCGCGGCAGGCGATCATCCCCTCAGGCGTTAGGCACACCAGCGAATAGGCGCCTTCGATCTGCTTCAAGGCGTCGACGAACTTGTCGATCAAAGTCCGGTAGGCCGAGGTCGCGACTAAGTGGATGATGACTTCGGTATCGCTGGTCGACTGGAAGATCGACCCGCGGCGAACGAGGTCGCGGCGCAAATGCGCGGCATTGGATATGTTGCCGTTATGCGCGACGGCGAACCCCCCCGACGCGAGATCGGCATAAAGCGGCTGGACGTTGCGCAGCACCGTATCGCCCGTCGTCGCATAACGCACATGGCCCGCAGCGACCCGGCCCGGCAGCCCGCGGATGACTTCGTCGCGGTCGAAATTGCCGGCGACATGACCCATCGCGCGATGCGAGTGGAAGTGATGACCGTCCCAGCTGGTGATGCCGGCGGCTTCCTGTCCGCGATGCTGCAGCGCATGAAGGCCCAACGCGACCAGCGCCGCCGCGGCATCGGCCTGCCACACGCCGAACACGCCGCACTCTTCGCGCAGCTTGTCGTCTTCAAACGGATGCGTGGTCAGCATGACGGCGGGGTCTTCCGATTCGGCTGGCGTCCGCCGCCTATAAGCGCGGTATTCGCGCTTGTCGCCCTGCTGTCACAAATCAATCATGCTCACGGGTATCTCGACTTTCGTCGATCCGCTTGGCGATATTTTCCTCATGCTGGCCCTCCATCGGATGTCGGTTGGACCGCTTGCGCAGGAATAACAGCAACACGCCCAGCAGGATTAGCGCGAAGACGATCAAAGTGGTGAGATTCAGGAGGGGAAGTAGGTCGCTACGGGACATGGGCGTTCCTCTTTTCGAATGCCCGCTCCATTGCTCAACGAAGCGGCCACGCGGCGGGTTCCAATGCGCGCTGGTTCGCGGCAGGATGGCGTGATGAAACTCAAGCCGAGATGGGACGCCCAGGGACTTATCACGGGTGTCGTCACCGATGCCTCGGACGGTGCCGTGCTGATGGTGGCGCATCTCGACGCGGAAGCGTTGCGCCTGACCCAAGAAACCGGCTTTGCCCATTTCTGGAGCCGCTCACGCGGAACACTGTGGAAAAAAGGCGAGACGAGCGGCAACACCTTGCGCGTTGTCGAACTGCGCATCGACTGCGATCAGGACGCGCTGCTGATCGTCGCGGCGCCTGCGGGCCCGGCATGCCATACCGGCGCCCGCAGTTGCTTTTTCCGGCAAGTGGCGGGCGAGACGCTCCTCGACAGCTAAGGTGGCGCTGGGTTGACGCCGAACCTCCAGGTGCGGCGAAGCACCCTCCGCCGCCACGTCTTGTGCTTTACGTATACGGAAAGTAACAACGGCGGATGGCCGAATTGGGGACGCATGCCACGCTCGACACGCCCGATTATTGGGACCGGCACCAATATACGATTTCCGATCTCAGCCAGGAATTCGACGTCACTGCGCGTGCGCTGCGTTTTTATGAAGACGAAGGCCTGATTCAGCCGATCCGGCGCGGCACGGTCCGCATCTACACCAAGCGTGATCGCGCGCGTCTTGCCTGGATCCTGCGCGCCAAGCGCGTCGGCTTCAGTCTTGCCGATATCCGCGAGATGATCGATCTTTACGACATTGGCGATGGGCGCGCGACGCAGCGGCACGTAACGATCGAGAAATGCCTGTCGCGCATCGAATTGCTCAAGCGGCAGCGTGTCGACATCGATGCGCATATCGATGAGCTGCAACGCTTCGTGAAAATGGTTCAGGTCGCCGACGGCGCGGCCCAATAAGGACGACACATGCCTCAGTACAATCCGCCGCTGCGCGATACGCGCTTCGTCCTTGATCATGTGCTTGGGCTCGAGCGCTACTCCAACCTGCCCGGCTTCGAAAGCGCCAGCGCAGATATGGTGGAAGCGGTGCTGGGGGAAGGCGGGCGATTCATCGCCGACACGCTGTTTCCGCTCAATCAGGTTGGCGACCGGGAGGGTTGCACACGCCATGCCGACGGATCGGTGACCACGCCGACGGGGTTCAAGGCGGCTTATGACGCGATGGTCGCGGCCGGCTGGAACACGCTGGGCGCGCCGGAGGAGTTTGGCGGGCAGGGTTTACCGCACGTCCTCGGCACCGCCTTTGGTGAATTCATGTCCAGCGCCAACACTGCATTCGGCATGTATTTCGGCCTGACCCGCGGCGCGATTGAGGCGATCCTGGCCAAGGGCTCGCCCGAGCAGCAGGCGCTGTATGTCCCCAAAATGGTCTCGGGCGAATGGGCCGGGACGATGAACCTGACCGAGCCGCAATGCGGCACCGATCTCGGCCTGATCAAGACCAAGGCCGAACCGAACGCCGATGGCAGCTATGCGCTCACCGGCACCAAGATTTTCATCTCTTCGGGCGAGCATGACCTGACGAGCAACATCATCCATCTGGTCCTCGCCAAGACTCCCGGCGCGCCCGACAGCGTCAAGGGCATCAGCCTGTTCATTGTCCCCAAATTCATGGTCGGCGACGATGGTTCGGTCGGCGAGCGCAACGCCGTGTCGTGCGGCTCGATCGAGCACAAGATGGGCATTCACGGCAATTCGACCTGCGTCATGAACTATGACGGCGCGGCAGGCTTCCTCGTCGGCGAGGAGAATAAAGGTCTCGCCGCAATGTTCGTGATGATGAACGCCGCGCGCCTCGGTGTTGGACTGCAGGGGCTCGCACTCGGAGAGGTCGCGTACCAAAACGCCGTCGTTTACGCGAGGGACCGCCGTCAGGGCCGCGCGCTTAGCGGCCCGGCCGAGCCGCAGGAAAAGGCGGACACATTATTCGTTCATCCGGACGTTCGCCGCATGCTGATGGAGGCCAAGGCGCTGACCGAGGGCTTGCGCGCCCTGATCTTGTGGGGCGCGCTGCAAGTAGACCTCGCGCACAAGGCGACTAGCGAGGAGGAACGGCAGATCGCCGACGATATCCTCCAACTGCTCACTCCCGTCATCAAGGGCTACGGCACCGACAAGGGATTCGAGATCGCGGTCAACAGCCAGCAAGTCTATGGCGGGCACGGCTACATCGCCGAATGGGGCATGGAACAATATGTCCGCGATGCGCGCATCGCGCAGATCTACGAAGGCACCAACGGCATCCAGGCGCTCGACCTGGTCGGGCGTAAGCTGGCGCAAAATGGCGGGCGCGGGCTGCAGGCATTCCTTGGCGTGCTGACTAGCGAGATCGGTGGCGCGAAAGACACGCCAGCGCTGGCGGACTTTGGCGGCCGGCTGGAGAGCGCGACGGGCGATCTTCAGGCGTCCACCATGTGGCTGATGCAAAACGGCATGGCCAACCCGAATAACGCCGGCGCAGGATCGGTGCCTTATATGCACTTGTTGGGCGTCGTCGCCGTTGGTTTGATGTGGCTGCGCATGGCCAGGGCGGCGCAGGCACTGCTCGATGCAAACGAGGGCGACGTAGCGTTCCTCAATGCCAAGCTGACCACGGCCCGCTTTTATGCCGAGCGGATCATGCCTGACACCAAGTCGCTGCGCGCCAAGATCGAAGCTGGTGCCGACAGCATCATGGCACTGCCGGTCGAAGCGTTCGCGGCTTGATAGCGGCGCCACCAACGGCCTTGTCGGGCAGACTGCCTATGTCAGGCACATCAATCGGCTGCTCCCGGGTGAATTTATCGTACCCAGACTCAGCCGGGGTTGATCGCGCACAGCCCGGAATTTCGTCAAGATAACGATCGCGGGGCTTGAGCCGCTCAGGGCGGCGATCGGCAAGAAGGAGCCAGCTTGATGATCCTGCATGATTTTCCGTTGTCCTCAGCGAGCTATCGCGTCCGGATTGCCCTCAATTTGAAGGGTATCGCTTATGAGAAACGTAATTATGCTCTGCGGGCTGGAGAGCAGCGCGCCCCAGAATATCTGGCAAAGAATCCGGCGGGATTCGTACCCGCGCTCGAAATCGACGGGCTTGTGCTTGGACAAAGCCTTGCAATCATCGATTATCTTGACACGCTTGTCCCCGAGCCTCGGATGATTCCGATCGATCCGCTTGCACGAGCGCGCGCCCTTGAGATGGCCCTGACTATTGCGGCGGACATTCACCCCATCAACAACCTTCGTATCCTGCAATACCTTCAGACCGACATGGGCCAGGATAAGCCATCGGTCGATGCCTGGTATCGGCATTGGGTCGAACAGGGCTTTGCGACATTGGAAACACTGTTGTCCGATACTCCTTTCGCGGGCGGCGCTACTCCGAATATCGTCGATGCCTGTTTGGTGCCGCAAATGTATAACGCGCGACGCTTCAAGGTCGATTTGACGCCATTTCCGTGCCTGACAGCCACTGCCGACCGCGCCGCTGCGCTTCCGGCCTTTACCGAGGCCGCGCCGCCGCCGCTGTAGGCAGATATTTGCCCATCTGTCCCGGAATTGAAAACGATTGCTTACCGGCCGAGGTGCGAAAGGATCATTAACTATCTTGGTCTATGGCCGGTTTGATCAACCGCTTGAGGACAGGCCATGTCGCATTGCGCCGCTCAGGCGAACGCTGAGCAAGCCCTTGCTTTTCTTGCCCAGCAATGGCTTCCACCGACCCCTCAGAATTACACGCTCGCCTATATTGCGCTGACCGAGCCCAAATCGGAAATCGGCCGAGCGGTAAATGCGATCACCGATGGCGGCGTGCGCATCCGGCAAGGCGAGGCGGACGAGATCGTGCAGCTTTATGCAGGCGCGGCCAGTCCTCCCGCCGATCTCAAGGCGGAACGCGACGCGTTGCGCCATCAGACGATCAAACTCGGCGAAATGGCGTCGAGCGCGGCGGCCGCGACAAGCGATTTCACACGCGATCTGAGTGCCGAGGCTGAGGCATTCGACGGTGAAGAGGCACGCACGGTGCAGATCGTCACGCGCATGATTGAGCGGTCGCGGCGGGCGGAGGATGAACTTCATGCGGCCGTGAAGCAGGTCGAAACGCTGCGGCAGGAACTCGAGTCCGCGCGTGACGACGCCGAACGCGATCAATTGACGTCGCTGGGCAACCGGCGCGCGATCGAGCGACATCTGCAAAAGCTCGCCGACAAAGGACAGCCGCGCGTCATCGGTATTTGCGACATCGACCATTTCAAGTCGGTCAATGACCGTTTCGGACATGGCGTCGGCGACCGCGTCCTCAAGCTTGTCGCGACCTCGCTGGCGGAAAGCTGCGCGCCGCACTTCGTCGGGCGCTGGGGCGGCGAGGAATTCGTCGTCATCATGGACAATCAAAGTCACGACGATGGCGTCAAATTGCTCGACACGGCGCGGGCCGACCTGTCGGTCCGCAAGCTGAAATTGCGTGAGAATGATGAGCCCCTGGGGATCATCTCCTTTTCCGCGGGCGTGGCGGCGACCGAGGGCGATCATGCCGCCAATATCGCGGCAATCCATCGCGCCGACGCGTGTCTGTATCGCGCCAAAGCGGCGGGGCGGAATCTGGTGCTGGCGGCCTAGATCACCCCTGCACGATCGCGACCGCGCGTTACGCCGCCTGGCGGCCCGGCATTCCCGCCACCTCGGCGCGCAGCAGTTCGGCGAGCAAGAATGCCAGTTCGAGGCTTTGCGCGGCGTTGAGCCGCGGATCGCAATGTGTGTGATATCGGTCCGCAAGATCGAGTTCGGACACGTCGACGGCCCCGCCGGTACATTCGGTGACATTCTGTCCGGTCATCTCGATATGGATGCCGCCGCCGAAACTCCCTTCGGCGCGGTGGACCGCGAAAAAGCCGCGCACCTCGCCCAAAATCCGCTCGAAGGGCCGCGTCTTATAGCCATTGCCAGCCTTTACGACGTTGCCGTGCATCGGATCGCAGCTCCACACGACCGGATGGCCGCTGCGCAGCACGGCGCGGACCAGGGGCGGCAGGCCGGCTTCGATCTTGTCATGGCCGTAGCGCGTGATCAGCGTGATCCGCCCCGGGATGCGCAGCGGGTTGAGTGTGTCGAGCAAGCGCAACAGCGTGTCGGGTTCGAGGCTGGGCCCGCACTTCACGCCGACCGGATTGCCGATGCCGCGGAGGAACTCGACATGCGCCGAGCCTTCGAACCGCGTGCGATCGCCGATCCACAGCATGTGCGCCGAAGTGTCGTACCACCCGCCGGTCAGCGAATCCTGCCGCGTCAGCGCCTGTTCGTACCGCAGCAGCAGCGCTTCGTGGCTGGTGTAGAATTGAGTCGCCTTGAGCTGCGGCACGGTGTCCATATTGATGCCGCACGCGGCCATAAATTCGAGACTTTCGCCGATCCGGTCGGCGATGTCCTTATATTGGCGGGTCCAGGGCGAGCGGCCCATAAAATCGTGCGTCCAGGCGTGCACCTGGTGAAGATTGGCATAGCCGCCCCCCGAAAAGGCGCGGAGCAGGTTCAGCGTCGCCGCCGACTGGTTGTACGCCTGCACCATGCGCTGCGGATCGGGCACGCGCCCGGCATCGGTAAACGCGATGTCGTTGACGATGTCGCCACGATAGCTTGGCAGCTCGACGCCGTCCTGCGCTTCCACGTCGGTGGAGCGCGGCTTGGCAAATTGGCCGGCCATGCGCCCGACCTTCACCACCGGCAGCTTCGAGGCGAAGGTCAGGACCACCGCCATCTGCAGGATGACGCGGAAGGTGTCGCGAATGTTGTTGGGGTGGAATTCGGCAAAGCTTTCGGCGCAATCGCCGCCCTGGAGCAGGAAGGCCTTACCCTCGGCAACCTTGGCCAGATCGGCGGTCAACGCGCGCGCCTCGCCGGCAAAGACCAGCGGCGGAAAGCGCGACAGCGTGTCCGTCGCCGCGTCGAGCGCGGCGGTGTCAGGATAGGTGGGCAATTGGCGCGCTTCGGCGCGGGTCCAGCTGTCGGGAGTCCATTTCTCGGTCATCGCGCCGCCGCCATGCACCGAAGGGGGCGAAAATCCAAGTATGGGCTTGGAAACGTATCGGACCGCCGGAGCGAGGAAGCTTTGCCGGATGCCCCGTCCAGCCAGACCATAGGAGCCTGAGAAACGCACTCACGCTGCGAGCGCCGGTTGTCCGTCGCTAAATCCCCAGAGTCTTTGCTGCTGCATCCAGATCGGCGGCGGCTTGGGGATTGGCTGCCTTGGCCTTGGCGAGCGCGGCGCGGGCTTCGGAATTGCGGCCGAGCGTGGCGTAGCTGCGCATCAGCATCATCCAGCCTTGCGGGTTCCGCGGAGCGGCGGCAAGTTTCGACGCGAGGCTCTGAACCATCCCGTCGACCATCGCCTGCTGCTGCCCCGGCGCGAGGCCCGAAGCGGCGCGCATCTGTTCGGGAGTGGGACCCGGGATCGCGGCGGCGGCGGGCGAGGCGGGCTTGAGTTTGGCGAGGCGCGCGGTCACGTCGATCTTGTTGGCGGCGGCGACATGTTCGATCGCTTCCCGCACGCTGCCATACCATGGATCGCTGGGCGCGGAATCGGCGAGGATCGCGAACCAGCCGTCGATCGCCTGACCATGGCGACCGGCAATATCGTCCGCCACGGCGAGAAAGTAGCGCGCGCGCGGGTCTTTCGCGTCTATCGACAGCGCGCGGCTGAACGCGGCCTGGGCGTCCGGCGGGACGGTGCCCGGCCCGGCCAAGACCAGCGCCTCGCCCAAGGCGGACCAAATCGCCGCGTCGCCGGGCTTGAGCGCAGCTGATTTCTGATAGGCAGAGGCGGCTTCGGCAAAGCGCTCGGACTGGAAGAACGACCAGCCGAGATTGCGCCAGCCATCCGCATCGTCCGGCCTGGCGCGCAACCGCGCCTCGAGCCCGGCGATGAGTTGCGCCGAATCCCCCGCCGGCGCTGTGGCCGGCGGCGTTGCGGTCGGCGCCGCAGCGGTCGGCGTCCGCACGCGCCATGCATTGATGGCCAAGGCGGTGACGGCTAGCACGGCCGACAGGATCAGGGCGATGCGGCTGACTTTGGTATTGTTCACGCCAGTCCTACTAGCGCGCGACGGCAAGGATGCTAGTGTGCCCGCCGGGGCAGGGGTGGAACAATGGCGGACAAGGTTCGCATCGCGATCGTGGGTTCGGGGCCGGCGGGGTTGAGCGCGGCGGCGCGTGCGGCGCAGTTGGGCTTGAGCCATGTGCTGCTCGAAAAGACCGACCACCTCTCTGACACGATCTACAAATACCAGAAGGGCAAGCACGTCATGGCGACGCCGGCGCAGCTGGTGTTGCGGTCGGACCTGGATTTCGGCGCGGGGAAGCGCGAGGCGATCCTCGGCACCTGGAACGCGCAGACCGAGGGCAAGCGCGTCACGGTGCGCTATAAGTCCGAAGTCGCGTCGATCACGGGCGGGCAGGGCGCGTTCACGCTGACGCTCAAGGACGGCGTGGCGATCGAGGCCGAGACCGTCGTGCTGGCGATCGGCACGCAGGGCAATCCCAATCTGGTGCGCTGCCCGGTCGGCGAGGGGGCGCAGGTGCAGTATCAGCTCGACGACCCGGCCGAGTATAATGACGAGCATGTCTTCGTCATCGGCGGCGGCGATGCGGGGATCGAGAACGCGCTGGGCCTCGCAGCGGATGCGGCGCAGGGCAATGTCGTCCATCTGATCAATCGCGGCGCCGATTTCCCGACCGCCAAGGACGCCAACGTCAAGGCGTTGCAGGCGGCGCATAACAGCGGGCGGCTGACGATCCACAACGAAACCACCGCCAGCCTGATCGAAAAAGGCGAGATCGCGCTCGATACGCGAGACGGCGAAGTGCGGCTCAAATGCGACCGGGTGATCGCGCGGATGGGATCGGCCCCGCCGCGCAAGTTCGTCGAGGAAGCAGGCGTCCAATTCGCCAGCGAGGACCGGCTGGCCTTCCCCGTCCTGTCGCCGACCTTCGAGAGTTCGACGCCCGGCATCTACGTGATCGGCGCATTGGCGGGCTATCCACTGATCAAGCATTGCATGAACCAGGGCCATGACGTGGTCGAGTTCATTCATGGCAACCAGGACCTGAAGCCCGCCGACGAACCGATCCTCGAGGCCAAGTTCCGCGATCTGCCAGGACGGCGGACGGTCGGCGAATGGCTCGAATTCCTGCGCACGCGCATTTCGATCCTCGAAGGGATGACGAGTTTGCAGATGCGCGAATTCATGCTCGACAGCGTCGCGCGCTGCTATCGCGCGGGTGAGGTGATCTTCGAGCGTAACGCGCCGGGATCATCGCTGTTCGCGATCGCCGAGGGGCATGTGCTGGTCGAGGTCAGCCAGACCGATCGGTCGGTCACCGTGCCGATCGAGCAGGGTTCGATCGTCGGCGAAGTCGGGCTGATCTCGGGCCGCCGCCGCGGCGCAACCGTGCGGGCGGGCGAGGATTGCATCGTCGTCGAAATTTCGCGGCTCGCGGCCCTGAAACTGCAGAGCCAAGTGCCCGCCGCCAAGGCCGAGATCGCCCGCATCTCGATCGAGCGGCAGTTGCTGCAAATGTTCGGCAGCGGCTTGACCAAGGAGGATGTCGCCGAGGTGGTGGCGTCGGCGGAGGTGCTCGGCAAAAAGGCGGGCGAAGCGGTGATCGTCGAGGGCGACACGGGCGACGACATCTTCGTCATCCGGCAGGGATCGATGATGGTCGAGAAGAAGATCGGCGGAAAGCCGGTGTTCCTGTCCTATCTGCCCGCCGGATCCTATGTCGGCGAGATGGCGCTGATCGCCGGCGGACGGCGCACCGCAACGGTGCGCGCGGCGATCAAGTCCGAAGTGATCAAGCTGCAAGGCGCGGCGTTCCGCGCGCTGATGACGCGCAAGCCGGCACTGCTCGATCGCGCGCGGGCGGACATGGCGGCGCGGCAGGACGTCAACGCGTTCGTCGAAGCGAAAAAGGACGGGTTTTCGAGTGCGGTCGACATGTATTCGAACGTCGCCACCTTCCTGGTCGAACAGGGCGTCGGCGAGGCGACCGACGTGCTGCTGATCGACGAGAATCTGTGCGTTGCCTGCGACAATTGCGAGAAAGCGTGCGCCGACAGCCATGAGGGCTTGAGCCGGCTCGACCGCGAGGCGGGCAAGACCTTCGCGCACCTCCATGTGCCGACCAGCTGCCGCCACTGCGAGCATCCGCACTGCATGGCCGACTGCCCGCCGAACGCGATCCATCGCGGCCCCGACGGCGAGGTGTTCATCGATGATAGCTGCATCGGCTGCGGCAATTGCCAGCGCAACTGCCCCTATGGCGTGATCCGCATGGACGCGGTGCCGCCGAAGAAGCCGCCATTGTTCAGCTGGCTGCTGTTCGGCGCGGGGCCGGGGCCGGGCGAGCCGTCCAAGAAGTGGAAATACGCGCATGCCTCCGGCGAAAAGGCCAAGAAGGCGATCAAGTGCGACATGTGCTCGGGAATCGAGGGCGGCCCGGCCTGTGTGCGGGCGTGCCCGACGGGGGCGGCGATCCGCGTCGCGCCGGAGGAGTTTTTGAGCGTCGCACGGCTCGAGAAGGCCGACGGCTGATGGCGATCCGTGCCGTGCAGACGGGCCGTGTCCGCGTCAGGGCGGGCGAGGGGCACCAGGGGTATCTGACCAAGCTGCTCTGGGCCAAGGTCGCCGGAACGCTGAGCCTGATCGCGGTGATGCTGTACATCGCCGACCCCGCGCCGCGTGCGTCGGGCGGGACGGCATTCGGCTATGCCAGCGGCACGCTGGCCGCCGGCATGATGATCTGGCTGACCATGCTCGGCGTGCGCAAGCGGGCGATGACGCGCGGACGGTGGTCGCTGAAGAACTGGACCTCGGCGCATGTCTGGCTGGGGCTGAGCCTGATCGTCATCGTGACGCTGCACGCGGCGTTCGATTTTGGCTGGAACCTGCACAGTCTGGCCTATGCGCTGATGATGGTCGTGATCCTGTCCGGCCTGTTGGGGGTGGCGATGTACGCGGTGATCCCCGCCAGGCTTTCGGCCAATCGTGGCGAGGCGACCGAGGCGCAGATGCTGGAAAGCCTGCGCTCGATCGACCGGCAGCTGGACGACGCCGCGCAGCCGATCGAGCGCGACGGCGCCGCCTGGGTCCTGGCGAGCATCGATGACGATCCGTTCGCGGGCGGCCTGTGGAACCGGCTGTCGGGGCAATATCCGCGCTGCCGGACGGAGGCGGCGCAGGCGGCGATTAGGCGCCGCACGGGCGACCAGCCCGACACCGGCGACAACCCGCTGGAACGGGTCGATGCGCTGCTCGAAAAGAAGCAGGCGCTGCTGGCGCGGATGCGACGGCACATGCGGCTGAAAGCCCTGCTCGAAATCTGGCTGTACGTGCATGTGCCCATGACCTTTGCGGCGCTGGCGGCGGTGACGGCGCACATCGTCGCGGTGTTCTTCTTCTGGTGAGCGCGGGCTTCATCCTGAGGACGGTGACGCGCACCGCCGATGGGCGCGACATCGTCCGTTCGGCGCCGGTCGAAGACGAGCAGCTAAGCATTGGCCGCGACGCCTCCAACCGCGTCCATCTGCAGGATTTGGCGGTCGATCCGTTTCACGCGACGCTGGCGCGGCAGGGCGGCCGGATCGTCGCCGAAAGCGTAAGCGGGCTCGGCTTCGGCGTCGACGGCAAGGCGACGATGCGCGCGGCGCTCGACGCGGGCAGGGGTGCCGAGCTGCGCTTTGGCAGCCACATCCTGACGCTGAGCGAGGAGGACGGCGTGCCTGTCGTCACCGTCGCCAGGGTCGGTTCGGTCGCCGAGGCGCGCGGCCACGAGGACGGCGCGGCGTTTTCGCTGCGCGGCAAGCTGCCGGGCAAGCGGATCAGCGCCTGGAGCTTTCTGCTGCTGATCCTTGCCGCGTGCCTCGCCTGGCCGATCATGACCTATGCGCGGTGGAGCGATGCGAAGACGCGGCCGCCAGCGACCTATGCCGACAAGCAATGGACGTCCGGACCGCTGAGCCAGGCGCATCACAGCCTTGAGCGGGACTGCCAAGCGTGCCACGCCAAGCCGTTCGAGCCGGTCAAGGACGAGAAGTGCGTCGCCTGCCATCAGGCAGTGCACGATCATGCTGATGCCAAGCGGCAAGAGCTGGCGATGGCGCCGCCGGGCGGGTTCAAGCGGTTCCAGAACGGAGTCAAGGCGACATTCGGCTATCCCAGCGGCCAGCGCTGCGTCGATTGCCATAACGAGCATCAGGGCGCGGGGCCGATGCCGGCAACGGCCCAGGCCTTTTGCACCGATTGCCACGCGGCGATGAAGGCGCGGCTACCCGATACCAAGCTGGCCAATGCGCAGGATTTCGAGGCCAGTCATCCGAATCTGCGGCCGGCCGTAGCTATCGGGTGGCAAGGGGATCGCGTGATGCTGGCACGGCTCGCGGGCGGGGGGATGCAGCTGGAAGACAACGGGCTGAAATTCCCGCATGCGCTGCACATGAGCGCCAATGGCGGCGTTGCGCGCATGGCGATGTCGGCCGGCGGCAAGCCGCTCGGCTGTGCATCCTGCCACCGCCCGACCGCCGACGGGGTGCGGTTCGAAAAGATCGAGATGGAGCGCGACTGCCAAGGCTGCCACAGCCTGGCGTTCGAGCGGATCGGCGGCACGGTGCGGACGCTCCGTCATGGCGAGCCCGCATTGGTGGTGGCCGATCTACGCGCCTGGGGCGGCTCCGGCGCGCCGATCGACGGCAAGATCGCCGGGCGGCGCGTGCCGGGCTTTGCCGGCAGCGCGGGCGCCTATAGCCCGGGCTATGCCCGGGGCGCCGATGCGCCGTTCGTCAAAGGCGGCGCCTGTTACGATTGCCACGTGATCGACCGCACCGGCGGCACGGCGACCAACGGTTGGCACGTCCGCCCGGTGTTCCAGCCGGCGCGTTACCTGAAGAACGGCTGGTTCGATCACCAGGCGCACGCGACCGAGAAATGCGAGAGCTGCCATGCCGGGGCCCGTACCAGCAATGACGCGCGGCTGCTGTTGCTGCCTGCGCTGGACAAGGGCGCGCAAGGCAAAGGCTGCCGCGACTGTCATGGCGGCGAAGCCAGCCATGCCGAGGTGCCGAGCAATTGCGCGATGTGCCACAGCTATCACAGCGGTCCGGCGCGTCCGTGGCGACCGGTGGCGGCACGGCGCGAGGGGGTTGGCACGCGACGTGCGGGGACGCGGCCATGAGCCAGCCATTGCTGATCGCGCAGGTCACGGACATCCATCTGGGCTTCGATCCGGGCAACCCCGACGAGTTTAACCGGCGGCGGCTCGACGCGACGCTGGGCGCGTTGACGCAGATGACGCCGCAGCCCGATCTGTTGCTGGCAACGGGCGACCTGGTCGATCGTGGCGATGCGGAGAGTTATGCGGCGGTGCGCGAGGCATTCGCCGGGCTGCCGTTTCCGGTCCTGTATTGCCTCGGCAATCACGACGACCGCGGCAATTTCGCCAGCGTGTTTCCGGGGCTGGCCGATGGCGGCTTCGTGCAGTTCGTCCATGAGATCGGCGGGCTGCGGCTGGTGATGATCGACACGCTGGAGGAGGGGCGGCATGGCGGTGGTTTCTGTGCCGGGCGCAAGGCCTGGCTTGGCGCGCGATTGGCCGAAGCGCCCGACACGCCGACGCTGATCGTCATGCACCATCCGCCGGTAGAAGCCGGGATCGAATGGATGAACACCGACCCGCGCGAGGACTGGGTCGCCAATTTCGCCGATGCCATTGCCGGCCATGCCCAGGTGCGCGGGATCATCTGCGGGCATCTCCACCGCTCGGTGGTGGCATCGTGGGAAGGAACGACGGTCGCGATCTGCGCTTCGACCGCGCCGCAAGTGGCGCTCGAGCTTGCCCCGATCGACCCCGAAACGCCCGATCAGCGCCCGATGATCATCGCCGATCCGCCGGCCTATGCACTGCACCGCTGGAACGGGCAGCAATTGGTGACGCTGTTCGAGACGGCGGACGATCATGTCGTGCTGGCGCGGTTCGACGAGCGGATGCAGCCGCTGGTGCGGAGCCTGCTGGCGGAGCGGCCCTAGGCGCGGCACGCCTGTTTATCTCGGCAACAGGCCGTAAGATTGCTTCGCCGGTGGAACATGCCCGGGCGCGGCGCCTTTAAGCCCGATGAAGAGGCACAGAGCATGAGTCCGGCGAGCCTCAGTGGGGCAAGCCTGCGAATCCATCTGACCTATCTCTGGCGGCATCGGCGGCGGGCTCAACTGGCGGACCCGACCTTGTTCACCGAATTTGTCCAATTGCGGAAGTTGCACGAGCGCAACCCGCGGATGCCCGCTCTCGCCGACAAGGTCACCGCGAAATCGCTAGCCGCCGGGATATTGGGCCGCGACTGGGTCATTCCCATCCTGTGGTCGGGAACCGCCCTGCCTGCCGATCTGCCCTGGAAAGGGCCGGTGGTCGCGAAAGCGCGGCACGGGTGCAACCAGAACGCCTTCGTCCGCAACCGCCACGATTGGCGGCAGGCACGGGCGGCATCCGCGCGCTGGATGCGCCGCGACTATGGTTGGTGGCTCGACGAATGGCTCTACACGCAGATCCCTCGCGGATTGCTGGTGGAGCCGATGATCGGAGCCGGCGGGGACCTGCCCGTGGATTACAAAATCTTCGTGTTCGGAGGGCAGGCGACGCATGTGCAGGTGCATGTCGACCGCGCGCGGCGCCATCGCTGGGTGCTGCATGACCGGGACTGGCGGGCATTGGTGAACGATGCGCCACGCGTGCCGCGTCCGACGGCACTGACCGCCATGCTCGCGGCTGCGGAAGAAATGGCCATGGGTTTCGATTTCGCGCGCGTCGATTTCTATCAGCCCGGCGATCAGCCGCTGTTCGGAGAAGTGACTTCTACCCCGGATCGGGGCTGCATCGTATCGACCCGCCCGAGATCGACGCCGAATGGGGTGAATTGTGGCTCGACGCCCGAGCGCGCAAGCGTCAATCCGGATCCGTCGAACGCTTCCATCGGGCGATCTAGCATCGGGATCGGCGCCCCCGGCAGCGTGACCTTAACCCTTATCGGGCGAACGGATTCGTATCCGAGCGATGCAAATCGACCTTTCCGCTGACCATGCCGCGCGTCAGACGCGCCTTCAGGCTTGCCATGCCGATGCGGTCGATGGCTTCGATGCGGTCTTCGCTGCCGATCACGCAGGCGAGGTGGCCGAGGACTTGCGCCATCAGGTCGATGCTTTGCAGCGATTGCTGGTAGCGCGTCAGCAGGATCGGATCATTGGCCAGTTCGTCGCCCAGCGCTTCGACCATGCGGCGGGTGCTGGCGAGTTCTTCCTGAATGCGCTGATCGAGCAGATCGCTGCTCGGCGCCAGCGGGAGCAGTTCGGGCGAGCGGTAAATGTTGCGTTTCGGCGCATCGGCAGCGGCGGTTTTGGCGCGCGCGGCGGCGACGATGGCATCGACGCGCGCTTGTGCGCGTAGCTGCTCCTCGTCATTCTTTCGAAACGCGTTGAGAATCATGCGAGACCTGCGCTGCTAGCCAGTTCTTTTGCGCCCGGTGAGGTTAAGAACCTCTCCACCATCCGTGGAAAACCCGGGATGTCATGATCGAAGGCGGTCGCGCAGCTCACGTTTGAGGATTTTGCCGATGTCGCTGCGGGGCAGGCGGTCGATCGGGTAGATCGCGGAGATGCGCTGAGTGCGGCCGAGGCGCGCGTTGGCGGCGGCGAGCGTCGCGGCCGCGTCGACGCCATCGGCCAGCACGACGAAGGCGGCGGGGGTCTCACCCCAATCGGCGCTGGGTGCGGCGACGACGGCGGCCTCGATCACCCCTTTTTCGGCAAGCAGCGCGGCTTCCAGGTCGCTGGGATAAATGTTGAAGCCGCCCGAGATGATAACGTCCTTGCGGCGGTCCATCAGGATGAGGAAGCCGTCGGCATCGAAGCGGCCGACATCGCCCTGGCGCATGTAGCGGTCGCCCTCGCGGCTGATCCACATCGCATCGGCGGTGGCTTGGGCACGGTTGCGGTAGCCGTACATCATCATCGGGCCGCGACCGACGATCTCCCCGGTTTCGCCGGGCGGCACTTCCACGCCATCCTCGTCGATCAGGCGGATTTCCGATCCTTCGGCGACGCGGCCGACGGTGTGCAGCTTGTCGGGGTGGAGATGCGCAATGAGGATCGTCGAGGCCCCGCCCTCGGTCATGCCATAGGAATCGACCAAGCCGCCCGGCCATCGCCTGAGGACATCGGCCTTGAGCGCGGGATCGAAAGGCGAGCTGGTGCTGCTCTTGAGCCGGAACGAGGACAGGTCGAAGCTGTCGAAGTCGGGCAGGGCCATGATGCGGCGGTATTGCACCGGGACAAGCATGGTATGCGTGGCGCGCTCGCGTGCGGCCAGTTCGAGGAAGCGGCGCGCGTCGAACTTGCGCATCAGCACGCAGCGGCCGCCCGCCATCAATTGCGGCAGGAAGCTGACCAGGGTGGTGTTGGAATAAAGTGGCGTGGCGTTGATCGTGATCGTGTCGCGCGCATAGCCCAAGGGCAGGATACGCCGGAGATAGGCCCAGCGCATCGCGTGGCTCTGAACGATGCCCTTGGGGGTGCCGGTGGTGCCGGAGGAATAGATGATGTTGAATGGATCGGCGGGGTCGATTTCGACGCGAGCGGGGTTGCCGCTGCCCCAATGGTCGAGCGCGGCAAGATCGACGCGGATGATACTGGCGGGGATGGGGATGTCGAAGCCGTCGTCGGCGAAAAGATGTGTCGCGGCGCTATCAAGGAGCATCTGACCAAGCGATGCCGCGCTGGCCGACGATGTCAGCGGCGCGGCGGCGGCGCCGATGCGGAGCGCGGCTATGAACACCGCCGCATAGGCGATCGAATTGTAACCGCAGATCGCGACATTATCGCCCTGGCCGACGCCTTCGGATTGGAGACGCGCGGCGGTACGATCGACCAAATCGTCGAAGCCGCGCCACGAGATGCGGCGCGCTTCGTCGACAATGGCGATCTCGTCCGGCTGCTCTAGAGCGTGCGCGGCGACGATGTCCGCGTGATTGGCGAAATCGCTGGCGAGCAGCTCAGCAGCGGTCATGCCAAGGATTTGGCGTCGAGTTCGGCCTTGGCGATGCGATATTCGTCGGTCAGGCGGGCGACGAAATCGGCGACCTTGTGGTGCTGCTTGATTGCGCCGATGCCTTGACCCGAACCCCAAATATCGCGCCAGGCCTTCGACTTGGAGGAATTGCCGCCGCCGAAGTTCATCGTCGAATAGTCGCCCTCGGGCAGGTTGTCGGGGTCCAGCCCGGCAGCCTCGATCGACTGGCGCAGATAATTGCCGTGCACGCCGGTGAACAGGTTCGAATAGACGATGTCCGATGCCTGGCCGGCAACGATTCCCGCTTTGTAGCCTTGATCGGCATTGGCCTCTTCGCAGGCGATGAAGGCGCTGCCGATATAGGCTAGATCGGCGCCGGCGGCCTGCGCGGCAAGAATGGAGCGGCCGTGGGCGATGGCGCCGGACAGCGCGACCGGACCGTCAAACCAATCGCGGATTTCGGTCATCAACGCGAAGGGCGATTGCGTCCCCGCATGTCCACCCGCGCCGGTGGCGACAGGGATCAGCCCGTCGGCGCCCTTTTCGATCGCCTTGTGCGCGAAGCGGTTGTTGATGACGTCGTGCAGCGTGATGCCGCCCCAGGCGTGCACCGCGGTGTTGAGGTCCTCGCGCGCACCCAGCGAGGTGATGACGATCGGCACCTGCCATTTGGCGCAGGTCTGCAGATCGGCCTCCAGCCGGTCGTTCGATTTGTGGACGATCTGATTGACCGCGAAGGGGGCGGCAGGCCGGTCCGGATTGTCACGGGTCCAGGCGGACAGTTCTTCGGTGATGCGATGCAGCCATTCGTCGAGCAGGGTTTGCGGACGCGCGTTCAATGCGGGGAAGCTGCCGACGATGCCGGCCTTGCATTGCGCGATGACCAGTTCGGGTCCGGAGACGATGAACAGCGGCGAGCCGATAACGGGCAGGCGGAGTTTGTCGAAAATCGGCGGTAGAGCCACTGGCGATCATCCCCTGTGTCTTAGTTGTTGGAAGAAACCTATTCCGGAGGGCGGTTGCGGACAAGACAGTGTCGCGGTTTGGCGCAGCCGCGCGGCGCTATGTCGACCCTTCAAAAAGGGAGGGTAGCCGCCAGACAGGGCGTCATGGCGCCTTTTGGCGGATCAGATAGCGGTATACGCCGATCGCGTTGATCACCAGCAGGACCGTGTTCTGCCAGCCGATGCCTTCATTATCTTCGCCCAGAAAGCCCCAGGCGATCAGGGCGAGCGACGATGTGACGAACAGCACGAACGCCCAGCCGGTGGGGCGCCGGCCGAGATCGAGGCTGACGACGGCGGCGGCGATCACGCCGGCCGCGGCGCCGTAATATTGCAGGAAATCGACAAAGGTCATGGCCGCCCAACGCGCGGGACGGCCATTATGCCCCTATTCCTTGGCGAAGGCGGCGTTGATCGTCAGCTTCACCTGGTCGCCGACCATCGGGATGCCGTAGCTCATGCCGAAATCGCTGCGCTTGATGGTGGTAGTCGCCTGGAAGCCGATGTTGAGCTTGGGCGGTCCCATCACCATGTTCCCGGCGCCGACGAAGCGCGTGGCGAGCGTGACGGACTTGGTGACGCCGTGGATCGTCAGGTCACCGGTGATCTGCGCGGTGTTGCCGCTGACGGTGATCTTGGTCGACGTAAAGCGGCCCTCGGGGAATTTCTCGGCATCGAAAAAGTCCGGCTTCTTGAGATGTTCGTCAAGTGCGGCGACGGTGGTGCGGACCTTGGCGATGGGAAAGGTGATGTCGACCTTCGCGGCGGACGGGTTTGCGGGATCGAGCAGCAGCGTGCCCGTCGGTTCGACGAACATGCCGCTATATTCGCTGAAGCCGAGGTGATTGATTTCGAACAGCACCTGGGTGTGTCCGCTGTCGACCTTGTACGTGCCGGCGGTCACGCGCTTGGCATCGGGCGCGCCGGGCGGCGCTTTGGGCATCTGCGCAATGGCGGGGACGGTGAGCGCGGCGAGGAAGATCAAGGCGTGGCGGTTCATGGTCGTCTCCTTCGATGGCAGGCTATTTATCCGTAATGGCAAGGCCTTCGCGGGTCATCATCGGAATTTGCGACGCGCCGAACGCCAGCGACAGCGGGATCAGCGCCCAGACCT
This sequence comes from uncultured Sphingomonadaceae bacterium, assembly GCA_964246315.1. GTDB lineage: Bacteria > Pseudomonadota > Alphaproteobacteria > Sphingomonadales > Sphingomonadaceae > Sphingomonas_O. Next base: position 17,699 of record CAXTPT010000005.1, on the reverse strand, counting down.
TGAGCGTCAGCCAGGTGTCGAAACTGAGTGACGCGCGCATGACCTCGTTCAACACAGCCATGGCGATGAAAAACAGCCCCCAATTGCGGCTGAGCAGCATCCAGCCCCGGTCGCTCAGCCCGTCGAGTCCGTTTTCGAGGACATATTTGATCAGCGGCTTGCCCAAAGCGATGCCCCCGAGAAGCAACAGGCCGAGGGCCGCGTAAATTATTGTCGGCTTCAACTGGATGAAACGCTGATCGTGAAACCAGATGGTCAGCGCGCCGAAGCCGACGACGAGGATCGCCGACAGCCACAACATCGGCGACACCCGGCCAAGCAGGATCTTTGAGACGAGCACGGCGCCCGCGATCGCCAGCATGAACGCTGCCGTGCCCGCGAACACGCCGACCGTCTTATAGACGATGAAGAACAGGATCAGCGGCGCATAGTCGATGGCATAAGGCAACCAGGCGGGCCGAGGTTTGGGGTCAGTCATTCAGCGGGCCCCGGCGATCGCTTGGGCCAATTCGCGCGGATCGAAAGGACGAAGGTCGTCGATCGTTTCCCCAACGCCCACCGCGTGGATCGGCAGGCCGAATTTCTCCGCCGCCGCGACGAGTACGCCGCCGCGCGCCGAGCCGTCCAATTTGGTCATGACCAGGCCGGTGACGCCGGCGACTTCGCGGAAGACGTCGATCTGGCTGAGCGCGTTCTGGCCATTCGACGCGTCGAGGACGAGGACCACATCGTGCGGCGCTTCGACGTTGATGCGGCCAAGGACGCGACGGACCTTGGCCAGTTCGTCCATCAGCTCGCGGCGGTTCTGCAGGCGGCCGGCGGTGTCGACGATCAGCACGTCGGTGCCCGCGTCGGTCGCGGCCCTGACCGCGTCCCAGACGAGGCCGGCAGCGTCGGCGCCCTGCTGGCCCGAAATAACCGGCACGCCGATGCGGTCCGCCCAGGTCTTGAGCTGGCCGATGGCGGCGGCGCGGAAGGTGTCGCCCGCCGCGAGCATCACCGAATAATCCTGTTCTTTCAATAGACTAGCCAGTTTGGCAATGGTCGTGGTCTTTCCCGATCCGTTGACGCCAACGACCAGGATGACATGCGGGCGTGGAAAGGCGGTGATTTCGAGCGGCTTCGCGACAGGTGCTAAAACCCGCTCGATCTCATCGGCCATCACGCGGCGAACCTCGCTTTCGGTCGCTCCGCGCTCGAATTTGGTGCCCGCCAGCCGCTCACGGATGCGCGCGGCGGTGGCGGGGCCGAGATCCGAGGCGATCAGCGCTTCCTCGACCTCGTCGAGCGATTGCGCGTCGAGCGTGGTCGCGGCGACCACGGCCGCCAAATTCTCGGTGATCCGTTCGGAGGTTTTCCTGAAACCGCCGAACAGCCGTTCGCGCCAACTGCTCATGCCGACCCGGCGATCAGGCGCGCGCCGTCGCGGGCCGCGAGGCGGACGGGGACAAGGGTGTTGGGCCCGACGGGCGCGGTGAGGCGAACGCTGGCGAAATCGGCAAGGTGGCCCGACCGTCCGTCGCGTTCGACAAGCATGACGCCGGTCTGGCCGATCTTGCCATCGAGCCAGCGCGCGCGGCGGCGCTCGGCGGCGGCACGCAATTGGGCGGCGCGGCTGCGGACGATGTCATGGGAAAGCTGGGGCATGCGCGCGGCGGGCGTAGAGACACGGGGCGAAAAGGGAAAGATGTGCGGGTGAACCACGTCGCAATCGTCGAGGATTGAGAGGTTGTTGACGTGCGCCGTGTCGCTCTCGGTCGGAAAGCCGGCGATGAGGTCCGCGCCGATGGCGATATCGCGTTCGGCCTTGAGTGACGTGACCAGGGCTACCGCCTGGGCGCGGTTGTGGCGGCGTTTCATGCGCTTGAGGATCAGGCCGTCGCCCGATTGCAGCGACAAATGAAGGTGCGGCATCAGCCGCTCTTCCTCCGCGAACAGGGCGAATAATACGGGATCGATGCCGGCTGGATCGAGTGACGAGAGGCGCAGGCGGGGGAGAGCGGGAACGTCGCGAAGAATCGTGCGGACGAGCGTGCCGAGACCGCCTTCGTAGCTGGTGGTGTCGACGCCGGTCAGCACCGCTTCGTGGCAACCTTGGTCCACACGCGCCGCGATGGCGCGAACGATCTCGGCCGGGGCGAAGCTGCGATTGGGACCGCGAGCGTGCGTGATGATGCAAAAGGTGCAGCTGTGGTCACAGCCCGTCTGAACTTCGACAAAGGCACGGGCGTGGCCTCGGCCGGAGACCACGGGCGCGCGGATAACAGGGCCGGTGCCGCCCCAAGTTGCGGGAGCCAGCTTGTCGGTGACCGGGACGGTTCGCGCAACTTCGGGCATGGCGGCGAACGCGGCGGCATCGCTGGTTGCCGCGCAGCCGGTGACGATCACCGGGCGCGAGGGATCGGCGCGATAGGCGCGGCGGGCGGCCTGACGCGCCTGGCGCACGCTTTCGTTGGTGACGGCGCAACTGTTGACGATCGCGGCGTTGCCCAGCGGCGCGGCGAGGGCGCGGATCGCTTCGCCTTCGGCGATATTGAGACGGCAGCCATGATTGATGACTTCGATCATAAGGCGATGTCGGCAGTGCCCGAGAAGACGAATGTGGCCGGGCCGGTCATCGCGATGTTGCCGCCGTTCCAAGCGATGCTGAGCTCTCCGCCGGGCAGGCTGACGGTCACGGGTGAAATGACCAGCTTGCGGCGGATCGCGGCGACGGCGGCAGCGCAGGCGCCGGTGCCGCAGGCGCGGGTCAGCCCGGCGCCGCGTTCCCACACGCGTAACCTCAATGAGTGAGGGCCGGTGACATGCGCCACGCCGACATTGATGCGGTCGGGGAAAACCGCGTCGTGTTCGATCAGCGGGCCGAGGCGCGCGAGATCGACCGCATCGGCATTGGACACGAAGAACACCGCATGCGGATTGCCGATGTTGACGCAGAAGGGGTCAGCGAGATCGTCCCAGGCGAGCGGGAGCGACTGCGCGTCCATGGCGTAGGCAAGGGGGATCGCGTCCCAATCGAACCGGGGTTCCCCCATATCGACGGTCGCCCCATCGCCCGCCGGAGAGAGTCGAAGCCGCCCGCCCGCGGTGTCGAGCGTCGCGGGCTCACCGAGGAAGCGGGCGATGGCGCGCGAGGCGTTGCCGCAGGCCTCCACCTCCGAGCCGTCCCGATTCCAGATGCGCATCGTGGCGTTGGCGGTGGTGCTGGGTTCGAGCAGGATCAACTGGTCGCAGCCGATGCCGGTATGGCGATCGGCGATGGCGCGCGCACTGACCTCGTCGATCGCCACCGCGCCGTCGCGCGCGTCGATGACGACGAAATCGTTGCCGAGGCCGTGCATCTTGGTAAAGGCGAAGCGCATGGTGGGCGCGAGATAGGGGGATGCAGGCTTAAACTAAACCCTTACCGTCGATCGTCACGGTTGCCCCGGCAAAGGCAGGGCCTAAATAGGCTCTCAAGTCGAAACGAACCCTCGGGTGAAAAACTTATCTGGGCCCCTGCCTGCGCAGGGGCGACATGAGATTTGCGTCTACCCAGCCGCTCGCCGATATTCCCGATATTGCGGCTGGATCCGCGCCGTCGGTAGGAGGTTGCGGCCCGCCAGTAGCGAGCGCACCGAGTCCACCGGCAGCGGGCGGCCGTAGAAATAGCCCTGGCCGCGGTGGCAGCCGAGTTCGGCGAGCGCGGCTTCGATCTCCCGGCTTTCGATGCCTTCGGCCGTGACCGGCAGCCCCAAACTGTCGCCTAGGCGCGTGATCGCGCTGACAATCGCGCGCGATTCGGCGCTGTCGCCGATCGAGGCCACAAAGCTCTTGTCGATCTTGATGCGATCGAACGGCAGCGCGCGGAGGTGCGCGAGGCTCGAATAGCCGGTGCCGAAATCGTCGAGTGCGAGGCGGATGCCCTGGTTCTTGAGGCTTTGCACGATCGACTGGGCGGTAGCGAGGTTTTCGAACAACGATGCTTCGGTGATCTCCGCTTCAAGCCGGTGCGCCGGAAAACCGGTTTCCGTCAGCAATTTGACCAGCTTTTGGGCAAACCACGGGTCCTTGAGTTGGGCCGGGGCGATATTGACGGCGATGGCGATGGACGGATCCCAATCACGCGCTTCGGTCAGCGCCTGCCGCATCACCGCCAGCGACAATTCGCCGATCAGGCCGCTGTCATGCGCGATCGGCAGGAACGTCTCGGGCTCCAGCACGCCCCGCGTCCGGTGGTTCCAGCGGGCGAGCACTTCGAAGCCCTGCAGCCGGCCGGTCGCCAAGTCGATCTGCTGTTCGAAATAGGGGACAATCTCACCGCGCGGAATGGCGATGCGCATGCCAGCCTCGATATCGTTGCGGGCCTTCAACTCACGCTCCATCGACACGTCGAACCAGGCGTGACGATCGCGGCCTTGCTGCTTCGCCGCATACATCGCGATGTCGGCGCAGCGCATCAGCCCGTCCATTGTCGCGCAATCGAACGTCGAGCGGGCGATGCCGACCGAGACCGAGACGTGGACTTGCATCGTCGCCAGCGCGAAGGGCTGAGCGAGACGGGCAACGACGGCGCGCGCGACGGCTTCGACATAACCGGTATCGGCGGGGTCGAACGCAAAGGCGCAGGCAAATTCGTCTCCGCCCAGACGCGCGATGAAAGCGTCGGGGGGCGTCACCTGGACGATCTCGGACGCCGCTGCCCGGAGCAGCGCGTCGCCGATCGCATGGCCGTGAAGGTCGTTGACCGTCTTGAAATGATCGAGGTCGAGCAGCAGCATGGCGACCCCGCGCCCCTGCTGCATGGCCGCTGCCAGCATCGCTTCCCCCTGATCGGCAAGCGCACGGCGATTATAGAGGCCGGTCAGTGGGTCGCGCTTGGCGAGCATCCGGGCCTTCGCCTCGGCGGTGCGCCGCTCCTCGATCTCCTCGCCGAGATAGCGGTGCCGGCGCCAGCCGAACAGGATCAGCGCGATGTTGAGCAAAAGGGCAACCGCCAGCATGCGGTCGGCACCGCCGCCGACGCCGGCAAGCCATTGGACACTCGCGCTCAATGCCTGGCCGCCCGTCGAGACGAACAGGATCAACGCGGCAAACACAATGCCGCCGGTAAGCACATCCGTGCGACTGTTGAATTCGCGCTTGGATCCCGCCGAAACTGAAACGGATTTGTCCTTCATGCGGCGTGGCTTAGGACCGCGCCAGTCAAGACCGGCTTAAGCGACAAGGTTGACGAATTACGACCAATTGCCTAGGGCGCGATCATTCGCAGCGCATCCCCGGATGCCGCCGGCCGACGAGGTTTCGTCCGCCGGCGTTTTTTGCGTTGGGCATTTTTGGTTGAAAGGTTGGCGAGGTCTATGTTCGACAGTTTGAGCGACCGGCTGAGCGGCGTCTTCGCCGCGCTGCGCGGACGCGGCGCGCTGTCGGAGGCTGACGTCCGGGCGGCGATGCGCGAGGTGCGGATCGCGCTGCTCGAGGCCGATGTCGCGCTGCCGGTGGTTCGTGAGTTCGTCGACAAGGCGACCGATAAGGCGGTCGGACAAGACGTCCTGCGCTCGGTCACGCCGGGGCAGATGGTCGTCAAGATCGTCCATGACGCGCTGGTCGAGATGCTCGGCGCGGACGCCAGCGATCTGGAACTGAACGTCACCCCGCCGGCGGTGGTGATGATGGTCGGCCTGCAGGGCTCGGGCAAGACCACAACGACCGCCAAGATCGCCAAGCGGCTGACCGAGCGCGGCAGCAAGAAGGTGCTGATGGCGTCGCTCGACGTCAACCGTCCGGCGGCGCAGGAGCAATTGGCGGTGCTGGGGGAGCAGGCGGGCGTCGCGACGCTGCCGATCGTCCAGGGGCAGCAGCCCGTCGATATCGCGCGGCGCGCGCTGCAATCGGCGAAGCTGCAGGGCTTCGACGTGGTCATGCTCGACACCGCGGGCCGGCTGCACGTCGACCAGGCGCTGATGGACGAGATGCGCGCGGTGTCCGCGGCGTCGAATCCGGCAGAGACGCTGCTGGTGGTCGACAGCCTGACCGGGCAGGACGCGGTCAACGTCGCCAGGAATTTTTCCGACCAGGTGCCGCTGACCGGCGTGGTGCTGACGCGGATGGACGGCGATGCGCGCGGCGGCGCGGCGCTGTCGATGCGCGCGGTGACCGGCCGGCCGATCAAGTTCGTCGGCACGGGCGAGAAGCTTGACGGACTGGAGGCGTTTCACCCGGAGCGCGTCGCGGGGCGCATCCTCGGCATGGGCGATGTCGTGTCGCTGGTCGAGCGCGCGGCGGAGTCGATCGCGCAGGAAGACGCCGAGGCGATGGCGGCGAAATTCGCCAAGGGCCAATTCGACCTTAACGACCTGCGCAACCAACTCAAGCAGATGCAGAATATGGGCGGCCTTGGCGCGCTCGCCGGGATGATCCCGGGCATGAAGGCGGCGCAGCAGGCAATGGCCAGCGGCGCGGTCGAGGACCGGCTGCTGGTGCGGATGGATGCGATGATTGGATCGATGACGCCCAGGGAGCGGACCAAGCCGGAACTGCTGCAGGCCAAGCGCAAGATCCGTATCGCCAAGGGCGCGGGCGTGACGGTGCAGGACGTCAACAAGCTCCTCAAGATGCATCAGGACATGTCGGGCGCAATGAAGAAGCTGCGCAAGATGGGCGGGATCAAGGCGATGATGGCGATGATGGGCGGCGGCAATCCGCTGGGCAGCGTCGCCGGCATGCTGGGCGGCAAGCTGCCCGGCGGCGCGGGCGGGCCACCGCCGGGGCTGTTTAAGAAAAAGTAATTCAATTTAGGACTTAGAAGGAAGATTTGATGGCAGTTGCAATTCGTTTGGCACGCGGCGGTTCGAAGAAGCGTCCCTATTACAAGATCATCGTGGCGGATTCGCGCGCATCGCGTGACGGCAAGTTCATTGAGCGGATCGGCAGCTACAATCCGCTGCTGGCCAAGGACGACGCCAACCGCGTGACCATCGACACCGACCGCGCCAAGCATTGGCTGAGCGTCGGCGCGCAGCCTTCGGACCGTGTCGCACGCTTCCTCGACGCCGCCGGCGTGCGTGAGCGTGCCGCGCGCAACAACCCCAATAAGGGCGTGCCGGGCGAGAAGGCGAAGGAACGCGCCGAAGAGCGTGAAGCCAAGGCTGCCGAAGCGGCTGAAGCTCCCGCCGTCGAAGAGGTTCCGGCCGAGGCCGATCAAGCCGAGACCGAAGCGGTGACGGCGAGCGACGTTGAAGCAACCGAAAAGCCGACACCCGAAGCCGAGCCTGTCGTCGAAGCTGCTGCTGCCGAGCCCACGCCGCAAGCCACTCCCGCCGAGGACGCCAGCAACGAAGGCGTGTCCGCCGAAGCGCCGGCCGAGGGCGCCGACGAACCCGTGGCCGAAACCGCCGAGGACAAGGGCGCCGACGCTCCGGCCGAAGGCGCCTAGCGTTGGTGAGCCTCGACCGTCCCGTCACGCTCGCCGCGATCGCCGGCGCGCATGGCGTGGGCGGCGAGGTCAAGCTTAAGCTGTTTACCGATGATCTGTCGGCGTTCCGATCGTTCAACGATGGGACGCTGACGATCAAGTCCCTGCGCGGGACCATCGCGCGCTTCGCCGAGATTGCCGACCGCACCGCTGCGGAAAGGCTCCGCGGCACCGCGTTGACGGTGCCGCGGAGCACACTCCCCCCGCTGGGCGAGGGCGAATATTACCATCACGACCTGATCGGCCTGCCCGCGGTTTCCGATGCGGGCACGATGCTCGGCGCGGTCGTCGCGGTCGAGAATTTCGGCGCTGGCGATGTGCTCGAGATCGAGCGGCCGGACCGCAAGCGCTTCATGGTGCCGATGCGGCCAGAAGCGGTACTGCATTGGGACGCGACGGCGCTGACCGTTAGCGCTGATTTTATCGGATAAGGCTACGCCGCCAGCGCCGTTTCAGCCTTGGCCGGCCCGAATTGGGTGACCGCCGCGCGATAGCTGTCGGCGAAGCGGGTGCCCACGAGGCGGGCGAGTGTCGGGATCGTCTGCAGATCGGTGGTGACATGATTGGCGACGATGTCCTCGACCACCGCCCATTCGTCCGCGCCGACAATTTCCTGAAGGCGTGCGCGGAAATGGTCGACGATCATGGCGCGTGACAGCCGGTGGTTGCCGTGAGCGTCTTCCGCCGGTTCGATCATCGCGTCGAGCGCGTCCAGACGGTCGAGCAGACGCCACCCGGGATAGGGATCGCCGTCGGCATAATCATGCACCACGAGGTCGCGGCCTGACGCCGCGAATGCCTCGAAAAAGGGCTGATAGTCGAAGCAATAGAACCAATAAGGCGTGGCGTGCTCGCCAACAGACGGCTCGGGCATGAACAGCACGCCCTTTTTCATTACTTCGGAAAACATGTGCAGCGCGTCGGCAAAACTGTGCCAGCTCAATTGCGCGTAGAGGCTTTCGAAATAGGCGCCGGGCTCGCGGATTGCCGCATGCCATTCGATGGGCGCGATGCCGAAAGACGCCGCAACGTCCTCGATCAACGCGGGCACCGCGGGGTTGAACAGCGCGCATTCCAGGTCTTCCGACGACAGGATCAGCGTGTGACAACCCGCGGACAGCGCATCGGCGCACATCGCTTCGAACGGTGCGCCGTCACCGCGCATCAGGGCGTGCGCGGCGGTATGGTGCGCCGGATAGCCGGGCTGGCGCGCATACCAGATGCCGCGTTCCATCAGACGCGCACTGTTGCGGTTCATCAGGTCCTGCAAATGGGTCGAGGCTGTCTTGTGACAGCCCAGATGCACGATCAGGCGCATGGGTCTACTCCGTCCACCTCCGCTATCGCCGCTCGTGGTTAAGACGGGGTAACGGAGCGCTAACGCCGAATCGGCTGGCGCTCGTCGAGCAGGTTCCTGATCTTGGTCGCGGCGACGCCGGCTTCCCCCATCGCATGGCTGATCTGATCGAGGCCTTTGACCACATCGCCCGCGGCAAACAGGCCGGGAAGGCTGGTCATCTGATGATCGTCAACCACCAGGCAGCCATCTTCGGGCGACGCCTCAGCACCGGCAGCGACCGCGAGTTCGGAGCGAATATGCGAGCCGAGCGCGGGATAAAGACTGTCGAAGCGACATTCGCCCGCAACGGTCCCGACGACGATCTCGTCGCCTTCGACATGGATCGGAGTGCAAGGGCCGTCGAGATAGTCGATACCCGCAGCGTCGAGTTTTTCCTGACAAATCTGATCGAGCTCGTGCGCGCCATTGTGCGCGATCAGCGTGATGCGCTGCGTGTAGCCACGCAGGAAAAGCGCCTCACGCATGCCATGATCGCCAGTGCCGATGACACCGACGCGCTTGTCTGTCACTTCGTAGCCGTCGCAGATCGGGCAGTAACGGATCAGGCCGCGGGCCAGCGCGTCGTCGTGCACCGCCTTGTCCATGTCCGGCGGAAGGTTTTGGACGCCGGTGGCGAGGAGAATGCTGCGCGCCTGGACTTCGTGATCCGCGGTCTGGACGCGAAACAACCCGCCATCGGGGATCAGCCTGGTCACGGTCTTGCGGATACGTTCGACGCCGAATTCGGCGGCTTGCCGCCCCATCAGGTCGAGCAGATCGGTGCCTTTGATGCCACCGGGATAGCCGGCGTGATTGTGCGTACGGGGGATCAGCGCGGCCCGGCTGGTGCCACAATCGTAAAGCCGGATCTTGAGGTGAAAACGCGCAAGATAGATCGCGGCGGTGAGACCGGCCGGACCGCCGCCGATAATGATGCAATCGAACATAAACGGCCAAAGCTTCGCGGGACGCTTCGTTCCGGCTAGGGCGCGGTGATGGCTTTCGCGGCGCATGTCCTGACCTTGTACCCCGGCATGTTTCCGGGACCGTTGGGGACGTCGCTCGCGGGGCGGGGGCTGGGATCGGCCTGGACGCTGACCACGCGCAACATTCGCGATTATGCCACCGACAAGCATAAGTCGGTGGACGACACGCCCGCGGGCGGCGGGGCGGGGATGGTGCTGCGCGCCGATGTGCTCGCGGCGGCGGTCGACGCCGCGCCCGATGGCCTGCCCCGCATCGCCTTCACGCCGCGTGGTAAGCCGCTCAAGCAGACGCGTGTGCGTCAACTGGCGGCTGGGCCGGGCGTCGTCTTGCTGTGCGGGCGGTTCGAGGGATTCGATGAACGAATTTTTGAGGCGCGCAGGATAGAAGAGGTTTCGATCGGCGACCTCGTCTTGTCCGGCGGCGAACTGCCGGCGATGGCGCTGCTCGATGCTTGCGTCCGGCTGCTTCCCGGCGTAATGGGCGCGGCTTCAAGCGGGGATGACGAGAGCTTCGAAACGGGGCTGCTCGAATATCCGCATTATACCCGACCCGTCGAATGGGAAGGGCGCACGATTCCCGAAGTGCTGCGATCGGGGGATCATGCGCGCATCGCGGCCTGGCGAAAGCAGAGGGCCGAGAGCGATACACGGTCACGCCGGCCGGACCTTTGGGAGCGCCATGCCGGCGTTCGGGTTCAGCCGGCCTCTGGCGCGCGGCACGAGAAGGACGAATGAGATGAACCTCATCCAGCAGATCGAAGCCGAGAACATTGCCAAGCTGGCCGCCAAGCGCGCCATTCCGGATTTCCGCCCCGGCGACACGCTGAAGGTCGGCGTGCGCGTCGTCGAAGGCGAGCGTACCCGCGTTCAGGCTTATGAAGGCGTGTGCATCGCGCGGTCGAACAAGGGCATGGGCAGCAACTTCACGGTCCGCAAGATTTCGTTCGGCGAGGGCGTCGAGCGCGTGTTTCCGCTTTACTCGCCGAACATCGACAGCATCGAAGTGGTCCGCAAGGGCGCCGTGCGTCGTGCCAAACTTTATTACCTGCGCGGGCGCACCGGCAAATCGGCGCGTATCGCCGAGCGCCGCGATACTCGCGGCGACGCGGCGCAGGGCTGAGCCCTTCACCGTTTGCGGGTTTGAAAAGGGGCGTGGAACAGCCGGTTCCGCGCCCTTTTTCATTGCGCGGCCGAACCGCTTGCGAACTCAATACTTGCATCGTCACCCTGAACTTGTTTCAGGGTCCACGCTTCCATTGGCGATGCCGTCCGGGCGGAAGGGTGGATGCTGAAACAAGTTCGGCATGACGAATGAGGTGGTGGGTGCGCACATGGATTTTGGCAGCAATCGTTTTTGCAGCACCAGTGATGGCCGCTGATGCCCCGCCGAAGCTCACGCTAGAATGCGTGTTTGGTGATCCAGGGCTGAGCGGGCCGCAGCCGCAATCGCTCAAGCTGTCCCCCGATGGCACTTTGGTCACCTCGGTGCGCAACCGCGCGGACGAGAAAGACCGCTACGACCTGTGGGCGCTCGACACGCGCACCGGCGAGAATCGCATGCTGGTCGACTCCAAGAAAATCGGCAGTGGCGCGGAACTCTCCGAAGCCGCCAAGATGCAGCGGGAGCGCGACCGCTCACTGACCGGGAAAAGCGGGATCGTCAGCTATGACTGGTCGCCCGATGCGCAGCGGTTACTGATCCCGATCGACGGCGAGCTGTACGTCGCCACACGCGAAGGCGCGGCGCGCAAGATCGAAGGCACGCGTGACGCACTCAACCCAGTGATTACGCCGCGCGGCGGGTTCATCAGCTTCGTCCGCGAGCAGAATCTGTTCGCGTTGCCGATCGGCGGCGGCGCCGTGCGGCAATTGACGCAGGGCGGTGCCGGCACGGTCCATTGGGGTGAAGCGGAATTTGTCGCGCAGGAGGAAATGGACCGCCGCACCGGTTTCTGGTGGTCGCCCGACGACGCCTATGTGGCCGTGGAGCGCTTCGACGAGGAGCCGGTCAAGATCTTCACCCGCGCAGCGATCGGTGCGTCGGGGACGACCACCTATGCGCAGCGCTATCCGGCGGCGGGAACGCCCAACGCATTGGTCGAGCTTCATGTCATGCGTGCCGACGGCAGCGGGCAGGTCAAGGTCGATCTCGGCAACGATCCTGATATTTACCTTGCCCGGGTCAATTGGACGCCCGACGGCAAGAGCCTGATCGTCCAGCGCGAAGCGCGCGACCAGCGGCGGCTGGACGTGCTCAAGGTCGACCCGGCGACGGGCAAGTCAACCGTCTGGTTTAGCGAAACGGCAGGTCCCAAGAGCTGGATCAATCTAAGCGACGACTATCGCTTTCTGGGCGATGGCCGGCTGCTCTGGTCGTCGGAACGCAGCGGCTATCGCCACCTGTATCTGTTCGACGGCAAGAAGAAATGGACGCCGCTGACCAGCGGGCCGTGGGTCGTCACCGATCTGATCGGCGTCGATCAGGCGCGCGGCCGGGCTTATTTTGCCGGCCTCAAGGACGATGTGCTCGAAAAGCAGGTCTATGCGGTCGATTTCGCGCGGCCGCAGGCAATGACGAGGCTGACCGAGCGCGGCTGGACAAATAGTGCGACGATGGACGGTGCGGCCTCGCGCCTGATCGTGACCCGCAGCAACCCGATGCAGCCGCCGCAGACCTATCTCGCCGACGCTACGGGCAGGCGCATCGCGTGGATCAACGAAAATTCCGTGACGGTGCAGGGGCACCCCTATGCGCCCTATGTGGCGGCCCACCGCCCGACCGAATTCGGCACGATCAAGGCGGCGGACGGCAGCGAGCTGCACTGGCAGATGATCACTCCCAAGTTGGAGCCGGGCAAGACCTATCCGGTGTTCTTCCAGCATTATGGCGGGCCTGGCAGCCAGCAGGTGTCACGCGCCTGGGGCGGCGCTTTGGCGCAATATCTGGTGTCGAAGGGGTGGATCTTCTTCGTGATCGACAATCGCGGGTCGATCAATCGCGGCACCGCCTTCGAAAACCAGCTGTGGCACGCGATGGGAACGGTCGAGGTCGAGGACCAGCTGGCCGGCGCGCGCTATCTGAAGTCGTTGCGCTTCGTCGATGGGTCGAAGATCGCGACCTATGGCTGGTCCTACGGCGGATACATGTCGCTCAAGATGCTCGAAAAGACGCCGGACGTGTACGCCGCCGCGGTGGCTGGTGCGCCGGTCACCGATTGGCGGCTGTACGACACGCATTACACTGAGCGGTACATGGGCGATCCGAAGCGCGACAAGGCGGCTTATGACGCATCGATGGCGGGGATGGACGCGGCGAAGATCAAGGATCCGCTGCTGATTATTCACGGCATGTCCGACGATAATGTCTTCCTCGACAATTCGCTCGCGGCGATCGCGGCGATGCAGAAGGCGGGAACGCCATTTGAGATGATGTTCTACCCCGGCTACACGCACCGCGTCGGCGGGCCGGTGAGCGTGCATCTGTGGCGGACGATCGAGGATTTTCTCGACCGCAACGTCAAGAACAAGGAAGCGAATTAGATGGGTTATCGGATCGCGGTTGCGGGGGCGACGGGCAATGTCGGGCGCGAGGTGCTCAACATCCTCGCCGAGCGCGAATTTCCCGCGGACGAGATCGCCGCGCTCGCCTCCTCGCGCAGCCAGGGCGACGAGATCGAATATGGCGAGACCGGGCGCATGCTCAAGGTCCAGAATATCGAGCATTTTGACCCGGCCGGCTGGGACATGGCGATCTTCGCGATTGGCAGCGAAGGATCGGCGGCGCACGCCCCCCGCTTCGCCGCGGCGGGATGCACGGTGATCGACAATGCCTCGCTTTACCGCATGGACCCCGACGTGCCGTTGATCGTGCCCGAGGTGAATCCCGAGGCGATCGACGGCTATCGGCGCAAGAACATCATCGCCAACCCCAACTGTTCGACCGCGCAGATGGTCGTCGCGCTCAAGCCGCTGCACGACGCGGCGCGGATCAAGCGCGTCGTCGTCGCCACCTACCAGTCGGTCTCGGGCGCGGGCAAGGCGGGCATGGACGAGCTGTTCGAGCAGAGCCGCAACATCTTCGTCGGCGATAGCGCGGTGCCGAATAAATTCACCAAGCAGATCGCGTTCAACGTCATCCCGCACATCGACAGCTTCCTCGACGACGGGTCGACCAAGGAGGAATGGAAGATGGTCGTCGAGACCAAGAAGATCCTCGACCCGAAGATCAAGGTCACCGCGACGTGCGTGCGCGTGCCGGTCTTCGTCGGGCATTCGGAGGCGATCAACATCGAGTTCGAGGACGAGATTTCAGCCGCCAAGGCCAAGTCGATCCTGCGCGAGGCGCCGGGCGTGATGCTCGTCGACAAGCATGAGGATGGCGGTTACGTCACCCCGGTCGAATGCGTCGGCGACTATGCCACCTTCGTCAGCCGCGTGCGCGAGGACCCGACAGTGGATAGCGGCCTCAGCCTGTGGTGCGTCAGCGACAACCTCCGCAAAGGCGCGGCGCTCAATGCGGTGCAGATTGCCGAATTGCTCGGCCGGCGGGCGCTCAAGAAGGCGGCGTGATGACGCGGATGACCGGTGGCTGTGCCTGTGGGGCGGTGCGCTTTGCGGCCGAGATTGCATCGCCCGACGCTTATCTGTGCCATTGCCGGATGTGTCAGCGTGCGACGGGCAGCGTGTCGATCGCCTTCGTCAACGCCCGGCAGGCGGACGTGATTTGGGAGCGCGGACCGGACTGGTACGTCTCATCGCCGATCGCCAAGCGGCCCTTCTGCGCCCGCTGCGGTACCTCTTTGGGCTTCCAGTTTCTGGAAGGCAGCGAGAATATGGACCTGACCGTCGCGAGCTTCGACGAGGCCGGCTATTTCACGTGCACCAGCCATTTCGGGACGGAGAGCCGGCTCGACGCGTGGTGGCATGGGCTGGAAGGGCTGCCGGAGAATCCGACCACCAGCAATACCAAGCTGATGGCCAAATGGGAGGCGGCGGGTGTCGAGCCAGGCTGATTGGCCTGTCCACATTTTCCGCAGCTTCGACGGCGCGGAACTGGCGTGGCGGGAGATGGGTGAAGGGCGGCCGGTGGTGCTGCTCCACGGCCTCTTCTCCGACGTCTGGACCAACTGGATCCGGTACGGTCATGCGGCGGCGATCGCGGCCAAGGGCTTTCGAGTGATCATGCCCGATCTGCGCGCCCATGGATCGAGCGCGCGGCCGCATGAGGCGAGCGCCTATCCGCCGGATGTGCTGGCGGACGATGCGCTGGCGTTAACTCACGACCTCGACCTTACTGACTTTGACCTCGGCGGTTACTCGCTGGGCGGGCGGACGGTCGTGCGGATGCTGGCGCGGGACCTACGCCCGCGGCGGGCGATCGTCGCCGGGATGGGGCTGAGCGGCTTGACCGATACCGAAAAAAGATCGTTACATTTCAAGCACATATTGGACAATCTGGGCAGGTTCGAGAAATTCACGCCCGAGTGGAATGCCGAGGCGTTCCTCAAGACGACCAAGGGCGATCCGGTGGCGCTGCGCCTGTTGCTCGACAGTTTCGTCGACACCAGCGAGGCGGACATCGCGGCGATCGACACGCCGGTGCTGGTGCTGTCGGGCAGCGAGGACCGGGACAATGGCTCGTCCGCGGCGCTTGCCGAACTGTTGCCGCAGGGGCGGCTGGTCGAGACGCCGGGCGGGCATATGAGCGCGGTGACCAGGCCGGAACTCGGGCAGGCGATGGCAGAGTTTCTCGCCGCTTGACTCCGGCCCCGCGCGCGCCAGTGTCGCCCACTCGAGATTCAGGAGAATGGCAATGAAATCGCTCGTTTCGCGAGGCGCGGTGGCCATCGCGCTCGCTTTCGCCTCGCCCGCTTTGGCGGCGCCGACCGCCGCCGAGGCCGACGCCTTTGTCGCCTCCGCCGAGAAGCAGCTGGCCGACGCGTTCCTGCCCAACAGCCAGGCGCAGTGGATCAACGCGACCTATATCAACGACGACAGCGACGCGATCGCCGCCTATTTCGACAGCGGCTTCACCGCGCTGCAGGTGCGGCTGGCGACCGAGGCGGCGAAATATAACGGCACGTCCGGGCTGAGCTTCGACACGCAGCGCAAGCTCAATCTGCTGCGCAACTCGATCACGCTTGCCAGTCCGGCGGACAAGGCCAAGGGCGACGAACTCGCGCTGCTCAAAGCGCGGCTGCAATCGAACTATGGCAAGGGTAAGGGGACGCTGAACGGCAAGCCGATCAACGGATCGGACATCGAGGCGGCGATGGGCGAAAACCGCAACCCGGTCGAACTCGCCGAGATGTGGACCAGCTGGCACGACAATGTCGGCGCGCCGATGCGGGCGGATTACCAGCGCATGGTCGAGATCGCCAATCAGGGCGCCAAGGAACTCGGCTATGCCGACACCGGTGCGATGTGGCGATCGGGCTATGACATGACGCCCGAGCAGTTCGCCGCGCTGACCGACAAATTATGGGCCGAGGTCAAGCCGCTCTACGACCAGCTGCACTGCTACACGCGGGCCAAGTTGAACGCCAAATATGGCGACGCGGTGCAGGCCAAGACCGGCCCGATCCGCGCCGACCTGCTCGGCAACATGTGGGCGCAGGAATGGGGCAACATCTATGACGTGGTCGCGCCGGCGGGGGCGGGCGATCTGGGGTACGACGTCGGCGATCTGCTCAAGGCGAAGAATTTCGACCCGGTGAAAATGGTCAGGCAGGGCGAGGGCTTTTATTCGTCGCTCGGCTTCGCACCGCTGCCCGCGAGCTTCTGGCAGCGCAGCCAGATCGTGAAACCCGCCGACCGCGAAGTCGTGTGCCATGCCAGCGCGTGGGACGTCGACAATAAGGAAGACCTGCGCATCAAGATGTGCACCAAGGTCAATTCGGACGATTTCGTGACGATCCATCACGAGCTCGGCCACAATTACTATCAGCGGGCGTATAACCAGCAGCCCTATCTCTATCTCGACAGCGCGAACGATGGCTTCCACGAAGCGATCGGCGATACGATGGCGCTGTCGATCACCCCGCAATATCTGGTCGACATCGGGCTGCTCGATGCGTCGAAGGTGCCCAGCGCGGACAAGGATATCGGCCTGCTGCTGCGCCAGGCGATGGACAAGGTGGCGTTCCTGCCCTTCGGCCTGATCGTCGACAAATGGCGCTGGGGCGTGTTTTCCGGCCAGATCGCACCGGCGGCGTACAACAAGGGCTGGACCGATTTGCGCCTGCAATATCAGGGCATCATCCCGCCCGCGCCGCGCGACGAGACCAAATTCGATCCGGGCGCCAAATTCCACGTGCCGGGCAACACGCCCTACACGCGCTATTTCCTGGCGCGGCTGCTGCAGTTCCAATTCTATCAGGCGGCGTGCCGTCAGGCGGGCTGGAAGGGCCCGCTGCACCGCTGTTCGTTCTACAACAACAAGGCGGTCGGCGAGAAACTGAACGCCATGCTGGCGATGGGCAAGTCCAAGCCCTGGCCCGAGGCGCTGCAGGCCTTCACCGGCACGCGCGAGCTGAGCGGCAAGGCGATGCTCGCCTATTTCGCGCCGCTGCAGGCGTGGCTGAAGAAGCAGAATGCCGGGCAGATGTGCGGGTGGCGGAGTTCGTAATACACCCAAATTTCGTCATTCCCGCGAAAGCGGGAATCCATCTGCTGACCTGTCCGCAAGTGGCGGGGAGAGCAGATGGACCCCCGCTTTCGCGGGGGTGACGAAGCAAGGAGAATGGCGAAAGAGAGTGACGTGGAACGCATCGTCAACTTCCGGCGGCTGGACGATCGGATCACCACCTCCGGTCAGCCCTCCGAAGACCAAATCCGCGAACTCCCGGCGGACGGCGTCACCCCCGGTACGCGCGAGCTGAATGGCAAGGCGATGCTCGCTTATTTCGCGCCGCTGCAGGCG
>CAXTPT010000004.1:0-83871 GCA_964246315.1 uncultured Sphingomonadaceae bacterium | reverse complement strand
AGTCTGGGCCGTGTCTCAGTCCCAGTGTGGCTGATCATCCTCTCAGACCAGCTAAAGATCGTCGGCTTGGTAGGCCTTTACCCCACCAACTACCTAATCTTACGCGGGCTCATCCCTGGGCGATAAATCTTTGGACTTACGTCATCATCCGGTATTAGCTCAAATTTCTCTGAGTTATTCCGAACCCAAGGGCAGATTCCCACGCGTTACGCACCCGTGCGCCACTAGACCCGAAGGTCTCGTTCGACTTGCATGTGTTAGGCATGCCGCCAGCGTTCGTTCTGAGCCAGGATCAAACTCTCAAGTTTGATGTTCCGGCGCGCCCCAGGTGGAATTCCCAAAGGTGCGCCAGC
Organism: uncultured Sphingomonadaceae bacterium; assembly: GCA_964246315.1. Classification (GTDB taxonomy): domain Bacteria; phylum Pseudomonadota; class Alphaproteobacteria; order Sphingomonadales; family Sphingomonadaceae; genus Sphingomonas_O. The sequence goes on along the minus strand of CAXTPT010000004.1, from coordinate 83,518 downwards.
TCATATCAAGGAGCCGTTCCTGCACAAATCAATTACGTATGGATACGTGAAGGACTTGTGAGCTGAACCGGTCGCGAAAGCGAACTTTCGAAACCCATCCAGGAACGGCCTAATTTAACCGAGCACCCTGCGCCTTGAAGCCGCAGGACCCGGGGCCGCCGCCCACATGTCCCTTCATCTAAAATCACAATGTCAAAGAGCCGCAAAAGGGCGACGCCTTGCCTTACCCCATTTTACCGGGGTAACCGGGCGCCGTTCTGTTACGGGGCAACGCTGTTCCAACCAGTGGCCCAGCGCCGCGACAAGAAGCCATGTATGCGGGGACGTGATTCCCGTCAACCCATGAGTTGCGCTCCGGCAAAAGTTTTTTGCCGGGCAGACGATGAATGGCGGCCGATCCCGAGGAGAATGCGGGGTTCGGCGTCACGGGATTTACTTCCGTGACCCGCCTGTGAAGCACAACGATGACGCCCTGATGACGGTTCCAATCCGCGCCCAAAGGCGAATCGTTAAGCCCCCCGGATATAGTCCCGCATCGCCGACGCCTCGTCTTCGATCCGGTCGATGCGGTGCTTCACCAGATCCCCGATCGACACCAGTCCGATCACCGCCCCGTCGACGACCACCGGCAGATGCCGGATCCGCCGCCGCGTCATCAGCGACAGCGCAGCGATCACCGGCGTTGCCGGTTCGACCGTGACCGCCGGGCTGGTCATGACATCGCCGACGGACTTGTCGAGCGCCTGGGGTCCGGCCTCGGCCAGGCAGGCGATCACGTCGCGCTCCGAAAATACGCCCGTCACGCGGCCGTCGTCGATCACCGGCAGGGCGCCGATGCGGCGTTCGGCGATCAGCGCCACCGCGTCGCGCACGCACGCCGCGCTGGTGGTCGACATGACCGCATTGCCTTTCCTTTGCAGGATCGCCGCGATGGTCATCGTCTCTCTCCTTGCCCGGTTTGGATCCGGGGCAACTTGATGATTCCACGTGACGCCGCCAAAGGGAAGCGATGCGCGCATCCAGGCTCGACGATCCCGAACATGCGGCGCACGCCTGGGGCCGGTTCCGCCGCATCCTGATGTGGAACCTGGTCGTCTCGGCCGCCGCCGCCGCGCTCGGCCTGATGGCCGTCGGTTACCTCGCCGGTCCGGTGCCGTGGTTCATGGCGCTGATGACGGCGATCGGCATCTTTCTGACCGTCGCCTGCGCCGCGCTGCTGATGGGACTGGTGTTCATCAGCGCCGGCACCGGCCATGACGGCGCGGTCGACAACAATATGCCGGACAATGGCCTGTGAGCGGCGAACCGATCCTCCGCGTCGTCCCGCGCCCGCTGGACATCAATGCCAACGGCCACATCTTCGGCGGCTGGGTCCTTTCTCAGATGGACATCGCCGGCGGCATCGTCGCCGCGCGCGAATCGCAAGGCCCCACCGCCACCGTCGCGATCGAGACGATGCAGTTCATCACGCCGATCCTGCTGGGCGATCTCATCTCGGTCTATGCCCAGGTCGAACGCCGCGGCCGCACCTCGCTCGGCATCCGCATCGATGTCACCGCCAGCCGCGATCGCGGCGCCGAAGAGATCAAGGTGACCAGCGGCCTGTTCACCTTCGTCGCGCTCGACGAGAACCACCGGCCAAGACCCTTACCCTAAAACCCTCCCTGCCGAAGGCGGGGAGGGACAGACCGCGCAGCGGTCAGGGAGGGGTAAGTGTGCGTACTCGCGCTACGCACCTCTCGCTCCTCCGGCCGTCGCCGGCCGCATTTCCTCCCCACCTTCGGTGGAGAGGGTTTCAGCGAGCCCGCACCCCCCGTTCATCGCCATCATCTCGGCATCCGATGGCGCCTCCCACATCCCTTCGACATAATCGAACATCGCCCGGTCGATCGGGAAATCGAGCGGCCCGCTCGCCGCCGCGTTGCGCGCCTCGACGCGCCGCCAGCGTTCGTCGGCATCCACATCGACAAAGTGCAATTTGACGGGAAGCCCCGCTGCCGCCGCCAGCGCGACATAACGCGCCCGCGTCTCCGCCGTCGTAAAACCCAATTCGAGCAGCACCGGCGTCCCCGCCCGTGCCACATCGACCGCGACCGACCAGATCATCGCCGCGCACCGCTCGACCCGCGCCATCGCCCAGGCCGGATCGACCGGTCCGCCGCTCATCACCGGCGAATCGGGCCAGAACAATGCAGCCATCCAGTCGTCGACCGCGAAGCACACACCGCCGATCTCGTCGGCCAGTCGCCGCGCGTAGGTCGTTTTCCCGGCGCCCGTCGAACCGGCGATGAAGTGGAGGGTGGCGATCATGGTCTTCGCCTTAATGATGATCGTCGCTCCCGCGAAGGCAGGCAACTCGTCTCCCAAACCCCTGCGCTTGCGAGAGGGTCAGCAGATGGATCTCCGCCTTCGGGGAAATGACGAAGATGGCACGAAGCCGCTCACGAACATGCGCTTCCCCATAAGCCACGACGCTCTTGAGGGCATGTCCGCCACGCACGGCAATCCAGCCTGCCCAACCCTAACCCAACAGCGTCACGCTGTCAAGAACAAATTGAGAACTCAGGCGTCGCTCGCCGGGACCGTATCGGCCTTGCGCGGGCGGCCGCGCTTCTTCGGCACCGGCAGGTCGATCGGCTCGCCCTCGATGCCCATCGGCAGCCCGCCCAGGCTGTCGCCGGTTTCGCCGCCGCCGATCGCCGGCGGCAGCGCGCTGGTGTCGAAGCTCGCCGGTCCGCCATCCTCGGCGCGCGGCGCGCGGTCGCGGCGCGGCGGCAGCTCGCGGCGGCGCGGCGCCTCCTCGGGCTCCTCGGCGAAACGCGGCTGTTGCGGGCCACGCGCCTGCTGCTCGGCATTGCCGTTAAAGGCCGCATTGCCGTTGTACGGACGATCCTCGCGCGGGCGCTCCGGACGCGGACGGTCCTCGCGGGACGGATCGTAACGCGGACGGTCGTCGCGCTGGCTGCGGTCGTCGCGCGGACCCCGATCGGCCTGCTGTTGCGGCTGGGCACGGTCGTCGCGGTCCTGCCGCGGACGCTGCTGGTCGTTGCGGGCGTCCTGCCGCGGGGGCACCTTGAAGCCGAAATCGTCTTCGCCGTCGTCCTGACCGTCCTGGCCGTCGTCGCCATCGTCCTGGCCGCCCTGATCGCCGTCGCCGCGCGGCTGGCGCTGTTCGTCCGCCCGCGCCCGGCTTTCCATCACGACGCGGAAATAATGGTCGGCGAACTGCAGGTAATATTCCATCAGCACGCGGTCGCCGGCCTGCTGCGCATCGCGCGCCAGGCCCTTGTATTTTTCGAGCAGCTGCGGCGCATTGCCGCGCGCCCGGTTGTCGATGCGGTTGCCGCTTTCGGGTCCGCGTCCGCCGCCGCCTTGGCGGTTCTGCCCGCCGCGTCCGCGCCTGCGGCCGGACTGCTGTCGCACATTCATCAAGGTGTTGAGCATCCTTCGCTCGAGGCACTTGGCCTCATCGTTGCAGCCCCCGGCCCGCACCGGCCATCCTGCCGGCTAACCCCTTGAAATCCGGCCCTTTGCCGGTCTCTTGCGGGTATCTGGGGGTAAGGCCGCGCCGCCTTGGCTGCGCGCCTTGCGTCCCATGTAGCGATTTGCCGCTCGCTTACCAAGTGGAAAAATCGAAATGCAGTAAGGTTCAGGTCGTGAGTATCAGGCAACGCTCATGCCCGCCCAGGTCGCGGCGCGTGCCGATGGTCAGGCCGCTGTCCGCGAACAGCCCGGCCACCGCCGCCGCCTGCCCCGCGCCCAGCTCGATGCAGGCGATGCCGCCCGGCGCGATCAGCCGCGCGATCTGCCCGGCCAGCACGCGGTAGCAGTCGAGCCCGTCGTCACCCGCGAACAGGGCCGCATGCGGCTCCCACGCGCGCACCCCGGGACCCAGCGCCGCGGCGGCTTCGACATAAGGCGGATTGCACAGCAACAGGTCGAACCGCTCTGCGATCCCCGCGCCCCAATCACCCAGACGGAAACCGGCCCGCTCCCCGGCAATCCGCGCGCCATTACGCCCGGCCACTTCGAGCGCCGCCGCACTGGCATCCACCCCCAGCCCCGTCGCCTCCGGCCACTGGTCGAGCGCCGCCAGCAGCAACGCCCCCGATCCGGTCCCCAGATCGAGCACCCGCTTCGGGCCGCGCAACCCGAAATGCGCCACCGCCGCCTCGATCAGCGTCTCGCTGTCCGGCCGCGGGATCAGCACGTCGCGCGTCACCTCCACATCGATCGTCCAGAACCCGCGCGTGCCGGTGATGTAAGCCACCGGCTCCCCCGCCAGCCGCCGCGCGATAAGCGCTGCATAAGCGCCCCCCAACCCGTTCGGGCTGAGCCTGTCGAAGCGCCGCCCTTCCCCTTGCTCCGAAGGACGCCCCTGCGACAGGCTCAGGGCAAACGGGTCGGGGATGGACAGCAACTCGGAACGGTCGACGCCGAGGACATGCGCCAGCAAGACCTCCGCATCCAGCCGCGCCGTCTCGCTCACGCCCGCCAGCGCGGCCGCCGCCTCATTCAGCGTCAATGTTCGCCAGCCGCGCCGCTTCGTCCTCGCTGATCAGCGCGCCGGTCAACTCGCCCAGCTCGCCCTCCAAAATCTCGGGCAGCCGGTGCAGCGTCAGGTTGATGCGGTGGTCGGTCACCCGCCCTTGGGGAAAATTATAGGTGCGGATGCGTTCGGACCGGTCGCCCGAGCCGACCATCGCCTTGCGGTTGCCCGACCGTTCGCTGGCCAGCCGCTCGCGCTCCTGCTCGTACAGCCGCGTACGCAGCACCTTCAGCGCCTTGGCCTTGTTCTTGTGCTGCGATTTCTCGTCCTGCTGGATCACCACCAGCCCCGTCGGCAAGTGCGTGATCCGCACCGCGGAATCGGTGGTGTTGACCGACTGCCCGCCCGGCCCCGAGGAGCGGTACACGTCGATGCGCAAATCGGCGTCGTTGATCTGGACGTCGACCTCCTCCGCCTCGGGCAGCACCGCCACCGTCGCCGCCGAAGTATGGATGCGCCCGCCCGATTCGGTGGCCGGCACGCGCTGCACCCGATGCACGCCGCTCTCGAATTTCAGCTTGGCGAACACGCCCTGGCCGGTGACGCTCGCGACCACTTCCTTATAGCCGCCGACTTCCGATTGCGATGCGGAGATCACCTCGACGCGCCAGCCTTGCAGCTCGGCAAAGCGCTGATACATCCGGAACAGGTCGCCCGCGAACAACGCCGCCTCGTCCCCCCCGGTGCCCGCGCGCACCTCGAGCATCGCCGAGCGATCGTCCGCCGCATCGCGCGGCAGCAGCTTAAGCGCCAGCGCGCGCTCGGCGGCGGGCAAGGACTCGTTGATCGAAGCCAGCTCCTCGGCCGCCAGCTCGCGCATCTCGATGTCCATCTCGCCGGACATTTCGCTCAGCGAAGCCAGCTCAGATCGCAACCGCCGAACCTCCGCCGCCGCATCGGCGACCGGCCCCAGCTCGGCATATTCCTTGGACAGCGCGATGAACTTGTCGGTCGGCAAGTCGCCCGCCGAAAGCTGCGTCTGCATCTCTTCCCGCCGCCCCTCGATCGCGGCGATCCGTTCATCGGAAATCGTGGGGGTCACGAAACTCTCCCCCCAACTTCGTCACCCCGGACTTGATCCGGGGTCCACTTCCCCGCACGCGATGCCGCCGCCCGTTGAAGGATGGATACTGAAACAAGTTCAGCATGACGATGCTCACGGTCGACGATCACTCGAGACCGGCCAGCAAGGCTTCGACGCGCGCCAGATCGTCCGATGCGGTGGCTGACCGCGGCCGCACGACCGCCCCATCATCGCCCCGATCAACCGAAACGAGCACTTTTGGATTGAGTGCCGTAGCGCGATCATACCGTTTGCGCGGTGATCCGCTGGCCACCAACTCGCTCGACAAGCCGGCACGCCGCAGCTTCGCAACCGCCGCCAGTCCGGTACTGATGACCGCATCGTTCTCGACGGCGATGGCGACGTCGAGCGCAACGAAATGTTGGTTGTCCACCAGCATCGCCAGCCGCTCGATTCCCGCGGCCCAGCCTACCGCCGGCGTGTGCGGCCCGCCCAGCTGTTCGATCAGCCCGTCATAGCGTCCGCCGCCGAGCACCGTGCCCTGCGCGCCCAGCCGGTCGGTGACGAATTCGAACGCCGTGTGCCGGTAGTAATCGAGCCCGCGCACCAAATTCGGTGCCAGCTCATAGGTCACCCCCGCTGCGTCCAGTCCTTCACGCACCTTGGCGAAGAAATCCGCTGCCTCACCCGACAGCACCATCTTCGGCGCATCCGCGACCGCCGCCGCGTCGCGCGGGTCCTTGCTGTCGAGGATGCGCAGCGGATTGGTCTCCAGCCGCCGCTGGCTATCCTCGCTCAGCGCCTCACGAAAAGGCGCGAAACGCGCGACCAAAGCCGCGCGCCACGCCTCGCGGCTGTCGCCATCGCCTAGCGTGTTGAGCTTGAGCGCCACCCCGTCGATTTTCAGTTCGCGCAGCAGCTGGTCGGCGAAGCACAAAAGTTCGACATCCGCCGCCGGCTCCGCCGCGCCGATCACTTCGGCGTCGAGCTGGTGGAATTGCCGGAACCGCCCCTTTTGCGGCCGCTCGTACCGGAACAGCGGGCCGTGCGTCGCGACCTTCATCGGCACGAACTGCCGCCAGCCTTCGGTCAGGTAAGCACGCGCGATACCCGCGGTGAATTCGGGCCGCAGCGTCAGCGAGTCCCCGCCGCGGTCCTCGAACGTGTACATCTCCTTCGAAACCACATCGGTGGTCTCGCCCAAGGTCCGGCTGAACACCGCGGTCGCCTCGAACACCGGCAGCTCGGCGCGCCCGAAGCCGTACAGCCGTCGCACACGCTCGAACGTGTCGACGACATGCTGAAAGCGCTCGGCCTCCTCGCCACGCATCGATTGCGTGCCGCGGATCGGGCGGGGTGTTTCGATCTTCGCCATGAGGCCGCGCCCTTAGAGTGTGTTAGGCGGCCCGCGCAACGGGAGGCCGATATGCTCGATTTCATCCGCGACAAGATTGCTCCGCCGCGTTTCCTCGCGTTCCTCGCTGCCGCGGTCGCCGCCGGGCTGGTCGCGGCCATGTACGTGCCCTGGCCCAAGGCGGTGATGCTCGGCTTCGATGCGGGAGCGGCGCTCTTCTTTGCACTCGTCTTTCGGCTCCTCTGGCGCCGCGAAAGCGCCGATGGCATGAAGCGCTACGCCCGCGCCAACGATGCCAACCGCGCGGTCCTGCTCGGGATCACGACGCTTCTCTCGCTGGTCGTCCTGACCACCGTGGCGATGGAACTCAGCGACAAGGGCAAGGCCGACATCGTCCTGATCGTGACGACCCTCGTCTTCGCCTGGCTGTTCGGCAATATCGTCTATGCGCTCCACTACGCGCATCTCTATTATCTGGAAGGCCAGCCCGGCGGGCTCGATTTCTCCGGCCATGGCGATCCCGACTATGCCGATTTCGTCTATTTCGCCTTCACGCTGGGCATGACCTTCCAGACATCGGACACCGGCGTGAACACGCGCCGCCTCCGCCGCATTGTCACGCTGCACAGCTTTGCCGCCTTCGTGTTCAACATCGGCGTCATTGCCTTTACGATCAACATATTGGGGGGCTAAGCCTACCTGCCATGAAAGCTCACCAAATCGCCGCGCTGCTTGCCGCCGCTCCGCTCGCCCTGGCCGCCAATTCGGCGCCGCAGCCGCTGCCGCTGCCCGCGCCGATCCCCGCATCGCGCGACATTCCCTATCCGGGCACGATGACCATCCGCGTCGACGCGACCGATGTCGAGCGCGGCATCCTCGACGTTCGCCAGACCATTCCGGTCGCGGGCGGCCGCACGACACTGTTGTTCCCGCAATGGATGCCCGGCGGCCACTCGCCCCGCGGCTCGCTCAAGGACGTTGCCGGCATCGAATTTCGCAGCGGCGGCAAGCGCCTGACGTGGCAGCGCGACCCGGTCGACGTGTTTGCTTTTCATGTCGACGCGCCCGACGGCGCCCGGTCGATCGACGTTTCGCTCAAGGTGCTGACGCCCACCGCGACCGATCAGGGCCGCATCGTCATGACGCGCGAAATGCTCAACCTTCAGCCCGAGGCGAGTTCGCTCTACCCCGCGGGCTATTTTACGCGGCAGATCCCGGTGACGTACGTCGTCACCTATCCCAGGGGCTGGCAGGCCGGCACCGCATTGCGCCCGACAGCCACCAACGGCGATACGGTGACTTACGCCACGGTCAGCTACGAGACGCTGGTCGATAGCCCGATCTTCGCCGGCAAGTATTTCCGCAAGGACGATCTCGGCCAGGGCGTTACGCTCAACACCGTGGCGGACAGCCCCAAGGATTTGGAGGTCTCTCCCGAAGTTCTCGCCAAGCACCGCAACCTCGTGACGCAGGCGGTCAAACTGTTCGGCGCGCGGCACTTCGACCGTTATGATTTCCTCCACGCGGTCACCGATCGCATGAGCGGCATCGGGCTCGAACATCACCGCAGCTCGGAAAACCAGAACGACCCCGGCTATTTCACCGACTGGCAGGGATCGCTCCCCGATCACAATCTCCTGCCGCATGAATTCACGCACAGCTGGAACGGCAAGTTCCGCCGCCCCGCCGATCTGTGGACCCCCGATTACCGCTACCCGATGCGCGGCAGCCTGTTGTGGGTGTACGAAGGCCAGACCCAGTTCTGGGGCTATGTCCTCGAGGCGCGCTCGGGCATGAGCAGCAAGCAGGAGGTGTTGGACACGCTCGCCATCGCCGCCGCCAACCTCGAGAATTCCAAGGGGCGGACATGGCGCTCGCTTCAGGATACGACGACCGAGCCGCTGGTGAATCTCCGGCAGGTTAAGGGCTGGACCAGCTATCAGCGCAGTGCCGATTATTATCGCGAAAGCGCGATGATCTGGATCGAAGCCGATGCGATCATTCGCGAAGGCACCAAGGGCGCAAAGGGGATGGACGATTTCGCCCGCGCGTTCTTCGGCATCAACGATGGCGATTGGGGAGAGGTGACCTACACCCGCGACGAGCTGATCGCCGCGCTGAACGCAGTCTATGCCTACGATTGGTCGGGCTTTTTCGCGAAGCGCGTCGATGTGCCGGACGCGGGGACCGTACTCAATGGATTTACGCGTTCGGGCTACACGCTGACCTACGCCGATACCCCCAATGCGGCGGCAATTGCCGCAGCCAAAGCGAGCAAGGCCATCGACCTCGTTTATTCGATCGGTCTCGCGACCAACAAGGACGGAAAAATCACCAGCGTCCTGTGGGACGGTCCGGCCTACGATGCCGGCCTCACCGTCGATCAGACCATCGTGGCGATCGATGGCCGCACCTGGTCCGAGGACGCCGCCAAGGCCGCGGTCACCGCCGCCAAGGGCCGCACCGCGCCGCTGATCCTCACCGTCAAGCGAGGCGACTCGGTGCGCGAATTACCGGTCAAGTGGAATGGCGGCCTGCGCTATCCGCGCTTCGTCAAAACCGGCAAGGGTGACGGTCCGCTCGACCGCTTGCTCGCGCCGCGCTCCTGATCAAGCCTTAAGGAACACCATGCGCATCGATCTCATCCCCGTCGGGGACTCGCCGCCCGACCGCGTCAACGTCATCGTCGAGGTGCCGGTGGGCGGGGAACCGGTGAAGTACGAATTCGACAAGGCCTCGGGCGCCCTGTTCGTCGACCGTATTCTCCACACGCCGATGCGCTACCCGGCCAATTATGGCTTCATCCCGCACACATTGGGCGAAGACGGCGATCCGCTCGACGCGCTGGTCGTCGCGCGCTCGCCGATCATTCCCGGCGCGGTGATCCGCGTCCGCCCGGTCGGCGTGCTGCTGATGGAGGACGATAAGGGCGGTGACGAAAAGCTCGTCACCGTGCCGGTCGACGAAACCTTCCCCTATTACGAAAAGGTCGAGGGCACCGACGATCTGCCGCCGATCGTGACGCAGCAGATCGAGCATTTCTTCAAACACTATAAGGATCTCGAACCCGGCAAATGGGTCGAGATCAAGGGCTGGGGCGACGCCGCCAAGGCGAAGCAACTGATCCTCGAGGCGGTCGCGCGGGCCGAAGCGACGAAATAGGGTTCTCCTGTCGCCCTGCGCAGGCAGCGGCCTAGATGGACTCTTCACTTGCGGTACAGCCTCGCGTTGTGAACCTTTCTGGGCCCCTGCCTGCGCAGGGGCGACATGGTCTGGTTGACTTGCATACCTTCCGCCCTTTTCCTCTATCGACAACCGGGAGGGGATGAATGGCAGAACGCACCCTGTGGCGCTGGGCCGCCGCCATTGGCGTTATTGCCTTGCTCGTCAGCCGCGGCTTCGACCTGTTCCACGGCCTCGCAGCCTGCGTCCCGTCTAAAAACGCGATCCTGTCCCTCGAATATGCCCGCGTCCCCGCCGATGCGGCGCGGATTGTCGCCAATCAAAGCTGCCGCGCTGCGCAACTGTCGGCCCTGTGGTATGACGGCCTCGCCTTCATCCCGGCGTACGGCGCGTTCCTCACGTTCACCGCATTGGCGGCGGGCGGCAAGCTCAAATGGCCCACCGTCGCCGCCATTCTCGTCGCCTGCATTTCGGACGAAATCGAAGGGCTGACGCTCTCCGCCATCCTCGCCCACCTCCCCGGCGAGCCGTCACATTACGCCATGCTGATTCCCGCCGTCCGCATCAAGTTCGCGCTGCTCGGCCTCGCCACCTTGCTCATTGCCGGCACGCTGATCCGCCGCCGCAATTGGCTGGTCGTCCCCGGGGCGATCGTCGTTGCCGCCTCGTCGCTCGCCTTGGTCAGCGTCACCGCGGACGCACGCGCGCCGCTGATGATGCTTGCCTTCGCCGTCGCCTGGGCGGCGCTCGTTGTTACCAATCTCGTCATGGCATTCCGCACACCGCTTCGTTAGGGCGGGACATGGATTCGATACTGATCGTCGATTTCGGGAGCCAGGTTACCCAGCTGATCGCCCGCCGCGTTCGCGAGGCAGGCGTTTATTGCGAGATCGCCCCGTTCAATTCGGCGGGAGAGGCCTTTAACCGGCTTGGGCCCGCCGGCATCATTCTCTCCGGCGGCCCGTCTTCGGTGATGTGGGATGACAGCCCCCGCGCGCCGCAGCACTTCTTCGAAGCCGGATTGCCGATCCTCGGCATCTGCTATGGTCAGCAGACCATGGCGCATCAGTTGGGGGGTCGCGTCGCGCCGTCGGACCAGCGCGAGTTCGGCCGGGCGTTTATCGACGTCGTCGGTGAATCCGCCCTGTTCGACGGATTATGGAAGCAGGGCGAAACGCATCAGGTGTGGATGAGCCATGGCGACCGCGTCGAGGCGTTGGCACCCGGCTTCTCGATTGTCGCCCGCTCGGCGGGCGCGCCTTACGCCATCGCCACCAACGAGGCGCGGCGCTTCTATTCGACGATGTTCCACCCGGAGGTCGTCCATACCCCCGATGGCGGCAGGCTGATCGCCAACTTCGTCCGCCATGTCTGCGGCGCGGCGGGCGACTGGACGATGGCCGGGTACCGCGACGCCAAGATCGCCGACATCCGCGCGCAGGTCGGCGATGGCAAGGTGATCTGCGGCCTGTCGGGCGGGGTCGACAGCGCGGTCGCCGCCGTCCTGATCCATGAGGCGATCGGCGAGCAACTGACCTGCGTGTTCGTCGATCACGGCCTGATGCGGCTCGGTGAGGCCGATCAGGTCGTCGGCCTGTTCCGCGAGCATTACGGCATCCCGCTGGTCCATGTGCAGGCCGAAGCGCTGTTTCTGGACGGCCTGGCCGGCGTCACCGACCCCGAGACCAAGCGCAAGTTCATCGGCAAGACTTTCGTCGAAGTGTTCGAAGCCGAGGCCAAGAAGATCGGCGGCGCCAAATTCCTCGCCCAGGGTACGCTCTACCCCGACGTGATCGAGAGCGTCAGCTTCACCGGTGGCCCCAGCGTCACGATCAAGAGCCATCACAATGTCGGCGGCCTGCCCGAACGCATGGACATGGCGTTGGTCGAACCCCTGCGCGAACTGTTCAAGGACGAGGTCCGCGCATTGGGCGTTGAGCTCGGCCTGCCCCCGGCCTTTGTCGGCCGCCATCCTTTCCCCGGCCCCGGCCTTGCCATCCGCATTCCCGGCGAAGTGACCAGGGAACGCTGCGACATCCTCCGCCAGGCCGACGCGATCTACCTCGAGGAGATCCGCAACGCCGGCCTCTACGACGCGATCTGGCAGGCCTTTGCCGTGCTGCTCCCCGTCAAGACCGTCGGAGTGATGGGCGACGGCCGCACCTATGAAAGCGTCTGCGGCCTGCGCGCGGTGACCTCGGTCGACGGCATGACCGCGGACATCTACCCCTTCGATGGCGCTTTCCTCGCCCGCGTCGCCACGCGCATCGTCAACGAAGTACAAGGCATCAACCGCGTGGTATACGATTATACCAGCAAACCGCCGGGCACGATCGAGTGGGAGTGAGCCCAAGCTTGCCGAGGATGCGAAACGCCGCCGCTCATGCCTTCACATGTCGGCTGCGGTCGGTCGCACGATCACCTCATTGATATCGATCCCTTCCGGTTGTTCGAGCGCGAAGCGGATTGCCTTGGCGATCGCGTCGGGGCTCAATGATTTCAGCCGCCATTGCTTGAGCGCTGCGGCAACGTCCGGCACGGTGATGTCGTCGCCCAATTCGGTCGTCGTGACACCCGGCGAAATGACCGTCGAACGGATTTCGTCATGCTCCTGCCGCAAGCCGTCGGAAATCGCCCAAACCGCATATTTGGTCGCGCAATAGACTGCGGCGGTGGGGAGCACGACATGTGCGGCGACCGAGGCGACATTGACGACATGTCCGCTCTTCTGCGCGATGAAGCGCGGCAGCACGGCGGCGATGCCGTTGAGCACGCCGATCACATTGACGTCGATCATGCGCTTCCATTCCTCGGTCTTGAGCGCCGCGAGCGGCGAAAGCGGCATTATCCCGGCATTGTTGACCAGCACGTCGATGCGCCCGAACCGCGCGGCCGCGGCGTCGGCGAATGTGGTGAAATCTTCGATGCTGGTAACGTCGAGTTTTCGCCAGGCGACACGATCGCCCAACGCCTCCGCCAGGGCCCCCAGCCGATCCTCGCGCCGCGCGCCGATAAACAGCCTTGCGCCGGCCGCGGCCAATTCGCGAGCCGTCGCCGCACCGATGCCGCTCGAAGCGCCGCTGATCAACACCACCTTGTCCATCGCAGCCGTCATCACCATTCCTTCGTTGCCAGTCGCAACAAAGTGATGCCAATGGCTGCCGCAGGGTTAGGCGGATCGCGCGAATTCTTTGCACGATCCTGCAATTGTGCGGCTGGTCCTTGCGAGGCGCCGGCGCGCGGTCGATAGCCAGATCATGGAGGACATCGCCGGACTCGCGGCTCTCATTTCCCGTCACGCACCGGCAAGCGGCATGATCGGCACCGCGATACCGCGCCTGACATTGATCCGCGCGGATGAACCGAGCGCTCCCGTGCCCGCGGTGTATGACGCGTCCTTTTGCCTGATCGCCCAAGGGGCCAAGCGCGTTTCGCTTGGTGATCACAGCGTCGTCTATGACCCGGCAAGCTATTTGCTCGTATCGGTCGATCTGCCGCTGGTTGGCCATGTTCTCGAAGCGAACGCGGATGCGCCCTATCTCTGCTGCAAGATCGATCTCGATCTGGCCGCGCTCGCCGATCTGATCACGGCGCAAGGGCATCCCGCTGCCAGGGCCGATCTGTCGGTCCTCGCGGTCTATCCCCGTGATCCGGACCTGATCGACGCCGCGTGCCGCTTGATCCGCTTGCTGGACAATCCCGCGGACATTCCGGGGCTCGCTCCATTGATCGAGCGTGAAATCCTCTACCGCCTGCTGTCCGGCCCGCACGGCGCCCTGTTGCGGCACATGGGGGCCGCCGATAGCCGCCTGAGCCAGGTCAGCCGCGCGATCGCCGCAATTCGCCAGGGCTTTAAGGCGCAATTGCGCATCGATGATGTCGCCGCCGCGGCGGGCATGAGCACTTCGTCGCTTCACGCGCATTTCAAGGCCGTCACGCGGCTGACCCCGCTCGAATATCAGAAGCAATTGCGCTTGCAGGAAGCCCGGCGCCTGATGCTCGCGGCCGGTGCGAGCGCAGGCGCGGCCGGCTTCGCCGTCGGTTATGACAGTCAATCGCAGTTCAGCCGCGAATACCGGCGTCTGTTCGGCGCTCCGCCGCGTCGGGATGTCGAGCGACTTCAGGCGCGAAACGGCTGTTCCGCGACGATCCAACCCGTGTCGAGCGTAGCTGACAGGAGCGGTATGTGACCATTCTCTACGGCATCCCGAATTGCGACACGGTCAAAAAGGCCCGCACTTGGCTCGCGAGCCGCGGTGTCGCCCATGATTTTCACGATTACAAGAAGTCCGGCATCGACCGCGCGCGCCTCGAAACCTGGGCGGATGCGGTCGGCTGGGATAAGCTGCTGAACCGCGCGGGCACGACCTTCCGCAAGCTGCCAGAGGCCGACAAGGCCGACATCGATCGCGCTAAGGCGATCGTGCTGATGCTCACTCATCCATCGATGATCAAGCGCCCCGTTGCCGAACATCGCGGCGGCTATCTGGTCGGCTTCAAGCCGGAGGACTGGAGCGCCGCGTTCCCCGCCTAGACAGGTCGTTCGCGATATGGCCTATTCCCGAAACGAATTTTCGGGGGAGGGGAATGCCATGAACAAGCCGCCAGCCTGGTTTTGGATTGTCGCCGCGGTTGCCGCGCTATGGGCCTGCGCCGGATGCGCCTCCTATCTGATGCAGGTCACCATGACGCCTGCCGATCTCGCCGCCTTGCCCGCCGCGCAACAGGAGGTGTGGCGCGCCATGCCCGGCTGGCTGTTCGGCGTCTTCGCCATTGCCGTTTGGATCGGCCTCGCCGGCGCGGTTGCCCTGCTTTTCCGCCGCCGCATCGCGCGCAGCCTCTACCTCGTCAGCCTAATCGCGGTGATCATCCAGTTCGGCTGGATCTTCACCATGACCCCCATCCTCAAGCTGATGGGTTTCGGCGAGGCCGCGGGCTTCCCGATCGTTATCGCGGTGATCCAGGTCGTGATGATCTGGTTCAGCGGCTACGCCATCCGCCGGCGCTGGCTGCGCTAGGCTTTTTCGCCCGCCATTCCCATCAGCGTCGCCCAATGGCCCTCGGTCAGCGGCACGACGCTAAGGCGGAATTGCCGGAACAGCGGCATGTCGGCCAGCTTCGGCTCGGCCTTCATCGCCGCCAGCGTCACCGGCTGCTTCAACGCGCGCACCGGCGCGACGTCGACCGCGACGAACCGCCGCGCCGCGTCGGTCGCGTCGGGGTGCGCCAGGCTGACCACCTCCATGATCCCGACCGCCGCCAGCCCCTCATTCGAGTGATAGAACAACACCTGATCGCCGATCTGCATCTGCCGCAGCCAGATCGCCACCTGATGGTTGCGGATGCCGTCCCACACCGTGCGCCCGTCACGCACCAGATCGTCCCAGGAATATTTGTTCGGCTCGGACTTCATCAGCCAGTATTGCATGCCCGCCGCTTGCCAGCCGCGCCGCATCATCGCAAGCCGCCGTCATGCGCCGCCTGATCTCCTCCGGCTCGCCGTTCGAAGCCGCCGCCGGTTACAGCCGCGCCGTCGTGCAGGGCGATTGGTGCTTCGTCGCGGGCACCACCGGCTATGATTACGCGACGATGATCATGCCGCCCGACGCGGCGCAACAGGCGCGCAATGCTTTTGCCACCATCGAACGCGCCCTCACCGATGCGGGTTTCGCGCTCGCCGACGTGGTCCGCGCCAACTACATCGTCCCCGACCTGGCCGACTGGCCGCGGGTCATGCCCGTGCTCGGCGAAATCATGGGCGCCATTCGCCCCGCCGCGACGGCCATCGTCGCCGGCCTGATCGCGCCCGACATGAAGATCGAGATCGAGGTGACCGCGTTCCGCGGTTGACCTATAGTGGTCCCATGTCCTCGACTTTCACCCTCGACACCGCGACCAGCCGAGCCAATCCGGTCGCGGCCCCGCTCAAGCGCCTGACCGTCCCCACGATCCGCGCGCGCAAGAGCGGCGGCACCACCGCCGAGCCGCTGGTCATGCTTACCGCCTACACCGTGCGCATGGCGCAATTGCTCGATCCGCATTGCGACATCCTGCTCGTCGGCGATTCGCTGGGGCAGGTGATTTATGGCCTGCCCTCCACCCTCCCCGTCACGCTCGACATGATGTGTGTGCATGGCAGCGCGGTAGTCCGCGGCAGCTGGCACAGCGTCGTCATCGTCGACATGCCGTTCGGGTCTTACGAGGGTTCGCCCGAACAGGCCTTCGCCAGCGCATCGCGCGTGATGGCGGAAACCGGCTGCGCGGGCGTCAAGCTCGAAGGCGGCACGGCAATGGCCCCGACCATCGAATTCCTCTCGCAACGCGGCATTCCGGTGATGGCGCATGTCGGCCTGACGCCCCAGGCGGTGAATCAGCTTGGCGGCTACGCCGCGCGCGGCCGGACGCAGGAGGAGCATGCCCGCATCCTCGACGATGCCAGGGCCGTCGCCGCTGCCGGCGCGTTCGCCCTAGTGCTGGAAGGCGTGGTCGAGACCATCGCTGACGCCGCCACCGCTGAACTCGATATCCCCGTCATCGGCATCGGCGCCTCGGCCAGATGCGATGGCCAGGTGCTGGTGACCGAGGACATGCTCGGCCTGTTCGAACGCACCCCCCGCTTCGTCAAGCGCTATGCCGACATGGCGGGGTTCGTCGGCACCGCGGTCGAGGCCTATGCTGCAGAAGTGCGGTCGCGGGCATTCCCAGGCGACGCGCAGGTATACAAACCGATATAGTCAAGCCGCGCGCCGGCTCTGGATCAGGCCGTTGAACGTGCCGCGCACCACCATATCGGCGGTCGACAGCGCCATGCTGACATCTTCGTCATCGTCGCCGAGCAGCGCCATGGACCACCGCGCGAAAGTCGGCTCGGCGATCTTGCGGTCGTGCAGGATGACGATCGCATGATGCCGGCTGTCCCCGCGAATGCGTTGCAGCGTGGCGTCGATCACCTTCGCTTCGCCTTCCAGCACTTGCAGGAAGCGCTTGTCGTCGCTCCACAACAGGCCGCACAATTCGTCCCGCCGGTTGTTGGCGCGCGATACCGTCAGGATTTCGAGCATCGCTTCGTGCGTGACGAACTGCCGGGCGGAACTGATATAAAGTAACTGGCGCATCCCCATCGTCAAAGCCGTCCGAATCCCTGGTTGGCAGCCTCGGCCTTGCGCCCGAAGCCGGCGACGCGGCGCTCGACAAGCGGATTGGTTTCCTTGCCGAAGGCGTCCATCGTCGCCTGAAAGATCGGGCGCAGCTTGACCACCGCCGCCAGCGCCTGGTCGGGTTCGTCATGCCGCTCGACGCAGTCGCGCGCATGGCCCTCGATGAATTCGGCCAGATCGCCGACGCCCTCGGCGCCGAACTGGCGCGATTCGCCCTTCAGGGTATGCGCCGGGAGGATCATCGCCACCGCGCTCTTGCTGCGCATCGCGGCCTCGAGCGCGGCGATCGACTTCTCGCCGTCCTCGCGAAAATAGCCGAGGATGCGGACGAAATCGGCGCCCAACGCGCCGCGGGCGGTCGAAAATTTGGTCCAGTCGATCTTGGCTTCGGAATCGAACACGATCGCGGATTTAAGGGCAGCCGGTTAAGGCCGCGTTACGCAAACGGGTTCTTCGGCGCGCGCAGCGTCAACCGCACCGGCACCGCCCCGAAATCCAAGTCACGGCGCAGTCCGTTAATCAGGTAGCGGCGATAGCTTTCGGGCAATTGGTCCACGCGCGTGCCGAAGATGACGAAGCCCGGCGGGCGCGTCGCGGTCTGCGTCGCGTAGCGCAGCTTGATCCGCTTGCCCCCCGGCGCGGGCGGCGGATTGGCCTCGACCGCGCGCTCGAACCAGCGGTTGAGCTGCCCCGTCGTAACCCGCCGCGACCACGCGTCGCGCGTCTCGAACGCCACCTTGAGCAGCGTGTCGAGTCCCTTGCCCGTCGCCGCGCTGACTGTCAGCAGCGGCACGCCGCGCACCTGCGAAAACCCCTCGTCCAACGCGGCACGCACGCCGTTGAACAATTTCGACTGATCCTCGGCCACGTCCCATTTGTTGAGCGCGATGACCATCGCGCGTCCTTCCTCGAAAATCCGGTCGGCGATGCGCAGATCCTGCGCCTCCAGCCCGCGCGTCGCGTCGAGCAGCAGCACCACCACCTCGGCAAAGTCGATCGCCCGCTGCGTATCCGCCGCGGACAATTTCTCCAGCTTGTCCTCGACCTTGGACTTCTTGCGCAGCCCCGCGGTGTCGATCAGCCGGACATGCCGCCCCTGCCACTCCCACTCAACCGAAATGCTGTCGCGTGTGATCCCCGCCTCGGGCCCGGTGATCAGCCGCTGCTCACCGAGCATCTTGTTGACGAGCGTCGACTTGCCCGCATTCGGCCGCCCGACAATGGCGAGCTTGAGCGGCCCCGCCGGGCGTTCTTCCTCTTCCCCTACCGCTTGCGGGAGGGGCGACTCGCCGTCAGGCGAGCGGGGGTGGGCCGCTGCGCCTTCGACATGCGGCAACAGCGCGTCGAACAGGTCGACCATTCCGTCGCCATGCTCGGCGCTGATCGCCACCGGTTCGCCCAGCCCCAGCGACCACGCATCGAGAATCCCGCTCTCGCCGCTGCGCCCCTCGGCCTTGTTCGCCACCAGCACCACCGGCGTCGTCGACTCGCGCAGCCAGCGCCCGATCTCGGCATCGAGCGGCACCACGCCCGCGCGCGCATCGACCACGAACAGCGCGACATCGGCCTGATCGACCGCCGCCTGCGTCTGTGCGCGCATCCGCCCGGGCAAAGTCGCCGCGTCCTCGTCCTCGAAGCCCGCGGTGTCGATCGCGGTGAATTTGAGCCCGATCAGCTCGGCCTCGCCCTCGCGCCGGTCGCGCGTCACCCCCGGCCGATCATCGACCAGCGCGACGCGCTTGCCGACCAGACGATTGAACAGCGTCGATTTGCCGACATTGGGGCGGCCGATAATGGCGACGCGAGGCTTCATCCCGCGGCTATGGCGCAGTTACGTGCGAAAAGCACGTTATAGGCAGGGAAGTCCGCCCGAGATAAATCCACTCTGTCGCCCCTGCGCAGGCAGGGGCCCAGATAGACCCTCCACAGGTGATTCATCGAAAGTTGGGAACATATCCGGGCCCTTCCTGCGCAGGGCACAGGGCTCGTTTCAGAGCGCCTACCGAAAGGCGATGATCCGCCCGTCAGCCGTCAGCACGTACAGCGTCGAATTGGCCACCACCGGCGCCAGATTCACCGGCGCCTTCAGCTCGGTGATGCCACCCGCCGCACCGGTTTCGGGCGAGACGCTCTGCATCTGTCCCTCGGTGTTGACCAGCCACAGATTGCCGCCCGCCAGCACCGGCCCGGCCCAGCTCACCGGCTGGCCCTTGTTCTTCTTACCCGTGTAGCGGCGCAACTGCGTCGACCATTTCACCTTGCCGGTACCGCGCGCCACGCACAGCACTTTGGCTTCGTCGGTGACCACGAAAACCCAGTCGCCCGCCACCGCCGGGGTCGAAATCCCCGCGATATTGAGCTCCCACGCACGCTGGCCGGTGACCAGCTCGAGCGCGACCATCCGCCCGCCCTGGCCGAGCGCGAACACGCGGCCCTGGTCGATCACCGCCCCGGCATCGACATCGGTCAGGCTGCCGACGCTGGTATTGATGCTGGTCCGCGACAGCGCGTCGTTCCATAGCGTGCGGCCGTTTTCGTAGCGATAGGCGTTGAGATCGCCCGACGAAAAGCCGGCGACCACCGTGCCCTGCGCCACCGACGGCGCCGCCGCGCCGAACACATTGGCCAATTGCACCGCCGCGGCGCTGGTCCATTGCGTCTTGCCGTCCGCCGCGTTGAGCGCGAACAGCTGATTGTCCTGCGAGATCACATAGACGCTGCCCAGCGCCACGGTCGGCGCGCCGCGTAACGGCGCGCCCAGCTTGACGCGCCAAACGGTCGATCCGTCGGCGGCTTTCATCGCGCCCGCGTCGCCCAGCCCGTTGGTCACGTACAGCGTGTCGCCGTCGACGCTCACGCCGCCGCCGAACAGCGACTTGGCGTCGCTCTTGTCCGCATCGCCGAACTGCACCGCCCATAATTTAGCGCCGCTATTGGCGTCGAACGCGGTGACGGTGGCATCGGTCCCCATGGCATAGAGCCGTCCGCCCGCGATTACCGGCGCCGCCGCGAGCCGCGCTTCCTTGTTGCCGCCCGCAATGCGTGCTTCCCAGATGCGCGACGGGGCCGCGGAGAGCGCGAGGTTACCGAGCGACTTGTCCGCTTCGCCCCCGGTCATCGCCCAGGTGTCGTTGACCACCGGCGGTGGCAGCACCACCGGCACGGATGCCAGCGAAGGGTCGGTCTCGAACCCGGTCTCGGCCTGCAGGATGGCGACGCGCTCGCCGAGCAGCTGGCCCTTGGGCTTGCTCTTCTTGAACACGCCACAGCCCGCCAGCGCGAGGAACAGGGCGGCGGCGATCGCGCTGCGATTGGTCTTCATCATTGCACGACAACCCTTGGTGCCACGGTGGCATCGACGCCGTTGGCCGCGGCAAGCTGAACCGCGCGCGAACGCACGCTGTCGGGGACTTGCGGGTCGCTCGCCATCGCCGCGAGCATCGTCCCCGCCACCTTGGGCTGGCCGAGCCGCATGTACGCGATTGCCGACATCTCGCCCGCGCTGCCGAAGAACGCTTGGCCCGGCACCGCCAGCGGCCGCAGCCGGTCGATCACTTTCGCCGGGGGCAGCGTGTCATATTCCGCCGCGGTCTGGCGGACGATCGCCAGGTCGCGATAGGGCTGGTCGAAGCTCGCATCGGCGGCGATCGCCGCATAGCGCTTGACCGCGTCCGCCGTGTCGCCCTTGCCCAGCGCGGCGGCGGCCAGCGCCATCTGCGCCGCGGCGCGATACCCCTTGGTGTCCGATCTGGCGAGCTGGTCCAGTGCCGGCTTCGCCCCCGCGATGTCACCCGCCTCGAGCTTCTGGAGCGATTGCGCCATCTGCTCGCCTTCGACGCCGCGCGCCTCCTCCTGCCGGTTACGCCAGAACAGCCAGGCGGCAAGCGCGAGCAGGCCGATGGCGATGGCGGCAATGGCGATGCGGCCCCAGCTGCGCCACAGGCGCATCGCCTGGTCGCGGCGCAGTTCGTCATCGACCTCGCGCAGAAAGGCTTCGTTGGTGTCGGGCGCTTGCGCCAAAGTCTCAGGCTCCGGTGGAAATTTTCACGCGCCCTAGCGCGGCAGGACGCCGCTGGAAAGGCTGGCGCTCGCCCCGCGCAAGGCTGCGCCACAGCCATTCGAGCGGGCCGTAATGGAACCGGTCGAGCCACGGCTTCGACCAGGCGAGGATCAGCGCCCACATCGCCAGCACCACCCACCACAATTCGGCGCGCGACACGCTGCCGTACAGCCCGCCGCCATAGCCGTTGAACAATGTCGTCACGACGATCGACGTGCCGAGATAGTTCGAGAACGCCATCCGTCCCGCCGCCGCCATCCGCGCGAGCGGTTTGCCGCTCTGGAGCAACAGCATGGCCGCCGAGGCATAGGCCAGCGCGATGAACGGCCGGCACAACAGGCTCAGCATGTCGGCCAGCGGCATCGCCACGAAATCGAACTTCTGGCTCCAGAACCACCCCGCGATCAGCGCCGTCAGCGGCACGGCGACACCAAATCCTGCACCGGCCGACAGCCACAGCCGCTGCCGCGGCCATGTGCCGCTGAAAAAGCCGCTTCGCAGCAACAGCATGCCCAGCGTCATGAACCCGAGCACCTCGGGGACCGTCATCGGCAGGACGAAGCTCTGCATGAACCAGGTCATCGTCGCGCGGCCCTCGAACGCGCCGGCGAACCCGCTGCGGTACAGCTGGATTTCCTTCTCCGCCTGTCCCGGCAGCGGCGTTTCAGCCGCCTTCGCCGCCTGCCAGGTCCTGACCGCCACCGCGCTCGCCCCGGGCGCTTCCGCCGCCGCGCGCTTGGCCAACAGGTCATGATAATGGCCGAGATTGAGCCCGGCCGCCAGCACCGCCATCGCCAGCCCGAACAGCGCCAGCACCCGTCGCGACTGCCGCCACAGCCAGTAACCCAGCGCGCCGCACAGCGAATAGGTCACCAATATGTCGCCATACCAGATCAGCCAGGCGTGGATCATGCCGAACACGAACAGCCAGAACATCCGCCGGTAATGCGTCTCTGCGGGGTGCGCCGACCGCTCGGCGATCAGCGCCATCGACGCGCCGAACAGCATCGTGAACAGCGCGCGCATCTTGCCGTCGAACAGCACGAAATTGAACGCCCAGGCCCAGGCATCCGCCGGCCCCCGATACCCCGCGAAGGTCGGGTCGACATAGGCGAAGCTCGGCAGGCTCATCCCCACCACGTTCATCGCGAAGATGCCCATCACCGCCAACCCGCGCACCGCGTCCAGCCCCTCAATGCGGTCCGGCATCGCTTCTTCCCCAAAGGCAGGCGCCGTCATCCCGCGCCTAATGCCCCCCGCCGATGCTCTCGATCGCATGGTGCACCCGCGCCTCTTCCAGATCCAGCTCGCGCTCGATCCGCCGCCGCGCGCCGTCGGTCAGTTGGTTTTCGAGATACGCCGCATTGACCGTCGCCCGCTCGATCTTGATCAGGTCGAGCTGAAGGTGCCCCGCCTCGCGCGACTCGTCGTCGATCGAGCACCGCCCGCCGTCAAGCTGGTGCAGCCGGTCGCCGTGCCGCCGCTTGAGCGCCTCGATCTCCTCCTCTTCGCACGCCGTGCCCTCCAGCCCGTCGAGATGGGCCAGCACCGCCTCGATGCCCGCACGCCGCATCTGCCGCTCGTCGGCGCTGTTGGTCTCGCTTTCGTCCTCGCCCTCCTGCGCCAGCCCCAGCCGGCGCGCCAGCAATCCCATCACCGGCCCGATGCCGAGCATCGTCACGACGATGACCGAAAAGGTCGCGAACAACAGCGTCTCGCGCTCGGGAAACGGCTTGCCGTCCACCATCAGCGGGATCGACAGCGCGGCGATCATGCTGACCACTCCGCGCACCCCGGCCGAAGCGACGAAGAACGGCGTGCGCCAGTGCGGCGGCGGGTCGACCCGCCGGACCGCCGGAATCATCCGCGGCAGGTACGTCGCCGGAAACACCCACAGGAACCGCACCACGATCACCGCGAGGACGGTCAGCCCGGCGACCTCCAGCGCGTGCAGCCACCCGCCGCCGCCCAGCACCTTGGCCAGCGCCTTGACCTGCAGCCCGGTCAGCAGGAAGGCCGCGCCCTCGACCGCCCAGCCGATCAGGTCCCAGAAGAAATAGCCCTGCAGCCGCGTCTGCGGCCGGATCAGGTCGCGCCCGTTCCACGATACCCACAGGCCCGCGACCACCGTCGCGATGACGCCCGATCCGCCCAGCTCATGCGCCGCCAGAAAGGCGAGATAGGGCGTCGCCAGCGCCAGCAGGATCTCCGACCGGGGGTCGTCGCTATAATGCCGCGCCTTGAGCGCGAGCCACCCGAGCGCGCAGCCGTAAATCGTCTCGCCGATCAGGATCGCGGCGAAGGTCAGCGAGGCCTTGGCCGGATCGAACGCCCCCGTCGCCACCGCGCCGATCGCGAAGCTCAGCGCGACCAGCGCGGTCGCGTCGTTGATCAGGCTTTCGCCTTCGAGGATCGTCCGCACCCGCCGCGGCACCGCCACCTCGCGCAGCACTGCCGCGGGCGCCACCGCATCGGGCGGCGAGACGATCGCGCCGAGCACGAAACCGACCGCCAGCGGCATGCCGATGGCAAGGTACAGCAGCCCCGCCACCGCGCTGGCGGTAAAGATCACGCAACCGATCGCCAGCAGCAGGATCGGCCGCAAATTCGAGCGAAACCCCCGCCAGCTCATCCCCACGCCCGACAGATAGAGGATCGGCGGCAGCAACGCGATCAGCACCAGTTCGGGCTCAACGCGGATCTCGGGCATGCCGGGAATCAGCGCGATGGCGATCCCGCCGATGAGCAGCGCGATCGGCGCCGCCACGCCCGTCTTGCGCGCCGCCGCGCTCAGCACCGCGAGGACGATCGCCGCCGCGGGCAGGCCGAACAGGGCCAGCGCGCCGGTCATCGCCGCGCCAGCCAAGGCGGCGGCCCGCGCTCGCCGCGCAGGCCCGCGGCCATCCCGCTCAGCGCATAGCCGACCTGCGCCCAGGCCCCCCGGCGCGCGAACTTCCACAGGATCTGCGCGAGCAACAGCACCGTACCCGGCAGCATCGCCATGGGCTGGGTGTCGCGGATCATGTTCAGCCGGTTGCGCTCGTCGAGATAGACCGGCAGCTTCGGCCGCTCGCGCACGCCTTGCCCCGATCCGGTTATCGCGCCCTGCCGGTGCAGCACCCGCGCCTCGGGCGCGAAGCCCAGCCTCAGCCCGCGCCTGCCGCCACGCAGGCACCATTCGACCTCTTCGCAATAAAGGAAATAATCCTCGCGCATCGGCCCGGCGATCTCGCGGAACCTACGCCCGACCAGCATCGACGCGCCCAGCAGATAGTTCTGCGCGCGCTCGACCGCCGCCGCGGCGGGCATCGCCTCCAGCCGCACACCATGGCCGATCGACACCGTCCGCGCCGCCCAGCCGGTCCAGCGACCGCCGCACCCCTGCACGCGCCCATCGGCGAAATGCAGCACGCTGCCCACCGCCGCCACGTCGCCCCGCGCCAGCCGCGCGGCCATCGCCGCCAGCGCGCCCGGCGCCGGCTCGGCATCGGGGTTCAGCAGCCACCACGCCTCGGCGCTCGGCCGCGCGTCGATCCCGGCGTTGCAGCCGCCGGCAAAGCCGATATTGCCGCCGCCGTCGATCACCGCGACGCCCTGCCCGCCCGGCAGCTGCGCGGGCAACGCCGCGCGCGTCGCCAGCGTCGCCGCCGTCCCGCCATTCTCGCACACCACCACGTCGAAATCCGTGTGCGTCTGCCCGGCCAGCGCGTCGAGACACAGCGCCACATCCGCCTGGCTGCGAAACGACACGATGCACACGGCGATGGTCATGCGGCGAATGGGCTCATAGGGAATTGCGATAAGCGAAGCGCCATCACCTTACGAGCCTGAAGATTCCACCATCTTTACAACGTAATCGCGTAAGGCCGGGCGGTGCTCGCTGATAGGCTCTGGCCGGACTGGAAAACCAATGATCGCACGGAGTTCGTAGACGCTAGAACGTTCGCGCCCGATTTTTAGGATTGCCGACGCCGGCAGGCCGGAAGATCCGTCAGCCACGATAGGCTCGAGCAAGCACCGCGGGTGGTCACTCGCCCGGTCGAGAGTCATACTTTCGGCGCCTGCGAGAGTTTCCTGCAGCTTAATGCGTGCCCGTAAACCGGTGTGCGGTGGGCGTAGCACCATCCTGCGCGATGCCATCGCGGCGCAAGACCTTCAGCGCGGTCATAACGAGAACGCGCAGGTCGAGCAGGAGCGAGCGGTGATCAACATACCACACATCGAGCGCCAGCTTCTTTTCCCAATCGATCGCATTACGTCCGTTCACTTGCGCCCAGCCGGTTAACCCGGGGCGCACGCAGTGCCGGCGCGCCTGCTCGGGCGAATACAGCGGCAGATACTCCTCCAGTAGCGGCCGTGGACCCACCAGCGCCATGTCGCCGCTTAGGATGTTCAGGAGCGAAGGCAACTCGTCGAGGCTGGCCGATCGCAGGAACAGCCCAAAGCGGGTCAACCGGTCCTCGTCACGGAGCGGTTGCCCATCCGGACCATACGCATCGATCATGGTTCGGAACTTCAGGATGTGGAATGGTCGGCCATGCAGCCCCGGCCGCCGCTGTCGGAAGAGCACTGGACTGCCCAGCCGCCAGCGCACCAGCAACGCGACCACGGCTAAGATAGGAAGCCAGACGGGAGCAAGCAGCACCACAACCGCCAGATCGAACATACGCTTCACGGGAAGGCCGCTAAGCCACAACGCGCGCCCCGGCAACCTGTTAGCATCGCCATGGCCATGGATCTGCTTGCGCGATGCGTACCAGTGAGGTAGCGCGCCATGCCTTGCTGACATACAGCCAAGGCATGGCGCACGGTGGCGGCAGCGACTGCGAAAGCGGTATTCTGCCCGCATTGGCCACAGGAGCTAGGGGCGCATGGCCAACCATCTTTACGCGATTACGAGCGGCGACATCACGTCTGGCGGGCCGGAACTGATGCATCAGTTGGTGGATGCGGTGAACGCGGCCGGGGGGTCTGCGTCGGTCGTCTATTATCCCTTTGATCGCGAATTCCAGGTGCCCGAGCCGTACCGCGACTATGATGTGCCCGTCGCACGCTGGGCAGACGTTCCGCGCAATGCGCGCGTCGTAGTGCCGGAAACCTTCAGCGAGTTGCTACCCCGCCTAACCGAATATCGTACCTATTTCTGGTGGTTGAGCGTCGACCTGTATTTCCGGTCACTGGTGACCGGCGCGGTGCGGCACCGCACGCCATCGGCGCTGCTGCCGTTGGCGAGGCGGGTCGCCCGTTGGCGACTTGTGGGCGCTACAATTGCGCGGATAACCAGGACTCGGGCCGACGACGGCAAGCGAAGCGAGGATCGCAAATTTGCCGGCGTCCATTGCCACCTATACCAGAGTGAATATGCGCGACGCTTTCTGGAGGATCGCGGCTGGACCCCAGCCGCGCGTCTGGGTGATTATGTGAACGCCAGCTATCTCGACGCCCCCGGCGGATGCCCGGCTGACGCGCGAGAGAATGTGGTGGCGTACAATCCCGCTAAGGGAATCGAGCAGACGCAGGCGATCATTGCGGCGGTGCACAAGCATGTTGGCAACGCGGTGACGTTCGTGCCGCTAGTTGGCATGACACGCGAGGCGGTGCGCAAGGTGCTGGCGCGGGCCAAACTCTATATTGATTTTGGTTATCATCCAGGCCGCGATCGTTTCCCGCGCGAGGCCGCGATTACCGGAGCGTGCGTGCTGGTCAACCGCCGTGGTAGCGCCGCCAATCCTATCGACGTGCCTCTACCCGACGCCTATAAAGTGGACGATGCCCAAGCAGACTATGCGGAGGAGGCAGCGACCAAGATCCTGGACATCATCGGTGACTTTGCGCGCCACCATGCGGTCTTCGACGCTTATCGCCGCACGATCCTTGGTGAGCCGCAGGCGTTTCGCGACGATGTCTACCAGCTGTTCCTGGCGGAATGATTGGCCCGGAATGATCGGTGCGCTTCGCCAGATGGCGATGACTGGCATCCGGTCGCGCAGCCTGCATAATGCCGGCTTCTTGTTCGCGATCCAAGTCGTCAATCTGCTGGTTCAGCTCGTGACGCTGCCGTTCCTGGTCCGCGCATTGGGGCTGGAATTCTACGGACGCTACGTGTTCTTTCAGGCGATCTCGCAATATTTCATTCTGTTCGTCGATTTCGGATTTCAGCTGACCGCTACGGCCCGCGTAGCGACGTTGCGCGACGACCGATCCGCGCTCAGCCGCTACTTTTGGACGGTGCAGGGTGCACGCGTGCTATTGACGCTTGCGGCGATCTTGGTTGCGGCACTGCTTGGTGCGCTTCTGTTCGACACGCGGACCGACCTGCCAATCTTTGCGGCCAGTGTCGCCGTCATCCTCGGCACCGCAGCCACTCCGCTGTGGCTGTTCGGCGGCATGGAGCGAATGGGGCTGGTGTGCATCGCCGCGGTCGGCGCTCGGCTGTCGGTCGTGCCTGCGACCGTGCTATTGGTACGCCAGCCGGACGACGCCTGGGTTGCGGCGGCCATCGTCTCCGCCTCGTCGCTGCTCGGCGGAGCCATAACGGTGCTGCTGATTGCGCGGGGACGGTTAGTCGGGTGGGAGCGGCCGCGCTGGCAAGACCTACGCGCCGCCTATGCCGATGCCTGGCACGTGTTTCTGTCGAACGCTGCGATCAGCCTGTATTTAGCGGGCAACACGGTGGTGCTCGGATCGATTTCCCCACCGGCGCAGGTCGGGCTGTTCGGCGCAGCGGACAAGCTGCGCCAGTTTGCCAGCGGTCCCATCACGCCCTTGGCCGGCGCTTTCTACCCCCGGATCAGTCGGTTGCTGGGGGAGGACCGCCAAGCCGCGGCCGTTCTGCTTAACCGGTTGATATGGGGAATGGCCGCTGTGATGGGGTTGGTGTCGCTGCTGCTGTTCGCGGCAGCGGAGCCGCTGGTGAGATTGCTGATCGGCGCTGAATTCGCTCGCGCTGGCGCGGTGCCGGTGCTGCGCATCCTGGCGGTGCTGCCCCTCGTTGCGGCATTCAGCACGGTGCTGGGCACGCTTACGATGATCCCGCTCGGACTAAAGAAGCGGTTCTCGCAGGTGACGTTTGCATCCGGGCTTGTCAGCCTATCACTGGTCGCGCTGCTGGGGGACCGCTATGGCGCGATCGGTGCAGCAACGGCGTTCGTCCTAACCGAGATACTGGTAACGACCATGCTGTTCCTGTCTGTGCGTTCGCAGTACATCTTTCGCCTGCCGCTCCACAAAGGCTGACTTCAATGCATGATTATCTGATCATCGGCGCGGGTTTCGCCGGTGCGGTCTGCGCGGAGCGGCTAGCCGCAGCAGGCCATACGTGCCTGGTCATCGACGTACGCGACCACATAGGCGGCAATGCGCACGACCGGTTCGACGATGCAGGTGTACTGATACACCCCTACGGCCCGCACATCTTCCACACCAACGCGCAGCGCATCTTCGACTATCTGTCGTGCTTTACAGAGTGGCGCTTTTATGAGCATCGCGTGTTGGCATCAGTGCGGGGGCAGCTGGTGCCCTTGCCGATCAACCGCACGACGCTGAACCGGCTATACGATCTCGATCTCGACGAGGACGGGGCCGAGGCGTTCCTAGAACGTGTGCGCGAGCCCCGCGATCCAATCCGAACCAGCGAGGACGTAGTCCTGAACAGCGTGGGCTCCGATTTATGTGACGCCTTCTTCCGCGGTTATACGAAAAAGCAGTGGGGACTGGACCTGTCGCAGCTATCGGCGGGTGTCGCCGCGCGCATCCCGACGCGCTTCAACGACGACGATCGGTATTTTACCGACCGGTTACAGTTCATGCCCCGCGACGGCTATACCGCCATGTTCGCAAGGATGCTCGCCAGCGAGCGGATCGATGTTCGACTGGGCGTAGACTATTTCGACAAGCGCGACGGGTACGCGGCGCGCCACATTATCTATACCGGGCCGATCGACCGGTTCTTCGATCATCGTTACGGGCGCCTGCCCTATCGCAGCCTATCATTCGAACATCGCCACATACCCGGCACTACACAGTTCCAGGATGCGGCCACCGTCAACTATCCCAACGATCATGACTATACTCGCATCACCGAATTCAAATATCTGACCGGGCAGGAGCATGCGGGCACGTCGATCGTGCTGGAGTATCCGCAGGCCGAGGGCGATCCTTACTATCCCATTCCCCGGCCGGAAAACGAGGCGCTGTTCAAACGATACGCCGATCTCGGCCGTGGACTGGACGGCGTCACCTTCGTCGGGCGGTTGGCGCAGTATCGTTATTATAACATGGACCAGGTGGTCGGCGCGGCGCTGACCGCGACTGACGACTTGCTGAAGGACTGAGCTATGGCGACGACTGCCTCCCCTGCGCCTGTCCCTCCCCGACAGCATGTGCGTGGTGCACGGGGCACCTTCTACGACTTTGTCACCAAATATCCCGCCATTGCGGCGATGGGCGCGCTGGTACTGCTGTTCAACCTGTTCATCACACCCGACAGGTTTGCCGATTATAATCAATACCTGCTAATCACCGATGGGCTGGTCTATTTCTATTCGGGCAGCTGGATTGGCTTTGAAGCCGGGTCGAACCTGATTCTGCTCGGCTTGCGCCAGATCACTGGCGACACAGTCACGGCGGTTAATTTCGCGCACTATCTCCTCGGCATAACGTACATCTATCTTTACTTCCTGATCGCCCGCGAAGAACAGGTCGGCTGGCGCGGGGTTTTGATTTCTTTCGCGTTATATGGATCACTACTGGCCTTTGTGACGATCCGGGCGACGCCGGCCTATCTGCTCGTCGCTATGGCCGCATTGCGCGCCACGCAAGGCCGCACCTCTGCCATCTGGCTGGCGCTGGCTGCAACGTTGTTCCACGTGTCGGCGGTGCTGACGATCCCGCCGATCCTGTTCGGTGTCGCACAAAACAGGTTCCGTTCGCTGGCGTGGATTACCTATTCCACTCGCGCGCTCGCTGGCGTGGTGGCGGGCGCGATGCTGTTGTTCGGACTGCTGCGGGCCGCGTTCGCGAACGCGATTAACGCCGCGATTGGAGCGATCCCGTTTTTGGGCAAATATGTCGTCTACACGGCTGCGCTTGATCCGCTGAAAGACAAGGGGGAAGGAAGCAGTACGTCCATCAACCACCTGATTTATGCCTTGATCATGTCTCTGCTCGTGCTGGTGGCGATGATCATGCCCGATGAACGCTGTCGACGGCTGCGTGGCTATTTCTTGACCTCGTACGCCATTTTTCTGCTACTCGAATTCTCGCCTATCACTGCCTATCGGCAGTCGCAGTTCTGGGCGATCCCGCTCATGCTCATCTTTCCTTGGCACCGTTTTGTGCCGGGCGGTTTCCGGTCAGTTCTACTCGTGGTGGCATGCTTGGCGTTCTTCGCCATTACGGCACGCGGAGTCTACGGTTGAACACGGATCGATTGCATGGTCCCCGCGTGTTGGTCTTGCTGGCGACCTATAATGGCAGAGCGTTCATTGATCAGCAGATCGCATCAATCCTGTGGCAAGTGGGGGTTGAGCCGCACATTTTGATCCGCGATGACGGATCTGACGACGGCACGGTGACGGCGTGCGATGCTTGGGCCGTCCGACATCCAGATAGAGTCACTATCTTGCGGGACGGCGCGCGCACAGGGTCCGCATCGGGCAACTTCTTCCATTTGCTGGCCGCAGCCCGGCTCGACGAATGCGATTATATTGCGCTTGCCGATCAGGATGACGTTTGGTTCCCTGATAAGCTGGCGCTCGCGACCGACGCGATGCAGATCGAGAGCGCCGACGGCTATTCCAGCGATCTGCTCGCCTTTGACGATCGAACACGCGCGTCTTGGCTGCTGCGCAAGGTGGGGCACGACGCCGATCTCGATTATTTATTTCAAGGCGCGTCGGCAGGGTGTACCTATGTCCTGTCAGCCCAGGCCGCGCGGATCGTGCGGGACGTGCTGGCGACGGTCAAAGAGGGCTGGCCGAGCGGCGTGTCACATGACTGGACGATCTATGCCATCTGCCGGTCCAGAGGGCTACGCTGGGTTCGCGATCCACGTCCAGGTCTGTTGTATCGACAGCACGGCGGCAACGAATACGGCGCGCGCGCCGGGTTGAGCGGGCTGCTCCAACGGCTCCTTGCCATGCGCGTCAATTGGTATCGCAACCATGTGCTGTGGCTCCGCCGTGTTGTGGCGATGACGCCGGCAGAACGCCAGGTCTTCGACGCGATCGAGCGCGGCGATTACCGCTGGCTATCGGCCAGTGCCCGACATTTTCGTCGCACGCGTCGCGATGCGCGGCTGCTGGCCTTAAGCTTCCTAATCCGGCTGTTCTGACGCCTCAGCGACGGACGGGTGTGATAGCCAGATCGTCGAGCACAACGCTCGCATTACCGTCCCCCAACCCCGCCGGCGCGACGATCGTCAGCATCTGTGCCTCGCATCCTGGCGGCACGGTGAAGCTGCTTTCCAGACGTGCTCGTGCCGTCGTGGACAAAGGCAGGCGTAGCAGCTCGCCGTTGCCGGATGCGCAAGTTACCGCAACGGCCGCGCGCGCGATACGGTCGGCACTGGCTCCCGACGTGATTAGCGCGATCCGGTAGCCGCCCGGTTGCAGCGTCAACAACTGGCGTGCGAACTCGCCCGAGCCGCCATTTACGGCGCGTAGCACTAGCACCGTACCCGTGCCGCCGGGCTCGCGCGTCGCCGACAAGTTGCCTGTGTTGGCAAAGCTCCAGTCGAAAGGGGGCAGCAGGGGTTCGGTCTCGAAGTCGCCGCCTCGGACCGCAGGCTGGTCGCGCACGCCCAGCGCCCGCGTCCAGACGGTCTGTGCCGCGGCATAGCGTCCCGAGGCCACCAACCGCCCCAATACCGCTACCAGCGCGTCACGCTCCGCCGCCAGATTTGGCCGCAGCTGCGCCGAGACCGTCAGCTGTCCCAGCGCATCGGACGACGCCGTAGGCGTTTGCGCCATCACGGACAAAAAATCGGGACCCCAGGCCGTGCGCGCGGCCATCAGCCGCTGCGCGGCGCGCGCAATTTCCGGAGTGGACATTGCGGATATCATCACGGGGAACAATATGGCGCGCGCACTGCCCACAGTGCGCAGCGCACGGTCGTAGTGGGTCAGCGCACCGGGGATGTCATCTCGACGCACGCGCTCCTCGATCAACCACATTTGAGTCAAAAGGTCGCGCCTGGACAGCTGTTCTGAATAGCGAAAGATCCGGCTGGCGCGGGGCAGGTCGCCGCGCAGTCCCGCAATCTGCCCTAGCGCGCGAACCGCCGGAACGCTGGCGGGTTCGCGTGACAGGGCATTACTGGCAAGCCTTTCGGCCCTAATTAGTGCCGTAGGCGATGCACCGGGCTGCGCCAGGCTGTTAGCCTGTGCGGCGCTGGTAGCGGCAGCGCCCGTTCCCCAACGCGCCGCGACGCTCGGGGCGCGCGTGCCGAACACGCGATCGACGGAGACTCCCAGAGACAGTGCTGCGAGTCCCAAGCCCAACGCCGCCCGAACCGCAATCCTGCCACCGTCCAGACGGTGCGGTCGATCAGGTCGACTTGACGTTGTCGCCATAGCCGTAGCCATAATTATACTCGTAGCCGAGATGACCGCTCTTGGCATCGAACTTCGTCAAGATCACGCCCATCAGCGGCGCATTGGCCGTGCGCAGGCGGTTGATTGCGACAGCAGCGGAATTGCGGTGCGTGCCCGCGGACTCCACTACGAACACGACGCCCTCGACCCTGCTACCCAGAAGCGGGGCATCGGCCAGACCAAGCACCGGAGGCGCATCGAAAATGATATGATCGAACCGCGCGGTTAGCTCGGTCAGTAAGGTACTTAACCGATCGCTGGACAACAATTCCGGCGCGCTAGGTGGATGTGGTCCCGATGTGATGACCGCCATGCCGTCGATACCCGACGGCTGCAGCAGGTCGTCAATCCCGGCACCTCCAACTAGATAGTTGGAGAACCCCTTCTCATTATTTATGCCGAACAGGTTGTGAATCGACGGCGACCGCATGTCGGCATCCACCAGAACCACCGTGCGACCCGACCGTGCCACTGCAAGCGCCAGCGCATAGCTACTGGTCGTCTTGCCCTCGGATGCACGGGTACTGGTGATCGCCAAGACGTTGGGGAAACCATGGTCAGTGCTGAAGCCTAGGTTGGCGCGCACTGACGTATAGGCTTCCGACAGAGACGACTTGCGGTCTTCCAGCACCTCCGCCGGCGTACCGGAAACCAGCTTGGGGACGGTACCGAGCAGCGGGGTGCCGAGCAGCCTTTCGACCTCCTGCGGATCGGTGATACCGCGATCAAGTTGCTCCAGCAGGAATACCAGGCCTGTGCCCGCGAATAGCCCACCGAGCAGCGCAATGAAGAGATTCAGGAGCGGACGTGGGCTGGACGGACGCGTCGGCATATCTGCCGGATCGACGACCGAAATGTTGTTGACGCCGACGCCGCCGGCAACGCCGATCTCCTTATACCTTTGGAGCAGCGCATCGTACAGCTGGCGATTGGTATCTACCTCGCGCTGGAGGATATTGTATTGGATCGAGCGGCGGCGCAGGTCGAGCAGATTGGTCTTCAACCGGCCGACGCGGGTTTGCAGCGCAGTTTCACGCGATCGGGCGGATTCGGCCGTATCCTGAATGTTGGTGCGAACGCGCCGCTCTTCGCGCGCGATGGTGGCGTCAATCTGGTTCATCTGCGTGCGCAGTGCGCGTACGGAGACGAATTGCGGATCATATTGCAGCAACAGGCGCGACATCTCGATCTGCATTTCGGCACGTCGCTGACGTAGCGCGGAAATGGGGCCGTTGGTCAGCGCTTCCGATGTCGCGTCTGCCGTCTCGCCGAGTCGGCTTTGTACGCGCACGCGTTCCGCAGTAGCGCGAATCAGCTCTTGATTCAGGTTCGCCAGGTCGTCGGCAGCGATCGAGCGTTCGCTCGAGTTGGCCGAACCCGCGACGCCCGGCTGTGGTACGTTTACGATACCCTCGCGCGTAGCGTAATTGACCAAGTCGCGTTCCGACGCGTCGATCCGCTGGCGCAACTGGGCCAGCCGACCTTCTAAGAATTGACGCGCGTAGGATGTCGCTTCGTATCGGCTGTCGAGCGTCGCACGTACGAAATTTGTGCTCCAAGCATCGATTACGCGCTTGGATAAAACGGGATCGGGACTGGTAAAATGAATCTGGATCAGGCGCGAACCGCGCATCGGCTCGACCTCAAACTTCTTGAGCAGCAGGCCGCCTGCGGCGCGGATGCGCGCATCGCGCGGAGGAGCGCCGGGTCGAACGCGCCCGTTCTCGAACCAGTCGTCCGCGGCACGCAGGCCGAGTTCACTGAAGAATCCCGGATTGTCCTGTAGTTGAAGATCAGACGCAACGCGCGTCGCCAGCGAACGTGCCTGAAGCAGGCCGTATTGTGTCTGATAGAATTCGAGCGAACTTGACTCCCCGCCCTTTTCGTCATCCGCACCTGCGACCTGGGTGAAATTGCGCCCTTCGTGCTGTATCTCCAGCGTCGCGCTGGCCGTATAAGCGCGCGTCATCAGCAACGTCACCAGCACACCCAGCAGCAACGCCGTCAATATACTGCCGATCAGCACCCATTTGCGACGTCGGGCAATGGTCAGCAGCCGGATCACATGGCTCGGTTGCTCCCCCCCGCGCATTTCTGTCTCCGCGCCAGGCTCTGAGGCAAAATGGGGCAGCTGCGACTGCGGATAGGTGACGACGTTCATTGACTTGGATCTTTCGGGACGGCTGTGGCGCAGGTTCTAGCGGTTTAGTACGGTTACAAGCGGCGCAACTAGAATAGCGGCGCCGGTCACCACCGTACCAAATATGCGCCGTGCATTCGTGTATCCGACATACACCACGTCATTGGCGTAGATATCCGGATCAGGATAAGCGCCGGCGCGGATCGCACGCATATCGTAAAGCGCGGCCATGTCCTTGTCCGCCACGCGGCGGAAGACCACAACGTAATCTTCGCGCGCATCATCGCCCATGCCCTCCGCACGCGCCACCGCACGCATCAACGTCATGCGGCCTTGGATCGGATAGATGCCGGCGCGCTTTACCTGGCCGTCGACGGTGACCGTCTGGCTGAGGCTGCCGGTCAGGTTCACCGTCACCTTGGGATCGCGCACATAATTCTCGCGCATCCGTTGCTCAACCAGTTTTGCAAGCTCCGCAGGTGTCTTACCTGCGGCCTCGAGCGAGCCGATAAGCGGCATGGAAATACGCCCAGCGGAATCAACCTGCGCCGAGCGAGCGAGCTCAGGAATGCCGAACACCTCAATCGCGATGGAATCGAATGGGCCGATCAAGTAGGAACGCGGGTCTGCTAAGGCGTCGCGTGCGGTCGGCGGTGGTAGCTGCTTTCCTTCCACGACGGTCAGATCGGGCCGCCCGACCAGGCCTGGCTCGCCGGCACAGCCTGCAAGGGCCAAAACGCCCAGCCCGGCCAAAAGAACCACCTTACGCATATACTTAAACCTTGGGATGTTGGATAAAGATCCGAGGCGTGGCCAGTAACGCGTGCCCCGTTCAAGCGCAATCATTCTGCGGGCATATGCTGCCCGGCTGCCCACAGGCCGGCCAGCGCAAGCAGGGCAATCGCCAGCGGTGCACGTAGCGGATAGTCGGTCAGGCTCGCGAGCAGCAGCAGCAGAGTAGCGGAGAGTCCTGCGCGTGCCAGTGGTCCCGCGGCGCTGCCCCGCTCCGCGCCCCATAAGGCGACACCACGCCGCGCGAGCCAAAGTAGCCCTGCCAGCGCAACCGCCACCGCCGCCGCGCCGCCCGTGATGCCGAGTTCGAGCAGGTCGTTATGCGCGTGATTAAAATAGGTGAGATTCAGTACGGCGTCAGGTTCGACGCGGCGAAAAACCAAGTCGAACGTGCCGAAGCCGCTACCGAACGGGGCATAGTCGCGCAACAGGCTCCATGTGATCGGCAAGAACGTCACCCGCTGATCTGCGCCACTCTCCAGCAAACGGTCCAGCGCGCCCAATCGACCTGCCGCCCAGATTGCCACAACCAGACCGACCAATGCTGCCGCGGCACCGATCGCAACCAGCCGCTGCGTCCTTGGCATCAGCCGCATGCGATTGCCGATCACCAGTGGCACTGACAATGTCGCCAGTACCGCGAGTAGCAAGCCACCCCGGGATCCCGTCACCAAAACTGTGGCCAGCAGCAGCAAGCCCGTCGCCGCCGCAATCAAACGACGGATCGGTGCCGGCCCATGATGTGACACGCCCCACCCGGCGGCCAGTGGAATTATTGCTGCGAGCACGGCGGCTTGGTGGTTGATGTTGGCAAACAGCCCAACCGGCCGACCAATGCTGGGCGGCGAATACAGATATGGACCACCCAATGTCACCTGAAGCAGCCCCACCACAGCGCTACTCACGCCGACGCTCAGCATCAGCCCGGCACACGCGGTCCGCTGGTCAGGGCGTAGCGCCACAGCTCCTAATAGCAGCGCGGCCGGTACCGTCAGCGATATCAGGCTGTTAAGCGTTAGATCCACCGACAAAGTGATCGGACGCCAAGGCTGAGCTGCGCCACTCATCGCCGCAGCTTCCAGATAAGGGGCATGACCTGGCAACGCCGCCCACAATGTAGGCGGCAACGGCACAAGCTGTACCACGATCACCAGCGCAAAGGCCGCTAACAGCAGCATGGGCATACGTAGCGACGGTCCGGCGCGAGAGCCGGGCAGGATCAGGATCGCCGTTGCGAGCAGGACAGCGCCGGGGCGCAGCAACAGTGTTTGCCAGGCATCGGACCGCGACGACCCTCCGCATAGCGCCACCAGAGCAAGTAACAGCGTGTACAGAATGAAACGCGCGCCTTCGCCCCGAGCGCCGCCATAGAGACGGCGCAGGCGTGCCCAGGGATCGTCGCTCCTGGCCCGCATGCCTCCCGCATTGCGCGGGCCCCCGGATCCCGGGGTGCCCGGCGTCCTTGCTCCAGGGTAGGCAATGGGCATGGTGTCGATTTCCCGCATGAGATGCCGCGCTGACGGTCGGCCCGCATGCAGCAGGCCGAGACTAGCAAGGCGATGTGACGTTTCGATCTGGGGAAGTAAAGCTGGCGCTCGGCTCGCGGCCCACCTTTCGCCCCAAGGCGATCGCGTGTAGGCGGATAGGTAATCCAAACCGCCGTCTCTGCCGGACACATCCGGTGGAGGTGCGGCCGAATTCGGGGCGCCTTCATGAAAGCAGTTATTCTAGCCGGTGGTCTTGGTACCCGGTTTAGTGAAGAAACCAGCGTCCGGCCCAAACCCATGATCGAGATCGGCGGCAAGCCGATCCTGTGGCACATCATGAAAATCTACGCCGCGCACGGGGTAAACGACTTCATCGTGTGCTGCGGCTACAAGGGCTATGTCATCAAGGAGTATTTCGCCAACTATTTCCTACACATGTCCGACGTGACGTTTCGCATGGCGGAAAACCGGATGGAGGTGCACGAACGCCGCGCCGAACCATGGAACGTGACATTGGTCGATACCGGCGACGTGTCGATGACAGGCGGCCGGCTGAAACGGGTAGGCCATCTATTGGCGGACGAGGAAGCGTTCTGCATGACCTATGGCGATGGTGTCGGCGACGTCGACGTCAGCGCCTCGATCGCCTTCCACCAGGCGCATGGCCGCCTGGCCACATTGACCGCGGCGGTGCCGCCCGGCCGGTTCGGCGCGCTGGACATGGAGGGCGACCGCGTGGCGAGCTTCATGGAAAAGCCGGACGGAGACGGAGCAGTCGTAAACGCCGGCTTTTTCGTGCTGTCGCCGCGCGTGCTCGACTATCTTAAGGACGATACAACCGTCTGGGAACAAGAGCCATTGCGTGGGCTGGCCGACGACGGCGATCTGATGGCGTTCCGCCACCGCGGTTTCTGGCAGCCGATGGATACGTTGCGCGACAAGATTCACCTCGAGGAACTATGGGAACAGGGCGCACCATGGAAGACATGGTCGTGAGCCAAGGTGTCGATCCGGCATTCTGGGCGGGCCGCCGCGTTTTCCTGACTGGGCATACCGGGTTCAAGGGCAGCTGGCTGAGCCTGTGGCTCCAGGCGATGGGGGCGCAGGTAAAAGGCTTTGCGCTCGCCCCCGATACTAGCCCAGCGCTTTTCAACGTGGCCGAGGTCGGGCGCGGCATGGAATCGGAGATTGGCGATATCCGCGATCTGGCCGCGCTCACTCGCAGTCTCATCGATTTCGCGCCCGACACGGTAATCCACATGGCCGCGCAGCCGCTCGTGCGGCTGTCCTATCAAGAGCCGGTGGAAACATATGCGGTCAACGTCATGGGGACAGTCAATCTGTTGGAAGCTGTGAGGGGCTGCGCAGCGGTGCGAGCCGCCGTCGTCGTCACCACCGACAAATGCTACGAGAACCGCGAGTGGCCCTGGGGCTACCGTGAGAGCGAGCCGATGGGTGGGCACGATCCGTACAGCAGTTCAAAAGGCTGCGCCGAGCTAGTCACCTCGGCCTATCGGCGATCGTTCTTCGTTGCGCCCGACAGCGCGGCAGTGGCCAGCGCGCGTGCCGGCAATGTCATCGGCGGCGGCGACTGGGCGTGTGACCGCCTGCTCCCCGATATCCTGCGTAGCGTCGAAGCGAGTGCGCCCGCTGAGGTCCGCAATCCCCTGTCGATCCGCCCGTGGCAGCATGTTCTGGAGCCGCTGAGCGGGTATTTGTTGCTCGTGCAAGCGCTGCACGCGCGTGGGCAGGAAGTAGCGGAAGGATGGAATTTCGGGCCGCGCGACGAGGATGCTCGGCCGGTTGCCTGGATCGCGGACCGGATGGTGTCGCTATGGGGCAACGGCGCCCGCTGGCGACACGAAGACGGCAAACAGCCGCATGAGGCGCGCTATCTCAAGCTCGATATCTCCAAGGCGCGCAGTGACCTTGGCTGGGCGCCCCGCTGGACCCTTGACGAGGCGCTGGAGCGGATCGTCGCGTGGCATCGAACGTGGCGTGCAGGCGGGGACATGCGCGCTGAGTGCCTCCAGCAAATCAGGGCGTACGAAGCGGCCGCGCAGCGTTGAACTGCTTGGCGTACGATTCGAAAGCGGCAAAAAGCGCGATCTCCATCGGTCGGGCGGGGTCCGGTCGCCCTCCCCGACCGAACCTGCTCGCGATATCGGCCAATACCCCAACGGTCGTCCGATAGCTGGGCTCCACTGTCAGAATGCCCGTCGTCGCCGGGAGCTGGACGATTGTCGTGATTAACGCATCGACGACATCCGCCACGTCCACGACTTCGATCAT
The DNA here is from genome assembly GCA_964246315.1 of uncultured Sphingomonadaceae bacterium. GTDB lineage: Bacteria > Pseudomonadota > Alphaproteobacteria > Sphingomonadales > Sphingomonadaceae > Sphingomonas_O. The sequence goes on along the minus strand of CAXTPT010000004.1, from coordinate 43,886 downwards.
ATCGCTGGGGCGTTCTAATTGGGTCGAACGACCTTGCGCGGCATCGGCCAACAAGGTGGCGGTGATCGCGTTGTAATAGGGCCGGGCACCCGGGCCGAAGACCTGGGCAAGGCGAAAGATCGCCACCCGGCATCCCGTCTCCTGCGCAAGCAGATGCAGCGCGTCTTCTGCGGCTTTCTTGGTCCGCCCGTACTCGGTGTCTTGAACTGCGCGAACAGTAGATGCGAAGATCACAAGCGGTGCAGTGCCCGTCGCTCGGATCGCGTCGGCGAGCTGCTCCGTCAGCTGCCGGTTGCCCTGATCGAACTCGTGCGGCTTGCGCGGGCGGGTCACCCCCGCCATGTGCGCCACCACGTCCGCGCGTAACAGCGCGGCGCGCACGGTGGTCGCATCGTCACCGCGCGTCACCGGGACTGCAGCAATCTCTGGCAATTCTTCCAGGCGAGCGAGCAGGCGGCTGCCGATGAAGCCGTTTGCTCCGGTTACGACAACCGTGGTCGTCGAGGCTCGTGCGCCGGTCATCTCAGCGCCCAAATCGCAGTCGGATCAGAGTTTCCACATAGCTGAAGATGAAGGCGAGAAGATTGCGCTTGGTCTGGCCGAACATTCGCTTTTTGAAGCTGAACGGCACTTCCATGATCCGAAAACCGGGATTGCGCTTGACCATCTTGTAGAGGATTTCTTCCACGATGTCGAAATTGCCGCAGCGTAGATCGAGTTCCTTGAGTGCCGGGCCGGGATAGAGCTTGAAACTGTTTGATACGTCTTTGCATTTCAGGCCCAGCACCAATCGATAGCCGACGTTGACGATCCAGCTCATCCAGATCAGAGCCATCGAATTCTCTGTAAAACCGCCCTTCACGTAGCGTGATGCGACTACGATCTCGGCGTCGTCGCGATGCGCGAATAGAGCTACCAGGAAATGCGGGGGGTGCGAACCGTCGGCATCCATGAAGATGACATAGCGGCCGTTCGCGGCCCCGATACCGGTGCGGATTGCATCACCGTACATGTTCCCGCCCGACCGGTTCAGATACCGGACCCCCTCCATTTCGCAAACCTCGGGTGTGCCGTCCATCAATTCCATCGTGTCGACGACAATGATCTCGTGATCGGGCGCGATTTCCTCGCAGGCGTGCCGGATGCGCGGCAGCAAAAGACGCAGATTCTCCTCTTCGTTGTAGGACGGCAGGATCACGGACAGCATGCAGGGCAAATGACACCTCGGTGGTAGATTGCCCCCCGTCGAGCGGTTAAGGGCGCAGCGACTATTGCAGCATGGAGCGGGCAATGAAAATACTGGTTACGGGCGGTTGCGGGTTCCTGGGCAGCAATCTGGTAAGCGCGGCGTTCGGGCGGGGCCATCAAGTGGCGGTCTATGACGACCTGTCGCGCCGCGGTGCCGACCTCAACCTGGCTTGGTTAAAGGGTCAGGACACGTTCGAAATGCACCGGGCCGATGTTGCTAACGCCGACCGCGTCGCCGCCGTGGTGCGCGACTTTCGCCCCGATGTCGTATTCCACACTGCCGGACAGGTCGCGATGACAACCTCGCTCAGCAATCCGCGACGCGACTTCGAAACCAACGCGCTGGGCGCCTTCAACGTACTGGAGGCGCTGCGCCTTCACAGCCCGGAGGCGATTATCGTTTTTTCCTCGACCAACAAGGTTTATGGCGATCTGGAGGATTATTGTTATTCGGAGACGGCCACGCGCTATGTCTGCGACGACTTCCCACACGGTTTTACCGAAGCGGTGCCACTCGATTTCCGCACCCCCTATGGCTGCTCCAAGGGAGCTGCCGACCAGTATATCCGCGATTACTGCCTATCCTTCGGACTCAGCAGCGTCGTCTTTCGTCATTCCTCGATCTTCGGCGGGCGCCAGTTTGCCAGCGTCGACCAAGGGTGGATCGGCTGGTTCGTCAGCCAAGCAATCGAGACGCTGGCCGCGCCGGAGCGCGAACCCTTTACAATTTCGGGCAACGGTAAGCAGGTGCGCGACGTGCTGTTCGCCTCCGATCTGGTCGATTGCTATTTCCGGGCAGTCGAGCGGATCGATACCACGCGTGGCCAGGCGTTCAACATTGGTGGGGGCATGAGTAACAGCCTGTCGCTATTGGAGTTGTTTGGCTTCCTTCAGGCTGAATTGGGCATCCGGCTGCGCTACTCCGAAATGCCGCCACGCAGCAGCGACCAGAAGGTATTCGTCGCGGACGTGAGCAAGGCCGAACGGTTGTTCGGCTGGAGCCCGCAAGTTCCCAAGGAAGAGGGCATCCGCCAGATGATCAACTGGGTTAGAGCCAGCACCTAACGACACCTCCATTTCCTTCGAGGACCCTCGGCGTAGCTGCAAGCTGTCGTTAGGAGAGTGTCTGTTGTGACAGCAGGTGCGGGGCGAAGACGAAGCGACGCAGCGCCAGAAAGGTCACCACCGCCAGGGCGGTAATCACGAGCGCCTGAGCGACAGGTGGGGAGAGACCTGCCAGCAACAGCGCGCGCAAGAGCACGATATTAGCGGCGAGTTGTACCAGGTACACGCCCACGAAGCGGGGTAGCAGGCGAAGCCTGCCGGTCCCAAATACGATGCGACCTGTGGAAAAGAAATTGAACAGCACGCCCAGCAGCCACGATATCACTACCGCCGTGGTCGGCGTCTCGCCCAGGAAGTGAACGATCAGAAACACCGAATAGGAAAAGGCGAAATTAACACCACCCGTAGCGATAAAACGCACGAACCGCCAGAATTCGCGGCTGCGTGCCAGACGCAGCCATGGACGCAGCGCCGGTACGTTCTTATGTTCGAGCGCGGCCAGTACACGGGCGAAAATTCGCTCTGCGCGTCGAACGATCCGAAACAGAAAGCGCGGCGGGAGCGATCTGTCCTGTGCGGACCGCGCGCCCGACCGATCATGTGCATTCATGCGCTGGATGATTCCTGTTCTGGCTACGCCCGGGCGTCGGTTGGGTCGATGCGGGCGCCCGCCAAGTTCACATGTGCAGGAGACGCCCGGCGGATCCCTGTCCAGATAACATATCCGGCCGTCACCGTTAGCACGAGCGGGTTGAGCAATCCGCTCATCTTGGTCTCGCTGTCGAGCGGGAGGTAGGCCTTGGGGATAAGCAGCAGGCCAAAGGATCCAAGATAGAAGATATCCTCTCTGCGTCGACCTGGCGCCGCGACAATGAATAGCACCACCGGCAGTAGCAGGAAGATCAGCTTGTAATCGAACGACACCTGCGGAAGCACCAGCAAGAGAAAGGTGAGTAAATAGACCTGCTTCCAAAGCTCGCGTTCGCGCAGCATGACATAGGCCACCACGGCCGCGAACATCGTCGCGCCGACGACCGAATAGGCGAACAGGATGGTGTCGGCGTGGCCCGCGAAATTAAAATGGATCACGCGCGCGGCGATCTTAACGAGCGAAAGGTAGCTAAGGCTGCCCTGATGCATGACCGGATTGGCAACGTACATTCTCTCGAAGAAGTCCATACGCACCTGCCACAGGGCGTAAGTTCCCCTGATGCCGCCCGGGTACAGAGTCGCGGCACCCAGCGTCAGCACAACCGTCAAAATCCCGGTAAGTGCCGCAGCCTTGTATTGACGCCGCAGCAGCAGAAGCACGCCGAACGCTCCAGGATACCCCTTCATCGCGATGGCAGCCGCGAGCGGCACCGCGCTCCACCCATAACGTCCGCGCGCGAACAGGCTGAAGAATGCGAGCGTGAAGACCAGCACGAGCTGATCGATATTCCCGCGATCGATCGCGAAAAGGACACCTGCCGATAGCAATGGTATGATGATCGCCGCGGCTACACGGTGTGGTGATTGCAGAAAGTCTAGGCGTTCCCAGAAGAACCAGAATAGGCTGCCAGTGAAGATGGCGACCAAGGCGGTATAGGCGACCTGCCAGCTGAGACCGGCAAGCGGGAACAGCGGCGCATAAGCGAACGGGAAGTAGAGCGACCATTTCCCGCTGAGCGGCGATCCGGTCTGGATGGCCTCGAAGATCCAGTAGAAATCGGAAAACTGGATCGCGGGATTGTAAAGGAACGTGTTGCCGGGGTATTTCACGCCGAGCACGTGACCCATAAAGCCATGATAGGCTGTCGCTACGACCAATCCTACCAAGACAATGACGCACAGCGCCCTGGTCTTTTCCCATGCCTGCATCGTCATAGCCCCTTGCTTGAACACTGCCGATACCCTTGGCCCAACACTGTGTCGAGCAGCGGCCAGCCGGCGCCTGGATCCCGGTGCGCTTGAAAGGCTTGCGCGGTCTTCCCCTCCCTGTGCTACGGCACCACCTCACGCCGCCAGCGGCACACAACCACAGACCGAGAGACGACTGCCATGAGCGACCCGCAGCGCGACGAAATCATCCGTCTGGCGCGCGCCTATCACGAAGCACGAGGGGCGCCCCCCTTCATTCCCGGTGAAACCTATATCCCCCCTTCCGGCAAGGTTATGGACGCCGAGGATTGCGCGCACCTCATTGATGCATCGCTCGATATGTGGCTGACCGCGGGGCGTTATGCCGACCAGTTCGAGGAGGAGTTGGCTGAGAGGTTCGGTCGCCGCTACGCCAAGCTGACCGTCTCGGGGTCGGCCGCCAACCTGCTCGCCTTCGCCTGCCTCACCTCGTGGAAGCTAGGCGAGCGGCGCATCAAGCCGGGCGACGAGGTCATTACCGTTGCCGCCGGTTTTCCGACTACGGTGACGCCAATCGTCCAGTACGGCTGCATCCCCGTGTTCGTGGACGTCGACATCGACACGCACAATGTCGACGTTGACCTGTTGGAGGCCGCGATCGGACCCAAGACGCGCGCGGTGATGATCGCGCATTCACTGGGCAATCCGTTCGATGTCGCGCGCGTCGCAGCCTTGTGCAAACAGCACAAGCTGTACCTAATCGAGGATTGCTGCGACGCATTCGGCGCCACGGTGGGCGGACAGGGTGTCGGCACCTTCGGCGACGTCGCGACACTCAGCTTCTACCCCGCGCACCACATCACCATGGGCGAGGGCGGCGCGGTGCTTATGAACAATCCGCTGCTCGCCAAAATCGCGGAGTCGTTTCGTGACTGGGGTCGTGACTGTTATTGCAAGCCGGGCTGCGACAATACTTGCAACAAGCGGTTCAACTGGCGTCTGGGAGACCTACCCAAGGGGTATGACCACAAATATACCTACAGCCATGTTGGCTACAATCTGAAGGTGTCGGACATGCAGGCGGCCGTCGGGGTCAGCCAGCTTAAGAAGATCGACCATTTCATCGCACGCAGGTGCGAGAACTTCGCAGGGCTCACTGAGCGTTTCCGTGCACGCGGATTGGATGAATACTACCACCTGCCCGTGCCGACGCCGGCGACTGAGCCGAGCTGGTTCGGCTATCTGCTGACGGTACGTGATGGGACCGGGATCGACCGCAACACGGTCACCCGTACATTGGAGGAGCGCAAGGTGGGCACCCGGATGCTGTTCGCAGGAAACCTGACCAAGCAGCCCGCGTTCCGCGATGTCGAATACCGTATTCATGGGGAACTGACGAACACCGATAAGATCATGAACGATAGCTTCTGGGTCGGCGTGTGGCCTGGGCTGGATGATCAGCGGCTCGACTACATGGCCGACACGCTTACAACGATCACGCGCGAACTTCTGCCCGACCGCAGCGTGGCGGCCAAATAACGGCTATGCGCCAGGCGGTATCTCGGCCTCTAGTCGGGTGCCGTCGGGCGCAGCGGTGGACAGGGACTCAAGGCTCCACTGGAGCGTGGCACCGGGTGCGCCGCGCACCACCGCCTCCACCAGCCCTGCCCGCAGGCGGACGGCCAGGTCAACGCCCGGATCATCCAGCGCGCTCACGATTTCGGCGCGCCCCGACAACGGAGCACCGTCGGTGGCTGCAATACGGATATGGTAGCGCCGCGATAGCACTGCTGTTCCGCCTGTGCGCGGTATGATGCCATGGAGGGTCAATTCGCCCGTCAACAATAGCGGCGCTGCGGCTGACGCGGCGCCTGTGCGCGCGATCGAGACCAGTGGCAACACCCCGGACGCCGGGACCGTTCGGCTTGCCGAGACCGAACGTTGCTGGCGTGGTGAGCGTGAAAGAATCTCGACCCCGGTGCCCGTGGCGGCGAGCTTCTGGCCATTATAGCCCTGAACGAAGATGCGCGCCGGCCCGGTACTCGGCAAGTACCAGTCGTTGGCGCCGAACGTGACCAGCCCATCGCTGACGAACCGGTACGGGATCAATCCCTTGGGCGTTCCGGCGCCGGTAAAATGGCATCCGTGAAAACTGACTCCGCCGCGCGAATGAAAATCATTCAACAGGATCTCGTGCGTCGCTTCGAAATAGACGCCGTGGAAGTTTACCGCGCCGGCATTTTCTAGAAAGATCGTCGCGCGTTCCGTGCCCGATGGATTGGGCAAGTCGCCTCCTCCCTCGAACTTGCCGCCGTAGAAGTTGACCCCCTCCGCTCCCCGGAGGTGCAGATGCTCGCGCGAATGCTGCTCAAAGCCACAATTGTAGAAGTTCACAGCATTGGTGGTGTGCCCTGCAACAAACACGCCATACGGAGATCGCGTAAATCCGCAGCTTCGAAACTCGGACGATTGAAGCAGCTTGTCGCATTCGACGTTCTTGTCGGTCTGGAGGACGCAAGACACCGCGTCCATTGTCAGCCAGGCGATCTCCCCGTTCGGCACACTGACCTTGAGCGCGTGCGTGCCGCCATGCAGCGACATCAGACGGATCGCGACGCCGACGAAGGACGGGGCGGCGTTGACGATCTGCGGCTCGTTGAGGCGGATCACCTCATTGTCGAGGAAGGTAATCCCGGGGCCGTCCCCAAAGAAATCGATGATGTTAGGCAAGCGGATGCTATTCGATATGACGAAGTGTCCGGCCGGCACGCGAACACGGCGATGAATTCGTCCCTCGACCGCGTTTACCGCAGCCTGAATGCCCGCCCAGTCCAGAGTCTGGTCGAGCGACGCGGCAAAGGGGTAGATCCGGCGCGCCTCCTCCAGGCTTGTGAAGCGCTCGGATAGCGGATGCCGGTACCCGTCACCGACCGCGCCGAAATCCTTGGCGGAGAGTGGTCCGTCCAATGCTGTCCCTGACGTTGGTGGTGCTTGGCCCGCGGCGTTTTCGAGTGTGCGCACCGGCCCGGCGGCGGCGGTCAGGGCAAGGGCGCTTCCGGCCAACAGGGTGCGACGAGTGGGGTCGGCGGTCATGCGCCGTCCTTAACATTCACGCGCGTTAGGTCGAGGCGATACACTCCGAGCTGCACTAAAAATGCGCGTAGATCGCAATGCCCCCTTGATCGCAATCGGCGGGATTGATGATCGGCGATGAAGCCGTCGACACTTGCCAGACAGCCGCTGACCGCGGCGACAACGACAACGCCGTCCGGCAATTGGCTTCTAACATTCAACAAAGCCCCCGCAGGTATCGCGGGCCTGCTCAGGAGGGACGCACGAAGACCCACCTCCGAAGCGTCAGGAAGGTGAACACGGCGAGTACAACCACGACGACCAACTCGGCCAGAAGAACGGGTATACCCAACGCGATCAGCGCCTTTAGAAACAGGACGTTGACGCCACATTGAACGATATAGACGCCGATGAAGCGAGGCAGCACGCGCATGGTGTTGGATTGGAACACAACGCGGCCTGTGGTGCAGAAGTTGAAGAACACCCCGATGGTCGTCGCGATCACGACACTCGCGCTGGGGGAGGTGCCCAAGAAATGCAGCGTTGCGAATACCGCGTAATAAAAGGCGAAATTGGCGCTGCCCACGCCCAAGAAGGTTATGAAACGGCGGACTTCTGAGTGAAGCAGCGTCGTTTGGATCAGGCGCAAGGCATGGAATGGGGTCATGATACTACGTCGTGCCCGCCACGGCGTCATCTGCCAAGGCCGTTGCACAGTCGGCTCGACGCGGGCACGCACGCAGCGGTCAACGCATACGCCCAGCATCGCCCATTGCGAAAAGTGGGAGCGGGGAGCGGGTGACCATGATTGTGGTTGCCAGCCCGGCAGGGGGGATGCTTAGGGACGCCATGCAAACCAAGCCGTTCGTGATCGTGACCTCGATTTCGCCGCCGAACACGGCGCTGCGGATGTTCGCCGAAGATGGTGCTCCTCGCGGTTATGGCTTTATCGTCACGGGCGACAATAAGAGCCCGGCGCATTTTGAGCTGCCCGGCTGCGACTTCTATTCGATGGACCGCCAGCGCGAGACGGGCTTGGCGTTGGCGGCAATTTGTCCGGCCAATCATTATGTCCGCAAGAACTTGGCTTATCTGCTCGCCATCCGCGAAGGCGCGTCGCTGATACGCGACACCGATGATGACAATTTTCCCCGCGACGGGTTCTGGAAGGTGCTCGACCGCACACAGACCGTGGCCGTCAGCATGGACGCGGGTTGGGTCAACGTCTACAACTGGTTTACTCAGGCTCCGATCTGGCCACGGGGCCTACCGCTGGACGAGATCCGTCAAGCGCCCGCACTGTTCGAGACCTTGCCCGCGCAGGCGGTCGATTGTCCTATTCAACAGGGATTGGCCGACGATAATCCGGACGTCGACGCGATCTATCGCCTCGTTCATCCTTTGCCACAGAGCTTCCGAGCGGATCGCCGCGTGGCCTTGGGCGCTGGCTCGTGGTGCCCTTTCAACAGCCAGAACACGACTTGGTATCCCGACGCCTACCCGCTGTTGTTCCTGCCCGCGACCTGTACCTTCCGGATGACCGACATCTGGCGCAGCTTCGTAGCGCAACGGATTGCATGGACCAACGGCTGGAGCATTCTGTTCCACGAAGCAACTGTGTGGCAGGAACGGAACGACCACGACCTCATGGCTGATTTTAAGGATGAGGTTCCGGGTTATCTCCACAATCGCGCGATCTGCGCCGAGTTGGCGGCGCTGGATCTCGCGCCGGGCGTCGAGAATATCCCCGCAAATCTGCGCCGCTGCTACCAGGCGCTGGTAGCGAAGGACTGGCTGCGTCCGTTGGAACTGGAGCTACTTGACGCGTGGCTTGCCGACCTGGCGCAGTTATCGGCCAGGGATTTATAAGCCTGCGGTTTCGGCCTGTCCCGGCTGCCTGTCAGACGTGCGGTGCACGCATCATCAGGCGCCGCTTCACATAATATCGCAGCACTTCCACCGAATTCCTGATGGCGTTGCTCGACACGCGGGGACTTGGCGCACGATAGTGGATCGGAACTTCGATCCGGCGTGCATGTCGCAAGAGGTAGCGGACTTCGGTTTGGTAGAAATGCGCCTTGGACTTCAGCGTATAAGCGAGCAGCCGTGTTAGTACGTCACGATGGAATCCTTGGAATCCCGAGGTCAGGTCATGCATCTTCACACCCAGCAGCAGGCGCGCCACGATACTGCCGCCTTTGGACAACAACCGGCGTTTCCAAGGCGAGTCCACCATCGACCCACCGTTGATGTAACGGCTGCCGAACGCGCATTCATTGCCCTCGTGAAGCACGCGCAGGAACATCGGGATGGCAGCCGGATCGTGCGACATGCCAGCATCCATCTCGATGGTTAGCTCGTAACCAGCATCGAGCGAAGCACGGAATCCACGCAGATAGGCATCGACAACGTTGCGGTTTTCGGGCGCCCAGATCTCCTCGAATCGCGCGTCGCGTGCCGCGAGGTCCTGAATCAAGGCACGTGTGTTATCGGTGGACGCGCCATCGATGATAAGGAACACGTGCCCGCTGCCGAGCTCGTTCAATACCTTGGTCAGGCTCGCTTCGAAGGTCGCGAAATCCTCCGCCTCGTTCGCCAGGGGCACCACCGCGGCCCAGCTCACATTCTCATATGCTGCCAACATCGTCATAGGCCTCCCGGCATCTCATTCTCGCTTGTCGAGCGGCTCAGGCCGCCACGCGAGAGTCTTGGTGGTCCAGGAACCAGCGATAGCTTTGTTCCAATCCGTCACGCAGCGAGGTCCGTGCCTTCCAGCCGCCGGCCGCAAGTTGGCCGACGTCCATCAGCTTGCGCGGCGTTCCGTCGGGTTTGCTGCGATCCAGGACGATAGCGCCTGTGAAGCCGACGACCTCGCAGACCAGTTGCGTCAGCTCCAGGATCGACAGGTCTTCCCCCGAGCCGACATTGACATGGGGGATGCCGGAATAATGCTTCATCAGGTGGACGCAGGCGTCAGCACAATCGTCGACGTACAAGAACTCGCGCCTGGGCGTGCCCGATCCCCACACCACCAGGTCCGCACCCGAGCTGCGTGCTTCATGGGCCTTGCGGATCAGCGCAGGGACGACATGACTGGCATCGAGGTCGAAATTGTCGCCTGGCCCGTACAGGTTCGTGGGCATGGCCGAGATGAAATCCGCGCCGTGCTGGACCCGGTACGCCTCAGCTAGCTTCAATCCAGCAATTTTGGCGACGGCGTAGGCCTCGTTGGTTGGTTCCAATGGCCCGGTGAGCAGCGCGTCCTCCGTAATGGGCTGTGCTGCCAACTTGGGGTAGATGCAGCTAGAGCCCAGGAACAACAGCTTGCCCACGCCCGCGCGGTGCGCGGCTTCGACGACATTGGCCTCGATCATAAGGTTGTCGTAGAGGAAGTCGGCCGGAAAGGTGGCGTTGGCCAGGATGCCGCCGACCTTCGCCGCGGCCAAAAACACCGCGTGCGGGCGCACATCGGCCACCCACTTACGGACTGCCGTCTGATTGCGCAGGTCGACTGTGGCCCGGTTTACGGTCACAATCTCGCAATCCTCGCTTGCCAGTCTACGGACGATCGCGCTGCCAACCATGCCCCCGTGTCCTGCAACCCACACGCGCTTGCCCGAGAGTGAATAAGAAGTGGCTGGCATCACGCGCCCTTGCCGATCGGCGCGTCGCGCATGACCATCAGGTCCTCCTGGACCATCTCGCGCACAAGGTCACGGGGGCTCGTTTTGTGTTCCCAGCCGAGTTTTGCTTTCGCCTTGCTCGGGTCGCCGATCAGCAGGTCGACCTCGGTCGGGCGGAAATAACGCTGGTCGATTGCGACGACCATTTCGCCCGTGCGACCGTCATACCCTTTCTCGTCTACGCCGTGCCCGCGCCATTCGATCAAGATGCCGACATCCTCGAACGCCCAGGTCACAAAATCGCGCACCGTGGTGGTGATACCCGTGGCCAGCACGTAATCGTCAGGCTCGTCCTGTTGCAGCATCAGCCACATGCCCTCGACATATTCGCGCGCATGGCCCCAGTCGCGCTTGGCGTCGAGGTTGCCGAGGTAGAGATGTCTCTGCCGGCCGAGCTTGATGGCCGCTGCGGCACGGGTGATCTTGCGAGTGACGAAGGTTTCCCCGCGCAGCGGACTCTCGTGGTTGAACAGGATGCCGTTCGACGCGTGCATCCCATAAGCCTCGCGGTAGTTCACGACGATCCAGTAAGCATACAGCTTGGCCGCGGCATAAGGGCTGCGCGGGTAAAAGGGCGTGGACTCGCGCTGAGGCACCTCCTGCACTAACCCGTACAGCTCCGACGTTGACGCTTGGTAAAATCGTGTCGTCTCCGTCAGCCGCAAGATGCGGATAGCCTCCAGGATGCGGAGCACGCCGAGCCCATCCGAATTGGCGGTGTATTCGGGCGTCTCAAAACTGACCTGCACATGGCTCTGCGCGGCCAAGTTGTAAATCTCGTCGGGTTGCACCTCCTGTACCAGCCGGATCAGATTGGTCGCATCGGTCAGGTCGCCATAGTGCAGGAACAGCCGCGGGTCGGGCGCATGCGGATCCTCGTACATGTCCTCGATCCGACCGGTGTTGAATGACGAGGAGCGCCGCTTCACGCCGTGGACAACGTATCCCTTGTCAAGCAGAAGCCGCGTCAGATACGCGCCATCCTGTCCCGTAATGCCGGTAATCAGCGCAACCTTCTTCATTCGGTCTCACTTCTCGGGCGCTCATGCGCCTGCGGAAGGCGAGTAGCGACCGCCACGCCAACCGGAAAGTCATTCTTTACAGGCCGTTCGGCATTGAGCGCAGACCGTTTCCATTCGATAGATGCGCCGGTGGGGCGGCTAAGGTGGGCGATATGCAGCGGCTGGGAATAAACGCGGATGCAAACTGGCGATCGGCGACGGTCGGGCGTGGCGCGATTGCGGTCGCGGCATTAGCGATTAGCTTCGTCGTGTTCGCGCGCGGCTTCTTCACGCCAATGGGAATTGCCAGCTTCGGGCGCGAATTTGGATTCTATGTCAGCTATTTCGATTTTGGCTTCGTTCACCGCGCGTTGATCGGATCGATTGTCACGCTGTTCGCACCCGGGCCGATCGCCAACAGCTACGTAATTCCGGTGGTGGTCTATCCGGCGTTTCTGATCGGCTTAACGTTCATAAGCTTGCTTGCCGCGCGACGCTGGTTTCCCGATACGCCGGATCGGACACGCTATGTCGCCGTGCTGCTGCTGTCGCCTGCTTTCGTCACGCATTACGCCTACTCGGCCGGCGACTTCAACGTGCTGCTGGCGACGATCCTGATCGCCTCGCTGCTATGGGTGCGTCGCCGTGTCGCGCCGTTTGCGCTGCTGGCCATCGCCATGGCAGTCCATGAAATCTACTTTGTCGCCTTCGCGCCGTGCGTATGCGTCGCGCTGTACGTGGCCGATGGGCGGCGGCTGAAAAGGGCGATCATTTATGGCGCGATCGCGGCCGCGCTGTTTTTCCTGTGGTCGCACTTCGGCACGATCAGAATGAGTCAGGATCAGTATCATGCGGTCATGAACCGGCGGGTCCATCTGTCGTACGATGCTTATATCGAGATGGCGGGGGACTTCCAGCGCAACGTCGATTTTACGCGCCCCCTGTTTAGCAGCTTTTCAAAAATCGTCTGGACGGGCCCGCTATTGGTTTATTGGGGGATAGTGACGATGCTGTTTTTCCCCCGGCGCGCGCCTCGTTTCGTGACGTTGGTCTATTTAGGCGCGACGGCATCGCCGCTGGTGCTGTTCCCGTTCGGGACCGACCTGTTCCGCTGGGTGTCGCTAGCCAGCGTTGCGGCGTTGCTGTTGGGCGGATTCCTGCATGCGCAAGGGTATCACAGCCTGTTCACTGCCCGGCCGCGCCTCGCGCTGGCATTGACCCTGCCTTGGGTACTGGTTGGCCCCTTCGGCTCGCCTTGTGATGCCGGGGCGGGGTGTTTCCGGCCGTTCCCGATGCAGCAATTCGTCGCCGAGCGGGTCTTGGGCTTAGAAGTGGCAGGCGCCGTATCCAAAAGCCACTGAAACCCGCGGTTTAGTGTGTCAAGTGGGGCGCGTGGCCATCACCCGCCGAGTTCGCGGAGCCAGTGATCCAGTCCACCACCGCATCAGCGGGGCTATAGTCGGTTACCAACCCCGCCAGCAGGTGTCGGGTCAGCAGCACGTCGCGCGCCTTGATGGCTACCTGCATCTGCATCAGCCCCGACTGCAGTTCGGGCCAAGGCAAAAAGGCCTCGTTGGCTGTCATAATCAGGGGGTGTTGCGTGGGGGTCGGATTGTTGCCGATCAGCAGCTCCTCGAACAGCTTCTCGCCAGGGCGCAGACCGGTGAAGCGGATCGCGATATCGCCGTCCCCGCTACCTTCGGGTATGACGTGCAGCCCCGACAGTTCGACCATGCGCACCGCGAGATCGTGAATGCGGATCGGCTCGCCCATGTCCAGCACGAACACCTCGCCGCCGCGCGCCATAGCGCCGGCCTGAACGACCAACTGCGCGGCCTCCGGGATGGTCATGAAATAGCGTGTGATGTCGGGATGGGTGACGGTGATCGGCCCCCCGGCCGCGATCTGTGCGCGGAACAGCGGCACGACCGATCCGCTGGAGCCCAGCACGTTGCCGAACCGCACCATCGAAAAACGCGTGGAACCGCCTTCCGCGGCTACCGCTTGGAGGATCATCTCGGCTAGCCGCTTGCTGGCACCCATGACGCTAGTGGGCCGCACCGCCTTGTCGGTACTGACCAGGATGAAATTGGCGACGCCTTGGCGCTTCGCCAGGTTTGCCAGCGTCAACGTCCCCAGTGCGTTGTTGCGAACGCCCTCAATGACGTTGTGCTCAACCAGCGGCACATGCTTGTAAGCTGCGGCGTGGTAGATCGTGTCGGGCGCCCATGTCGCGACAATCTCGGTCATGCGCGCCTCGTCGCATACGGACCCCATCAGTGGCACGATCTCGATGTCCGGATAGCTGCGATCGAGCAACTCGTGATGGATTGCATAGAGAGCATATTCGGACACGTCGATCAGCAACAGGACCGACGGGCCGATCTCCGCAATCTGCCGGCACAGCTCACTGCCGATCGAACCACCCGCGCCGGTGATCATGATGCGATGCCCGCATACCTTCTGCATCAGCAGCCGCATGTCCGGCGCGACCGAGTTACGGCCCAGCAAATCCTCGATATCGACGGGTCGAAGGTCGCTTACCGCTACCTTGCCGTGCGCGATGTCCAGCAGGTCGGGTAGCGTGCGCACCGAAATGCCCACCGACTTGATCTCACCTAATATTTGCGCGCGCCGTTGTCGACTGGCCGACGGCATGGCGAGCAGAATCTCCTCCACCCCCCGTTCTTGGACGAGCAGGGTCAGCTCGTCCGCGCGCCGGATGCGGACCCCACACACCACACCGCCATGCAGGTTGCGATCGTCGTCAATGAACGCGACCAATTGCACCTTGTGGCTGTTGCTAAGCGCGGTGGCGAGCTGTCGTCCGGCTGACCCCGCACCGTAGATCACGACCTGGCGCCGGCTGGCGCGGCTGCCGAGATGGCGCCGATACTCCTCGCCCAGCAAGTAGCGCGCGACGATACGCGATGCGAAGACGGCCACCAGCATCAACAGCGGCTGGATCACTCCGATCGTGCGCGGCACACTTGGAATGCCGAACGTCATTACGATGGCCGAGAACAGCAGGCCATAGCACACGACCGCCTGCACGATCACGGCAAATGCCTGCCCGCTCATGTGGCGCAGCACCGACCGGTACAAGCCGAAGACGGAGAAGATCGGCAATGCCGACAACGACAGCACTGCGGCGGGCCAACCCCGGTGCCACAGCGACACCCAGTCGTTCAGGCGCAAATAATACGCTATCCAAACGGTAAACAGGCACAGCGCAGTGTCGGTTGCGAAGACGATCGCACGCTTGACCGAGCGCGGCAGTACTAGCACTGGTTCCCAAAGTCGGTCGAGATAGGCCAGCACGTTCAACGCAACTCCCGCGGCCGTCCCTGGCCGCTCGCCACTCTAGCGGCTCGGGTAAGCCGTTGCAAAATCTCGCCTGTTCGGGCCAGCGCTTTGCGCGGCGGCACCTTGCCCCGCGCCGCACTCCCCCTCTATCAGCTGGGTCCATGACGAGCCGGGGCCCATGTTAAGCGAGGAAGCGAGGGCGGGCGTTGTGGCGGCGCGAATCACCGCGATCGCCACGCATTTGCCGGACACGGTTCTGACCAACGACGAGCTGGCGATCGCCTTTCCGTCTTGGACCGCGGCCAAGATTTTGGACAAGACGGGCATCCTGGAACGCCGGATCGCTGGGCCGCAGGAGACCGCAGGCGATCTCGCCGCAGGGGCGGCACACGCGTTATTCGCTCGCCGGCCCGAGCTGCGCGACCGCGTCGATTTTTTAATCTTCTGCAGCCAGGCGCCCGATTACATTTTGCCGACCACCGCCTGCGTGTTGCAGGATCGGCTGGGGCTGTCCCCCAGGATCGGCGCGCTGGACGTCAACCTAGGGTGTTCGGGCTTCGTCTACGGCCTGTCGCTGGCATGCGGGCTGATCGCGGGCGGGATGGCGGCGGGCGTGCTGCTGCTGACCGCGGATACCTATTCCAAATATATAAACGCCGGCGATAAAAGCGTACGCACCCTTTTCGGCGACGGAGCCGCAGCGACGCTGATCGAGGCCGAGCCGGCCGGCGGCGGCTCGATCGGCCCGTTCGTATTCGGTACCGACGGCAGCGGCGCAGACGATCTGATCGTGCGCACCGGCGGGTTCCGCAGCCCCCGTACCGCGGACACCGCGCTGACGCGCGATGACGGGGCGGGCAACTTGCGTAGCGAAGACGACCTGTTCATGCATGGCGGCAACGTCATGAACTTCTCGCTGCGCGAGGTTCCGCGCACGGTCGCCGAGCTTCTGGCGCGGACCGGCACCACGATGACCGATCACGACGCCGTCGTTCTGCATCAGGCTAACAAATTCATGCTCGACGCCCTCCAGCGCAAGCTGGGCCTGCCCGCGGGCAAGGTCCCGCGCCGTTATGAACGCGTGGGCAATACGGTATCCTCCACTATTCCCTTCGTGCTAGAGGAATTGCTCGGACAGGGTGCATGTTCCCACGGGGGAAGCATGCTGTTAGTGGGCTTCGGGGTTGGTCTGTCCTGGGCGGGCACCCGTATCCGGTTCTGATTGTAAAGGAATTTTTATGAGCGAGTTCTACGAGGGTCTGGCCGAAATCCTTGAGGTGGACGAAGCCGAAGTGACGCCCGAGCTGGAATTGGGCGAGACCTGGGACTCTCTGGCCATCGTCTCTACGATCGCACTGATCGACGACGTCCACGACATTCAGGTCCGCCCCGAAAAGCTGGCTGATTGCAAGACGGTGGGCGACATTGAGGCGCTGGTGTCGGCCGAAAAGGACGCCTGATCCCATGCACGGTAAGACCGGTCAGCATGCACAGACGCGCGGCGCTCGCATTGCAGGCGTCGTGTCGGCGCTCCCCCCCAAGGTGGTCGGAAACGAGACATTCCTCGACCGCTTTGGCGATGGCGTCGCCGAGGTGACGAAGATGACGGGGGTGATGTCCCGCCATGTCGCCGAGGCCGGGGTAGCAACGTCCGACCTGTGCTTCGCGGCCGGTCAGCGCCTGCTGGAAGGCCTTGGCTGGGAGCCGGAGAGCGTCGACGGGATCATCTTCATCTCGCAATCGCCCGATTACCCGCTACCCGCGACCGCCTGCCTGCTGCAACAGCGGCTGGGAATGCGGACTACCACGGTCGCGTTCGACGTCAATTTGGGCTGCTCGGCTTATCCTTACGGCATCTGGCTGGCGATGAGCCTGATCCAGACGGGGTCCATGGACCGCGTGCTGATCGCCGTGGGGGACATCAACACCCGCGCCAACGATCCTAATGACCGATCGGTGGCGATGCTGTTCGGCGATTGCGGCGCAATGACTGCGCTTGAGGCCGGTGGCGCCGAGACCGATGTCGCGCATTTCCTGCTCGGTACCGACGGCCGGGGCGGCGACAACCTGATCGTTCCCGCCAGCCGGCACCGCGACCGCACCGGCGATGCGCGTTTCGCAGGTCGCAACCTCGATATGGTATACATGGACGGGGCAGAGATCTTCAATTTTACGCTGAAGGCGGTGCCCGCGCTGGTGCGCGAAACGATCGAGATCGCCGGCGTCCCACAGGAAGAATATTCGAGCTTCCTGTTTCATCAGGCAAACACCTTCATGCTCAACCATTTGGCGAAGAAGGCGAAGTTGCCCAAGGACAAGGTCCCGATCAATATGGACCGCTATGGCAACACATCGTCGGCGACCATTCCGCTGGTGATGACTACCGACGTCGCCGACCTGCTGAAATCGGGGCGCCAGCGGATCGGCATGTTTGGCTTTGGCGTCGGCTACAGCTGGGGTTCGGCCTCGATGGAGGTGGGACCGCTTAAGGTCTGCGAGACGGTGATCGCGACCTGATGACGGCCATCTCGGCTTTCGCACCCGACTGCCTTGCCGGGCGCCATATCTTGGTCACCGGTGCCTCGTCCGGTATCGGCCGGGCCGCGGCCGAGCATCTGGCCACGCACGGCGCATGCCTGTCGCTCGTTGCGCGCAACCCCGACCGGCTGGAAGCAGTGCGTGCCGCACTGCCCGGTAGCGGGCATTCGGTCCACAGCGTCGACCTGGAAGGCGTCGACAGCGCGGCGGATGCGGTGATCGCGATCGCTAAGGAACATGGCGCGTTCGACGGTATCTTCTATTCGGCTGGTGCCACGTTGGTATTGCCGATCCGGCTGCTCAAGGACAAGCATCTCGACGAGACGTTCGGTGCGGGCGTCTATGGCGCTTTCGGCACACTGAAGGCGGCCGCCAAGAAAGGAACGATGAACGACGGGGGGTCGATCGCCGTCATGTCCTCCGTCGCGGCATTGCGCGGTCGGCCCGCTTTGTCGGCCTATTGCGCGGCTAAGGCAGCGGTGGACTCGCTGGTGCGCTGCGCTGCGCTTGAATTTGCGTCTCGTAGGATTCGGGTCAACTCGATTCAGGCGGCTGCGGTTGAGACCCCGTTGCACCACGACTACATGGCATCGATCGGCCCGGAAGCGACCAAGGACTATGTCGATCGCCACCCGTTGGGTTTTGGTCAGCCGACGGACGTCGCTAATGCCGTGCTGTTCTTGCTCGGCGATGCCTCGCCCTGGATCAGCGGCGTGAACCTGCTCGTCGATGGCGCCGCAGCGGTCAAGTGACTGACCGCAATGACGGGATCGACGCCGTCGGCCCAATGATGCAGCCGTCCGCAAGCCTTCGCACCGTCTTCCGCGACGACTGTTTTGCGGGCCGCAGCGTGTTTGTGACCGGCGCATCGTCGGGCATTGGTCGTTCGGCTGCGACTGCACTGTCACGCCATGGTGCGCGACTGGTGATTAATGGGCGTGACGAGAGCCGGCTGGCCGAGACGGTCGCGCTGCTGGCCGGTAACGGACACGGCGTGGTACCCGGCGCGCTGACCGACGCCGACGGCACCACCGAGCTGGTCAAGGCGGCCGCGCAGCGTCATGGACCGTTTGACGCCATCTTTCACGCCGCAGGTAATTTCGCGGTGCGCGCGATCAAGATGACCCGGCAGGCGCATCTGGAACAGACGTTCAACGCCAGTGTCTTCGGGGCATATGGCGTCGGGCGAGCGGCGGCCAATCCCAAGGTGCTCGCCGATGGCGGCGCGCTCTTGTTGATGTCTTCGGTCGCCGCCTTGCGCGGCAGTCCGGCGCTGGCGGCCTATTCGGGAGCCAAAGCAGCGGTGCTGGGGCTCACCCGCGTCCTGGCGTTGGAGTTGGCGCCGCGGCGCGTGCGCGTGAACGCCGTGGTGGCTTCCACCATTACCACCGAAATGCACTGGAAGACGCTGGAGAATGCCGACATGAAGCATGTCGACGCCAACGAGGCGAGGCACCCTCTGGGGTTTGGATCGCCGGCGCAGCTCGACGATGCGGTGATGTTCCTGCTGTCCGACGCCTCGACATGGATCACGGGCGCGGAGATTGCGGTCGATGGCGGTTATTCAGCAGGATAAGAAGAATGGACGGACGTCTTATCATCGTCGGCGGTGGCGGTTTCGCCCGCGAGGCCTTTACCTGGGCCAACGACTGCGCAGCCGCGGGGCAAGTACCCCCGATCGCCGGCTATCTCGACGACGCCGGCGACGTCCTGGCGCACCGCGACCGCTATGCTATGCCCTATCTGGGATCAATCGATGCCTTTGACGTGCGCTCGGGAGACTGCTTCGCGATGGCACTGGGCAGCCCCCGCGTGAAACGTATCGTTCATGCTCGGCTGAAGGTACGCGGCGCGGTATTTCCCCGTATCATCCATCCGACGTGCATTATCACTCCGACTTGCACGATTGAGGAAGGGGCGTTCCTGTGCGTCGGCTGCATCATCGCACCCGACTCCAGGGTGGGGGCGTTCGTGACGATGAATACCGGTTCGGGCACCGGACACGATGCAACCATCGGCGCGTTCTCGGTGCTGGCGTCGCGCGTCGCGATCGGCGGAGGTGCGGAGATCGGCGAGGATTGCAGCATCGGCTCGGGTGTCGAGGTGCTGCCGCGGATCAGGATCGGGCGCGGCGCCACCATCGGACCGGGATCGGTTCTGTATCGTTCGGTCCCGGCCGGCGCGACCATGTACGCGCCGGCCGCCAAGCGGTTGCGGACGAGGGCGGAGTAACGCCGGTGATCGACAAGCGGGCCTTCCTCGACGATGACATATTGCGGGACGAAGCAGCGCGGCTCATGAATGCGGGCTTCACTTTCGCCGGCATGACTGACGAACTGGCGAACGAACGCGATTTCGTCACGCTCGACCATCCCAATGCCGCGATCGTGGTGCAGAACTTCAAGGGTGAGCTGCGCGCGTTCCAGAACGTGTGCGCCCACCAGTTCGCCAGGCTCCAGGACGGTGCGCGGGGCAACCGCTTGCTGATGTGCCGTTATCATGGCTGGAACTACAACGCGGCGGGCTATCCCTTCGGTATCCCGCGCCGGTCGGAATACCGGCTGGACGACGTCGATCCCGCTTGCCTGTCGCTGAAACCTTACCGGGTCGAGACATGCGGCAGATTCGTCTTCGTCGCCGCGCCGGATTGCCCGTTCGATCTTCGCACCTGGCTGGGCGGCTTTTGGCAAACGCTGGAGGAACTGAGCGAGCATCTGGGCCGCCAATACCGCTTCGAGGAATTGCCCCACCGCGCCAATTGGAAGCTGTTGGTCGAAAATGTACTCGACTATTATCACTGCGCTACGCTGCACCGCGAGACGTTCGTCGCGGACGGCTATTGCGTTTCCGGGCCGCAGGATGTCACCGTCGACGGTCCGCACAGCAGCTTCCAGCTACCGCGCACGCCATCGGCCGACGAGGAACAGGAGCGGGTGCGCCGCCGCTTCCTGTCGCACCTCGCCAATCGCTCGTTCCAGCACGACAGCTATCTGCACCTTTTCGTATTTCCCAACCTTTTCATTTCCTCGACCGAAGGCCGCGCCTTCTTTGTCGGGCAGGCGCTGCCGGTGCGCGCGGCCGAGACCAACCTGCGCGTCCGCTACTACGAGCCTGCCGGGATTGCCAATCGGCATCGCAGCCGACAGGAGATGGTGAACCAGCAATTCAGCGAGACCGGGCTCGCCATTATCGCCAATGAAGACAAGCCGATCCTGGAGTCGATCCAAGCGAACATGGCGCTGGCCAACAGTCCCGGCTTCCTGGGCGAAGGCGAGACGCGCATCCGCGCCTGGCGCGACAATTATGCCCACGCCATGGACGCCGGGCTGTCGGCGGTACTGCCGCCCGGGCCGGCCGCGGTGGAGCGCGTAGCGTGACGGAGGTGACCGTGCTCGACGACGCCGCCTCTGTATCCGACGCCGGATCGGACGCCGCTCCGTTTCGCGCTGCCAGCCCGTCAGGTGCCGACAATGCGCGGCTTTATACTTCATCCGATTATTTTCATGCCGAGATGGCGGCGCTCGGGCGCACCGCGTGGCAGTTCGTTGCGACAGCCGGCGAGCTGGCCTTGCCGGGCGACTGGGTACGCGCCCGCGTGTTCGGGGTGGACGTCTTCGTTCAGAACGTACGCGGCGAGTTGCGGGGCTTTCGCAACGTCTGCCAGCATCGCGGCTTTCCGCTGCGCCAGGCGCCGTGTGGCAATGGGCCGATCGTGTGCGGCTTCCACGCTTGGCGCTACGATGGCGAAGGCTATTTGGTCGGTGTCTCACGCAATGCGGAGCTGTTCTGCCTGTCACGTGACGAGCGTGCTGACCTGGCGCTGTCGCGGATACGCGTCGATACGGCAGGCACGATGGTATTCGTCGCGCTGGACGACGCGGTACCCCCGCTGGACCGGTATCTGGGCCGGTTCGCGCCCTTGCTGCGCGCGGCCACGTCGCGCATGGGGACGTGCCGACATCGCTGGTCGGGTGAAAACCGTGCCAATTGGAAATTGTGCTACGAGGTAACGCTGGACGATTACCACGTCCAATTCGTCCATCCGCAATCGATCGGCGAAACCGCAATCCCGGCCTGGGGCTTCCGGTACGAGCGCGAGGGGCTGCACTCGCACATGCTGCGCCGCCGGACCGCCGACTGGACCTTTCCGGATTTCTGGGAAAATCTGGAGCGCGACGAGTATGAATATGCCGGCTACAAGATCCACCACCTGTTCCCGACCACCTTCCTGGTCGCGACGCGCGAGGCGTTGCTGATCACCAGCTTCAACCCCCTGGCACCGGGGCTGACCGCGGTGGAGGACCGTGTGTTCGAGCTGACGAACAACCCCTTGGACGACGCCTTTTGGGAGACGGCAGCTGCCAATCAGCGGCAGGTCAGCGCCGAGGATCGCAGCATTTCGGAAGCGCAGCAGGAGGTTGCCGCCGACTTCGCTCGCGCTGCCACCTTCGGCGCACTGGAGCAGCGCGTCGCCTGGTTCCACGAGGCGTATGAGGCGGTGGTCGGCATCCAGGCGCGACAGCCCACCCAGGGCTAGGGCAAGCGGGGCAGCACCGCGTCGAGGAAGGCCAGCTGCTGCAGGGCCAGTTCGGGTCCGCGCTTGTGGAACTCGTACAAATGCCCGCCTTCGGGCAGGACCGCGGCATCGACGTGCGGCGCCGCTGTCAGCGCCGCGGCCATGCGCTGCACGACAGGCTCGCCGGTCATCCAGATCCGCTCGCCATCGGCCAGCCGGATCTGCACCGGAACCGCGATGCGGGGTGCCAGATCGCGCCACAAAGCGGGCCAGTGGCGCACCACCTCCACCCGTTCGGACACGTTCCAGGGGGCGGAAACCTTGCGCAGCCGCGTTAATCCGCGCCAGTCATAGGTCCCCTCCGGGCCCAGAAAGAAGCCCGCCGCCTCGGTCGACAGCACGCCGGACCCGGCATCGCGCTCCGTTGGCCAGGCGACGACCAGCGGCGGGGGCTCGTCGCCGATCCCCGATACCAGCACCGCGGCAAGCGGCCATCGGGGTGCGCGCGCGGCGATCGACAGTGCCAGCGCGCCTCCGATCGAATGCCCCACCAGCGCGACCGGGGCGCCAGTGCCGTGAGCCTGCCAGACCTGCGCGACGAAATCCTCGATCGTCTCCACCGATGCGGCGAGCGGGCGTTCCGCATCGAGCAGCGGCCGACCGCGCGTGCCCGGCCGGTCGACCAGCAGGACCTGATGACCGGCACTCAGCAGCGCGTGCACCAGCGATGCCTCGCCGCTTTCGAAATAGCCCGAGTGGCAGCCCCCTCCGTGAATGCACACGATCAGCGAGCGCGCGCGTCCACGGGGCCGCAACAATGTGCCGCCCACGGCATTGTGCGGTGACGCCAAAGCGAGACGGTCCATCCGCACGCTCTACCCGACGTCGCGACCGTGTCGATAGGCGCGCCCGCCTGCTGTGCAACCGGCGCCGGCGATGCTAGTGGCCGACCACTCCAATCTTTGGATCATTCATGCTCAACACCCCAATCGCGCCTTGGCCCGCCTTTTCGGAGGAGGAGGTCGAGGCCACGGCCCGCATCCTGCGCAGCGGGCGCGTCAACTATTGGACGGGCGAGGAATGCCGCCATTTCGAGCGGGAGTTCGCGGCCTGGACGGGCACGGCCCATGCGGTCGCGCTGGCCAACGGCACGCTGGCGCTCGACGTTGCGCTGGCGGCGCTCGGGATCGGCCCGGGCGACGAGGTGGTCGTGACGCCGCGCACCTTCATCGCATCGGCATCCAGCGTCGTCAGCGCGGGCGCGGTACCGGTCTTCGCCGAAGTCGACCCCGATAGCGGCAACATCTCCGCCCGGACGATCGAGGCGGTGCTGACGCCTGCAACGCGGGCGATCATCTGTGTCCATCTGGCTGGCTGGCCGTGCGACATGGACCCGATCATGGCGCTGGCCGACGCGCATGGGCTGAAGGTGATCGAGGACTGCGCCCAGGCCCATGGCAGCCGCTATCGCGGCCGCCCCGTCGGCAGCATCGGGCACATCGGCGCTTGGTCCTTCTGTCAGGACAAGATCATGTCCACCGGCGGCGAAGGCGGCATGGTCACCACCGGCGACGCCGGCCTGTGGAAGCGAATGTGGGCTTACAAGGATCACGGCAAGAGTTGGGACGCTGTCTACGAGCGCGCGCATCCCCCGGGCTACCGCTGGCTGCACGAGAGTTTCGGCACGAATTGGCGGATGCTCGAAATACAGGGCGCGATCGGCCGCATCCAGCTGCGCCGGATGGCCGAATGGACCGCCCGGCGCACCGCGATCGCGCACCGGCTGGCCGAAGTCGCACGTCGTTACCCCGACACGCTGCATGCGCCGTTGCCGGATGCGGCGGATACGCACGCTTTCTATCGCTTTTACACCTATGTCCGGCTCGACGGTCTTGGTGCCGGGTGGACGCGGGACGGCTTCATCGAGGCCTTGCGCGAACGCGACGTGCCGGCGTTTCAGGGCTCATGTTCGGAGGTCTATCTGGAACGCGCGTTTGACGGCACCGGCTGGCGCCCCGACCCGCCTTTGCCCGTGGCACGCCATTTGGGCGAGACCAGCATCATGTTCCTGACCCACCCGACCATCACCGACGGCGAACTGAACCGGATCGCCGACGCGCTGGCCGCGGTGGCCGAACAGGCCGGGCGTGCCGCGACCCGATGATGCTTCGCGTCACGCCGTTACAAGGGCCGCAATCTTGCCAGGGCGCGCCGCGCCAGGCCCGTCAGCCGATGGCGGCAGCCGCTCTGCGGCGGCGGCGCATCGTGCCGCCGATCAGTCCGAAGCCGCCGATCATCATCGCCCAGCTTGCCGGCTCGGGCACCGCGTTGGCATAGGACAGTTTCACCAGATAGGATTGGTTCAGCCCGTCGCCATCGTCGCTGACGAGATAGATATTGCCCTTGTCGTCGAGCGTCACGCCTTCGAACTTGCCGCCCTGGTTCAGCGGATCGACCAGCGGCTTGAACCCGGACAGATCGTAGCTGCTGACCACCGCGCCGGCCTGCGTCACTTCGAGCAGCCTGAACGAACGGCCGCTGAGGATCAGCAGATTGTTCCCGAAGGCGGTTGCCGCGAACACCCCGTTGGACAAGACCGCGATGTCGGACAGCCGGTCGAGCCCGAGCACGGCAGGATTGAACAGATTGCTGACGGTGGCGGTCCTGCTGGTGAAATCGACGTTGGAAATCTTGTAGACCGTCTGCGCCGAGGTTTCCTTGACGCCGTAATAATTGCCGGTGACGCGGTCATAGGCGACGCCCTCCAGGCCGCTATTGCCGGCATTGGGCCCGACGCTGACGGTCGGGGCGTCGTTATACGCCGTGTAGGTGCGCGTGCCGGGGGCGCTGCTGACCTGGCTGAGCAGGGCGATGTCCTGATAGCGTTCCTCGGCGACCACATATTTGCCGTTGCCGACATAGGTCAGCCCCTCGGGATCGCATTGTGCCGACCCGAGTGACAGGCAGCCGGACAGGCGGATGGTGTCGGTCTTGACGCCGTTCAGCCGATACTCGCCCCAGATGCTCGTGCCGTCACTTTCTTCCTCGTCGTTGGTGACCATCAGCGTGCGCGTGTCCCAATTATAGGCCACGCCGCTGGCCTCCTTGGTATCGATCGCCCGGGCAAAACCGGTCGAATAATTGTCGAGCAGCCCGGCCGCGTTGGCGCAAGCGGCGGAGACGGCGAACAGGGCAATGCCCGCGCGCAGGAACATCGTTTTCATCGAACCCTCCAGTGAGTCGCTAGGACCAGAATCATGCCCTCCCGGAAGGAGGCGAAGCGACCATCGTCGGCTGGCATGACGGGATGATTACAAGACGGTTAATTGCTTCGGACCGAGCGTCGGGCCCGCCCGTCATCGCGCGATGTGACCGGGCGCCCGCTCGCAGGCGGGCACCTTTGCAAAGAGCGTAAGCGGCCGCCGCGAACGCGATCGACATTCGTTGCGTTCGAACAATGAGCCGACGTTCGCGAGGCCCGGCGCGCATTTGCGCCGCCGATCGGCACCGTCGTCCGGTTACGCATTGTGAACGATTGGTGCTTAGGCATTAACCACGATGACCAGACACGGAACCGAGCCAGGGGAGCGGCGTGCCGTCGAACGGCGCTTTCTGCATCTATGGGCGGTGTCCTGGCGCAACGGCTCGACCGTGCGCGACCATGTCATCGTCACCGACATCTCGACCGCCGGGTTCAGGATGCGCGGCTCGGCCGGTTACCCGGTCGACGATATCGTGTTTCTCGAATTCGCTTACGGTCTGCTCGTCGAGGCGCGGGTGGTCTGGCGGAACGGTCACACCACCGAATGCGGCTGCAGCTTCGCCGAGCCGCTGGCTGACAGCCTGTTCGATCGTATCGTCGCGCGAAGCGACACGCACGAGCTCGCCAGCGTCGCAATGCGCGGGCCCCCAGCGCCTCGCTCCCCGGCGTCCTGGACCACCGTCAAGTCGAAGCTCTAGGCTTCGCCGCCCAGCCGGCCGCGTCGAGCAGGATGCGGCCCCGCCGGCCGTGCCTAGGCAGCAGGAACTTTTCTCGACCGCCCGCCCAATTTCCCGTTCTACCGTGAAGCCGCCGCCCGCGCTTCCCGGCGAGACCAATGCAAGGGGCCAAGAAAGCCTTCCAGCAGATTTGGGATCGACAGGAACACGTCCAGTTGCGGAAAATGGATCGATCCGCCCGCGCCCGCGATTTCCACGTCGCTCAATTCGCTGGCATTCGCCCGTTCAAGACCAAAGGTAGCCCGGGGATCGAACGAAAGGTCGAGCCCGGTATCCAGATGGATCACGACACGATGGTGCTCGCGATCGAAAGTGACCGACAAAGCGTGCGGACGCAATTCTCGTCTGCGCTTGCCGCCCTTTTCGAACTGCCTTTGCGTGATCGGCGTGAACTCAGCCATGAACCCTTCTCCATTCCGCGCAACACGCCTGATGATGGATGGCGATCCCGTTCATCATTGCCCCATTAAGATGGGGCTCGCTAGTTCACCCGGTTCGCCACCAGGTCGGCCACCACCGCCGGATCGGCGAGCGTCGAGATGTCGCCCAGCGCCGCCGCCGACACTTCCCCTTCCGCGATCTTGCGCAGGATCCGCCGCATGATCTTGCCGCTGCGCGTCTTGGGCAGGCCGGGGGCGAATTGCAGCGCGTCGGGGCTGGCGATCGGGCCGATCTCGCGGCGCACCCATAGAACCAGTTCGCGGCGCAGTTCCTCGCTGGGCGCCGCATCGGCGTTGAGCGTGACATAGGCGTAGATGCCCTGCCCCTTGATGTCGTGCGGCATCCCGACCACCGCGGCTTCGGCGACCTGTTCGTGCAGCACCAATGCGCTCTCGACCTCCGCGGTGCCCAGGCGGTGGCCGCTGACGTTGATCACATCGTCGACCCGGCCGGTGATCCACCAATAGCCGTCGGCGTCGCGCCGCGCGCCGTCGCCGGTGAAATATGTGCCCGGATAGGCGGTGAAATAGGTCTGGAAGAACCGCTCGGGATCGCCCCACACGCCGCGCATCTGCCCCGGCCAGCTGGTCGTCAGGCACAAATTGCCGCTCGTCTCGCCCTCCAGGACCCTGCCGTCCGCATCGACCAGTTCGGGCGTCACGCCGGGCAGCGGCAGCGTCGCCGAGCCGGGTTTGAGCGGCATCGCCGGGCTGGGCGCGATCAGCGCGGCGCCGGTCTCGGTCTGCCACCAGGTGTCGATCACCGGGCAGCGGCCCTCCCCGACCACGTCGTGATACCAGCGCCACGCCTCAGGGTTGATCGGCTCGCCCACCGTGCCGAGCAGCTTGAGCGATTTGCGGCTGGTGCGCGTGACGAATTCGTCGCCCTCGCGCATCAGCGCGCGCAAGGCGGTTGGCGCGGTGAAGATCGTCTCGACCTGGTGCTTGTCGCACACCTCCCAGAAGCGCGACGGCGTCGGCCAATTGGGCACGCCCTCGAACATCAATGTCGCGCCGCCATTGGCCAGCGGGCCGTAGACCACATAGCTGTGCCCGGTGACCCAGCCGACATCGGCGGTGCACCAGAACAGCTGCCCCGGCCGGTGCGCGAAGCACAGCTCATGCGTGTACGCCGCCCAGATCAGATAGCCGCCGGTGGTGTGCATCACCCCCTTGGGCTTGCCGGTCGAGCCGCTGGTATAGAGGATGAACAGCGGGTCCTCGGCGTTCATCGGCTCGGGCGGGCAGTCGGCGGGTACGCCTTCGACCGCCTCGTGATACCAGACATCCCTGCCTTCCACCCATCCGTTCGTGCCGAGCGCAGTCGAGGCACCGCTCGCCACCACGATCACCGTATCGACCTGCGCAATCCCGCACGCCGCATCGACATTGGCCTTGAGCGGAACGGCCTTGCCGCCGCGCCGTCCCTCGTCCGCCGTGATGATCACGCGGCTGCCGCAATCCTCCAGCCGCCCCGCCAGCGCCTCGGGCGAGAAACCGCCGAACACCACCGAATGCACCGCCCCGATCCGCGCGCAGGCCAGCATCGCGAACGCCGCCGCGGGGATCATCGGCATGTAGATCGTCACGCGGTCGCCCTTGCCGACGCCCCGCGCTTTCATTACGTTGGCGAAACGACCGACTTGGTCGTGAAGCTGATTATAGGTTAGGCGGAGGTCGTGAGATTCGGGATCGTCCGGCTCGAACACGATCGCCGTCTCGTCGCCGCGCGCCGCCAGATGCCGGTCGATGCAATTGACGCTGACGTTGAGCACCCCGTCGGCGAACCAGCGGATATGGAAGTCGTCCTTGCCGAACGACCAATCGCCCGCTTGCGTCGGCGCCGCGATCCACTCCAGCCGCCGCGCCGCCTCCAGCCAGAACGCATCGTTCTCGGCGCGGGCATTCAGCGCCTCGCGCCCCGCCCGGTCGAGCGCCCCCGCAAAATCGTGCACCGCCAGCATCGCCTCTTCGCTCATCACACCTGAACCCCCACCTCGCGCAGCATGTGCTTGGCGATGACCAGCTGCTGAATCTGCGTGGTGCCCTCATAGATCCGGTAGATGCGCGCATCGCGGAAGAAGCGTTCGGCCTTGTATTCCTTGAGATAGCCCGCCCCGCCGAAGATCTGCACGACGCGGTCGGCGACGCGGCCGCACATCTCGGACGCGAACATCTTTGCCGCTGCCGCTTCGACAATGATGTTCTGCCCCGCGTCCGCGCGGCGGCAGGCGTCGGTCAGCATGCAGTCCGCGGCGTAAATCTCGGCCTTCGAATCGGCGAGCATCGCCTGGATCAGCTGGAACTTGCCGATCGGCTCGCCGAACGCCTTGCGCTCGGCCGCGTATTGAAGGCCCTCGTCGAGCATCCGCTGCGCATAACCGACGCTCGCGCCCGCCACCGACAGCCGGCCATTGTTGAGACTGGTCATCGCCGCGCGAAAGCCGATCCCTTCCTCGCCGCCGAGCAGCGCATCGCCATCGACGTGCACGTCCTCCAGGATCACGTCGGCGATCTGCGCGCCCTTCTGCCCCATCTTTTCGTCCGGGCTGCCGATCGACACGCCGGGCGCATTGCGCGGGACGAGGAAGGCGGAGACATGACCGTTCTTGGGCAGCGCTTCGGCATTGGTCCGCGCCATCACCAGGATCATGTCCGCAAAGGGCGCGTTGGTGATGTAGCGTTTGGTGCCGTTGATCCGATAGCCATTGCCATCCCGGACGGCGCGCGTCTTCATCGCCGCCGAGTCGCTGCCACTATCGGGTTCGGTCAGGCCAAAAGCGGCAACCTCGCCCCCCGCGAGCCGAGGAAGCCATTGCTGCTTCTGCGCCTCGGTGCCGAATCCCGAGATCGCCGAATTGACCATGCCGACGTTGATCGACAGGATCGACCGAAAGGCGGGCGCGGCATAGCTCATCGCCTTCACGAACCCGATATACTGGCTGACGTTCATTCCCGCGCCGCCATATTCCGGCGGCATGGTCACGCCGAACAATCCCATCTCGCGCATTTCTGCGAGGATGTCGTCGGGCACGCAATTCAGCCGGTCGACCTCGTCTTCCGCCGGAAGCAGCCGCTCGCGCACGAACCGGTGCAGCTGCTCCATGAAAGCGTCGTAGATCTCGGCGTCCATCCCGGGATTTGGCATCCTGTCCTCGCAATTTGGTGGGCGATGCAGGCTGGTGGCAGAAATGGGCGCATCGCACCACTATCGGTAAAAACTACGATAGTCTGCCCATTGTGACGACAAAGCCACAGTCGGACGCGGTTAGCCGCTTGACACGCTCCAACTAATTTCCTTTAATCACAACAGGATTCGGGCGGTTTAAACGCACGAAACACTTTCACCGTTGGTTAGGAGTTTGCTCTTAGGCGCGGTGCGGGTTTTTGAAGCAGGCGGAACAACGGACATGGTTCGGGGTTGTGCTCATAGTGAAATGCTGCCAGACGGCAGCGGATGTTAAAGGGAGTAGCCAAATGACCGTTTCCAAGATCGCAACCTCGGCAGTCGCGGCCCTGTCGCTGCTGGGCGTTTCGACCGTTGCCTCGGCCGCTCCGGCTGCCAGCAAGCTGTCGATCACCGCTCCGGCTCGTGCTGGTGCCAAGGTTGCCAAGAAGAACGAAGCCATCGGTACCGGCATCATCGTCGCCATTCTGGCTGCGGCTGCTGTCGTGGCTGGCATCGTGATCGCTGCGGACAACAACGATTCGCCGACCAGCGCCTAAGTACTCGAGTAAAAATTAAAGAGGTCGGGAAACAGCAGTTTCCCGACCTCTTTTTTTATGTGCCTTACGTGAGCGAATAGGCGTAATTAACGCGCCTCGGTACATTCTTGGAGACGCACCCACGCGTCAACCCGGCCGATTAACACCCCGCCCTTCGAGCACGTCGCGCACCTTCCATGCCAGCTGCCGCACGGTGTACGGCTTGGCCAGGAAAGCCACGCCGACATCGAGCATGCCGTTATGGACCACGGCGTTGCGCGTATAGCCGGTGGTGAACAGCACTTTTAGGTCGGCCCGCATTTCGAGCGCGCGGTCGGCAAGCTGGCGGCCGTTCATACCCGGCATGATGATATCCGTGAACAGCATCGTCACCGCGGGCGTCGCAGCAAGCAGTTCAAGCGCATTCTCGGGCGAGCTCGCCGACAGCGTGGTGTAGCCGAGCTCCTTCAACGCATCGACCGCGAAGTGGCGCACGCGTTGCTCGTCTTCGACAACGAGGATGAATTCGCCTTCGCGCGCGATGGGCAGATCGTCGTCGTCGATCACCCCCGTGTCGGCGGCCGTGTCGGCGCCGGTAAAGCGCGGCAGATAGAGCTTGACCGTCGTGCCCTGCCCGACCTCCGAATAGATCGCCGCATGCCCGCCCGATTGTTTGGCGAAGCCGAACACCTGGCTCAGCCCCAGCCCGGTGCCCTTGCCCACGTCCTTGGTGGTGAAGAAGGGCTCGAACGCCTTGGCAACAATATCCTCGGCCATCCCCGCGCCCGTATCGGTGACGCAGATGGTCACATATTGGCCCGGTTCGACATCGCCGTTCCGTCGCGCATAGTCGTCATCCATATGGGCGTTGACGGTTTCGATGGTCAGGCGGCCGCCATTGGGCATCGCATCGCGCGCATTGACCGCGAGGTTGAGGATTGCATTCTCGATTTCCCCGGCGTCGGCATAACAGCGCCACAATCCCGCGCTAAGCACAGTTTCGACCGCGATATTGTCGCCCAGCGTACGGCTGAACAGCTCGGACATCCCGCCGACCAGCCGGTTGAGGTCGGTCGAGGTCGGCGCGAGCGGCTGGCGGCGCGAAAATGCCAGCAGGCGCGCGGTCAGCGAGGCGGCCCGCTTGGCACCCTCTGCCGCGCTGTCGATCCCGGCCTCGGCGCGCGCCGGATCGCTGGCTATGCGCCGCTTGGCGAGGTCGAGGCTGCCGATCACCACCGCGAGCATATTGTTGAAATCATGGGCTATGCCGCCGGTCAATTGTCCAATCGATTCGAGCTTCTGCATTTGGCGGAGCTTGTCCTCGGCCATCTCGCGCGCCTCGGTCTGCACGCGCAAGGCCGCGGTGGTCTGCTCAGCCTCGATCCGGGCCGTATCCGCCGCGGCCACCGTCGCGCGCGTCTGGCGCAGCCACATCAGTGAGAAGATGATCACGGCGAGCGTGCCGAGCAGGAGCGCGACGGCGATCAGCTGCGCGCGCTGGATCGACGATTGCACCGTCGCCTGTGTCTGCTCACGCACAAAGGTGCGCTCGTTGAACAGCAACGGCTCGACGCCTTCCATATTCTTGCGCCCGTCCCCGGCCCGGACGCGCGCCATCGCACCGTCGTGATTGCCACGCCGTTCCAGATCCACGGTCTCGGCCAGCTCAGCCATCTTGGCGGTGATGATCGGCGCCAGCCGGGCGTAACTGTTGCGGCCGACCACGGCCTGCGTTCGCCGGACATCCGCAAGCGCCGGCGCTACTTTGGCATTGAACACCGTATAGGGTGCGAGATAGGCCGGATCGCCCGTCAGCAGATAACCTCGCTGCCCGCTCTCGGAAATCCGCGCGTACGTGATCACGTCGGCGATCGCCCGGCCGTAAAGTTGCAATTGCTCCTGCCGCTGCGTCGACCGGTTGAGCGAAAGCGCCAGCGCCAAGCCTGCAATGGCAATGGCGAGCAACAGGCCGAGTGCCGCGGCAAGCACCGGCGGAACCGCCCTCAAACCCTGTTTCCGCAACATCGCGCCCCCGCCTACCCGAACTCGCCTCAAGGTCAATAATCGCGCGAGATGCGCGCCGACACCGACTGCCGCCCGATGGTCGAGATCGTCCCGAGCAAGGACAGCCAGCGGGTAACCTCGAACTCCGCGCGCGTCGCCGAATAGCCGGCGCCGTCGCTGATCACCTCCACATAAGCGCGGCGGGTGATGTACTTACCCAGCGCCAGCGAGGTCTGCTGCCCGGTCGTCGCGTCGGCCGAGACGATCCGCAGGCGGTCGAGTCCCACCGCCTTGCGGATCGCGTTGATCGGATCGATCCCGCTGCCGCCGCGCAAACCGTTGACCGCGGCTGCCAGTTGCAGTGCCTCGGGCGCGGACAGGTTGGTGATCGACGTGCCGAACAGGATACGGCTGAGCAATTCGTCCTGCGGCAGGCTCGGGGTCGAGCTGAACGTGATTTCGGGCTTCGACGCGAAGCCCTGCACATTGACCGTCGCGTTCACCGAATTGACGTTGGCGTTGGCGACCACGTCGATCACCGGATCGGGCGGCGAATTGCCGGCGAAGCGGATCACGCCACGCTGCAGGTCGAACCGCTTGCCGGCGAATTCATAGCCTCCGCGCACTTCCTGCAGCCGTCCGTTGATGACCATCGCATCGAGCGAACCGCCGAGATCGATCGCGCCGCGCCACTCGCTGTCGAGGCCCAGGCCGGTGACCGTCAGACGATTGGGAATATTGGCCTTGATGGCAAGGCGCCATGTCGTCGGCGGCGCGCTCGGCCTGGCCTCGTCGGCTGGCCGATTGAATTCGCGCACGCGCAGTTGCGGGATCGCCGCGGCAGCGGTCGCGCGGCCGAGGCGATAGGCCGATTGATTGACGGTGACGTTACCCGAAATCAGCCCGCTCGCACCGGACGATTTGATCGCCAGCGGCCCGGTCACCGTCGCACCGATGTCGTCGCGGCGGATGAGTTCGGCATTCTGCGCCGTCCCCGCGATATCGATGCCGAACCCTTCCGCGGAGGACAGGCTGAACGCCGCCCGGCCGCTGAGCGTCCCGCGGCCAACCGCGGCGGTGAATTGCGGGATGACCAGGCGCGAGCCCGAGAACATGCCGGTCCCTTTGAGGTTGGTCAGCACCGTGCCCGACGCCGCGCTTTCGACGCGCAACGCCTGTGTGCTCAGCGACCCGCGCAAATTGGGTCGCGCCAAGGTGCCGGTGATATCCGCCCCGACCGCAACCGGGCCGGACACCGTCAGCCCCTTGACGTTGGCCAGCCGCCACAGCGTGTCCGCCGGGCCGTTATAGCGCACCTGCGCGAACAGCGGCGCGTTCTGGATGCGCGTCAAAATGCCGTTGCCCGCAGCCAGCGGCGCGGCCCGCATCTGCGCCCGGCCGATGATCTGCCCGCCGCTTTCGGCGACGGCGCGCAAGGCAAGCCCTGAGCCGTTGAGCACCGCATTGATGCCCAGGTCGATCGGCACGGACGAGGCGATCAGCCCCGACCGCGTCAGGCTGCGGAAGCGAAGATTGGCCGTGCCGCTCGGCGTCGAGCCATCGGCGGGCTGGCGATAGGCGATGCTGCCCGAACCCGTTCCGCCAAGCCCTAGGCCGGGAAACGCCGTGTCCAGCACGCCCAGCGGCAACCGCTCGAGCGTTGCCTGCACCGCCATCTCGCGCCCGAACGTTCCGCCCAGCCGGATATCGCCGCCGGCAAAGGTCAGCGCGGTCGGCGCCAGCGTCCAGCCGCTTGGGCCGTAGGTCAGCACCGCAGGACGGTCGAGCACCAGAGGCCGCCGGTCGAGCGAGCCCCGCGCCTGCACGACAATGCGATTGGGCGCGATTTGCGCGATGGTCTGCAGATCGAATTGCCGCCCGCGCGAACCGGCAATCGACGCCCGGACCTCACCGCTGCCACCGCGCAATTTGGCTGTGCCGTTGAAGCGGCCGAAGCTGACCGCGCCGTAGCGGACGCCCGCCAACTGGAAAGTCATGTCGGTGGTCATTCCTGCCGGATCGAGCAGGAGCGAGGCCTTTGCGCTGCCCTGCCGCACGGCGATCAGCGGCGGCCCCGCCAGCCGCGCGTCGCGGAAGACGAGGTCGGCGTCGATCCGCTGGACACTGCTCTGCGGCTTGAAGGCCAGGCTGCCGTTGATCCCCGACCCGGCTAGCGCCAGCGTGCCATCGAATCCGCCGCTTGCCGAACGCAGCGCGCCGCTGGCCTTGAGGCCCGAAACGTCGAGCGCCGCGATCTGGATCACCGCCCCGCTGCCGCGCGGCAGCAGGATCGCCCCATTGCCGGTGAACGGTCCGATCCGCGATCCGCCCTCTGCCTGCCACTGATAGCCTTGCGGCGTCGGCACCAGCACCGCATGGACCTCGCGCAGCCCCAGCGCATCCATCGGCCGCGCCAGTCGCAGATCGAGTTTCGGCCGGTCGATCTTGCCGTCGAGGATCAGCCGCACCGGCCCGTAGCGCGCCTGCGCGCCCGATCCTTCGAAATGGAAGCTGCCGTCCTTGCGCCGGTAGCCATTGCCCTGCAGCCGGATCGACGGCGCGCGCAGCCGCAGGTTCACGAAATGAATGATGCCTTCCGCGTCGCGTTCCAGCCCGGTCTCGATGTACGGCAGCCCGCCCGCCAGGCTCTTGAGAAACGCGTTGTCGAGCCGCCGCACCCAGGCCTGCCCGCGTCCCGTCACCCGCGTGCCCTTGCCGCCGGGACCGGGCACGACGCGCAACTCGCTCCTCACATCGACGATGCCGAGCCCGGGAATGAGGTAGCGGCCCAATTGCCCCGCCAGCCCGACATCGTAGCGCCCGGTGGAGAGGTCGAACAGGATCGAGATCTTGCCGTTGAGCTTGTCCGAATTCAGCTTGAGCCCGTCGCCCATCACCAGCTTTGACGTGACGCGGAGCAGCCCTTCGACACGGAGGTTGGCGAGAATGCCGCCCGCGACATCGCCCACGCCCGTGACCCGCCGCGCGGTCAGGCGGACGGGTACGTTGACCGGCGTTCTGCTCAGCCGCCCCTGCCCGCTGACGCGGATATCATCGAAGCCGGTGGCGTCGAACGCCACCTGCGGCGCGCTCAGCAGATAATCGAACCGCGCCGTCGCGAACGGCCCGTTCAGATTGAGCAACAGCCGCACGTCGCGGCCGCGCATGTTGGGCAGGAACGCGGCGGGACGGAGCAGCCGCGTTTCCGTGCGCATCCCGGAGAAGGCGCTGTTGGCGAGGTCGATCACGCCATTGGCCGACAGCGCCAGCGACGGACTGGCGATGGCCAGATGCGTGTCAAGCCGCCGGTCGGCCAGCGCGGCATTGCCCTTCACCGTCAGGCCCGGCGCGGTCAGCCGCTGAACCTTCCCTTGCGTCACCAGCGACGGGCGCAGCGTGCCCGCCAGATCATAGCGTCCTTGCCTCTGCGTCAATGCGAGATCGGCGATCGGCATGGCCGAAGCGGTCGCCACCAGCCGTCCGCGCCAGTCGGTGTAGCGCCCGTCGCCGGCCACCGTCAGCGTCACCGGCCGGCCGGTGCCCGCCAGCTTGCCGATCACCCCGCCCGCCGGCCCGACGACGCGCGCATCCACGTCGAACCTGTCGGCCTCGGGCTCGGCATCGAGCGCCAGGCGCAAGCTGTCCCCGCCGGTCAGGAAGGTGTTGAGATGGATCTTCGCCCGTCCCGCACGGATGTCCGCGTCGCCGCTCAATCTGCCCGCGCGCTGCGGCCCCGCCACGCCCGGCGCGACGATCAGCTGGTCGACCTGCAGATGCCCGATGCGGATGTCGAAGCCGGGCAGCAGCGGGCTCTTGGCCGCGCTGGGCCTGAACCGCGGAAGACGTCCAAGACGCGCGAGCGGTACCGTCAGCGTGTCGATCGACAGCCGGTTGGCGAGCCAGGCGTACGGCCGCCAGTCCAGCCGCGCCTCGGGCAATTCGAGGAATACGCCATTGGGATCGCTCAGCCGCACATCGACCAGCCGCGCCTTGCTGTAGATCGATCCCTCGATCCGCCCGACGCGGATTTTGAGCCCGCTCCGCGGCGCGATCCGGGCGATGCGATCGACGATCAGCCGGTGTCCGGTCGAGGTATCGGCGAACCACAGCGCCGCGAGGACCAGCAGCACCGCCGCGCCCAGCGCGATCAGCAGCCAGCGGGCAAGCCTCAAAACGCCTGGCCGATCGAGACATAGACCGCGATGCGCGGATCGCCCGTACGGCGGTTGAGCGGCGTGCCGACATCGACGCGGATCGGCCCGAACAGTGAATAATAGCGCACGCCCAGCCCCGCGCCGTACTGCAGGTCGGTGAATTTCGGATAGGCGCTGGAATAGATCTGCCCCCCGTCGAGGAACGGCACCACGCCGAAATTGCCGCCGAACACCGGCAGCTTGACGCGCGCCTCCAGCCCGAACTCGGCCAGGCTGCGCCCGCCGACCGGGTTGCCGTTGGGGTCGCGCGGTCCGATCAGCTGATAGCCATAGCCGCGCACCGATCCGCCGCCGCCCGCGTAGAAGCGGCGGGATGGGGCGATATTGTCGCGCTGCGCGCCGACCGTGCCGCCCAGCCGCACTCGCCCCGCCAGCACCACGCGCGCTGCGACCGGCTGGTAATAGCTCGCGTCGACCTGCGCCTTGACATAGGTGAACACCTTGCCGCGCAGCGACGCCTCGGGCGACAGCCGGCCATTGAGGCGGAAGCCGCGGCTCGGATCGAGCAGATCGTCGCTGCCGTCATAGCCGAGCTGCGCGGGCAGCGCCGCGATCAGGTAAGTCCGCCTCGCCTCGCGCCCCAGCACGGTGACGAAATCCTTCTCGTCGGACGCCAGCACTTCGGCGCCCAGGCTCCAGGTCCAGCGCTTCTGGAAGATGATGTTGGTCTGCCGCTCGATCGACCCGCCGATCTCGAACGTCCGCGCGTCATAGGCGTCGAAGCGCGTATGGCTGGCGATGATGCGGCCATTGAGCACGCGGTCTCGCGCGCGGAAGTTGTTCATGCGCAGATTGGCGCCGAGCAATTGCTCGCGCGTGCCGGCGACGCCGCGGAAGGTGACCGCCCCCTCGGGCTTGATCAGGTTGCGATGCTGCCAGCTGGCCTCGACGCGAAATCCTTCCCTGGTGCCATAGCCGACTTCGCCGGCGATGGTCCGTAACGGCGCGGGCTCCAGGGCGGCCTGGATGTTGACCACGCCCGGATCGGCCGTCCTGACCGGCTCGACCTTCACCGCGCCGACGATGCCGGTGGCGACCAATGCGCGGCGCAGGTCGTCGACCTCGTCGACATCGTACAGATCGCCTTTCTTGAACCGCGCGATCACCGCGGCGTGCCCCGCGTTGAACGGCGCGCGGTTGCCGGTGACGACGATGTCGCCATAGACCGCGCGCGGGCCGGTCTCGACGGGCAGGTCGAGCGTGCCCAGCGTGGTCGCATGGTCGACCGTCACCTCGGGCTCACGGACCGCCGCAAACGGGTAACCGTGCCGCATCAGCTCGACGCGCAAGCCGGCCTGCCCGGCAATCACGGTCTGCGCGTCGACCGGATCGCCCGTATCGACCGGAAAGGCTTCGCGCATCGCCGGCGCCTGGCCGAGCCCGGCGACGGTCACCTCGGAGAATTTATAGCCCGCCCCCGGCTGGACGTTGATCGTCACCTGCAACTGCTCGCCTTCGGGCTGCACCTCGGCGGTGACCAGCGCGTCATAATAGCCCTCGGACCGCAGGATCGAGCGCATCAGCTCGGCATCCTCCCGGGCGCGGCGCTCGAGCTGCGCGGCATTGGCCGGCTTGCCGTCGCCCTTGGCCAGCTCCGAATTGTCGAAGAAGCGCGTGCGCGTCTCGAGCGGCAGATCGTCGATCCCGTCGACGCCGACCGCATAGCGCCGCTCGCCCTGATCCGCTGGCGGCGCCTCGCTGCTGACCCCGCCGGCGACGGCCTGATCGGGTTGGTCGAGATCGGGCCAGTCGACGCCGAGGCCGGGCAGGGGCGCCAGCGGCGCCGAGGGATCGAGCGGCGGCAAGTCCTGCGCGAGCGCCGAGGCGGACAGGAGGGCGGCCGCAACCCAGGCCGTCGCACGCGGGAACATGGCTCCGGACTAACCGCTAAGTGCTATGAACCCAAGCTTTAACGCGCTAGCGGCGCCGCTGATGCGACAGGACGAACCCATGGCCGGCGGCGTATTCGTCGCGCTCGGCGCGATCATCGGCGTGGTCGTCGGCAAGATGCAGGGCCAGACCTCGGCCGGGCTGCTGATCGGCGTGGCGGTGGGCGCGGCGATCGCCATATTGGTCTGGCGGCGGACGCGATAGGGCTCGGCCCACCCCGGCTGCGTCGCAGCCCGTCCCTCCCGCAAGCAGGAGGGACGTCCAGGCCATCGCGCCCTCTCAGACGTCACTCCCTGTAGGGAGGGACCGGCGCGCGGCGCCAGGACGGACCGAATCCGCCGACACCTACAGCCGCCGCCCCGCCCAAACGACGCGCCCGACGATCTCGACATTGTCCTCCCGCCGCCGCTCGATCGGCGGGTAGCGGTCATTGTCGCTGATGATCGACAGCCGGCCGCCCGGCGCGACCGCCAGCCGCTTCACATTGAGCGCATCGTCGATCCGCAGCACGTAAATCCCGTCGCGCAGGCGGTCGGCCGCGTCCGAACCGTCGACCAGGATGTCGTCGCCCGCCTTGAGCGTCGGCTCCATCGAATCGCCCTGCACGCGCACCGCCGACAAGGCATCCGGACTGGCGGTGAGGCGGCGCAGGAAGCGCGGCTCGAAGGCGAACCAGCCCTGCGGCGCCTCGTCGATCGCCTCGCCGCCGGGTCCCGCCGAGGCCGCGACATCGAGCCACGCCACCCGCCGCAGCGGATCGCGCGACGGCGACACCTGCCCGCCGAGCAGCATCTCATCCACCCCGAAAAACCGCGCCAGCTTGCGGCGGTCGTCCTCGTCGAGCTTGCGCGGACTCCCGCGGCGGATGAATTGCTGGACATAAGCGGCGTTGCGCCCGAGCAGCCGCGACATGGCGGTGTAATCGGTGCCGCGCTCCTGGATCAGCCGGTCGAGCGTTTCGCGTACATCGTTCATGATTTCGCCATAACGGCAGGAAAACCCCTTGCCAAGTAGGAAGTTTGCCCAAACGATAGGACATTCCCTAGA
This sequence comes from uncultured Sphingomonadaceae bacterium, assembly GCA_964246315.1. Lineage (GTDB taxonomy): Bacteria > Pseudomonadota > Alphaproteobacteria > Sphingomonadales > Sphingomonadaceae > Sphingomonas_O. The sequence goes on along the minus strand of CAXTPT010000004.1, from coordinate 4,319 downwards.
GAAAGGCGATTCGGTGTATGTCCCCCCTGATCAAAGTCACGCAACACATCAAGAACACCGGCATCTCGCCGACGCGCTTCGGGCGCGAGGCGGCGAACGATCCGCGGCTGGTTCACGATTTGCGCTCAGGGCGCCAGGTCGGCGCACCCCTGTGGCGGCGGATCGAGAGCTACATGGCGCGGACTGCCGCATCGCGGCCGTCCACCGTGCCGTCATTGCAAGCCTCGAGGCGCAGCTTGGACCGCTTGCCGAGCTGAGTTCGATCGCCGCGCCGTGGTTCAGCGCGACGTTCGAAGGCGTGCGGCACACGCTGCGCTTCGCCGCCGTGCCCGCCGCCCGGCTCGCTGCGCTGGAGGGCCTGGACCTCGAACTGCCCTGCCCCGATCACGTCATCGTCTCGCTGGGCGCGGAACCGGATGGCGAGGGCACATGCGTCCATGTCTTGACCATCAGCTGCGGCTAGACACACGCAAAGTCCCCAATCTCCAGGTGGAAGCGGCCAAGCCGGCGGGGCGGTGCGAACTTCATGCGCGGCGGCGCGCGGCCTGCTGCCATGGCTTGTTTCGGCACCGCCCCGGCCCGGTGCGCCGCCCCGCCGCACGGCGGGGAACGGGAACACCCGCCGCGCTCCCCCGTTCAGCGGCCATGAAACTCGTCTATGTCGATCCCGAAATGCCGGGCATTTCGCGAAAGAAAGTGTCGCACGGCTGGGGCTATTGGGATGCCAAGGGCAACCGCGTCACCGATCGCGAGGAAATCGACCGGCTCAACAAGATCGCCTTGCCGCCGGCCTATGTCGATGCGTGGTTCTGTCCCTCGCCGCACGGGCACATCCAGGCGGTCGGATACGACGCCAAGGGCCGCAAGCAATATCGCTACCACGCCGATTTCCGCGCCAGGCAGGATGCCGAGAAATATGACCGCCTTGCCGATTTCGGCCGCGCGCTGCCCCTTCTTCGCGCGCATGTCGAACGCGATCTCGGCGGCAAGCCGACCGATCACGACACGGTCGTCGCGGCGGTCGTCCGCCTGCTCGACGTCGGCCACATCCGCGTCGGCAGCGAACAATATGTGAAGGCCAACAAGAGCTTCGGCGCGACCACCCTGCGCAACCGCCACGCGACGCTGCGCGGCTCCAAACTGACACTGCAATATCGCGCCAAATCGGGGGTGATGCGCAAGCTGACGCTGGGGGATCGCGGCCTGGTCCGCGTGGTCAAGAAGGTCCAGGACCTGCCCGGCCAGCACCTCTTCCAATACCTCAACGACGCGGGCGAGCCCTGCGCCGTCGGCTCGGCGGAGGTCAACGCCTACATCAAGGAGGCGATGGGCGACGAATTTTCCGCCAAGCATTTCCGCACTTGGCATGCCTCGACCATCGCGCTCGGCGCGGCGATCGACGCGTGCAAGGCCAACGGCAAGGCAAAGCTGGCCGAAGTCGCCGAACAGGTGTCCGAGGCGCTGGGCAACACGCCGGCCATCGCGCGCAAAAGCTACATTCATCCGCTGGTCATCGATGCTTGTGCATCGGACCTCACCGAGCACGCTCTGCCGCGCAAGACGCGCTGGTTGACGGGCCTTGAGCGCGCATTGATCGATTTGCTCGACGATGCCGCTCGTGCCGGCAAAGGAACGAACCGCAAGGCTGCCTGATGAATTCCACTGCTAACGCCAATGTCGGGCAGCTTCGCCTGCCCGTTGAAACTCGTCTCGACCATCTGATCGCGCAAAGCTGGCAATGGATCGGCGCGCATACCGGAGAGATCATCGTCGGCAGCATCGTCGCCGGTGTCGTCGTCGCGATCCTGCTCGGCGCCAAATGGGCCGGGCGTTGGCTCAAGAAGCGTTATGCCGAAACCAACCATTGGCGCCGGATCATCGGCGCCGCGCTGGCCAAAATCCGCTTGTGGTTCATCGTCGCGGTCGCCGCGCAGCTGGTGGCGGTCTTCGCGCACGCGCCGGTGGACGTCGCCAAGACGGTCTATTTCCTGTTCGTCATTGCCGCGACGCTGCAGGCGGCGGTGTTCGCGCGTGAAATCCTGCTCGGCCTGATCGAGCATCGCGCCGCGGCCGCCGACCATAGCGGACTGCAAAGCGCCATCGGCATCATCCGCTTGCTCGTCACGATCGTGCTGTTCGCCATCGCCGCGGTGCTGATCCTCGGCAATCTGGGGGTCAACGTCACCGGCCTGATCGCCGGCCTGGGGGTCGGCGGCATCGCCATCGGCCTCGCCGCGCAGGGCATTTTCGCCGATCTGTTCGCGGCGCTGGCGATCCTGTTCGACCGGCCGTTCCGCAAGGGCGATTCGATCAAGGTCGACACGCTGTCGGGCACGGTCGAGGATATCGGCCTCAAATCCACCCGCATCCGCGCGCTGACCGGCGAGCAGGTGATCGTCGCCAACAAGCAGTTGCTCGAAAAGGAGATCCACAACCTCGCGCGGCTGTCCAAGCGCCGCACGGTGGTGACTTTGGGCGTGACCTACGAAACCCCCGTCGACCGGCTCGAACGCCTGCCGCAGGTCATGGCGGAAATCATCGAAAGCTGCGCCGACACCAAATTGGTGCGCTGCGGGCTGATGAAGTTCGGCGATTCCTCGCTCGATTTCGAACTGCAATATGACGTCCATAGCGACGATTACGAAATCGTCTTCGCCGCCCGTCACGCGGTGCACATCGCCATCATCAAGCGCTTCGCGGCTGAAGGTATCGCCTTCGCCTATCCGGTGCAGGTCGGCTACACGGCACGGCCCGACGGGACGCTGATCGACCCCTGTCCGGCGTGACATTGGCAGATGTGAATCATGTGAACTTGGGGCGCGAGGCAAACCGCATTGGCAAGTGTGAATCGTGTGAATCGCCGCCCGCTTTGACTCTCGCGGCGCCGCGCTTTACGCGAACGTAAAGCTGGGAGAGAGCGATGCGCACGGTGACGTTCGACGAATTGAAGGCCCTGACCGGTCAGGTCATCGGCACGTCCGAATGGCTGACCGTCAGCCAGGAGATGATCGACAAATTCGCCGACGCGACGGGCGATCACCAATTCATCCATGTCGATCCGGAGGCGGCGGCGAAGACCCCGTTCGGCACCACTATCGCTCACGGCTTCCTGTCGCTGTCGCTGATGCCCGTGCTGACGGCGAAGGCCGATCTGCCGCGCATGGACGGGGTGAAGATGGGCGTGAATTACGGCGGCAACAAAACCCGCTTCCTCGCCCCCGTAAAGTCGGGCAAGCGCGTCCGCGGCCACTTCAAGCTGCTCGAGATCGATGAAAAGCGGCCCGGCCAATATCAGCAGACCGTCGAATACACGCTCGAGATCGATGGCGAGGATAAACCTGCCTTGATCGCCGAGTGGATCAGCCAGTTCTTCATCTAATTCCCTCTCCCGCTTGCGGGAGAGGGTCGGGGAGAGGGCAGTCCGCTCCCCGTTCTTAAAGGGATCGTTCCAATGCGCGACGCCGTCATCGTTTCCACCGCCCGTACCCCGCTCGCAAAGGCGGCGCGCGGCGCGTTCAACAACACCACCTCGCCGACGCTCGGCGCCTTTTCGGTCAAGGCCGCGCTTGAGCGCGCCGGGCTCGAGGGCGGCGAAGTCGACGACGTGCTGATCGGCGCCGCGATGCAGCAGGGCTCGCAAGCGCCCAACGTCGCGCGGCTCATCGCGCTGCGCGCCGGCCTTCCGGTCACCGTCCCCGGCATGTCGATCGACCGCCAGTGCGCCTCGGGCCTGATGGCGATCGCCACCGCCGCCAAGCAGGTCGTGATCGACCGCATGGACGTGGTCGTCGCGGGTGGCGTCGAGTCGATCTCCAAGGTGTCGGGCAGCGGCAAGATCTACATTGAACCCGATGCCGAGCTGCTCAAGATGCACAAGGACACCTATCTGCCGATGATCGGCACCGCCGAGGTGGTCGCCAAGCGGTACGGCATCAGCCGCGAGGCGCAGGACGAATATTCGCTCCGCTCGCAGCAGCGCACCGCCGCCGCCCAGGCCGCGGGCAAGTTCGATGACGAGATCATCGCCTGCGACGCAACCATGGCGGTGGTCAACAAGGAGACCAAGGAGGTCACCTACAGCCAGGTCACCGCGACCAAGGACGATTGCAATCGTCCCGACACCACGCTCGAAGGCCTCGCCTCGCTGAAGCCGGTGATGGGCGAAGGCTATACCATCACCGCCGGCAATGCCTCGCAGCTGTCTGACGGCTCGTCGGCCAGCGTGGTGATGGAAGCCTCGGTCGCGGCGAGGAAGGGCCTGACCCCGCTCGGCCGCTATGTCGGCATGGCGGTGGCGGGCACCGAGCCCGACGAAATGG
>CAXTPT010000003.1:84299-84805 GCA_964246315.1 uncultured Sphingomonadaceae bacterium | reverse complement strand
ATATGCGGCTATCCGCCAGCCATGACGCGCCGGGAGTCGAGGTCTTCGTCTATGGCGTCGGCGGCGGTCCTTTCCCTGCCCGCCAGCATGCCGAAGCCAGCAAGGCGATCGCGCGCGCTCACGGAGTGCGCGGTGCGATCTTCGCCCAGCAGTCCGAGCAGGCGATCGCCGCAGGCGCGTTTCACAACGATGTCGTGGCGGTCGCCAACGAAAATGTGCTGTTCGCGCACGAATACGCCTTCGCCGACAAGGCGCGGCCGTATGACGAACTTGCGGCGCAAGTGCCGGGCTTCGAGCTGGTCGAGGTGCCCGCGTCGGCGATCTCCCTCGGCGATGCGATCAAATCCTATCTGTTCAACGCGCAACTGGCGACGCTGCCCGATGGCGGCATGGTGAGCGCGCCGCGCCGAGGCGGCAAATGCGTCAGGGCGCCGACAAGACGCTCGCCGGAGCGGCCGGCGGGGGGGGGGGCGAGGGCGGCCGCCAGCGGGGGCCCCGCGGGGGGG
>CAXTPT010000003.1:0-84289 GCA_964246315.1 uncultured Sphingomonadaceae bacterium | reverse complement strand
GCATTGATCCTGCCCACCGATGCGCAGGACGTGCCGGCGGTGTGGAACTGGCTTGAGGCAATGGCCGCGGGCAACGGGCCGATCCGGCAGTTGCTGCCCGTCGATGTCCGCGAATCGATGGCCAATGGCGGCGGCCCGGCGTGCCTGCGCCTGCGGGTGGTGTGCGATCCGGCCGAGGTCGATCCGCGCTTCATCGCCGATGCCGGCAAGTTGGAGCGGATCGCGGACGTCATCGCCGATGTTTGGCCCGACGCGATCGAGCCCGGTCAGCTCGGCGATCCCGGGCTTCATCAGCGCATCGAACGGGCGCGCGCCGCCTTGTTCGAAACCCTGGAAATCGACAGCGGCCCCGAACGGGACAGGCGTTAACCCTCTTTCGGCGTCGACACGCGCAACCAAGGCTTTAACACCCCGTTTACCGGGTTCGTTCGGAGGTTGTTAGCGATGTTCGCCAAAGTGAAGCGCCTGTTCGTGATCAAGACACGCACCGAGGCTTTCCTGATCATCTATGCGCTCGCCGTCGGCGCGGTGGAGCGCGGGCAGCATTATCTGCAGAGCTATCAGGGCGTTGGCGGCTGGATGCTTGCCGTGGCGTGCACCGGCTCGGTGTTCCTCGCAGGCGCCGCGATCCTCGACGGCCTGAAAGCCAAGGCCGATCTCGATCAGGCGACCGCGCCGGCGCTGCGCAGGCGCCTGATACGCTCCGGCTCGTAACCCAGCTCGGCCAGCACTTCGTCGGTATCCTGCCCGAGCAGCGGCGGCGCTTGCGGCGCGCGGACGGGCGTGGCCGCGAATTTGAGCGGTGAGGCCATCAGCCGCACCTCGCCCGCGCTGGGATGCGCCACCGTCGCGGTCATGCCGCGGGCTTGTGCCACCTCGCTGTCGACCGCGCGGCTGACCGGCATGACTTCGCCGCCGGGAATGCCCGTGGCGGGAAGCTGTTCGAGCCACCACGCGGTGCTGTGCGCGGCGATCAGCGGCTTGAGGATGGCGAGCAGCGCCGCGCGGTTGACGATGCGGCCGGCATTCTTGACGAAGCGTTCGTCGGTGGCGAGCCCGGGCTGGCCGAGCAGCCCGGCCAGCGCGGCGAACTGCCGATCGTTGCCCACTGCGAGAATGACGCGGCCGTCTGCCGTCGGGAAATTCTCATAAGGCACGACGGTCGGGTGGCCATTGCCGTAGCGCGCCGGCTCCTCGCCCGAGATGAGGTAACTGCTGGCGACATTGCCGAGCATCGCCAATTGGCAATCGTACAGCGCCATGTCGATGTGCTGGCCCAGCCCGTCGCGGTCGGCAGCGATCAGCGCAGCGAGGCAGGCCTGCGCGGAAGCCATGCCGGTGAACAGGTCTGCCACCGCGACGCCGACGCGCACCGGCGGGCCGTCAATGTCGCCGGTCACCGCCATCAATCCGCCCTCGGCCTGAATGACATAATCATAGCCGAGGCGCGCCGCCGCCGGGCCGGTGCGGCCATAGCCCGAGATCGAGCAATAGACGATGCGTGGATTGACCGCCGCGACGCTGGCATAATCGAGCCCGAAGCGGTCGAGGCCGCCGAGCTTGTAATTCTCGATCAGGATGTCGGCCTGGCGGGCGAGGTCGAGGACGACCGCTTGCCCTTCCGCGCTGGCCAGATCGACCGCGATCGAGCGCTTGCCGCGATTGGCGCTGAGATAATAGGCGCTTTCACCCCCCGCGAAGGGCGGACCCCAGGCGCGGGTGTCGTCCCCGCTCTTGGGGTTTTCGACCTTGATCACCTCGGCGCCGAGATCGGCGAGAACCTGCCCGCACCATGGCCCGGCAAGGACGCGGGACAGATCGAGCACGCGGCGACCGGTAAGAGGTGGCGGGCGGTTCGGAACGGTGTCAGTCATTTTGGATTGCTAGCTCAACACCCCAACCATGTCGCCCCTGCGTAGGCGGGGGCCTAGATGAGCTCACAAGTTGAAACGAACCCGCACATTGAGAGTCCATCTAGGCTCCTGCCTGCGCAGGGGCGACATGCCGCTTGGGGCGGGCATGGCAGCGAACCGGCGCGGTTGATCATGCCCGTGCATGTTCGTGGAGCGCGTCGCCCTGCATTCTCGATTCACACCCCTCGCCAGTCGGGGCCGAGATTGTGACCGCCTATTCTGCGACCCAATGCCACCGCCGCGACACCGCGGCGAGAGGCGGGGATGATGTCTTCTGCATCGATCCTCTATCTGGGAAGGAGCAAGCGTCCGCTTGCGCCGATCGCTCAGGCCTTGCCGACGACGCTTTCAGGCAAATCCTTGCCGAACACGCGCTGGTAATATTCGGCGACCAAAGCCCGCTCGGCTTCGTCGCATTTGTTGAGAAAGCTGAGGCGGAAGGCAAAGCCGACATCGCCGAAGATCAGCGCGTTCTGCGCCCAGGTGATCACGGTGCGCGGGCTCATCACGGTCGAAATGTCGCCGTTGATGAAGCCCTGGCGGGTCAGTTCCGCCACCTTGACCATCTGGTCGACCTCCTTCTTGCCGCCCGCATGATCGTATTCGCCTGATTTGGCCAACACGATCTGTGCCTCGACCGCCGCGGGCAGATAGTTGAGCGTGACGACGATGTTCCAGCGGTCCATCTGGCCCTGGTTGATCTGCTGCGTGCCGTGATAGAGGCCGCTGGTGTCGCCCAATCCAACGGTATTGGCGGTGGCGAACAGGCGGAACCAGGGCGACGGGCGGATCACGCGGTTCTGGTCAAGCAGGGTCAGCTTGCCCTCGGTTTCCAGCACGCGCTGGATGACGAACATCACGTCGGGGCGGCCGGCGTCATATTCGTCGAACACCAGAGCGGTCGGCGTCTGCAGCGCCCAGGGCAGCAGGCCTTCGCGGAATTCGGTGACCTGCTGACCATCGCGCAAGACGATGGCGTCGCGGCCGATCAGGTCGATGCGGCTGATATGCGCGTCGAGGTTGATGCGGATGCACGGCCAGTTGAGCCGCGCCGCGACCTGTTCGATGTGCGTCGACTTGCCGGTGCCGTGATAGCCCTGGACCATCACGCGGCGGTTGTGCGCGAAGCCGGCGAGGATGGCGAGCGTCGTGTCGGCATCGAACACGTAGCTCGGATCGAGATCGGGAACGCGTTCGTCGGCCTCGCTGAACGCCGGGACCTGCATGTCGGTGTCGATGCCGAACAGGTCGCGCACGCTGACCTTCTTGTCGGGCGCGTCGAGGATGGTGGTGCCGCGGGCGTCGGGCTGGGTGTTGGGCAGGTCGATCATCGGTGCTTTCTCATGCCCGAACGGCGGGCTTTCCGAATGCCTTAGGCGGAGGCCGGGTCCCGATTCAACCGGAGACCTTGTCGGGCAGTGGGAACAGGCGCGCCAGCCGCTTCGCAAGGCTGCGGTCGCCGGTAATGCGCACCGACCCATCCCCCTCTGCCTCCTCCAGCGGCCGCCCGCCGTAGAACAGCCCCATCAATCCCCGCGCCGATGATGCGAAACCCACGTCGGCACCGCCCGGCTCGCCCCGCCTCACGTCCAGCACGCCGGAAGCGAGACGGGCGGTGAACCGATCCTCCTCCAGTGCGAAGGCGATCGTCGCGGATAGATCTCCCGCAAGGTCCGGCCGCAGCAGCGCCTTGAGCGACAGCATCATGGCGACCGACGAGAATGGCAGCGCAGGATCGTGGCGCGGGGAGCGCAGCGCCCAGCGGCACAAGCCAAGCAGGATCGGCTCGCTCTCCATTCCCCAATCGGTCAGCGCGTAGACCTGCACCGACGCTGGCGGCGGCAGCTGGTGCCGACGGACCACGCCGCTCGCTTCCAACCCTTCCAGACGTTGTGTGAGTACGTTCGCACTGATCCCAGCCAGGCCTTTGCGCAATTCGCCGAAGCGCCGGGGTCCGAGGAGCAGTTCGCGGATCACCAAAATGGACCAGCGCTCGCCGACGATGTCGAGCGCCAGGGCGGCGCCGCACGCATCGTCATAATGTCGCCTGGCCAGATCGCTTATCTTTTCTAACCTCATGGTTGTTTTTTATAACCGATGCTGCCACGCTGGGCAAATAATGATTCGAGTTGCCCCGGCACCTGACCGGCTCGTGGTGCTCAACCGAGGAGATCATGGATGCCCGTCGACCCGCAGTCATCGCTGGTGATCACCAGTCTCAATTGGGTGCCCGAATTCGCCCAGGGCCACGTTCGCGATTACCGCGCGCGCTGGGCGTGCGAGGAACTGGGTCTGAGCTACGCCGAACGGCTGGTCGGCACGCCGCGCCCAGACAATTATTACCATGACCAGCCCTGGGGCCAGGTGCCCGCGTTGCATGACGGCGATGTCGAGCTGTTCGAGAGCGGTGCGATCATGCTCCACCTCGCCGAAAAGGGTGAGGCGTTGCTGCCCCGCGAGGCCAAGGCACGCGCTCGCGCGATCAGCTGGCTGTTCGCGGCGATGAATTCGATCGAGCCGGCGATGTTCGAGTTGACCAATGTCAATTTCTTCGCGCGCGGCGAGCAATGGGCCGAATTGCGCAAGCCCAGCCTGTATGAATTCCTCGGCGGCCGGCTCGACCGGCTCGCCGAAGCGCTGGGCGACAAGGAGTGGCTGGAAGGCGAGTTCACCATCGGTGACCTGGCGATGGCGAGCGTGCTTCGCGTCGGCGAGGGCAGTGCCCCGATGCGCGACCGCCCCGTCCTCATGGCGTATCTGGAACGTGCCAAGGCACGTCCCGCATTCCAGCGCGCGATCGCAGATCAACTCAAGTCGTTCGAAGGCAACGCACCCGGGGGAGAGCAGCAATGAGCTATATCGACGGGTTCGTGATCCCCGTAGAGGTCGCGAAGAAGCACGAGTTCCTGCGCCACGCGAACACCACCGACGCCTTCTTCATTCAGCATGGCGCGCTGCGCGTGGTCGAAGGCTGGGAAGACGATGTGCCCGATGGCAAGCTCACCGATTTTCGCAAGGCGGTGCAGATCGGGGAGGGAGAAGCGGTCGTTTTCAGCTGGATCGTCTGGCCCGACAAGGCGACGCGCGACGCGGCGATGAAGGCGATGATGGACGATGCCGGGATGATGGCGCAGCCGATGCCGTTCGACGGCAAGAGGATGATCTTCGGCGGGTTCGTGCCGGTGGTCGAGGAAGCCGGCCCTGATGGCACGATCGGCTATATCGACGGCTTCATCGCGCCGATCCCCCCGGCCAAAAAGGGTGCATTCATCAAGATGTCGACCGATGGCGCGAAGACATTTCTCGGCAAGGGCGCGCTGTTCGATTACGAATGCTGGAACGACGACGTGCCGCATGGCCAGGTCACCGACTTCTACCGCGCGACCAAGGCCGAGAACGACGAATTGCCCGGTCTGTCGTTTGTCGGCTGGCCGGACAAGGCGACGCGCGACAAGGCGTGGGGCGAGATGATGAAGGAGCCGCCCCCGGCGAAAATGCCGTTCGACGGCAAACGCATGTTCTGGGGCGGCTTCGTCCCGGTGGTGCAACTGGAGGCCTGATCATGCACGGCGATTTCATCTGGTACGAACTGATGACGACCGATGTGGACGGCGCGCGCGCCTTTTACCAACAGGTTGTCGGCTGGGCGGTCGGGCCGTCGCAGGGCGAGCCCGGCTATGCGATGATCAGGGGCACGGAGAGCGAGGTCGGCGGGATGCTGACCCTGTCCGCCGAGATGTCTGCGCACGGCGCGCGGCCGAACTGGATCGGTTATATACATGCCGCCAATGTCGATCAGGCAGTGATCTCGATCGAGCAGGGCGGCGGGACGCTGACGATGGGTCCGACCGACATCCCGCAGGGGCGCTGGGCGCTGATGGCCGATCCGCAAGGCGCGCGCTTCTACGCGATGACGCCCACGCCGCCGCCGGGCAGAGAGGACCAAGAGAGCCTGGCATTCTCCTATGACAAGAAGCGTGTCGGGCATTGCGCGTGGAACGAGCTGATGACTTCCGACCCCGCGGCGGCGTGGCAATTCTACGGCGCGCGCTTCGGCTGGGCGAAGGACGGCGAGATGGAGCTGGGTCCGCTCGGCAAATATGAGTTCATCAAGCATTCGGCGCGCCACCAGCAGGATGTGATGGGCAGCGGGATGATCGGCGCCATCATGCCGCTGATGCCGGGCGTCCCGGCGTCCGGCTGGTCGCATTATTTCCGGGTCGCGGACATCGACGCGGCGGTCGAGGCGATCAAGGCGAATGGCGGGCAAGTCCTGCGCGGGCCGGACGAAATTCCCGGCGGGGATTTCTCGCTCAACGCGGTCGATCCGCAAGGCGCGGCGTTCGCGCTGGTCGGCGAGCGGAACAGATGAGGTCGGCCGTCACCGCCGCCGCGGCGGCATTGCTGGCCGCGTGCCAGCCGTCCGCCCCTGTCCCTTCGGCGCCCAAGACCGGTTTCGCGGGCATGGACGCCAATGGCGACGGTGCGATCACGCGCTTCGAGCATGCGGCGGCATCGTCGGCGCTGTTCCAGGCGATGGATGCCAATGGCGACCGGCAACTGACCGCCGCCGAGATAGACGCCGCGGCGGCCGCGCCGGGGGCGTCGATGACATTGCCGTCAGCCAGGAAGATCGAAGCGCTCGACTACGACGTCGATGGCCAGGTGTCGGCCGAGGAGCAGGCCGAGGGCGCGGGCAAGACCTTTGCGCGGCTGGACGCCGATCGCGACGGCCGGTTGTCTAAGGACGAGTTCGATGCCGGACATCAAGCCGCATCCGGGACCAAGAAGGGAGAGCTCGAATGACCGAGAAGCTGACCAATTGCCTGTGGTACGATGTCGGCGAAGCGGGAAAGGCCGCCGCCTTTTATGCCAGCGTGTTTCCCGACAGCCGGGTCGACAAGGTCAATCTGTCGCCTTCGGATTACCCCGGCGGCAAGGCGGGCGACGAGCTGACGGTCGAATTCACAGTGCTCGGACGCGCCTTTGTCGGCCTGAACGGCGGCGACACGTTCAAGCCCAACGAGGCGGTCAGCTTCATGGTGGTGACCGAGGATCAGGCCGAAACCGACCGCTATTGGGATGCGATTGTCGGCCATGGCGGGCAGGAAAGCCAGTGCGGCTGGTGCAAGGACAGATGGGGCCATAGCTGGCAGATTACCCCGCGCGTTCTGCTCGACGCGACCACCAGCAGCGATGCCGCCGCCGCCAGGCGCGCGTTCGAGGCGATGTTTCCGATGAAAAAGATCGACGTGGCGAAAATCGAAGCGGCGGTGCGGGGCGATGCGTAGGATTGTCGGCACGGTCTTTCAGACCCTAGATGGTGTAATGCAGGCGCCGGGCGGCGCCAGCGAGGATCCGACCGGCGGGTTCGCGCATGGCGGATGGCAGATGGGCTATGACGATCCGGAGGCCAATCAGGCGATCGGCAAGGCATTCGCGCCGCCTTATGCGCTGCTGCTCGGCCGGCGGACCTATGAGATTTTTGCGGCCTATTGGCCATATGTCGAAGGCGAATGGGCCGAATTGGGCAAGGCCCTCACCGCGGCGGACAAATTCGTCCTGACACGCAGCGGTGCGCCGCTCGAATGGGAAAACAGTCACCGGCTGACCGACATAGACGCGCTGGCCGAGGTGAAGCGGGGCGACGGTCCCGAATTGCGCATCTGGGGCAGCACGACGCTTTATCCGGCGTTGCTCCGGGCAGGGCTGCTCGACGAGCTCAACATATTCACCTTCCCGTTGGTTCTGGGCGAGGGCAAGCGGCTGTTCGGCGAGGGCACGCCGGCGGGCGGCTTTACCGTCAAGGACAGCGGGTCCGGGTCCGCCGGCGTGTCGTTCGCCACGCTGGTGCCGGGCGCCCAAATCCCCGCCGCGCCGCCCAACGTCCCGCCGCCCAACCCGCGCGACGACCGGCGGCAGCAGGCAATGCGAGAGGGTAGCTGGTGACCCTCGCGCTCTACGCCCACCCCTTTTCGTCCTATTCGTGGAAGGCGCAGATCGCGCTCGACGATTGCAGCTAACTTCCCCGGCGGCGCTCTCGATCGCGATTAGTGACAGGTCAGGCGGCGAGCAGGCGTGGCATGCTGGCCAGTTCGGCCGCCATTTCGCGTTCGAGAGTGCGCAGGTCGAATGCTTCCTGCATGCGCAGCCACGTCTGTGCCGTCCCGCCGACCAGCCGCGCCAGCTTCAATGCGGTGCGCGGGGTGATCGGCTTGCGGCCGCGGGTGATGTCATAAAGATGCTGGCGCGACATGCCGAGCAGTTGCGCGATCTCACCGCGCCCCCGTTTCATCGCCGGAAGGACAATCTGTCCCAGCACCTCACCCGGATGGATGGGCGCCAACCCTGCCGTCATTGTGTTGCTCATCATGCCCTCCGTGGCAATTTGCTTAATGGTAATCCTCGATATCGACATCGATCGCGTTTTCGCCGTCGAAGCCGAAGGTGATGCGATAATTTCCGCTCGCGCTGACCGCGAAGCGCTTCGGCTTGCCGCGCAGACCGTGAATCCAAACCCGGGCAAGTTCGTGCGGTCGGGTCCGTCCGCTGCATCGAGGGTTATCATTAACAGCCGCACACGTTCGGCATTGGGTACCGGCAATTTCGAGGCGTCGCCCGTGTCCCCGAAGCATTTCAATGCTTTGCTACGATAGTTCGGTCACAATTCGATGTAAGTCATTAGCTTACATAAAGTCAGCCGGGACGGGCGCTTCACGCGAATGCCGGCGCTTTCTTGAGCCGCTGATATGCCTCGACGACCTGCTGCAGTTCGCCCTCTCGGCTGCGGTCGCCGCCATTGCGGTCCGGGTGGTAGCGGCGGACGAGGTCCGAATAGCGCTGGCGCAAGGCGCGGCGGTCGGCATCGGCGTTGAGGCCGAGCACCTTTAAGGCGCGGCGATCATCGCCCGACAGCGGCTTGCCATCCCCGCGCGGCCGTTCGCCGTGGCGGAAACGCGCGTTGATCGCATCGAGCGGATCGCGGAAGTCGGCCCAGCGCGGCGGCGCGTCGGCGCCGGCATGGGCAAAGGCGCGCGTCTCGCGCTCCCAGCCGGCATAGGGCCGCTGCGACGCCTCGATTTCTTCGGGCGTCATGCCGGTGAACCAATTATAGCCCGCGTTGAATTCGCGGACGTGATCGAGGCACAACCAGCGATACGCGCCCGGTCCGTCGAAGTCGCCGGCGCGCAGCGGCGCGCGGAATTCACCGGGTTCGGCGCAGCCGGGCTGATCGCATTGATCCTGGCGCGGGACGCGCCCGTGAAAGCGGGTTTGGCGTTCGGGCATGAGCGGTCTAAACTTGGCGAATGAACGCCAAAGGACAAGTCCAATCCGAGATCGAGACGCTGTTGCGGCAATCATTCGCGCCGAACCGCCTGATGGTCAGCAACGACAGCGCCAAACATCACGGCCATTCGGGCGATGACGGCACCGGCGAAAGCCATTTTTCGGTGGAGATCGAAAGCGCGGCGTTTGCGGGGCTAAGCCGCTTGGCGCGACAACGCCTCGTCAATCAGGCGCTCGGCGATCTCCCCGGGCAGCGGATACATGCCTTGGCGATCAAAGCGCGCGCGCCCGGCGAAGGCTAAGCTAGACCCCGGCACAAGGCCGGTAACGAATGACGCTATTCCTAACCTTTCGCCCCGGGCTTGACCCGGGGTCCAGCTTCCTTCCTACACAGATTAGGGAGAGCGGAAATGACCGAAACGATGCAGCGCGCGAAACTGTCGACCGGCGTCGAGCTGGACTATCTGGACGAGGGACCGCGCGACGCGCCGGTGCTGATCTTCCTTCATGGTTTTCCCGAGAGCCACCGCACCTGGCGGTACCAGATCAGGCATCTTTCGGATCGCTTTCGCTGCATCGCGCCCGATCAGCGCGGCTATCGCGGATCGTCCAAGCCGCAGGAAGTCGCGGCCTATACGCCCGACAAGCTGACCGGCGACATCTTCGCACTGGCCGATGCCTGCGGCGTTGGCGAGTTCACGATCGTCGGCCATGATTGGGGCGGCGCGATCGCCTGGGGCGTGGCGCTGATGGGCCAAGTCACCGGCCGCGTCACCCGCGCGATCATCGCCAACGCCCCGCACCCGGCGATCTTCCAGAAATTGCTGATCGAAAATGACGAGCAGCGCACGTCGAGCCAGTATATGCGCGCCTTCCGCGACCCGGCCAACGACGCGCTGGTGCGCGAGCACGGGCTGGCCGGCATCCTGATGAAAGCGGTCAAATGGGACCGGCCGGCGGCGATGGAGCCGGAGGAGCGCGATGCGCTGCTGTCGGACTGGCAGGATCGCGACGCGGCATTCGGCATGCTCAACTGGTACCGCGCAACCCCGCTCAACGTGCCCGCGATCGGCGAGGACGCGCCCCCCGCCGCGCCGCTGTCGGGCTTCCCCAAGTTGACCATCCCGACACTGGTGATCTGGGCGATGGACGACCTCGCGCTGCCACCGTGCAATCTGCAGGGGCTTGATGAAGTGGTCACCGACCTGACCGTCGAGCAAGTGCCCGATTGCGGCCATTTTGTGCCGTGGGAAGCGCCGGAGCAGGTGAACGCGACGATGGACGCGTTCCTGGCGCGGACGGCCTAGGAAAGCGGACGGCACGGGAAGCCGGGGTGACAGGTCTCGTTCGATTGTTGTCCGCATCAGCCCGGACTTGTCCGGACTCCGCTTGATCGTCACGGCAAATCGCCCGGCACTGCTTGCGCCAATCGCTCGACCCAGAAACCATGGGCGTGAGAATGGCCGATCAGCATCGATCGGCCGTGCCCCGGCCAGCTGCGCAGGGTGATTTCGTGGCGATGGACGGTGCGGTTGGCCTCGACCCGCAGCCAGGCCAGCGGGCGTCCGGCGGTGGCTCTGGCGCCCGCCGCCTCCAGCGCCGCGGTAATCCGCCCCTGCCCTTCGGCGCAGATATATTGCCAGACGATCGAATGCATCACGACCCGCGTGGCGCCTTCGCGTTGCGGCTCGGCGAGGCGTGCCTCGATCCAGTCGGCGGCATTGCCCTTGTCGAGCTGGACCGGCTGGTCCTGCTGCATCCGGATCGCCGCGGCGACGCGTTGCGCGCGTTGCGGCTGATCGTACCACACATAAGCGAGCAGGCGGTCGGCCTGCGCCGGATCGGTCGCGTCGACCGGGGCGACGTCGACGCCGCGCAGCGAGGCGAACTCTAAGGGCGTAGCGGGCGGCGGCGGACCGCGCCATTCGGGCTTGAGCTCGACGGATGAACCTGCCGGCCCAACGGCCACGCCGCCCAGGTCGACGCGGAAGCGATCGATCAACAGGTTGAGCCCGGCCGACGAACCGATCTCCAAAATCTCCAGCGTCGGGCCATGCCGCGCGGCGATTTCGAGCAGCCCTGTCATTAATTGCGCGGATCGGCCCGGTTCGTTGGTCTGCGGCGGGCCATCGAGCCAGGGGAGCAGTTCCGCATCGGCGCGGCGCAGGAAGGCCTGCATCGCCGCTGCATCGCCGCCTTGCCCGCCGAACAGCCCGGCCAGCTCGGGCGCGTTGCCCTTGCGCCAAGCGTGATGCACGCCGCCAGCCAGCCGCAGCGGCAGCGCGTCTCTGGTCGCGTGCCCGCTCCAGCCCAGCACCCGCCGGCCGGTTGCCGTGCTGTTGTCCAGCGCCTCCGCCAGCGTGCGGCAGATTGCGGCGGTGACCGGCGTGCCGTTGGCCTCGCAATATTGGACCTGCAAGGCTAAGGCTTCGAGCGGTTTGCCGGACATGCCAGGCTCCCTAACCCGAGCCGCGCGCGGTTGCGAGTGGGCGGTCGCGCGGTTAGGGGCGCGTGCCGATGCCGCAGCCGCTGATCCTCGCCGTCCCCAAGGGGCGCATCCTGGCCGATGCGCTGCCCCTTATGGCGCGCGCCGGAATCGTTCCGGAAGCCGGTTTCGGCGACGAGGATGACCGGCGTCTCCGTTTCCGGACCGATCGCGACGGCATCGAGCTGATCCGCGTCCGCGCGTTCGATGTCGCGACCTTCGTGGCGCACGGCGCGGCGCAGGTCGGCATCGTCGGCTCGGACGTCATCGCCGAATTCGCCTATCCCGAACTCTACGCGCCGGTCGATCTCGGCATCGGCCATTGCCGGGTGAGCGTCGCCGAGCCGGCAGGCCTTGCGCGCGGCGACGATCCGGCGCGGTGGAGCCATGTGCGCGTCGCGACCAAATACCCCAATCTGACCCGCCGCCATTTCGAGACGCGCGGCGTCAGTGCCGAATGCGTCAAGCTGAACGGTGCGATGGAGCTGGCGCCGACGCTGGGGCTGGCGGAGCGGATCGTCGATCTGGTGTCGACCGGGCGGACGCTGAGGGACAATGGCCTGGTCGAGGTGGAGGTCATTGCCGAAGTGTCGGCGCGGCTGATCGTTAACCGGCCCGCGTTCAAGACCCGGCCCGACGTGGCGGCGCTGGTCGAGGCGTTTCGCGGGGCGGTTGCGTGATCCGGCTCGATGCCGGTGACGCCGGCTTTGCCGCGGCATTTACCGCCTTGGTCGAAGCGCGGCGCGACGCCGATGAGGATGTTTCGCGCGATGTGGCGGCGATCCTGGCGCGCGTGCGGACCGAGGGCGATGCGGCGGTAGCCGAGCTGACGCAGCGGTTCGACGGGCACGTCCTTCCCTGGCGGATCTCGGCGCAGGAATGCAGCGCAGCACTTGCCGGGCTGGAACCCGGATTGCGCGACGCGCTCGAACTGGCGGCGCAGCGGATCACCGCGTTTCATGTGAACCAGAAGCCAGACGACAAGGACGAGACCGACCATCTCGGCGTTCGCCTCGGCGCGCGCTGGTCGGCAGTCGAGGCGGCGGGTATCTATGTCCCCGGCGGACGCGCGGCTTACCCTTCCTCGGTGCTGATGAACGCCATTCCCGCGAAGGTCGCGGGCGTCGACCGCCTCGTCATGGTCACGCCGACGCCCGCCGGCGAAGCCAATCCGCTCGTCCTCGCCGCAGCGGCGTTGGCGGGTATCGGTGAAGTGTGGCGCATTGGCGGAGCACAGGCAATTGCCGCGCTGGCTTACGGCACCGCGACGCTTGCGCCTGTCGATGTGATCACCGGGCCCGGCAATGCGTGGGTCGCAGAGGCCAAGCGTCAGCTGTACGGCCGCGTCGGCATCGACATGGTCGCGGGGCCATCGGAAATCCTGGTCGTGGCCGACGCCGCCAATGACCCCGCCTGGATCGCCGCCGACTTGCTGAGTCAGGCCGAGCATGACCCGACCAGCCAGTCGATCCTGATGACCGACGATGCCGCGTTCGGCAATGCGGTGGCGATGGCGGTCGATGACCAGTTGCCGAGCCTGAGCGACGCTGCGCGGCAGAGCTGGGCCGCGCACGGCGCGATCATCGTGCTCGAACGTCTGGATCACGCTCCTGCCCTGATCGACCGCCTCGCCCCTGAGCATCTTGAACTCGCGGTGGCCGATCCCGATACGCTCTTCGCGCGTATCCGTCACGCCGGGTCGGTGTTCCTCGGCCGTCACACCCCCGAAGCGCTGGGCGATTACCTCGCCGGTCCCAACCATGTGCTGCCCACCGGGCGGCGTGCCCGTTTCTCATCAGGATTATCCGTGACCGATTTCATGAAGCGCACGAGTTATATTTCCTGTCCAGCGGATGCCTTGCCCGCCCTCGGCCCTGCCGCCATCGCGCTGGCCAACGCCGAAGGGCTGCCGGCGCACGCCCGTTCGATCGCGATCCGCCTATGAGCCGCGGCCAGTCCCGTGCCCGGGCCTATAAGCAGACCGCCCGCCGCGCCGCCGCGCGCCTCGCCGCGGTGCAGGCGCTGTATCAGCGCGACATGGAAGCGACGGCCGAGGCCAAGCTGCTTCACGAATTCCACCAGCATCGCCTCGGCGCGACGATCGGCGATGCCAAGTTCAACGAAGCCGAGGTCGAATTCTTCGACGATGTCGTTAAGGGCGTGATCGCGCGGGAAAGCGAGATCGATGCGGCTGTCGGCGCCCAGCTTCCCGCCGAATGGACGCTCGACCGCCTCGACCGCAATGTGAAGGCGATCTTGCGGGCCGCGACATATGAACTGATCGCACGGCCCGATGTCGCGGTGGGTCAGGCGATCGGGGGCTATCTCGACGTTGCCGACGCGTTTTTTGGCGATGCTGAGAAGAGCTTCGTCAACGGCGTGCTTGACGCGGTGGCTAAGACTGAGCGCTGAGCTTCGGTCCAGTATGACACACGGCGGGCGGCAATAACTATTTGAAAGGCCGTCATTGACGGTTTAACGCGCCGAAATCATTGGGGGAATTATGCGGTTTTTGCAGCTGGCTGTGCTCTTGGCAACGACATGCGCCGTTCCTGCTGCGGCGAAAACGCGGCAGGTCGACCTTTCATTCACCGCGACCAATTTCCAGTCTTACTACACCGGTCCCGAATATGATGTGCTGCCGCAAGCGACTGTCATCGGTAGCATTTCATACAAATACACGATCCCGCCGATGTTCGTCGGCGTTCAGGTTTTCCCGACCGTTTTCAATCTGACGATTGCGGGACACACTTACTCTGCAGCCGACGTCTACATGGTGCAGTATGCCGGCAATCAGGTTTCGTTTGAGGCGAAGACCGACCCGCAGTTGGTGCTCGGCACGAACTTCTTCACCTTCCGCGCGCCCGACATCACCAATGCGAATTCGGACAGCCCTTTTACGCCGTTCGTGCAATTCTCAGCGCCCGGGCCCGGTTGGGACAATTTCTATTACGCGGAGGGCAAGTCGTCGGTAACCTTCACCTCCGTAATTACCGACTTCAGCGGCGCGCCGGAGCCGGCCGCCTGGGCGATGCTGCTGATCGGTTTTGGCGGCATTGGCTCGGCGATGCGCCGCCGCGCGCGTCCGGGGCTTGCCGCCTAGTGTACGGCGTCGGTTGAGCAAGCCACGCCCTTCGCCTACATCGCGGTCATGACCTCGACCAACGATATCCGCCGCTCCTTCCTCGATTATTTCGAGGGCGCCGGACATGCGCGCGTGCCGTCCGCGCCGCTGGTGCCGCATAACGATCCAACGCTGATGTTCGTCAATGCCGGGATGGTGCCGTTCAAGAACGTCTTCACCGGCCTCCAAACGCGGCCCTATTCGACCGCGACGTCGAGTCAGAAGTGCGTCCGCGCGGGCGGCAAGCACAACGATCTCGACAATGTCGGCTATACCGCGCGGCACCATACCTTCTTCGAAATGTTGGGGAATTTTTCCTTCGGCGATTATTTCAAGGACCAGGCGATCACGCATGCGTGGACGCTGCTGACCAGCGAATGGGGCCTCGATCCCGCCCGGCTCACCGCGACGGTCTATCACACCGATGACGAAGCGTTCAACCTGTGGAAGCGGATCGCCGGGCTGCCCGACGAGCGCATCATCCGCATCGCCACCAAGGACAATTTCTGGGCGATGGGAGACAATGGCCCGTGCGGACCCTGCTCGGAAATCTTCTACGATCACGGAGATCATATTCCCGGCGGGCCTCCCGGCTCGCCCGATGAGGACGGCGACCGTTTCGTCGAAATCTGGAACCTTGTTTTCATGCAATATGTGCAGGAAAACAACGAGATCGCCGGCAATCTTCCCAAGCCTTCGATCGACACTGGCATGGGCCTGGAGCGCATCGCCGCAGTGATGCAAGGCGTCACCGACAATTACGACACCGACACTTTTAAGGCATTGATCGCCGAAAGTGGCGCATTAACCGGCACCGCCACCACAGGCGACAATCAGGCGAGCCACCGCGTCATCGCCGATCATTTGCGCACGTCGGGCTTTCTTGTCGCCGACGGTGTGCTGCCGGCGAATGAGGGCCGCGGCTATGTGCTGCGCCGGATCATGCGCCGCGCGATGCGCCATGCGCAGCTGCTCGGCGCCAGGGAACCGCTAATGCACCGCATGGTGCCGTCGCTGGTCGCGGAAATGGGTGGCGCCTATCCCGAAATGGTCCGCGCGCAGCCGCTGATCGAGGCGACGCTGCTGCAGGAGGAGACGCGCTTCCGCAAAACGCTAGTCAACGGGCTCAAGCTGCTCGATGAGGCCAGCGCCTCGCTTGACGATGGCGGCACGCTTGAGGGCGAGACCGCGTTCAAGCTCTATGATACATTCGGCTTCCCCTACGACCTGACCGAGGATGCATTGCGTCCGCGGGGCATCGGCGTCGACCGTGCCGGGTTCGATGCAGCGATGGCGCAGCAAAAAGCCGCCGCGCGCGCTGCGTGGAAGGGATCGGGCCAAGCCGCCGACGCCGATATCTGGTTCGACATCGCCGACGAACTCGGCGCGACCGAATTCACCGGCTATTCGTCTGACACCGGCGAGGCTGAGGTCGTCGCGCTGGTCAAGGGCGGCGAACGCATCGACCACGCCACCGCAGGCGATAGCGTCACGATCCTGACCAACCAGACGCCGTTCTACGGTGAAAGCGGCGGGCAGATGGGCGATGCGGGCACGATCAGCGCCAAGGGCCTGAACGTCCGCGTCGACGACACCGGCAAGCCGCTCGGGCGGCTTCATGCCCATCATGGTTTTGTCGAGACCGGCACGATCAGGGTTGGCGACGTCGTCAGCCTGGCGATCGATGTCGAACGCCGCGCGCAACTCCGTGCCAATCATTCGGCTACCCATTTGCTCCACGCCGCGCTGCGCCACCGGCTGGGCGGGCATGTCACGCAAAAGGGCAGCTTGGTTGCGCCCGATCGCTTGCGTTTCGACTTTTCGCATACTGCCGCGCTGTCGCCCGAAGACATCGCGGCGGTGGAGGCAGAGGTGAATGCGCGCATCCGCGAAAACGACGCCGTCGGCACGCGGCTGATGACCCCCGACGATGCCGTCGCCGCCGGAGCCCTAGCCCTGTTTGGCGAGAAATATGGCGACGAGGTGCGCGTGCTGAATATGGGCCGGCATCAGGACGGCCATTACTCGGTCGAGTTATGCGGCGGCACGCACGTTAACGCGCTGGGCGATATCGCCTTGTTCAAGATCGTCGGCGAAAGCGCGGTGTCGTCGGGCGTGCGGCGGATCGAGGCACTGACCGGCGAGGCGGCGCGGCAATGGCTGCTGGGGCGCGACGCGGCGCTGCGAACGGCAGCGGCGGCGCTCAGGGCGACGCCTGACGACGTGCCCGCGCGGGTCGCCGCATTGGTCGAGACCAATCGCGCGCTCGAGCGGCAATTGGCCGATGCCAAGAAGGCGTTGGCGCTGGGCGGCAGCGGACCGGGCACCGCTGCGGCCGCCGAACAGATCGGCAGCTACAAGTTCGAGGCGCAAGCGCTCGACGGCTTCGAAGCCAAGGGTCTGCGCGGGCTGGTCGACGAGGCCAAGGCAAGGCTCGGATCGGGCGTGGCGGCAATCGTGACAAACGTCGACGGGCGCGCGGCGCTCGCGGTCGGCGTGACCGACGACCTCACCGGCCGGGTCAGCGCCGTCGATCTCGTTCGCGCGGGCGTCGCGGCGCTCGGCGGTCAGGGCGGCGGCGGGCGGCCCGACATGGCCCAGGGCGGCGGGCCGGAGGGCGACAAGACGCGGGAAGCACTCAACGCGATCCGCGCCGCGCTCTCCCGCGAGACCATCGCCGCTTGAGAAGCGCGGCGCTCCTGGCGCTGCTCATTTCCACCGGCGCGGCCGCGCAGGTCGGCCCCGCGTACCGACCCGGCTATGCGCTGCGTCCAGAACCGCCCAGGCGGACATTCTGGGACGCGCAGCAGGCACGCCTGCAAGCGGCCCTGGACACGCTCAAGCGACAGGACCCGGCGCGGCGCGACACTTACGTCATCACCATCGCGGCGGGCGGCGCGCAGCCGCTGTTCGATCATGAGGCCAAGGTCGCGCGCGATGTGCTGTCGTCTTATTATGGCGAAACCGGACGGGCGATCGTGCTGTCGAACCGCAATCCCGACGCTGAGCTACCGCTCGCCACGCCGGCCAATGTCGCGGCCGCGATCGACGGCGTCGCGCGCATCCTCGATCCGGCGCAGGATCTGCTGGTCCTATACCTTGCCGCGCATGGCGGCCCTGACGCGTCGCTCGAAACCAATCTGCCCGGCCCCCTCCCCCTGCCGCCGGTCAACGCCGCCGAACTGGCCGCTGCGCTCGACCGCGCAGGCATCCGCAAGCGGATCATCCTGATTTCCGCCTGCTTTGCCGGGAGCTGGACCCCGGCGCTGGCCGGCGACACCACGATTGTGCTGGCAGCGGCGCGGCGCGACCGCACCTCGTTTGGCTGCGAGATGGAGCGGCGGATCACCTATTTCGGCGAGGCGCTGCTCGAAGGCGCGATCAAGCCCAAATTGCCGCTCGCCACGGCCTTCGCCGCCGCCAAGCGGACCATCGCCGCGCGCGAAGCGGCCGAGCACCTCACGCCACCGTCCGAACCGCAAGCCTCGGTTGGCCGCGATATGGTGGCGCTGTGGGGCGCTACGCCCCCCGCCTCTAGGTCCGCAGTTTCAAGCGCGGCGCCACGGCGAGTTCGCCCTCGGCCTTGATGAAGGCGCGATATTCGTCGCGCTTTTCATGAATCGAGGCAATCACCGGCCCCATCGCGACGCCGAGATCGACGAGCACCGCTTCGGACAATTGCAGCGAACTCTCCAGCGTTTCGGGCACCGCATCGGTCGCGCCGGCCCGATACAGCGCCGCGGCATGGCCGGGGTCCCGGGCACGGGCAACGATGGTCAATTGGGGAAAGGCGTTGCGGATCCGCCGCGTCAGCCGTGCCGCCTGCGCCGGATCGTCCATCGTCAGCACCACAGCGTCCGCGCGGTCGAGCGCCAACCGTTCGATCATACCCGGCCGCGACACATCGCCGAAGCGCACATTCCTGCCGGCGGCAAAGACGATTTCGGGATCGGCCTCGACCGCCCGCCACGGACGTTCGTGCGCATCGAGCATTTCCCCGACCAGCTTGCCGACGCGGCCATAGCCGACGATCACCGTGCGGCGGGCCGCCTCGTCCCCCTCGTTTTCGGTCGCGCCGACATCGATCCGGCGCGATAAGCGCTTGCCGACCGTTGCCAAGAGCGGCGTGATGGTCAGCCCGATGGCGGTCACCACTTGCCAGAAAGCCGCCGATTCCGGACGAATCAGCGCGGCTTGCGTGGCGGTGGCGAGCACGATCAGCGTGGTTTCCGAAGGACTGGCCATCAGCAGACTGGTCTCCGCCGAGGTGCCGGCGCGCACGCCGCCGAGGCGCAGCAGGCCGAAGGTGACCCCCGCCTTAATTACCACCACCGCCGCGACGGCAGTCAGCGTCAGCGCCCAATTATCGGCCAACGCGCGCAGATCGACGCTCATCCCGACGCTGATCAGGAACACGCCGAGCGCCAGTCCTTTGAACGGCTCGACCACCGTCTCGACCTCGTGCGCGTATTCGGTTTCGGCGATCAGCAACCCGGCCACCAGCGCGCCGACGATTGGCGACAGCCCGACCGAAAGCGTGGCCACGCTGGCGAGGATGACGACAAGCAGACTCGCCGCGAGGAACAATTCGGGGCTCTTGGTGCGCGCCGCCTGGCCGAACAACCGCGGCAAGGCGAAGCGGCCGACAACGAACATCGCCGCGATCAGCGCGACACCGCCGACAAGCGTTATGAGCAGCGCTCCGGTGTCGTCGCCGCCCGGTCCGAGCGCACCGAGCGTGAAGATGATCGGCACCAGCGCGAGGTCTTCGAACAGCAGCATGGCGAGCGCGAGGCGCCCGACCGCGCTGGCCGTGCCGGCGATGGGCAAGACCAGGGCGGTCGAGGACAGGGCCAGCGCCAGTCCCAGGCCGAGCGAGGCGTTGACCGTGTTGCCGAGCAGCATGAAGGCGCCGGCGATCAACGCAGCCGAGCCGAACAGTTCAGCGGCGCCGAAGCCGAACAGCGGCTTGCGCATCCCCCATAGCCGCCCAAACGACAGTTCGAGGCCGATGGTGAACAGCAGCAAAATGATGCCAAGCTCGGCGAATGGCTCGAGCGAATGCGTATCCGTGATCGACACGTAATAAAGCCAAGGCCAGCGTTCGATCAGGCTGCCGAGACCGTGCGGGCCGACCAGGATACCGACGAGGATGAACCCGATGACCGGCGTGATCCGCAGGCGGGCGAACGCGGGGATGACCAGCCCGGCGGCGCCCAGCACCACCATCGCGTCGGAAAAGGCGGTTGCGGAAGGGTCCAGGGCCATCGCCGCCCTTGTCGCCCGTACGTGCGCGAAAGACCAGCCTTAGGACAGGCTCAGCGTGATCGCGCGAATGGCGGTGGCGGTATCGGCCGGATCGCGGACCCTGATCGACGGCACGCGCGCTTCCTGCGCGGGATAATCATTGCCTCCAGGGTAAATGGCGTCGCCGAGAAAGATCATGTTGCCGAGGCCGACACCCGTTTCCTTTGCCAGACGCTTCAGCCCCCAACCCTTGTCCACGCCCTCGCGGGTGATGTCGATTGAGGTCGAGCCGCCGACATTGACCGAGAAGCCGGGCAGCAGCGGCCTGAGCGCCAACTGCAACGCTTTGCGCTTGACGAAATCGGGGTCCCAGGCGGTCTTGGCCTCCAGCGGGGCCTCCTGTCCGAGCCCTGAGAAGGTAATCTGCGTGCCACGGTCCTCGATCTGATCGCCCCAGGTCTTGCCTTCCTTCAAGCCGGTTTGCTCCACCGCCTTCTCGAGTGCATCAAGAATTTGCGGCCGCTCCACATCGCTGAAATTATCGGCGTAGATCGGCTGCCATGTGCCGGTGTGATCGGTCCGGTAAAGCTTCGCTCCCGTTGTCGGCATGATCCATAGCCGCGAAAGGTCGGCGTCCTGCGGCATCCGCCCGACCACCTGCTTTTCGAACTGCGGCCAGTCCCCGCCCGAAATCACAGCGACGTTTGCGACGCCTAGCAAGCCGGCAAGCAGCCCGGCCATCTCGTCGCCGATCGGCTGCTTGCTCGCCGCGAGCGTGCCGTCGAGGTCAAAGGCGATCAGCTTTTTCATGATGTTAGCCTTTGTTGCTCAGACGCGGCAGGATAAATCGCTCGATCGCCTCGGCCACCGCCGCGTCGTCCATGATTGCGTCGGTGGCGAATGTCGCGGCGGTCTTCACCCAAGGCTTCGCCTGGCCCATGGCGACCGACAGCCCGGCACGGGCGAACATCGGCAAGTCGTTGTCGGCATCGCCCATCACCGCCACCTCGCTGAGCGGTACACCGGCAATTCGCGCCAAGGCGGCAAGACCATCACCCTTGTTCGCCACCGGCGCCGTAACGTCGAGATAGTAAGGCTGAGATCGCGAGATCGTCGCGCCGTCACCCGCAAGCTCCCGCGCCACGCCCTCGATCTTGGTCAGCAGCGCATCGTCGTCGGTCACGGCGACGATCTTGTCCGTCCGCTCAAGCGCGTCGTCCCAATGCGTGGTCACCACCGGCTGCATAGCCGCCGCGATGACTTCGCGCGGCGTGTGCACCTCGTCCAAAGCGCTGGTCAGCCATCGCCCGTCGGCGAACAGCCAGCAAATCACGCCGTGCCGCGCCAGCAGCGCCACGATATCTCCAGCCACGCGCGGCGCAAGCCGATGCGCCTCGGACACCGCGCCTTCGACATTGAAGATCGTGCCGCCGTTAAATGCCGCGAACGGGCCATCCAGTCCGAGCGCCCGCGCGATGGGCAGCATCCCCGAGACTGGCCGCGCGCTGATCAGGCCGACCGGGCAACCCGCGTCGACGACATGCCGCACGGCGGCGATATTTGCCTCTGGCACGGTCTTGTCCTTGCGGACGAGAGTGCCGTCAATGTCGGATACCAGCAGCCGGATCGCCATGCCTTATTGCGGCATTTCGACATGACCGCCAAAGCCGAAGCGCATCGCCGACAGCAATTTGTCGCCGAATGTGCCGTCGACGCGGCTGCGGTAGCGCGCGAACAGCGAGGCGGCGAGCACATTGACCGGCGTGCCCTGCTCCATCGCCGCATCGATCGTCCAATGCCCCTCCCCCGAATCGGCGACCTTGCCCGAATAGCTCTTGAGTTCGCCATCCCTGGCGAGCGCTGCCGCCTGCAGATCGAGCAGCCAGGACGAGATCACCGAGCCCCTTCGCCAGACTTCGGCGATGTCGGTCAAGTTGAGGTCGAAGCGCTCATCCTCAGGCACGTACTTATTGCCACTACGCGACTTCATGACGTCGAAGCCTTCGGCATAGGCCTGCATCAGGCCGTACTCGATGCCGTTATGCACCATCTTCACAAAGTGGCCGGCACCGGGGGGGCCAGCATGGAGATAGCCGCGTTCGGGCGCGGTATCATCCGGATCCCGCCCGGGCGTTCGCGGCACGGTGCCAAAACCCGGCGCGAGACAGTCGAATACCGGATCGAGCGTCGCAAAGGCTTCATCGCTGCTGCCGATCATCATGCAATAACCGCGCTCAAGGCCCCACACACCGCCCGACGTGCCGACATCGACATAGTGGATCCCTTTGGCCGCGCAGTCCTTCGCGCGCCGGATGTCGTCGCGATAAAAGCTGTTGCCGCCATCGATGATGATGTCACCCGCCGCGCACAGCTCGCGCAGACGGTCGGTTGTCTGCTCGGTAATGTCTCCCGCCGGAAGCATAACCCACAGGATGCGTGGCGAGGACAGCTTAGCCACCACCTCTTCGAGCGACGCCACGGCCATCGCACCCTCACCCGCCAATTCGGCTACCGATGCGGCATTTACGTCGTAGCCGACGACCTGATGCCCGCCTCGCATCAGCCGCCGTGCGATATTCGCACCCATCCGGCCGAGGCCGATCATTGCCAGTTGCACGACGCGCTTCTCCTTCAGGCGGTGACAAGATCGACGAGTTGGTCCAGCGCATCCTCGCGCCGCAGGTGGACGATCAGCACGCGCTGCCCGCCATCAACGAGCACCTTGGCATCGCCAAGTGCCTGAGCCCGTTCGACGGTACCGAAACTCGCCCTGCGGCCGGGCACGTCGAGATCGCGCGCCGGCTCACGCGTGATGACGAGGAACGCCGCGCCCTTCGGCCCGCCTTTATACGCCTGGCCGGTCGAATGGAGGAAACGCGGGCCGAAGCCGGCAACGGTGGCACGCTTTGTCCGGTCGCGGACGGCGAGGCGCATTTTCTCGATGGCTCGCTCATTGGCCTCATCCCGCTCGATATAGGCGAGGAAGCCGGCATAATCGGCGCCATCGAACAATTCGGCGATGTCGCTGGCCGAGCCGTCATAGAATGTCAGGTCCCCCTGCCGCCCCCCCTCTTCCGGCAGATCGAGCTTGCCCGACTGCTCATAGGCATCGACCAGAGCGCGCGTTTCGATCTTGGCCGATTCCACGTCCGGCTGATCGAACGGATTGATGTCGATCACCGCCCCGGCGACCGCAGTGGCAATTTCCCAGCGAACGAATTCCTGCGCGATCTGCATGCGGCTGGCGAGCGTGACGCGGATCACCGGATGTCCGGCGGCCTCCAACGCGGCAAGCTGCGCATCATCCGGTTCGTCGGCGAGCTTGAATTGCACGAACACGCGATCATTGCCGTACACATCCGAATCGCCGAGCGGTTCGAGATCGACCGGGACGATGCCCTTGCCCCGCTTGCCGGTGGATTCGGCGGTGAGCTGTTCGAGCCACGACCCGAACGGCCGCAGCGCGTCCGAAGCGATGATCGTGAGCTTGTCGCGGCCGGCATTGTGCGCCTCGCCGAGGATCGCGCCGAGCAGCACGCCGGGATTGGCGCCCGGGGGCGCATCGGGTCCGCACGAAGTCGCCATCGTCCGCGCGTTCGCCAGCAGGTCGGCGGTATCAACGCCGATCGCTGCGGCAGGCACCATGCCGAACACCGACAGCACGGAATAACGCCCGCCAATGCTCGCATCGCCATGGAAGATATGCGCGTAACCATCTGTCTTGGCGGTCTTTTCCAGATTCGATCCCGGATCGGTGACGGCAATGAAGTGCGTTCCGTCCTTACCCGCCTTGTCGAACCAATAAGCGCGAAGCAGCTCGGGTTCGAGCGTCGAACCCGATTTGGACGAGACGATGAACAAGGTGTTGCTCGGGTCGATCTTGCTCTCGACCGTGGCGATCTGGCCAGGATCGGTGGTGTCGAGCACGTGCAGGTGCGGTGACCCGTCACCATTACCCAGGATCAGGCCGATCACCTCCGGCCCGAGGCTCGAGCCGCCCATGCCGAGCAGCACCGCGTCGGGGTATTTGCGTGCCTCCGCGGCAAGTGCGCCCAACGCCGCCTCATCGACCTGCTCGCCGCGCGCGGCGGGCAGCCAGCCAAGCCATTTGGCCTCATCGGCCCCGGTCCACAGCGAAGCATCGCCCCCCCACAAGCGACGGCTCCAGGCATCGGCAGTGGCCTGTTTCAGCCGCTCATCAACCTTCGCCTGCAAATCCACGGGCAGCTTGCTGTTGAGCGCGGAGAGCTTGTCGCCCAGAAAGCGCGCCCGCTTGGCAGCAACTGCGCCATACAGTGTATCGGCCGCGTCGGCGAACAGTTTGACCCCGTCGGTGACCAGCTTTTCCGTGGCGCCAGGCAGATCGAGCCCGAGCCGGTCCACCTCGGCCAGCACGTGCCGCGCGGCATCGATATCGGCAGTAAGTGTTTGAGCGGTGACGCCGTGATCGCGGAACGCGTCCATTGTCGCGGGCGGCATGGTGTCAACGGTATCCGGGCCAACCAGCGCCGCCGCATAGAGCGTGTCGGGATAGGCCTTGTCCTTCACACCGGTGGATGCCCAGAGCAGCCGCTGTGGCATGGCGCCTTGGGCGGCAAGCTTCTGCCAGCGGTCGGATGCGATCAGATCCTGATACCAGACGTAAGCCACCTTCGCATTGGCAATGGCAACTTTGCCGCGTACCGCTTTGAGATCGCTGGCATCCTTGTCACCCGCCGTCACGCGCTCATCGATCTTCTTGTCGATGACGCTGTCGATACGGCTGACGAAGAAGCTCGCGACACTGGCGATCTTGTCGACCGGTTCGCCCTTGGCCACACGCGCTTCGAGACCTTCGAGATAGGCGTGGGCCACCGCCTGATAGGCTTCGAGCGAGAACAGCAGCGTCACATTGATGTTGATACCCGCAGTGATGGCATCGCGTATCGCAGGCACGCCCGGCCCGGTCCCCGGAATCTTGACCATCAGGTTTGGCCGATCGACCGCCGCCCAGAGCCGCTTGGCCTCGGCCAGAGTCGCATCGGTTTCAAGCGCGAGATAGGGTGAGACTTCGAGACTGACATAGCCGTCCTTCCCGTCGAGCCGGTCGTACACCGGGCGCAGATCGTCGCATGCCGCCTGAATGTCGCCGATCGCGAGGTGTTCGAAGGTATCGACGATGCTGGCGTCGGATTTGGTGAGGAATTCGCCCAGCCCGGCGTCATAGGCATCGCCGCTGCCGATCGCCTTTTCGAAAATCGCGGGGTTAGAGGTGACACCGGTCAGCCCTTGCTCCGCGACCAGTTTCTTCAAGCCGCCCGAGGTCAGGAAATTGCGATCGACATTGTCGAGCCACACCGCCTGCCCGGCGGCGGCCAGCTCTTTGAGCTTGCTCACTTGCTGTTCTCCATCACGCGCTTGGCCACGGCACAGACATTGGCCACCGTGAAGCCATATTTTTCCTGCAATTTGGTAAGCGGCGCCGATGCCCCGAAGGTCGACATAGTGATCGTGTCGCCATTGGTGCCGACATAGCGGTCCCAGCCCAGCTCGCCGCCCTGCTCGACCGCAACCCGCGCCACGCAGGCCGGGGGCAGCACCGTGTCGCGATAGGCGCGGTCCTGCTTCTCGAACAGATACCAGCTGGGCATCGAGACCACGCGGCAGCGGACGCCGTCCGCCTTCAGCTTTTCCCCAGCATCAGCGACCATCGGCAGCTCGCTGCCCGTGCCAATCAAGATCAGTTCGGGATCGCCCTCGCAATCAGACAAGATGTAAGCACCCTGCTCCAACCCCTTGGCACTATTGTATTTTGTACGGTCCAGCGTCGGCACCGCCTGGCGTGACAGGATCAATGCGGTAGGTTCGTGCGTGTGGCTCAGCGCGACGCGCCACGCCTCAACCACTTCATTGGCGTCACCCGGGCGGATCGTATCCAGCCCCGGCACCGCACGCAGCGTGGCAAGATGCTCGATCGGCTGGTGCGTCGGGCCATCCTCGCCGACGCCGATGGAATCGTGCGTGAATACGAACACGACCGGCAATTCCATGATCGCCGCGAGGCGGACTGGCGGACGCATGTAATCGAGGAACACCAAGAAGGTGGCGGTGTAGGAGCGCAGATAGCTGAGCGCCATGCCGTTCGCGACGGAGCCCATGGCGTGTTCGCGCACGCCGAAATGCATGTTACGGCCGGCATAATTGCCTGCCTCGAACGACCCCGCATTGTCGCCCTTCACATCGGTCTTGGTCGACGGCGCGAGGTCCGCCGCACCGCCGATTAGCATCGGCAGCCGGGCGGCGATGGCATTGATCACCTTGCCCGAAGAGTCGCGCGTCGCAAGGCCCTTGGAGTCGGCGTCGAAGCTCGGCAGATCTTTTTCCCAGCCATCGGGCAATTTGCCCTGTCGCATGCCATCCAGGGCCTCGGCCAGCGGTGCATCGGTGCTGCGCAAGCTGGCGAATTTCGCTTCCCACGCCTCGCGCAGCGGCTTGCCACGCGACGCCACGGCGTCATGAAAGCCCTTGGCGACGCCATCGGGCACGTAAAATGATTTGTCCTCGGGCCAGCCATAGGCCTGCTTGGTGAGGCGGATATTTTCCTCGCCCAGCGGTTCGCCATGCGCTTTCTCGCTGCCCGCGCGGGGCGAGCCATAGCCGATCACCGAATGGACGACGATGAAAGTCGGCCGGTCGCCGACCGCTTTGAAGCGCTCGATGGCCGCGTCGAGCGCATCGGTGTCGTTGGCGTCGTCGACATGGATGACTTGCCAGCCATAGGCCTCTAACCGCTTGCCGACATCCTCGTCAAAGGCGAGGTCGGTCGAGCCCTCGATCGAGATATGGTTGCTGTCGTAAATCCAGCACAGGTTCGACAGCTTGAGGTGCCCCGCCAGTGACGCCGCCTCGGCCGAAACGCCTTCCATCATGTCCCCGTCGCCGCACAGGACATAGATGTCATGGTCGAACAGATCCTGTCCGAAGCGCGCGGCGAGCGAGCGCTCGGCGATCGCCATACCCACCGAATTGCCGCAACCCTGGCCGAGTGGCCCGGTCGTCGTCTCGACGCCGGTGGTGAAGCGGTATTCGGGATGCCCCGGCGTCTTCGAGCCGAGCTGACGGAATTGCTTGATATCGTCGAGCGAGACCGCGGGGTTGCCCGTCGGCGTCCCTTCCGCATCGATTTCAACCACGCCGGCGAGGTGCAGTACCGAATAGAGCAGCATCGAGGCGTGGCCCACCGACAGCACGAAGCGGTCGCGATTGGGCCAGTCCGGTTTGGCCGGATCATAGCGCAGATGCTTGGTCCACAGCGTCCAGGCGAGGGGTGCAAGCGCCATCGGCGTGCCGGGATGGCCCGAATTTGCGGCCTGCACCGCATCCATCGACAGGGTGCGCATCGTATCGATCTGGAGGCGTTCGGGCGAACCGTCTTCGTGGACGTTCGTATCGGTCATGCTGGAGCTTTCATCCGGAGTCGTTTCGGCAACGGCCTCTTCGCGCCGAGAATGACGCACGTCCAGTCGCCCAACGCGCAATCTTCGCGATGGATGCGACGGATTGTGCCGACGGAACGTTCGAGGCGGACATAACGGATGGGTTCATGGCAAACGAGGACTTGCTCAAGCACAGCGACGTGCTGCTGAAGCCCGATCCGTCGCGCACCGTGGTGCGCCCGTTTCGTCCGGCCTATCCCGCGGCCTATGCCAGCGAGCCAAACCAGCGTGCCGGCGTTATTGTCGAACGCATTCTGTCGCTGACCGGGCCGGCTCTCGAGCGCGAATTGGCGGAGACGGTCGAGTCGCTCGACACGCGGCACCGCGATGTCGACGCCATGCTGCTCCGGCGCTTCGAAGAAGTTTCCCATGACGTCGAAGCCGGGCCAGTCGACACGGACCGCCAGCGTCTGATCGGCGCCTATTTTTCCGAAGAATTCTCCTTCGAATCGACGGCCTTGTTCAACCCGAGCGCCGTGGTTCATCCCGACCAGTCGGGCGTCGACAGCGGCGACACGCGGTTCGTGCTATCGCTGCGCGGGATCGGGGAAGGCCATGTATCGTCGGTCACGTTGCGCACCGGCCTGTGGCGCGCCGACGGGACGATCGTCATTTACGATGCAAGCCCGACGGCGGTGCCGCCGATTATCGAACAAACGGACAATAGCCCCGTGGCCGTGCTCGATTGTTCGAAGAGCCAGCACCTCTCCGAAACGGTCCTGTTCCCGACGTTGCCGAGCCAGCGTCAGGGAATCGAGGACATGCGCTTGTGCCGCTTCGTCGCGGATGACGGCACGGTCACCTATTATGGGACCTATACCGCTTATGACGGCCGGACCGCGCGGTCGGAACTGCTCACTACCGCAGACTTTTGGAACCTGACGATGTGCCCGCTCACCGGCGCGATGGCCGAAGCCAAGGGCATGGCGCTGTTCCCGCGCAAGATCGGCGGTAAGTTCGCGATGCTCGGACGGCAGGACAGCGAAAATCTGTGGCTGCAATTGTCCGACGACCTGTTCCACTGGGACGGCGGGCAAAAGGTGATTTGCCCGAAATATTCCTGGGAATTCGTCCAGATCGGCAATTGCGGCCCGCCAATCGAGATCGACGAGGGCTGGTTGGTGATCACGCACGGTGTCGGCACGGTGCGCAATTATTGCCTGGGCGCGGCGCTGCTTGACAAGGACGACCCGTCGAAGCTGCTGGCGCGGACACCGCAGCCGATCCTCGAGCCAAGCCCCAATGAGCGTGACGGCTATGTGCCTAACGTCGTCTATAGCTGCGGATCGCTCGCCCGCGGGCGCGATTTGCTGCTGCCTTATGGCGTAGCAGACAGTTTTACCGGCTTTGCGACATGTTCGATCGACGATCTGCTGGCGCGGATGGAGCCGGTCTAGCCGAGCCGCTCCGCGTGCCAGCGGACGTGATCGGCCATAAAGGTCGAGATGAAATAATAGCTGTGGTCGTAGCCCGGCTGCATCCTCAGCGTCAGCGAAATGCCCGCACCGGCGCAAGCGGTGGCGAGGCGTTCGGGTTGGAGTTGTCCGGCGAGAAACTGATCCGCCGCACCCTGATCGACCAGCAATTCGGGGACACGCTTGCCGTCTTCGATCAACGCGACGGCGTCATGACGCCGCCATGCCGCGCGGTCCTGACCGAGATAGCCCCCCAGTGCTTTGTGTCCCCATGGCACCTGTGACGGGGCGACGATGGGCGCGAAGGCGCTGACCGACTGGTAGCGATCCGGCAGCGTCAAGCCAATGGTCAGCGCACCATGTCCGCCCATCGAATGGCCGGTGATGCCATGCCGTTCCGCCTTGAAGTTCGCCGCTATCAGCGCGGGTAATTCTTCGGTGACGTAGCTCCACATGCGGTAATTGGTGGCGAACGGCGCTTCGGTCGCATCGACGTAAAAGCCTGCGCCCAAACCGAAATCATACGCTTCCTGGATGTCGTCGGGCACGCCCTCGCCGCGCGGCGAGGTATCGGGCGCAACGAAGGTGAGCCCCGTTTCCGCACAAGCTGAGCGAAACTCGCCCTTGTCCGTGACATTGGCATGCGTGCAGGTCAGCCCTGACAAATACCAGAGGACCGCGCCGCTCGGACGGGGCGGGACATAGACCGAGAAGGTCATGTCCGTTCCCGTCGCAGCGGAGGCATGCCGAAAGACGCCTTGCACTCCGCCGTGCGCGCGATTTTCCGATAGTGTTTCCATCGACGGTCCTAAACTACAAGCGCTGCAGCGCGCAAAGCTTGTTGCCGTCGGGATCGCGCAGATAAGCGAGGTACAGCTTCATCCCCGCACCCTCGCGCACACCCGGCGGGTCTTCGATCGCCGTGCCGCCGGCCGTCACGCCAGCTTCGTGCCAGGCGTTGGCCTGTTCCTTGGTCATGGCAAAGCCGACCGTCGAGCCGTTACCATGCGTCGCCGGCTCACCATTGATCGGCGGCGTCACGAGGAACATGCTGCCATTGTGGGCGTAGATCAGGCGTCCCTTGGGATCGATCGTACCGGGCTTGCCACCCATCGCCTGAAATGTCGCGTCGTAGAATTTTTTCGAACGGTCGATGTCGTTCGAACCGACCATCATGTGACTGTACATCGCTCTCACCCCTTCTGCCTCAAACATGCATGCTGATTCGTGCGCGCCTACGCTGCCACTACCGGCTTTTGCGGAGACCCTTCGCCGAGATTGTTGGTGCCGCCCGGCTCGATATTCATGATACGCACTTCCCCGTGGCGGGCGACCGGGCGGTGCTCGACGCCGCGCGGCACCACGTACAAATCGCCCGGGCCGAGCGTGACGGTTCGGTCGCGCTGCTCGATGTCGAGCACGCCGTCGAGTACAAGGAAGAAATCGTCTGTGTCGTCATGCTTGTGCCAAACGAATTCGCCTTCGACCTTCACGATACGAACGTCGTTGCCGTTGTAGCTGGCGACCAGTCGCGGCGCCCAATAGTCGCTGAACGTCGCGAACTTCGCGTCTAGATTGACCGGATCCATCAGTAGACGACGACGCTGCGAATGCTTTCGCCGGCATGCATCAGGTCGAAGCCCTTGTTGATCTCGTCGAGCGACAGGACGTGGGTGATCATCGGGTCGATCTCGATCTTTCCATTCATATACCAGTCGACGATCTTGGGTACGTCGGTACGGCCTTTCGCGCCGCCGAACGCGGTGCCGCGCCAGTTGCGGCCAGTGACCAACTGGAACGGTCGCGTCGCGATCTCCTTGCCGGCTTCGGCAACGCCGATGACGATCGAGGTGCCCCAGCCGCGATGGCACGCTTCGAGCGCGGTGCGCATCACTTCGGTGTTGCCCGTCGCGTCGAAGGTATAGTCCGCGCCGCCATCGGTCAGCTCGAGCACTTTCGCGACAGTCTCCTCGCGGCTCAGCCCTTTGGAATTGAGAAAGTGCGTCATGCCGAAGCGGCGGCCCCATTCCTCACGGTCCGGATTGATGTCGACGCCGACGATAACGCCGGCGCCCGCGAGCCTGGCGCCCTGAATGACGTTGAGGCCGATGCCGCCGAGGCCGAACACGACGACATTTTCACCCGGCGCGACCTTCGCTGTATTGACCACCGCGCCGACGCCCGTCGTCACGCCGCAGCCGACATAACAGGCGCTGTTGAACGGCGCGTCCTCGCGGATTTTGGCGACGGCGATTTCGGGCAGCACGGTGAAATTCGCGAAGGTCGAACAGCCCATATAGTGAAAGATGGGCTGGCCCTTATGGCTGAACCGCGTCGTTCCGTCGGGCATCAACCCCCGGCCCTGTGTCGCGCGGATCGCGGTGCAGAGGTTGGTCTTGCCGCTGAGACACGACTTACACTGGCGGCACTCGGGAGTGTAGAGCGGGATGACGTGATCGCCGGCCTGCACGCTGGTGACGCCTGTACCGACTTCGCGAACAATGCCCGCCCCTTCGTGGCCCAGCACGGCGGGAAAGATGCCCTCGCTGTCGAAGCCGTCGAGGGTGTAGGCGTCGGTGTGGCAGATCCCCGTCGCCATGATCTCCACCAGCACCTCGCCAGCCTTCGGCCCGTCGAGATCGAGTTCGACAATCTCCAGCGGCTTCTTCGCTTCGAATGCGACGGCGGCACGGGTCTTCATGGGATTTGGGCTCTCCTTTGCAGCGCCTTCGCCGTTCCGCTAACAAGGCCGTAAAGGCAAGGGGGGCGAGCGAGATGGCCAAGACGATGCACGTCCTGAACGGGCCGAATCTCAATCTGCTGGGGCAGCGCGAGCCTGAAATTTATGGGCGTGATACGCTTGCCGACATCGAGGCACTATGCCGCGCGGAGGCCGACGCCGCCGGTTTTGATCTGGTTTTCCGCCAGACCAATGCCGAACATGAGATGGTGGAGTGGATCCAGGCAGCGCGGGCCGGCGCGGCCGGCATCGTCATCAACCCGGCCGCCTTCAGCTATGCCGCCTACCCCGTGCTCGATGCCCTGAAGATGGTCGACTGTGCGGTGATCGAAGTCCACATCTCCAACATCCATCGCCGCGACGAAGCGTGGCGGGCCAAATCGATCGTGACATCGGTGTCGACCGGCATCATTTCCGGACTGGGGGCGCATGGCTATGCCCTCGCCATCCGTCATCTTGCGCGGTTGGCCGCGGCCTGATCATCCGCGGCATTGCCAAGCGAACGCGCGCTGGCTAGGCGCCCGCACGATCCACGCATCGTCGGCCCGATGGCGGAGTGGTTACGCAGAGGACTGCAAATCCTTGCACGCCGGTTCGATTCCGGCTCGGGCCTCCATGCTGGTAACGCGCGCGCCAGCCGCTACACTGCCGGGCGAGTCGGCTTGGGGAGGCCAATGACACGCGCTGCCGCTTTTCTGATTTTGAGCCTGTCGATGGCCACGCCCGCGGCCGCACAGAGCGTGCGTCCTGCCCTCGCCGACAGTTTCCGTCTGGGACAAGGCGGCGGCGTGCTGTGTCAGGTCCAGTCGCGCGTCCGCGATGCCGCCACCACCGGCATGTTCGATCGCACCTGGTCGATCGTCTGCCGCGATGCCGCGCGCGCTATCGGCCAAGTGCGTGCCTTGCGCGCGTCGCCGGACGACGCGGCCCAACGCCTGGCCGCGCTCCGTGCCAGCGAGGTCGATTGCGGGGGGCAGAGCAATCCCGTCGAGGTGACGGATCTCGGGCGGTTGCCGGTGCTGCAATGCCGTCTCAAAGCCGCCAATGTCGGCTATCACGTCTATCAATACCGCCGCGGGCGGATCACCTATGTCGCCGAAGGGTTGGCCGGTTACGACAGCGCGCTTGAGCTCGCATTGCGCACGATCGTCGCCGACCGGCCGGCGGCGGGCAAGGTCACCGTCGCCACGACCAATGTCATCGATCCGGTCGCCTTCGCGCGCGTGCAGGCCGGCACGCTCGATCCGGAGCAGGCGCTGGCCGAGGGGTATCGCCGCAACAACAGCGGCAATTATGCTGAGGCGGCCGAGTTCTTCGACACGTTGCAGACGCGTGTGGACGATAATGACGCCAACGGGCGGTCTGCCGAATATCTGATCAACCGCGCGCTGCAAAAGTCTAATCTGGGCGAATTCGGCGAGGCCGATTCGCTCTTTGCGGAAGCGCGCAGGGTTGCGCTCAAGGATCGCGTGCAAACCCGCCTGCGGCGCAATTTTGAGGCAATCCACCTGCTCAACCAGCGGCATTTTGAAGCGGCGCTGGTGCGGCTCGACCAGCCGGTTGTGCCGCTCGGCGCGCCAGCCGAATTCACGTCGAGCGCGATCGAGATCGGTGCGCAGGTCGCGGCGGAAATCAATTCGGGCGTGCCGGTGGCGCAGCGGCTGGGTGCGAGTGAATCGACCCAGCTGTCCGCCGATGAGCGCGCGCGCATTCTTGACGCGCAGGCAATGCAGGTCCGCGGCACGGCGTTGCGCCTGAAGGGCGATTATGCGGGCGCGCGCGCGCAACTGGCCAAGGCCGACCGCGAAGCGGTCGCGGTGCGTGGCGGGCGCGTCGTGTCGATCACGCGCTTGCGCGCGCAGATCGCGTCTGACGAAGGGCTTGTCGCCGAAGCCGCCGGCGATATCGGCGGCGGCGAGACCAAGCTGCGGCAGGCGCTCGCGCTGCTTGAGACGCGTTATCCGGAGACGGCGGCAGTCAACGGCGCCAAGGCACGCCTCGCTGCCTATCTCGCGCGGCACGGCAAGCGTGATGAGGCGCTGACACTGTACGCGCAAGTCGTGCAGGCGTCGGCGACCACACGCAATTCAGTTACCGGACTGGGGAATCTGCTCAATCCCTATCTCGGTCTGCTGGTCGACGGAATGGCGGCGCAGCCTTCGCTGGCGAACGACTTCTTCATGGCGACGCAGGCGCTAGTCCGTCCCGGCGTCGCCGATACGCAAGCGATCCTCGCCCGCGAGCTGAGCGAGGGCGCGGGCGAGGGGTCGCGGCTGTTCCGTCAGGCCCGCACATTGGAACGCGATATCGAACGCACGCGCGTCGAACTGGCGACGCTTGTTGCCCTGCCGCAGCGCGATGCCGCGACCAATAACGCGATCAGCACGCTCGAACGCGAACTGAAGGGCTTCACCGACCAGCAAACGGCGACCCAGGCTGAGCTCGCGGCATTCCCGCAATATCGCGCGCTCGACACCTCGATCTTGACGCTTCCGGCGCTGCAAACGGCGCTTAAGCCGGGCGAGGCCTACGTCAAAATGCTCATCGCTGGCGGCAATGCCTATATGCTTGGCGTCACCGGCACCTCGGCCACGGCCTGGCGCGTCGGCGCCAGCCCCGAACAGCTCGACGCCGCAGTCGATGAAATTCGGTCCACGATTGTCGTCGAGGAAGGCGGGCAGCTCAACAGCTATCCGTTTGACGTTGCCGCCAGCCGCAAGCTGTTCGTGGCCCTGTTCGGCCCCTATGCCGGCCAGCTGGTCCAGGCCAAGCACGTCATCTTCGAACCCGACGGCGCGCTATTGCGTCTGCCGATCAATTTGCTGGTCACCGACGATGCGAGTGTCGCGGCCTACACGCAACGCACCGCATCCGCGGGTTCGGACGCCTTTGATTTCACGGGCGTGAACTGGCTCGGCCGCACGGCCGCGGTGAGCACGGCGGTGTCGGCCCGGTCGTTCCGCGACGCGCGGGGCGCTCCCGCCTCGGCGGCGAAGCAGCAATATCTCGGTTATGGCCAAAACGCGCCGCTTAGTGCCAATGTCTCCAGGGCGGCATCGCGCGGGCTGAGCGGGGCGGGTGCCGTCGATTGCAATTGGCCCAAGGCGGAATGGGACAAGCCGATCAGCGCCGACGAATTGCGTCAGGCGTCGCTGATCGTCGGCGCGAACCGCTCGGCGGTGGTCACCGGCACGGCCTTCACCGACGAGGCGGTGATAACGCGGCCAGACCTCGCCGATTACCGCATCCTGCATTTCGCAACGCATGGGCTGGTGACCGCGCCACGACCCGAATGCCCGGCCCGCCCCGCGCTGCTGACCAGCTTCGGTCCCGCCGGGTCGGACGGGCTGTTGTCGTTCCGCGAAATCTACGACCTCAAGATCGACGCCGACCTCGTCATCCTGTCCGCCTGCGACACGGCGGGCCGGGCCACGATCGCGGCAACGCGCGAAGCCGGCGTGACGACGGGCGGCGGCAACGCCCTCGATGGCCTGGTCCGCGCCTTTATCGGTGCGGGCGGCCGCGCGGTTATTGCCAGCCACTGGCCCGCCCCCGACGATTTCGATGCGACCAAACGGCTGATCACAGGTCTGTTCGAAAACAAGGGCGAGAGCGTTGGCGATGCGCTGCGCCATGCTGAAGTGAAGCTGATGGACGATCCGCAAACCAGTCACCCTTATTACTGGTCGGGCTTCGCGATCGTCGGCGACGGCAGCCGCACGCTTCTCGCCGGACGTTGAGTCCGACGCTCACACGGCTGCGGCACACGGCGAAGTCCCTGGGTTGGGTCCGGACGGCGGCAACAGGTCTGCTGTTGATCGGCGCGCTGTTTTTGGCGCGATATAGCTGGGACATTCCGCTCGCGGTGACCGCCGAACGCGCGCTGTACGACATCCGGGCGGTGGCCGCGGCGCCCAGGGTCGACCAGGACCAGCGCATCGTAATGGTCACTTATACCGACGAAACCCTGGCGGCGACGGCCAAGCGTTCGCCCCTCGATCGGGCGATCCTCGCCCGCGCGCTGACCGCGATCGACGGCATGGGTGCCAAGGCGATCGGCATCGATATCCTGATCGATCAGCCGCAACCCGAAGATCAACGGCTGATCGACGCCATGCGTGCGATGAAAACCCCGACCTATCTCGCCTTTGCGTCGCACGTCACCAACGATGCCAATATACGTGATTGGCAGGAGAAGTTCCTGACCGGCTTTCAACGCGCGGTATCCGGCGGCGCGATCCACGCGGCGAGCGTCTACTTCCTTCCCGACCTTGACGGCACGATGCGTAAATGGCCGGATCAGCCGCGCAACCTGCCGCCGTTGCTGTCCAACGCGCTGACCCAGTCGCCCGATGTCATGCGCCGTTACAATCTGGCGATCGAATACCGCCTGCCGAAGGATGCTTCCCGCCCGGTTTTCGCCAAACTGCCAATCGACGTGCTGGCCAATCCGGACATAGCGGCCGCATTCAAGGACCAGATCGCCGGCCGCTACGTCCTGATCGGCGGCGACATCATCGATACCGATCAGTTCGTTACGCCGATGACCTGGTACATCGACAAGGCCAAGGACTCGAACGGCGTGTTCCTCGAAGACCGCCCGCGCAACGGCCAGACGATCGGGCTGGAGGTCCATGCGCACATGCTGGCGCAACTGCTCGACGGGCGTTGGAAGCGCGCGTTGCCGGCGGCTTCGGTCTGGCTCTGCGCTCTATTGGTGGTGACCGCAGGCGTCTTGACGGCGCTGATCACCCTGCCCGTTTGGGGTGTGGCCGTGGTCGTGATCGGCGAAGCAGCGATGTTCGCCTTGCTGCCGGCGGGTGTCGAACGCCTTGGGCTTGATACACAGACTTTGCCGCAATTCGGCTGGGCCGTCGGCTGGATCGTCGCCCTCCTCGCAGCAGGTTCGGCGGCGCGCGCTCTAAGCTCGGAACAGCGCCGCTTCGCGCAATCGGCGCTCGGCAAATACCTGCCGCGCGACATCGCCGCCGAAATCCTGCGCAATCCGGACAGCCTCAGCCTGACTGGCGAGAAGCGGCCGATCTACGTGGTGTTTACCGACCTCGAAGGCTTTACCAAATTAAGCCACGCGATCGAGCCCGAAATGGTCGCGACGCTGCTCAACAAATATCTCGATATGCTGTCCGATGTGGTTCTGGCGCAGGGCGGGACGATCGACAAGTTCGTCGGCGATGCAGTGGTCGCCTTCTGGGGCGCGCCGATCTCACGCGCGGATGACGGACAGCGAGCGGTGGCGGCGGCGTTGGCGATGCATGCGGCGGGCGAACGCTTTCGCAAGGAGGTCTCCGAAGGCATCCCAACGATCGGCAGGACGCGCGTCGGCATCCACTATGGCGAAGCCATTGTGGGCAATTTCGGCGGCGAGGGCCGGATTCAATATACGGCGCTGGGCGACGCAATGAACACCGCCGCGCGGCTCGAATCGGCTAACAAGCAGACCAAGACGAATGTGCTCGCCTCTGGCGAACTGGTGGCGCACGCCGGCGTGCCGATCTTTCGCCCGCTGGGTCGCGTCACGCTGCGCGGACGGTCCACCCCACTGTCGATCTGGGAGCCGGTGCCCGACATGCCTCCGGAAAATCGCACGGCCTTTGCGCGAATGGTCGATGCGGCGGTGCGCGGCGATACCAAAGCAAGGCGGCAGCTGACGGAGCTCTCGGTTAACCATCCGGATGATGCACCCCTGCGTAACTTGGTGTATCGTTTCGAACACGAAGCCGAGGGAGGCTATTTTGTCTTGGATTAATACCGCATCGAAACTTGCCGCGATCGCCACGGGGATCATCGCGACCAGCGCCATGGCCGGCACCATTGTCGTGCGCGCGAGCGGTCCGTCGGCCGCAATGTACCCGCCCGGGAAGACGATTACCGCCGCCTCGGTCACCCTCAGGCCCGGCGATACGCTGGTGCTGCTCGACGCCAAGGGCACGCGCACGCTGTCTGGTGCGGGGGCGCATTCGATTGCCGGCGGCAGTGCCGCCGTCGCCCCTTCCGCGCTCGGTGCGCTGATCCGGTCGAGCGGGGCGCGTCAGGTCCGCACCGGCGCCGTGCGCGGCGGCGTGACCGGCCCGGCCAAGCCGCCGAGCCTGTGGTATGTCGATGCCAGCCGCGGCGGCACAATCTGCGTTGCCGATCCCGCGGCCACCAATGTATGGCGTCCGGACATGACGGCGGCGGCGAGCTACGCGATCTCCAGCGGCGGCAAGAGCGTGCCGCTCGACTTCGCCGCTGGGCAAAGCGTGCGGCCCTGGCCCGCGCAATTGCCGCTGACCGCCGGTGCGCGCTATCGCATCGCTGGATTGAAAAGCGCACCGGTGGAGATTGTGGTGCAGCCGGTCGGCGCTCCCGGCGACACGGCCGACGCGGTCGGTGCCGCACTGATCGCCAAGGGCTGCATGCGGCAGCTCGATCAGCTTGTCGAAGCGGGACAATCGGCCCCGACCGGCTAAAGTTAAGCGATTGAGATAATTTGGCTTAACCATTAAGCCGGCTCGATCGGCAACATCCGACTCGCGGCATGCGGGCGGAGTGGGGTACGCGGCTAAGGGGGCGCCATTGCCGATCGGAAGAGGGCCGGAATCGGTGGTTGCCGGGCCGTTGGGGGGAAGCATGCGATCGACGCGTAAGGCAGCTTTGTTGTTGGCTCCGGCGTTCGCGGGAACGTCGGCGCTGGCTCAGAGCGCACCGCCGCTTCCCACGCGTGAAGAGGTTCAGCGTGCGCCCGTCGCACCTGCCGCACCGCCAGCCGGGCGCGTGTCGATCGAGGGCGAGGTCGAACGTGCACCCTGCCCGCTTGCCGATCCGGCCTACGCCAATGTTCGCGTCACACTGACCCGGGTTGAGTTCAACGGCCTTGGCCCGGTGAATCCCGCGATCGTCCGTCCGGCCTATGCCGATGCGATCGGCCGGTCGCTGGCGATCGCCGAGGTTTGC
The DNA here is from genome assembly GCA_964246315.1 of uncultured Sphingomonadaceae bacterium. Lineage (GTDB taxonomy): Bacteria > Pseudomonadota > Alphaproteobacteria > Sphingomonadales > Sphingomonadaceae > Sphingomonas_O. The sequence continues at coordinate 45,649 of CAXTPT010000003.1, read as the reverse complement.
GAGATCCGTGACCGTGCCGCGACTTTGCTGCGCCGCGCCGGTTATCTCGCCGCGGTCCAAGTTCCGGCGCAGCGTATCGAAAACGGTGTTGTGCGTTTCGACGTGCTGCTCGCGAAGCTGGTCGGAATCCAGGTGCGCGGTGACGCCGGCGCGTCCGAAGGGATCATCCAGCGCTATTTGTCGGCGATTCAACGGCAACCGGTATTCAACATTATCGCGGCCGAGCGCTATTTGCTGCTGGCGCGCGACCTGCCCGGCTTCGACGTCCGCCTTGCGCTGCGGCCCGCCGGCACGGTCCCGGGCGAAGTGATCGGCGAAGCGCGCGTCGTACGTGTGCCCGTTGAACTCGATCTCAACGTGCAGAATTATGGCAGCAACCCGGTCGGCCGCTGGGGCGGTACGTTGCAACTGCGCCTGAACGGGCTGCTCGGCTTGGGCGACCGCACGACGCTCGGAATTTTCACCACCGCGCAAACGCGCGAGCAGCATGTGCTGCAGGCGGGCGAGGAGGTCCGCATCGGCGGCAACGGGCTGACCTTCGGCGTCAATGGCAACTATGCGTGGACGCAGCCATCGCTGGGGCCGACGATCGACCTGAGCTCGCGGACCTTCGCCGCGACGGTGCAATTGGGCTATCCAATCGTCCGGCGGCAATCGCACGACCTCTTAGTCGCGGGCGGGCTCGATTTCATCAATCAGTCCAGTCGCTTTGGCATCATCATTCCAACACGCGACCGGCTGCGCGTCGTATTCGCGCGCCTCGATTGGGACGCGATCGACCCAGCGAGCATTGCCAGCACGCGTGGCTACAGTTTTGCCGAACCGCACTGGCGGGTTCGGGCGGGCATGGAGCTGCGTCAGGGTTTAAGCATCTTGGGCGCATCGGACCGATGCCGCGCCCCCTTTACCGCCTGCACCAGCGCTGGCGCGGCCCCGCCGAGCCGAATCGAAGGCGACCCGACGGCGTTTGTCGGCCGCATCTATGGCGTCGCCGAATTCCGCCCGGCGCCCAAGCTTGCCTTCAGCTTGCAGCCACGCGCGCAATATGCGCCGCATGCGCTGCTCAGCTACGAGGAATTCTCCGCCGGCAATTACACCATCGGCCGCGGCTATGACCCCGGCACCATCATCGGTGACAGCGGCGTCGGCTTCCGTAGCGAAGTCGCTTACGGCTCGCTGATCCCGCGCACCGTCAAATCCTTTGCGTGGCAGGCCTATGGCTTTTTCGACGCGGCGTGGATCTGGAATAAGGACAGCGCGTCGAACGGCATCGATCCAGAACGGCTGCGGTCGGCGGGCGGCGGCGTGCGCGTGGCGTTCGGCGACCGTTTTCAGATCGATGGCACCGCCGCCGTGCCGCTGCGCCGCGCCGGACTGCAAACCGCACGCGGTGACACCCGCTTCCTCCTGACTTTGACAACAAGGCTGCTGCCATGGCGATGACTCTCACCCGCAAGCGTGCTCCGCTCCTCGCCGGCTGCGCGATGGCGATGGCGATCGGCACGCAGGCCGGCGCGCAGAATTACCCCGACCGGGCGCTGCAAGGCGATGTCACCGATATCAGCGGCGCGGTATATATCGACCGCGCGCCGGGCGTCGACCGGATCACGATCAATTCGTCGCAAGCGATCATCACCTGGAACCCGGAAACCAGCGGTACGCCGCTGCCGGCAGGTCCGATCGATTTCCTGCCGCAAGGCTCGGTGGCCAATTTCCAGAACGGCGAGCCGGGCACGACATTCACCGTCCTCAACCGCATCCTGCCGTCGGACAGCACGCGCGCGATCTCGCTCAACGGGCTGGTCAACACGATCCTCAATGACGGCCAAGGCAATGGGTCGCAGGGTGGTTCGGTCTGGTTCTATTCGCCAGGCGGCATCATCGTCGGGCCAACAGCGCAGTTCAATGTCGGCAATCTTGTCCTGACCGCGAATGACATCGAGGCCACCGAGGAAGGGCTGACGGATCCATATGGCAATATCCGCTTTCGTGGCAACGAAGGTGGAACGTCGCTGATCGACGTCAAGCCCGGGGCGCTGATCAATTCCGTCGGCAGAGGATCCTACGTTGCATTGGTCGCCCCGCGCGTGGCGATGGGCGGCACCGTGCAGACGACGGGCTCGACCGCCTATGTCGCCGCCGAGAGTGTCGACATCAACATCAATTCCGGGCTGTTCGATATCTTCTTCAACAGCGGCACGAGTGCCGAAGGCGAGGTGTTGAGCCACACCGGCACAACCACCGCCGCGAGTGCGGAAGATTATAGCGGCAGCGGCATGTTCCTCGCCGCGATGCCCAAGAACCAGGCGATCACCATGCTGCTCGGGGGCCAGATCGGCTACGCGCCTGCTGCTTCGGCGGGCATCGAGAACGGTATCGTCGTGCTGGCCGCAGGGGCTAATGTCTACAGCGGCAGCGTCTACCAGGGCGAAGGCAGTTCGCCGAACGCGGCCATCACGGTTGGCGGCGTAAATGCGACCTCGAGCGTCGTGGCCACGGCCACCGGCGGCATCCTGATCCAGCCGGGTGCCGGCCAAATCGCCGGATTCGCAGGCTCCGCCGACTTCTCGGGCAGCTCGATCCAACTGACCGCGGGCGGCGGCGCGGGCCTATCCTTCGGCAGCACGCTCGATCTGACCGCGCAGGATAATGTCACGATCGGTGGCACTGATCCGTTCACGCTGGCCGTGCCCGGGGCGTTGAATATCACGGCCATCACGGGCGACATCGCCCTGTCCGGCCCGGTCACGCTTCGCGGTAACGGAAGTTTCGCGCTTTCAGCCGGCGGCCAGGTCACCGGATCGCAGGCGAGCATCGTTGCGGCCGCGGATCTGGTGCTGACGGCACCCGGCGGCTTGTCGCTGGCCAATCTCGACATCGGCAATCAATTGCTGTTCGGTGGCGGAGAAGCGTCACCGTTTCCGGCGGATGACTTCAGTCAAATCGTTCTCAGCGGACGATTCAAGCTCGGCCAAGGCGACCTGGTGCTCTCGGGCAGCACCGGGCTCAGCTTCGGCCAGTTGGCGGTGGTTCCGGGCAAGTCGATTTCGCTGACCTCCGGCGGACCGATCAACGTCGGCTCGATCGGCACAGCTGCCCTGGGCAAGCCGCAGTCGATCACGGTCGATGCGCAAGGCGCCGTCACGCTGACGCATGCCGAAACTTCGGGCAATCTGGTGATCAACGGAGCGAGTTTCACGACCGGGCTCAACTCGATCATCGCCGACGGCGACATTGACATCACAGTTGAGGGGCTGGCCAATCTCGGCAACTCCCAAGCCGGCGGCCATGCAAACGTCACTGCGGACAGCATCGTATTCAATTCGCTGACGACGCTACAGGACTATATCAGCCTCGGCGCAACCAGTTCGATCGCCGGCGGCACGCTTACCTCGGCTGCCACCACTAGCGCGACAGGTGGCTCGGGAGTCGACATCGCCACGCTCGTTTCGGCTGGCGCGGTCGATCTCCAAAGCACGACAGGCGCGATCTCGGTCGGCACGCAATTTGATGCGCCAAGCGTCACCGCCAATGGTCAGTCGGTTACGCTGGTCAGCAGCAAATTGGTCACCGCGCCCAGCCTGACCGCGACGGCGGGTGCCATCAGCGTCAATGCCGGCAGCTTTATCGGCAACAGTGCGAGCGCGAGCGGCGCAGTATCGATCACCGCGCCCGGCGGAATTACGCTTCCGTCGCTCACGGCGGGCGCGGCCAGCGCGCTAAGCGCCGCCAACGGTGCAATCCTCGTGGCGAGCAACGTCTCGGCGCCGGCGCTCAGCGCGATCGGCGGTAGCGTCACGCTGCGCTCGGCGCAGGGATCGATCGCCGGTTTGAGCGGCCAGGCAACGGGGGGCGCATTCGATGCGCGCGCCGCCGGATCGATTTCGGGCAGCACGGTCTCGGCAAGCACCGACGCCATCCTTATCGCCCCGGCCGGGATCACCCTGACCGGCCTCAGCGCGGGCAACGACGCTACGCTGACGGCGAGTAACGGCAAGATCGACGTAACGGGCTATGGCAGTGGCAGTCTCTCGGCGGCCGCGCGCGACATCTATCTGCGCGGGACGGGCACCTTTACCGCCGCCAATCTTGTCTCCAGCGTCGGCAATATCGACGTCCAGAGCGCGAATAATCTCATCGTCAACTCGGCCGACGCCAAGGCGGCATTGACGCTCGGCAGCACAAGCGGCTCGCTCGGTTTCACGACACTCAAGGCAGGCACCAGCGCCGCGCTCACCGCCGCGACGACAATTACCGGCGGCAGCCTTACCAGCAGCAGCGCGGCGATCGGCGGACTGGACGGCGTGACGCTGACGGGCCTGTCGACCAGCGGCACCGCGACGCTGCTTGCAACCAACGGGCTGATCGACGCGAGCGGTGTCAGCGCGAATGACGTCACCGCTACCGCGAGGGGCGTCACCCTGCAGGCACCGATGGTGCTTGCGGCCAGTCAGTTGACGGCAACCGCCGGCAATCTCGACGTCCGCGGCGCTCAGTTGAGCCTCGGCACGATCAGCGCGACGGGGACGTTATTCGGCCAGGCGCTGCAGAGCGGGATAGATTTCACCGCCGCCCAGGCGGGCGACAATGCGACACTGATCGCGGCAACCAATGTCACGGGCACGACATTGGCGTCGGGCGGCACTATCAGCGTGACCGGCCCCGCCAGCGTCGCCATCGCGACAGCCACGAGCAGCGGCACCGGCAATTACAGCGCGGCGAATGGCGGCATCGATATCACCAACGTCGCTGGAAGCGGCGTGGCCGCCACGGGGCGCAGCGTCCGTCTCCGCGCGGCAGGGCCGCTCGCAGTGACCAATGCGCAAGCGACGGCCGGCAATGTCGACATTCAGGCTTCTGGTGCTTTGGCCATCGGCTCGGCCAATGCCAGCGCACAGCTGATCGCCAGCAGCAGCAATGGATCGGTCAGTTTTGGCACGCTGACCGCGGGGGGCGCTACCACTCTCGCCGCCTCTGGCGCCCTTACCGGCACGACCGTGAATTCCGGCGGCAACGCGACGATCACCGGCACCGCCGGCCTGGACATCGGCAATCTCCTGCTCGGTGCCAGCTCCGCCGCCAACCTCAATGCCGCCGATGGCGCGATCCGCATAACCAACAATCTGACCGCCGCATCGGTGCAGGCGCAAGGCCGCTCGGTGTTTCTCCGCTCGACCGGCGCACTCAATGCCTCGCTGCTTCGCGCCACCGCCGGCGATATCGATGTCCAGTCCGATGCGATGAACGCGAATGCGGTTCAGGCCAGCGGCCAGGTCAAGCTCGTCACGGCCAACAATGCGCTGGTATTCACGACGCTCACCGCCGGCGGCAACGCAATTTTGAATGCGGGCTCGACGCTCTCAGGCAACAGCCTGACCGCCGCAAACACCGTTTTGACCGCCCCCGGCACGATCAACGTCTCCACCATAGCCACCGGCGCGGCAGACCTGACCTCGCTTACCGGCAACATAATAGTCGGCAACGATCTACGCGCGACGAGCGGCACGATCAGCGGTCGCTCGGTGACCCTCCGCTCCCTCGACGCGTTCGCGCTTACAGGCGTCCAGGCAACTGCCGGCGCGGCAGACCTTTTGGCAGCGGGAAACATCACCGTCGGCAACCTGGCGGCGAGTGGCGGACTCGTCAGCAGCGGCGGCGCCTTGAATTTCGCGTCCGCAAATAGCGGCTCCTTCGCCACGCTCAACGCCAACACGACGATCAACGGCGGCACGCTGACGGTGGCCACCAACGCGACATTGAATGCGCCGAGCGGCATTACACTGACCGGCCTCGATGTCGGCGGGGCAAGCCAGCTGACCGCGACCAATGGGCTGGTGGACGTGTCCGGACTCGTCGGCAGCAATGTCGGCGTCAACGCCAGTGCCATTCGCCTGTCCGGCTCCGGCGCCTATGGCGCGGGCACTTTGATCGCGGCCGGCGGTCTACTCGACCTGAACTTCGGCGGCGACGTCACGCTGGGCAACGCCAGTGCGGCAACGACGCTTACTGTCACAAGCGGCGGCGTGCTGCGCTTTGACAGCCTCACCAGCGGCGCCGATGCCACCCTCACCGCGCTGAGCGTGAAAGGCGGACGTTTGGCCGCGTCTTATGCTACGGTCACGGCGACGAACAGCATCAGCCTGACCGGTCTGACAACGTCCGGCCTCGCCTCGGTCGACGCCAACAGCGGCAGCGTCGAGATCGCGGACCTCAATGTTGCCGGCATCAGCGGCGCGGCGCGAAGCATTTCGCTGACGTCGAGTGGCACGCTGACGGCGTCGAGCCTGAGCGCGACGGCCGGCGACCTCATACTGGCCGGCGCCGTCTTGTCCCTTGGCAACCTAAGCGCAACCAGCGCGATCAGCGGCACCGCCAACGCTGGCGGCATTGGCTTCACCAGCCTGGCGAGCGGCGGCAACACGGCGCTGGTCAGCGGCACGACCGTCGCGGGCACCACCGTCACCGCCGGTGCCGCCATCAGCATCACTGCACCCGGCGGCATCGACATCGCCAATCTGCGCGCCGCCGGCGCCGCGGCACTCGGCGCATCGAGTGGCGCGGTGCGCGTCGCCAACGATCTCGCCGCGTCGGCCCTCACTGCCAGCGGCCGGTCGCTGTTCCTCCGCTCGCTGGGCGGGTTCAACGCGCCATCGCTGACCGCGACGGCCGGCCCGGTCGACCTCGGCCTCGCCGGTGCGCTGACATTTGGCACGATCAATTCATCGGGCGCGGTGACGATCAATGCCGGCACCACCGTCGGCGGCGCCACCTTGGCCTCGGGCGGCGCAACGGCGGTCAACGCGCCCGCAGGCATGACCATCGGGGTGTTGCGCTCGAGCGGCGCAACGACGCTGACCGCGGCCAGCGGTGCAGTGCGCGTGAACGACGAGATCGCGGGCAGCGACATCGTTGCCGACGGCCAATCGATCTTCCTCCGCAATCCGGGCACGCTCAGCTTGGCGCAGGTGCGATCGACGGCAGGCGATGTCGACATCGTCACCGGCGGCAGCCTCAGCATCGCTGCGGCCACCGCCGCCAATGCGCTGAGCCTGGGCAGCACCGGCGGCAATCTGTCGGTCGGCGCGATCGGCGGCGGGCAGTCGAGCCCGGCCAATGTGACTCTCGCTGCTGCTGGCTCGGTTACACTGGGCGAGGCTGCCGCGCGTGGCACGCTCAGCCTGACCGCCGGCACCGTTGCCAATTTCAATGGCGCAATCGTCGCGCCGACGGTCGCCATCCGGTCGGCGGACATCGCCATCGCCGGCGGCGCGCGGATCGGCGCGGTCGGCACGACGACACAGCTCACCCTCACCAGCACGGCGGGTGCGACCAGCGTGGGCGGCAGCACCGCCGGCTCCGGTTACCGCCTGAGCGAAGCCGAAGCCCAGCGCCTGTCGGCGAACAACATCCTCATCGCCACGCAGCCGGTGGGCCAGGGTGATCGGGCGATCGATCCCAATGCCACGCCTAGCCTGCTGCTCGACACGCTAAGCCTCGGCGCTGCGCAGGGGCAGCAGGGCCTTGCCAACCTGGCGTCCACCGGCACGTTGCGTTTCCAGACTCAGGGCACGATGCGTGTCGTCGGGCCGGTGCGCCTGACGGGCGCGGGCAGCGGCAGCCAGGTTGAACTCGCCGCCGGGCCGGCCATCCAGGTGCGCCCGGGCGGCGCCGTGTCGCTGCTTAACGGCACCGATCCCGCGGGAACCCTGCTGCTCAGCGCCACGGACATCATCGCCAGCGATGCGGCGACGCTGTCGGGCCTGGCCAGCGCCCCCGATGCCAAGGCGCAGAGCGACCTGCTCGGCACCAATGCGGGCAGCACTGACGACACCGGCTTCTTTGCCGCCAACGCGATCACCGCCACGGTCGGCAACGGCTTTTTCGTCCAGAATACCGGGTTGACCCAAAGCGCCAATTCCCCGGCCTACGGTCAGCGCCGCGGCCTGACCGTGGGCGCGGGCGGGCTGACCATCACGCCGTCCGGCCAGAACGCGATCACCGTCGCGGTCAACGGGCGGCAGGTTTCCTCGAGCGCGGCGGGCGGGTTCGTCACCGGTCTCGATTTTGCGCCGCTGGTGAAGGTCGGCGGGAATAATGCCGCCCTGGTGACTGCGGGGTCGACGATCAACGGCTGCTCGATCGCCAATCCGTCGGCCTGCAGCATCACCTTCGATCCGGGCGTCATCGGCCGAGACCTGATCGAGGATGGCGGAGAATTGGCCGAAGCGCTCGCGGCCGCGACCAATGCCATCAACGTCCCCGATGTGCTGGTCGAACTGCCGGGCTTCAATGCGCTGGTCGGTCAGCCTTTGATCGAGGACCCGGTAACCGGATCGGGCAACGACGACCTGCTCGCCGACAAGGACGGCAAGCAGTGCGATCCGTCGGCGGAGACTTGCACGAAGGATTAGGACTGGCGATGGGGCGGCGATGCCTCCCATCCGCTTGTTCGACAGCCTGACACGCTCGGTCCGCGACTTCACTCCGATCGATCCCGGGCATGCGCGCGTCTATTCGTGCGGGCCGACGGTCTATCATTATGCGCATCTCGGCAATCTGCGGGCCTATGTGTTCACCGATACGCTGACCCGCGCGCTGCGCTTGTCGGGGCTCGACGTCACGCACGTCATCAACATCACCGATGTCGGCCATCTCACCTCGGATGCCGATGCCGGCGCCGACAAGATGGAAACCGCCGCGCAGCGCGAATCCAGGTCGATCTGGGATATTGCCGCTTATTATACCGCTGCGTTCAAGGCGGACATTGCCGCGCTCAACATCCACGAACCGAGCCGCTGGACTGTTGCCACCGAGCACGTGCCGCAGATGATCGAATTCGGTCGGAAGATTGCCGACAGACATTGTTACGTCCTGCCCGGCGGGCTTTATTTCGACACCTCGACCGTCCCCGATTACGGCCGCCTCGCGGGGCACGCCGCGGGTCCGGGCGAAAGCCGCATCGGCGACGTCGAGGGCAAGCGCCATGCCTCCGATTTCGCCATCTGGCGCGCGTCGCCTCCGGGCGAACGGCGCCAGATGGAATGGGATTCGCCATGGGGCAAAGGCGCGCCGGGCTGGCATCTCGAATGCTCGGTGATGTCGATCGACTATCTTGGCGAGCAATTCGACATCCACACCGGCGGCATCGACCACCGCGAAATCCATCACCCCAATGAAATCGCCCAGAACCAGGCGTTTACCGGCACCGGCCGCACCGGCGCGAATTGGTGGATGCACAATAACTTCCTGGTGATGCGCGACGGGAAGATGTCCAAGTCCAAGGGCGATTTTGCCACGCTGGCGAGCATCGTCGACAAGGGCGTCCATCCCCTCGCTTACCGCCTGATGTGCCTCGGCGCGCATTACCGCAGCGAGCTGGAATTTTCGGGTGAAAACCTGCTCGCCGCGCTGACCCGGCTCAAGCGCCTGGTAATGCAGGTCGAGGCATTGCGGGCAAAGGCCGACGCCGATGTCGCGGTAAACGCCACCGCGCAGGCGCTACGCGACCGCTTCGACGAAGCCGTGGCGGACGACCTCAATATCCCCAAGGCTCTGCCGCTGATCGAGGAGGTTCTTGCCACCAAGGCATTGTCCCCCGCGCTGCGTCTCCACCTCGTCGAGCATATGGATAAAGTCCTCGGCCTAGGCCTTGATGGGATCAACCGTGCCGACCTTCGCGTCAGCCCGAAGGATGCGACGATCACCGAAGACGCCGTCGAAACGGCGCTTGCCGCCCGCAAAGTCGCGCGGGCAGACAAGGATTTCGCGCGCTCCGACGCGTTGCGGGATGAACTCGCCGCGCAAGGTGTCGACGTGATGGACGGCGATCCGCTGGGTTGGGACTGGAGACTAAGCCTATGACCATCGCCGTCCTCCCCGCGCCCGCCCGGCCCCTGCTCGAACCGCATCTCCCGCCGGGCATCGAGGCCCGCTGGTTCACCGCGCCGGCCGAGGCCGCGGAACTGGCGCGCGAGGCCGAGATCGGCTGGCTCGACATGTATGATGCCAAGGACATGGTCGCCGCCATCGCGGGCGCCGCTAAGCTCAAATGGCTCAATTCGATTTATGCCGGCATCGACTGGATGCCGATCGACCGGTTGCGCGAGCGAGGCATTGCGGTGACCAACGGTGCTGGGATCAACGCCATCACGATCGCCGAATATGTCGTGATGGGCATGCTGACGGTGGCCAAAGGCTATCGCGAAGTCGTCCGCGCGCAGGATCGCCACGAATGGCTGCAGCATCCGCCCGGCAAGGACGAATTGGCGGGCAGCCATGCGCTGTTGATCGGCGGCGGGGCGATCGGATCGCTGATCGCAACCCGGCTGGCCGCCTTCGACGTCACCGTGACGACGGTGCGCCGCACGCCCGATCCCGGTGAACTCGGCCCCGATGATTGGCGCGCGAAGCTCGGCGGCTTCGACTGGGTGATCCTCGCCGTGCCCGCGACGCCGGAAACCGAGCGCATGATCGGTGCCAGTGAGCTGGCGGCGATGAAGCCCGAGGTCGTGATCGTGAATATCGCACGGGGCTCGGTGGTCGATCAGGACGCACTCGTCGAAGCGCTACAGAGCGACCGTATCGCCGGTGCCTTTCTCGACGTCACCACCCCCGAGCCGCTCCCCGCCGACCATGTGTTATGGACGCTGCCGAACGCCCACATCACCATGCATCTGTCGGGCCAATCGCAAACCAAGATGTTTCAGCGCGGGGCGGCGCGCTTCATCGCCAATCTCGGTCGCTGGCAACGCGGCGAAAAGCTCGAACATCAGGTCGACTTGACGCTCGGCTATTGATAGCACCGGCCGCAGCACGAGGGACGCGATGCGGGGGCAGGCAGGGACTAGTGGCAGGCGCGCCGGATTGGGCGGGGCATTGCTGTGCCTTGCGCTGGCAGGCATTGCCTTGTTCGTCGCCCTGACTTCGAGCCGTGCCGCATTGCCCGACGACGCGACCCATCTTGGCGTCGCCAGCTGCGGCGGCACGACCTGCCACGGCCGCCAATATGCCGATGGCAAGGTGGTTCGGCAGGATGAGGTCCTGCGCTGGCAGGAACCCTCCTCGCCGGCCGGCGCGCACAGCCGCGCCTTCTCGGTTCTCGGCAATGCGCGCGGACGACAGATCGCGGCGCGGCTCGGCCTGGGCAATCCGCAGGCGGCGGGCGAATGCCTTGGCTGCCATGCCGATCCGGGCCGGCGCGGCGGCCAGTTCCACTTGTCCGACGGCGTCGGCTGCGAAGCCTGCCATGGCGGCGCCCAGAACTGGCTGGCCAGCCATTACGCCGTTGGCGGCACGCACGCCGCCAATGTGTCGCGTGGGATGGTCCCGCTCGACCGGCCGATGGCCAAGGCGGCGGTGTGCCTCGACTGTCATTTCGGCTCGGCCGACGGCGGGCAGTTCGTGACGCACCGCATCATGGCGGCGGGACACCCGCGGATCAGCTTCGAACTCGACCTGTTCTCGACGCTGCAGCAGCATTGGAACGAGGACCGCGACTATGCCGCGCGGAAGGGCCGTACCGGCAACGTCCGCGTCTGGGCGGTCGGCCAGGCCATGGCGCTCGACCGCGCCTTGTCGCTGTTTGCATCCGGTCGGGGGCAGGACGGCGCCTTCCCCGAATTCTATTTCTACGATTGCCACAGTTGCCACCGCACGATCCGCGACGGTGCCAGCTTCTCGCCGACCGTGCTGACCAACCCGGGCCGCCCGCTCCCGCCCGGCAGTCCGCCGTTCAACGATGAGAACATGATCATGCTCTCCGCCGCCGCGCGCGTTGCCGCACCCGCGCCGGGCCGGCGTTTCGATGCCGACAGCCGCGCATTTCACGCCGCGATGGCGCAAGGCCGCCCGCAGGCCATTGCCGCCGCGGCCAGGCTGCGCGCATCGGCCCAGGCGCTCGCCGCCGCCTTCAACGCCGCCAGCTTCAGCCGTGAGCAAACCTTCGCGATGCTCGACGCCATCGGCAGCGAGGCGATCGCCCCGCGCTTCACCGATTATACCGGCAGTACGCAGGCGGTGATGGCGATGGACACGCTGCTCAACGGCCTCGTCTCGCAAGGCGCGGTCAGCGTTTTGGCGGCGAGCGCGGTGCGCGGCGACATCAATCGCGCTTACGCCGCAGTGAAGGATCCCAACGCGTATCGGCCGCTCGAATACCGGCAAGCGCTGGGCAGCGCGATCCGCGGCATCCGGAGCCTCCGGTGAAGCGCGCCATCGCCTCGCTGACAATGTTGGCTTTCGTCCTCGCCTCGTGCGGAAGCGGCGAAGGCACTGCCCCCGCCGCTGTGTCGCCGCCGCCGTCGCCTACGCCGGCCGCGCTTTACCCGCCCCCGGCGCAAGCGGCGCTGACCGCCGTCGAGGTGCAGCAGATCGTCGCGCAAGCCAGCGCCGAAGCGTCCGCGCGGGGCAAACCCGCGGTCATCGCCGTCACCGACCGGGTCGGCAACGTCCTTGCCCTGTTCCGCATGACCGGCGCCGCCGCGACCATGCACATCGCCGATGCGCCCAACCGCCAGAATGCCGATGCGCAGGGGCTCGACGTGCCACAGGAAATCGGTGCGATCGCCAAGGCGGTCACCGGCGCCTATCTCTCGTCGGGCGGCAACGCCTTTTCGACGCGCACTGCCAGCCAGATCGTCCAGCCGCACTTCCCGCCCGCGCCGACCACGGCCGGCCTGGAAAGCGGCCCGCTCTACGGCGTGCAATTCTCCCAGCTGCCCTGTTCGGACTTCAACACCCGCCTGGGCGTGGGCTCGCCGATGATCGGGCCGAAACGCTCGCCGCTCGGGCTCGCGGCCGATGCGGGCGGCTTTCCGCTTTACAAGGGCGGCGTGCTTGTCGGCGGCATCGGCGTGATGGCCGACGCGGTATACGACTTCGATCCGAACATCCTCGATATCGACGCCAACGACGATGAGGCAATCGCGCTCGCCGGCACCGTCGGTTTCGACGCGCCCGACGCGATCACCGCCGGGCGGATAACCGTGGACGGCACGTCGCTTCGTTACACCGACACGACCCGCGCCAACCTGCGCAGCAACCCCGCCGCCCCGCCCGCTTTCGCCGGCTTGCCGGGAGCCTTGGTCGCCGTTCCGGGCTTCGCAGCGGCCACGGTCAGTGCCGGTGCGGCCTATGGCAGCGAAGCCTCGGGCGTGCGCGCGTCGACGACCGCCGAATTCGCCAACCGCGACGCGTTCGTGTTCTCCGATGGCGCGGGGACGAACCGCTATCCCATCCGCGCGGGCACCGATGGGCTGATCACCGCCGCCGAGGCGCGCGCGCTGCTCGAGGACTCGTTCACGATCATGAGCCGCGCGCGGGCGCAGATCCGTCGCCCGCTCGACAGCCGCGCCGAAGTGACGATCAGCCTGGTCGACACCAGCGGCGCCGTGCTCGGCATGGTCCGTTCCCCCGATGCACCGATCTTCGGTGCGGACGTATCTCTGCAAAAGGCGCGCTCGGCGGCGTTCTTCTCCAGCGCCACCGCCGGCGCCACGCTCGGTGCCGACCCCAGCGCCGACGTCCGCGCGCTGACCGCCGCGGCGCAAGCCTTCCTGCCCGCGGGTGCGCTCGGCGGTGCCTTTGCCATCACCGCTCGCGCGCTGGGCCTGATCCACCGCCCCTATTTTCCCGACGGGGAAGTCAGCCGCCCCAACGGCCCCTTCTCCCGCCCGATTGCGCGCTTCAACCCTTTCTCCACCGGCCTGCAAAGCGCGCTGATCGCAACCGACCTCGTCAGCGTCCTTGGGGGCGGCAACCCGCCACGCTGCACGTCGACCCCGCGCCTGGCCAACGGCATCCAGATTTTTCCAGGCTCGGTTCCGGTGTACCGCGGCAGCACGCTGGTCGGTGCGATCGGCGTCTCGGGGGACGGGATCGACCAGGACGATATGATCGGCTTTCTTGGCGCCGCCAACGCCGGGGCCAGGCTCTCGACCGGCATCGGCAACGCGCCCGCGGCGATCCGGTCGGACCGGATCGTCATCGCGCTGCCCAATTCGCCGGGCGTGCGGCTGCGCTACATCGCCTGCCCGTTCGCGCCGTTCCTCGATACCAGCGATCAGAATGTGTGCGAGGGGCGCTGAGTGCTCGCGCTTGTCCTCGCCGCCCAAGGTGCGACAATGCCCGCGCCACCGCCGGTCAAATCGCTCAATGACGAGGATCTGGCGCGCAGCCTAACGCAAGCCGCGGCCGTCGAACGGCGCGCCGAGGCCGTCGAGCCGCCGGCTTCGACGCCCGATGATGCGATCATCGACGGCCGCCGCCGCCCCGGCTTCAATCCGCCGCTTCCGGACAAGATCACGCAGGACAATAAGGACGCGGTCTCCGCGCCGCCGCCCGAGGCCTTTCCGCCCGACAGCTACGATTTTTCGGTGCCCGACCGTTGGCGGCTGACCAAGACATTATGCGGTACGCTGGCGGGCGATCCGAACGCGCGCGGGCTGTGCGGTCCCGTGACGCATTCGGCACGCGATCCGTATCACCAGAACGTGCTCAAGGGCGATCGCCCGCTGTGTATTGCGACCGAGGAAGAGCAGGAACGCCGCAAGGCCGCGGGCACGCCGCGCTGTCTGACGCCCAAATTCCTGCACCATGACGACTGGTTCCTCAGCCTCAGTGCAGTCTCGGATACCGTCGTGGAACCGCGCAGCTTCCCCATTCCGGTCGGCGTGCAGACCACCGGCCGCCCCGGCAGCCTCGACGTGTTCGGCCGCAGCCACAGCCTGGTCGTCGCACAGACGTTCCTGGCCGGCTTCGATCTGTTCAAGGGCTCGACCGCCTACAAGCCGCCCGAGATCGAGTATAAGGTCCAGCTTGCCTATAACATCAACTATGTCGACGTGACCGAACGCCGCGTGCTCGACGTGCGCCCCTCGATCCACAGCCACCGCTGGGATCATTTCCTGGGCGTGCAGGAAGCGTTTATCGACTATCACATTCGCAACACGTCGGACCGCTACGATTTCGACAGCATCCGCATCGGCATCCAGCCCTATCAGCAGGATTTTCGCGGCTTCCTGTTCCAGGATTCGCAGCTCGGCATCCGTCTGTTCGGCAATCGCGACAACAACCGCTGGCAATATAATCTCGCCGCGTTCCGCCGGCTCGAAAAGGACACCAATTCAGGCCTCAACAGCGTCACGCGCCGCCCGCGCGACGATTATGTCTTCGCCGCCAACGTCTATCGCCAGGATTTTCCGGTCGTCGGCCTGACCAGTCAGGTTTCGGTGACCTACAACCGCAACCGCGAAGGCGACAATGTCGAGGTCGATACCAACGGCTTCCCGGTCCGCCCGGCGCTGCTCGGCGATCTGCGCGGGCGCGATTACGACGTCACCTATTTCGGTTACTCCGCTGACGGGCATATCGGCCGCGTGAACCTGACGACGAGCGTCTACGGCGCGTTCGGCAAGGACCGGAACAGCTTCTTCACCTCGCAGCCAGCCAAAGTCCGCGCATTCTTTGCGGCGATCGAACCCTCGATCGATCTCGACTGGATCCGGCTGCGCGCCTCGGGCCTTTATGCCAGCGGCGACGGGAACCCCTACGACAACCGCGAAACTGGGTTCGACGCGATCTTCGAAAACCCGATTTTCGCCGGCGCGGACACCAGCTATTGGATCCGCCAGTCAATCCCCTTTGCCGGCGGCGGACGCGTCATCGCGATCAGCGGACGCAACGGCGTGCTCAATTCGCTGCGTTCGTCGAAGGAACAGGGCCAGTCGAACTTCAATAATCCGGGCACAATGCTCGCGGGCGTTGGCTTTGACGCTGACGTCACCCCCAAATTCCGCCTGTCGGGCAACGTCAATTATCTGTGGTTCGAAAACACCGCCACACTGCAGGCGCTGCGGTCGGAAGGCAGCATCCCCAAAACGATCGGCACCGATGCCAGCCTCGCGGCGATCTTCCGGCCCAAGGCGATCCAGAACCTCGTCTTCCGCCTCTCGGGCGCGGTGCTGCAGCCGTCCAGGGGCTTCAAGGACCTGTTCACCAACAGCCGCCGTGACAGCCGCTATTACAGCGTGTTGTTCAACGCAGTGCTGAGCTACTGACCGTGGGGTTTTTGTCCGCCCTCGTTCGTCACCCCGGCGCACGCCGGGGTCCATGCTCGAACGAGCGCCCCCCTTTCGAGAAGACAGTGCCCGTCCGGAAATGGATCCCGGCTTTCGCCGGGATGACGGTATTGCTGGGGCTGTTGTTGGTCCCATCGGCGACCCTTGCCTCGGATGCCGAAAAGCCGGTCAAACGGCACTATGTCTTTGTCCCCCCCGCTCCCGCGACACAGACATCCGCAGAAGCGCAGGCCAAATCCGCCGGCTGCCTCAGCTGCCACACCGCTTCGGACGCGTCTTCGATGCACAAGTCCGAGGCGGTAGTGTTGGGCTGCGCCGATTGCCATGGCGGCGACGCGAGCGCCGCGCTTGCCGACCGCCGCCTCAAGCCATCCGATCCAGCCTACCGCGCGACGCTCGCGCGAGCTCATGTCCTTCCGCGCTTTCCCAAGGCGTGGAATTGGCCGTCCTCCGCCAATCCGCGCGCCAGCTACACCCTCCTCAACAAGGAGGCTCCCGAATATATCCGCTTCGTCAATCCGTCGGACTATCGCGTCGTCCGCGAAAGCTGCGGCGCGTGCCACATGGATACGATCCAGGCCGCCGAACGCTCGATCATGGCCTCGGGCGCGATGCTGTGGGGCGGCGCCAGCTACAATAATGGCATCGTCCCGTTCAAGAATTACGTCTTTGGCGAAGCCTATACGCGTGAAGGCGAACCGGCGAAGATCGTCTCCCCCGGCGATCCTCCCGGCACCGTCACCGCCGAACAGAAAGCACGCGGCGCCCTTCCCGCGCTTTATCCGCTCCCCAGTTGGCATGTCGTCCCTCCAGCCGACATCTTCCGCGTATTCGAACGCGGCGGGCGCAACATCAACACGGGATTTGCCGAGGTCGGCCTGCCCAATTCACTGGGCAACATCCAACGGCTTGAGGAACCCGGCCGCCCCGACCTCAAGCAATCGAACCGCGGCCCCGGAACCGGCCTGCGCGTCGCCATCCCCGTGCTCAACATCCACAAGACGCGGTTGAATGATCCCTTCACCTGGTTCCTCGGTACCAACGATCAGCCCGGCGACTACCGCTCGTCGGGCTGCGCGTCGTGCCACGTCGTCTACGCCAATGACCGCGAGCCGCGCCATTCGTCGGTCTGGTCAGCTTATGGTCGTGATGGTCAGACCGCGACGGTCGATCCGACGATCAAGGACAAGCTCGAGGGCCCGCCCGAGCATCACGACGTGTTCGGCACCGTCGCGGTGCATGGGGATTCCACCCGCGAGCCCGGCCAGAAGGAAAAGGGCCACCCGGTCGAGCACGCCTTCACCCGCGCGATCCCGACCAGCCAGTGCATGACCTGCCACATGCATCAGCCGAACATCTTTCTGAACTCGTTTCTCGGCTACACCATGTGGGATTACGAATCCGACGCGCCCGCAATGTGGGGCGGCAAGCAGATGTATCCGACGGCGGAAATGCGCCGCCGCGTGCTCGACCGGAACCCCGAAATGGCCGCGAGCCACGGCCCCTGGGCGGACCTCGACGCGCTGCGCAACGTCTATGACAAGAACCCGGCGCTGAAGGACACCCAGTTCGCCGATTATCACGGCCATGGCTGGAATTTCCGCGCGATCTTCAAGCGCGACCGTGAAGGCAATCTGCTCGACGCGGAGGGCAAGATCGTCTCACCGGACGATCCGGAAAAATGGCGCAAGAACGGCGAAGCCAAGTTCGTCCCCGTCGGCACCAACCCCGGCAAGACCGTGCACATGATGGATATCCACGCCGAAAAGGGCATGCAGTGCGCCGATTGCCACTTCGCGCAGGACAATCACGGCAACGGCCTGATCATGACCGAGGTCGCCAACGCGGTGGAGATCGGCTGCAAGGACTGCCACGGCACCGCCGACAAGCTGCCGACGCTGCTGACCAGCGGCCCTGCGGCGCCACCGAACGGCACCAACCTGACGCTGATCCGCAATCCCGACGGCCAGCGCCGTTTCGAATGGAGCACCGACCAGACCGGCCGCCAAGTGCTGATCCAGCGCTCGGCGAGCGACCCGAAGCTCGAATGGCGCGTCCACCTGGTCAAGGATTCGGTCGATCCGGCCTATCCCGGCTTCAACATCAAGGCCGCACGCGCCAAGCTGATGGGATCATTCGCTTGGGGACCAAGCGCCAAGGAACCACCCCAGACCCCTCCAGCAAGGGCTGGAGGGGAACAGGCTACCGGCTCGTCATTCTCCCCTCCACGCCTTCGTGGAGGGGCCGGGGGTCGCTCTGCTGAAATGCCCTGGGGCCCTGGCATTCCTGCCACGCAACGCGCGCATGGCGACGACAAGATGACCTGCTTTACCTGTCATTTGTCCTGGACCACCTCATGCGGCGGCTGCCATCTGCCGATCGAGGCCAATTGGAAGACGACCAGCCACAAATATGGCGGCGAGGAAACGCGCAACTGGGCGAGCTACAACCCGCAGGTCGCGCGCGACGATATGTTCCAGCTCGGCCGCCATCAGACGACCAAGGGCAACATCATCGCGCCGGTGCGCTCGACTTCGGCGCTGGTGCTCAGTTCGACCAACATCAACCGCGAACGGATCTATATCCAGCAGCCGCCGATCTCCGCGATCGGTTTCTCCTCGCAGGCTTTCGCGCCCCATTTCCCGCACACCGTGCGCACCACCGAGACCAAGACCTGCTCCGACTGCCATCTGTCCGCGAACGACGACAACAACGCGATCATGAGCCAGCTGCTGCTGCTCGGTACCAACTTCGTGAACTTCGTCGGGATGAACGCCTGGACCGGCCTCGAGGGCGGGTTCGAGGCGATCCGCGTCACCGAATGGGACGAGCCGCAAGCGGTGATCGGCTCCTACCTCCAGCGCTGGGCCTATCCCGATTATTACCGGCAGCACGTCGAAAAGAACGCCCGCGAACTGATCGACTGGACGCGCGGCAAGACCTTCGACGGCAAGCTGTCGGGCGAAACCGACCCCGCCGAAGTCTTCCGCAATGTCGTGCAGGGCACGTCCGACGCCGCCAATTGCCTGCAGCTGCGCGGCGAATACATGTTCGTCGCCGAAGGCAGCGGCGGCTTCCGCGCCTATGACGTCGCCTCGATCGCCAATAAGGGCTTTTCCAACCCGATCGTCAGCGCGCCCTTCTCCAAGCTGGGCCAGAACCTGCATGTCGACAGCGCCGACGCCACCTGCATGGCGCTGCCCACCGACCAGCCGATCGCCCCCACGCGCAACACCCAGGCGATGCGCGACGCCAATCAGGAACAGCCGTTCCACCCGATCTATCATTATGCCGTGATCACCGACGCGGTGGAGGGGCTGATCCTCGTCAATGTCGACACCCTCGCCGATGGCGAATTCCGGAACAACCGCTTCACCCGCGCCGCGACCTGGAACCCGGGCAACGTCCTCGCGGGTGCCCGTCACGTCACGCTCGCCGGGCATTTCGCCTATATCGCGACTGCGCGCGGCCTCGCGGTGGTCGATCTGGACGACCCGCTCAATCCGGTACTTACCGCCGACATCCCGCTCGACGATGCCCGCGCCACCGCGCTCCAGTTCCGCTATCTCTGGGTCTCGACGCGCCAGGGCCTGAAGCTGTTCGACGTCACTGACCTCGCCCACCCGCAGGCGCGTCCGTCGGGCGATGTGCCGCTGGCCGACGCGCACCGCATCTATGTCGCGCGCACCTATGCCTATGTCGCCGGCGGCGCCGAGGGCTTGGTCATCGTCAACGTCGCCCAGCCCATGGCTCCCAAGATATATCTTAAGGAGACATTTAACGGCCATATGCGCGATGTTCGTGATGTTGTCGTCGGCAGCACCAACGCCTCGCTGTTCGCCTATGTCGCCGACGGCCGCGCGGGCCTTAAGGTGATCCAGCTTACCTCACCCGCCAGCCAGCCCAATTTCTACGGCTTCTCCCCCGCGCCGATGCCCGAACTGATCGCCTGGGCGCGCACGCCGTCGCCCGCGCTGGCGCTCAGCAAGGGCCTCGACCGCGACCGCGCCGTCGATGAAACCGGCGGCCAGATCGCCGTGTTCGGCCGCCTCGGCAGCCGCCCCTTCACGCGCAGCGAGATGCAGCGCCTGTTCCTCGGCCCGCGCGGCATTCCCTACAAGGTCGTCGATACCGCGAGCATGGCGAATTACGTTCGTTAGGGCATCGCCATCCCGCCATTGACGTGCAGCGTCTGCCCCGTGACGTACCCCGCCTCACGGCTCGCCAGATAGACGACGGCGGCAGCGATATCCTCGCCCGTGCCCATCGCGCCCGCAGGGATACGGCTGTTGAGCGCCTCCTTCTGCACATCGGGCAGCACTTCGGTCATCGCCGTGGCGATGAACCCCGGCGCGACGCAGTTCGCCGTCACCCCCCGGCTGGCCAGTTCCTGCGCCACCGATTTGGTCATCGCCACCAGCCCGCCCTTCGACGCGGCGTAATTCGCCTGCCCCGGATTGCCGGTGGTGCCGACCACGCTGGTCACCGAGACGATCCGCCCGAAACGCGCCTTCATCATCGGCTTGGCGGCAGCGCGCATCAGGCGGAACGCCGCCTCGAGATTGACGCCGATCACCGCCGCCCATTCCTCGTCCTTCATCCGCATCAGGAGGTTGTCGCGCGTCACCCCGGCATTGTTGACGAGGATGTCGAGCTTGCCGCCCAGCGCCTCGACCGCCTGCGGCACCAGCGCATCGACCGCCACCGCATCGCTCAGGTCACATGGTAGCGTTACCGCGTCCGCGAGCCCCTGCGCCGCCTCCGCCAGCTTCTCCGCCCGGGTGCCGCTTAAGGCCACCCGCGCACCCTGCGCCGCCAGCGCCTTCGCCACCGAAGAACCGATCCCGCCCGAAGCGCCGGTCACCAAAGCGGTCATGCCTGTCAGGTCGAACATTTCAATTCCTATGGTTCACGCAGAGTCCGCAGAGGACGCAGAGAAGATTGGAAGGTGGCTATTCGCCACGCGCTTGATGCCGTCTTTGAGCATCGTTACGTTAAAGTTGATCACCAGGCCGGTCGGCAAACGCATTAGCCGCAGATAGGTCAAAAGTTGACGCGCATGAAGCGCGCCGCTCTGCTCGGTGGCTTTGACTTCGATGACAAGTGTTCGATCGATCAACAGATCAATCTTGAATGCGTTTGGAAAACGCGTTCCCTCGAATTCGATATCGATAAGACGCTGGCGTTCGACCCGGTGGCCCGCCTCGATCAACTTTCCGGCTAACACCGTCTCATATACACTCTCGAAGAGTCCCGGACCCAGCTGCGAGTGAATTCGCATTGCTAAACCGATAACGCTACGCGTCAGTGCATCATCCTCTCCCATCTTCTCTGCGCCCTCTGCGATCTCTGCGTGAACCCCTACAAATCCCTCGCCAGCGCTTCCACGTCGTCCATCGACACCACGCTGCGCGTGACCATGTCCGGCGCAATCCGCTTGACCATCGGGCCCAGCACCTTGCCGCCGAGCTCGACGACCTCGGTGACTCCCGCCGCCCACATCGCCTCGACGCTTTCACGCCAGCGCACCGTCCCCGTCACCTGCTGCACCAGCAAGCGGCGGATCTCGGCGGGATCGCTGACCGGCGCGGCGGTGACATTGGCATAGACCGGCACCAGCGGCGCCTGCATCGGCGCGTCCGCCAGCGCCGCGTCCATCACGTCAGCCGCGGGCATCATCAGCGAACAGTGAAACGGTGCCGACACCGCCAGCGGCAGCGCGCGCCTGGCGCCCCGTTCCTTGGCCAGTTCCATCGCCCGCGCCACGGCCCCGGCATGGCCCGAAATGACCACCTGTCCGCCGCCATTGTCGTTCGCCGCCTGGCACACCTCACCCTTGGCCGCCTCCGCCGCGACAGCCATGGCGGCGTTGAAATCGAGCCCCAGCAGCACCGCCATGGCGCCCTCGCCCACCGCCACCGCCGCCTGCATCGCCTGCCCGCGTACTTTCAGCAGCCGCGCGGTTGTCGCCAGCCCGACCGCCTCCGCCGCGCACAAGGCGGTATACTCGCCCAGCGAATGGCCCGCGACGAAATCGGCCTTGTCCGCCAGCCGCACGCCACCGCTTTCGAGCACGCGCAGCACCGCGATGGCATTGGCCATGATCGCCGGCTGGGCGTTCTCGGTCAGCACCAGCTGATCGTCCGGGCCCTCGCGCATCAGCTTGAACAGATGCTGCCCCAGCGCATCATCGACTTCCTGAAACACCGCCCGCGCCGCAGCGCTGGCGGCGCTCAGCGCCGAGCCCATCCCGACCGCCTGGCTCCCCTGTCCCGGAAAAACGAACGCGCGCATGTCACTCTCTCCAACCGCTTGCCCGTCACTCCGGACTTGATCCGGGGTCCAGCTTGTCCTTCATCCGCCATTGACCGGTCGCGGGACGAAGGAGGCCGGACCCCGGCGCGGGAGGCCGGAGTGACGGTGACGCATCCGGCACTAGTCTTCCCGGACGGACCGGCGCAACCTCTTGCCCGGTGTCGCGGTGCACCGCGGACCTGGACGAGGCTGGCTAGCGCTTGCGAAACCGCAGCATGAACTGGTCGGTCTTGCCGCGAATGCCCTTGTCGAACACGTTGGCGGTGCGCGGGTCGGCCTTGTCGGCGAAGGTCGTATAATCGCTTGCCTCCAGCTTGAGGCCCGCTTTGGTCAGCGCGGCGATCACCGCGCTCGCCTCGATCCGGTGCAGCCCGTCCGCCGCCATCGTTCCCGTGCCCTTGGGCGCCGAATGATCGACCACCACCAGGACGCCGCCGGGCTTGAGCGCGGCGTACAGCGCCGCCGAGGCCCTGGCTCCGGTGTCGCCGGGAAACGGCTTCAAATAGAGATCATGGAAATTCTGGATCGTGACGATCGCGTCGAGCGGCTCGGGAAAGGCCGGCGCGGCAAAGGGCGTGACGATGCCCTTGATATTGGCCTGTTCGCCCTCGAGCTTGCCGGGCACTTCGGCATATTTCGGGCTGAACTTGGTGAACTCGTCGGGCTGAAAGGCATAGACCTTGCCCGCCGGGCCGACCGCGCCTGCAAGCACACGGCTGAAATAACCGCCGCCGGTGACGAAATCGCCGACATGCTGGTCGGGTTTGACTTGCATGAAGGCGAGCACCGCTTCGGGCTTGCGCGCTGCATCCTTGGCGCGGTCGGCGTCGGGGCGCGCCGGGCTGGCCAATGCCGCCGCATAGGATGCGGCCGCCGGGCCCTTGGCCATGGCCGGCATGGCCATCAGCAGTGCCAATGTTGCGATCGTCATCTTCCGCATCTCTCTCTCCTTGATGTCGTTCCGCGCGAGCCTACCGCCGAAAATCCTCGGCGCCAAGCTATGTTCGTGATATGTTCACAGCATGGCAGGCGACTGGCGATTTCCGCGCTTTCGTGTTTGCCGAGGCGGTACCGGGGGGCCAACTCGAGGCAACGTAGGCGATACTTTCGATACTTCCGCGCTTTCGACTCGCACTCACCTTGCCTTTTCGCAGCCGGTGATCTACAGGCCCGCGCTTCGAAGAAAGCCGGAGGGGCGTTCGCATGGTGCGGCGTCAGCGATCGGCATATAAGGACCAGCGAGATGGCTCTGTACGAGCACGTATTTCTCGCGCGTCAGGACCTGGCCCAGGCTCAGGTAGACGCGCTGGCGGCAACCGCCACCCAGATCATCGAGACCGGCGGCGGCAAGGTCGTCAAGACCGAGACATGGGGCCTGCGCAGCCTTGCTTACCGCATCGCCAAGAACCGCAAGGCGCATTACGTCATGCTCGAATTCGACGCGCCGGGCGCGGTCGTCGCCGAACTGGAGCGCCAGACGCAGATCAACGAAGACGTGATCCGTTACATGACCATCAAGGTCGATGGCTTCGAACAGGGTCCGTCGGCGATGATGCGCCGTAACGAAAGCCGCGAGCGTGAACGCGCGGAGCGTGGCGAACGCCCGCGCCGTGACGATTATGCCCCGGCCGCCGCGGCTTAAAGGAGTTATAGACCATGGCCCGTGCTTTTTTCCGCCGCCGCAAGACCTGCCCGTTCTCGGTCAAGGATGCTCCGCGGATCGATTACAAGGACGTTCGCCTGTTGCAGGGCTTCGTCTCCGAACGCGGCAAGATCGTGCCTTCGCGCATTACCGCCGTCTCCGCGCCGAAGCAGCGTGAGCTCGCCACCGCCATCAAGCGGGCGCGCCACCTCGGCCTCCTCCCCTATGTCGTGAAGTAAGGATTGCAGACGATGGAAGTGATCCTGCTCGAACGCGTCGAAAAGCTTGGCCAGATTGGTGACGTCGTCACCGTGAAGAACGGTTTTGCGCGCAATTTCCTGCTGCCGAACAAGAAGGCGCTTCGCTCCAACGCGGCGAACCTCAAGGTGTTCGAAGCGAACAAGGCGAAGATCGTCGCCGACAACGAAGCCCGCCGCGGTGACGCGGAAAAGGCGTCGAAGACGGTCGATGGCAAGTCGGTGACCCTGATCCGTCAGGCGTCGAACACTGGCCAGCTTTACGGTTCGGTCGCGGTCCGCGACATCGTCGAGGCGCTCGAGGCCGACGGAGCCAAGGTCGCCAAGAACCAGGTGCTGCTGCCCAATCCGATCAAGGCGATCGGACTGTACGACATTCGTGTTCAGTTGCACCCCGAAGTCGCGGTGACCGTGAAGGTCAACGTCGCCCGCTCGCCCGAGGAAGCCGACCTGCAGTCGCAGGGCGTCGACGTCATGGCGCAGATGTTTGAAAAGGACGAGGCCGGCTTCACCGAAGCCTATGATCCCAATGCCGAACCGGGCGAAATCGCCACCGACGCGCCAGCCGCGGCGCCGGCCGAAACGACCGAAGCCTGATGAACCTGTCGCCCCTCCCGGTCCGCCGGGAGGGGCGACTCGGCCGCGGCGGCGGAGTGACGGGTCCTAATATCCCATCAATGCCAATACTTCACGGCGCGACCGCTCGTCGTCGCGGAAGACGCCCATCATCCGGCTGGTCGTCATCGCCACACCGGGCGTGCGCACCCCGCGCGCCGACATGCAGGCGTGGCTTGCCTCGATCACCACGGCGACGCCCTGCGGATGGAGATGGTCCCAGATGCAGTCGGCGACTTGCGCGGTCAGCCGTTCCTGCACCTGCAGACGCCGCGCAAATCCGTGCAGCACACGTGCCAGTTTCGAAATCCCGACCACGCGGTCCTGCGGCAAATAAGCGATCGCCGCCTTGCCGATGATCGGCGCCATGTGATGCTCGCAATGCGACTGGAACGGAATGTCCTTCAGCAGCACGACCTCGTCATACCCGCCGACCTCTTCGAACGTCCGCGACAAATGCACTGACGGGTCTTCGCTGTAGCCCTGGCAATATTCCCGCCAGGCGCGCCCGACCCGTTTGGGCGTGTCGAGCAATCCTTCGCGATCGGGATCGTCGCCCGCCCAGCGGATCAGCGTGCGGATTGCTTCCGCCACGTCATCGGGCACCGGAATCTTCAGCGATTCGCCATCGGGAACAAGGTCGACCTGAGCCATCCGCCCGACTTACGCCATATCGCGGCGCTGCCAAGTCCGTCCGCCTGACGTTACGGCAAGCCGCATTGTGATTCCTGCGACACAGTCCCGCCCACACGCGTGTTGACGCGAGTCCCTCATGGGGCCAAGATTCACGTCAAACGGCGCGATCACAGCGCCGCATGTCAAGGGAGGATAACCATGCGAAAGCTTCACCTTATTGGCGCGTCGGCGATTGCGCTGCTCAGCGCGCAGACCGCATTCGCGCAGTCGAACGACCAAGCGGCGATAACCGCCGCCGGGTCTGGCCCCAATTCGGGTGAGGCCGCCAATCCGGCCAATGCCAACGATGCCGCCGGCATTGCCGACATCGTGGTGACCGCACAGCGTCAATCCGAAACGCTGCAGACCGTGCCGATCGCGGTTTCGGCGTTCAGCGCAGAGGCATTGAAGGCGCAGCAGATCAACTCGACCTCGGACCTCCAGCTGACGCTGCCCAACATTACTTTTTCCAAGAGCAACTTCACTTCGTCCGCCTCCTTCACGATCCGCGGTATCGGCGATCTGTGCGTCGGCGTGACTTGCGACGCGGCGACGGCCGTGCACGTCAACGACATTCCGATTCAAGGTTCGCCGATCTTCCAGAACGAATATTTCGACGTCGAACGGATCGAGGTCCTGCGTGGACCGCAGGGCACGCTGTTCGGCCGCAACGCGACCGGCGGCGTGATCAACTTCGTCACCGCCAAGCCCGATCTGTCGGGCATCCATGCCGCGGTCGAAGGGGAATATGGCAATTACGACAGCTACCGCGTCAAGGGCATGTTCAACCTGCCGCTGACCGATACGATCGGCATCCGCCTCGCCGGCTATTATCTCAAGCGTGATGGCTTCACTTACAACATCAACTCGAACAGCCGCATCGACGGCCGCGACCAATATGACATTCGCGGTACCATTCGCTGGCAGCCCAGCCCCGACACGACGATCGATATCATGGCCCATTATTTCCGTGAAAAGGACGATCGCTCGCGCGTCCAGAAACAGTTGTGCCACCGTGATCCGACCGGCGTGCTGGGCTGCCTGCCCGATCGTACCGCTTTTGAGCAACTAAACGGAGATTCGACCCTGGCGGCGATTCTCACGTCGCGTGAGTTTGCCAACATCGCGCTTGGCGCGTTGGCGCCGGTCTTCCGTCCGCTTGAACTGGGCAGCGTCTATGCTGACGATGGTGAGGTCTATTCGGGCTACACCAATCCGAACGGATTGCGCACGGTCAACATCGATTCGCTGCCGCGTTTCCGCACCAGCGAGAAGCAGGTGCTGGTTAACATCAACCACGATTTCGGCGGCGCGAAAATCAAGGTCGACGGCGGCTATACGGAGGGTTTCACCGATTCGACGGTGGACTACAACGTCGGCATTGAACGAGGTCTGGCCGGCAATACGGGTCTGGCCACGCTTGCTGCTTATGCCGCGTTGCCTAATGCCGCATTTGGCCCGGGCGGCGCGTTTGGCGCAGGCGGCCTGGGTGGCGTCAATCCTTTCACGCAACTGGCGGCGACGCTGATCCCCAGCGGTCCGGCCGGTCCGTTCTGTCAGTCGCTGGCCGAGGAAAGCGGCACCGGCGTGTTTGGCGGCAATAAGATTTGCGACGCGCGTACCAGCCTCGATTTCGACCGCTCGACGGCCTATGGCAAGCAATGGAATGTCGAAGGAGTGCTGTCGTCCAATTGGGACGGGGCTTTCAACTTCCTCGTTGGCGGCATCTATTTCGACTATAAGGTCCGCGACAACGACTATTATGTGAATTCGTTCGCGTTGGATTATGCGGCCGGCTTGCTCGGGGCGGCGTCATCGATCGGCGCTCGTTTGGGAAGCGCCGGACCGCCGCCGGTTGCGCCTATTCCTGGCTTTCCCAACGTCTATCGGGCTTCGCCGTATTTCGACAGCGATTCCGATTTCTATCATTTGAAGTCGTATGGGATTTTCGGCGAGGCCTATGTCAATGTCACAGACTCGCTAAAGCTGACGCTTGGCGCACGTTACAATCACGACGATAAATTCTATTCGGCCCGCACGACGCTGTTCAACGACGCGAACGGCAATGGCGTGCTGGTGCCTTATGGCTCAACCAACATCACTCAAGCGGTCAACTATGCGACGAGCGACTTTGACCCATCGGTTGCGGGCAATCAGCTTTACGCGAATGCAGCGGTCAAATTCGGTCGTGGCACGGGCCGGGCGGTGCTCGATTGGCAGATCACGCCGCGCAACCTGCTCTATGCATCCTACTCGCGTGGGTACAAATCGGGTGGTATCAACCCGCCCCTATCGCCGGTCTTTGCCGTGCCGACAACGTTCGGCCCCGAAACGGTTGATGCCTTCGAAATCGGAACCAAGAACACTTTTCTCGACGGCACGTTCCGTTTCAACCTGACCGCCTTTTACTATAAGTATAAGTCGCTTCAGCTCAGCCGCATCGTGTCGCGCACTTCGGTCAACGACAATGTGGACGCGAATATCTACGGGTTGGAAGCCGAAGGCATCATCAAGCCGTCGCGCAGTGTCCTGGTCAATCTGACGGCAAGCTATTTGAAGACCAAGGTCGCGGCGGACAAATTCCTCAGCAACCCGCAAGATCCTTCGGGTGGCCGCGCCGACGCGGTGATCGTCAAGGATCTGACCAACGCGGCAAACTGCTCGGTGGGGTCGGCAAGCCGAAACGTCGCACAATCCAACGCGCTGGTCAGCACCACCAATGCGATCCTCGGGTTGCGCCCGACCACTGCGATCCCGGGCACCAACACCACCGGCGCGTTCAGCGTCTGCGGCATCATCCAGGCGGCGGCGGCGGGCAATATCGCCGCAGCCAACCCGGCATTCGCTGCTGCCAATCCGGCGCTGGGTGGTCTGACCCCGCAGCAGTTCATCAACTTCAATGTTACCGGCAATCCGGCGACCGCAGGGTCGTTCGAATATTTTGCCAGCGGCGTTCCGGTCAATATCCGCGGCAACCGCCTGCCGCAATCACCGTCCTACAAATTCTCGGCGGGTATCCAATATACCGCCGACTTGGGCGACTGGAGCGTCGTACCGCGTTTCGACCTGGCTTATACCGGCGGCTATTACGGGTCGATCTTTAACCGGAATATCAACCGCATCGAAGGCTATTCGGTGATCAACGCGCAAGTCCAGGTCAACGGACCCGACGACCGCTTCTTCGTGCGCGGGTTCATTCAGAACCTGACCAACAACAATGCGATCACCGGACTGTACGTCACCGACCAGTCATCGGGCCTGTTCACCAATGCCTTTACGCTGGAACCCCGGCGATACGGGATCGCCGCCGGATTTAAGTTCTAGTCCCCCGCTGCGATCGAGAATGCGGCGGCCCGCCATTGGCGGGCCGTTTGCTTTTGAGGCCGCAAGCTTTGCTAGCTAGCTCGCAAACGCTCCCGGTCCTATCGGCATGCCGATGATTGCCCTGTCCCATCTCGACCGCCTCGAAGGTGAGGCGATCCACATCTTGCGCGAAGTCGTCGCTGAAACGGCCAAGCCGGTGATGCTCTATTCGATCGGCAAGGATTCGGCGGTGATGCTGCACCTTGCGCGCAAGGCCTTCTATCCCGCGCCGCCGCCCTTTCCTCTGCTGCACGTCGACACGACTTGGAAATTCCGCGCGATGTACGATCTGCGCGAAAAGGCGGCCGCCGATGCAGACATCGAGCTGATCGTCCACAAAAACCCGGAGGCAGTCGCGCGGGGGATTAATCCGTTCGATCATGGGGCGTTGCATACCGATTTGTGGAAGACTGAAGGCCTGAAGCAGGCGCTCGATACTCACGGCTTCGACGCGGCATTCGGCGGCGCGCGGCGCGACGAAGAAAAGAGCCGCGCCAAGGAACGGGTCTTCTCGTTCCGCTCGGCGAGCCACCGCTGGGATCCCAAAAACCAGCGTCCGGAATTGTGGAACCTTTACAACGCGCGCCGCGCAAGCGGCGAAACGATCCGCGTCTTTCCGCTGAGCAATTGGACCGAACTCGACATCTGGGAATATATCGCCCGGGAGAAAATCGAGATCGTGCCGCTTTATTTCGCCGCGCCGCGCCCGACGGTGGAGCGCGACGGCATGATCCTGATGGTCGATGACGAGCGGTTTCCGCTCGACGGCGAAGAGCCAGTCGAGCGTATCATCCGTTTTCGCACGCTCGGCTGTTACCCACTGACCGGCGCGGTCGAGAGCAGCGCCGCCGATCTGGACTCCATTCTCGCCGAAATGCGCGCGGCAACGACCAGCGAGCGTCAAGGCCGCGCGATCGACCGCGACGGCGGAACGGGCGCAATGGAGCGCAAGAAGCAGGAAGGGTATTTCTGATGAAAACCCTGCTCCGCTTTATCGCCTGCGGTTCGGTCGACGATGGCAAGTCGACACTGATCGGACGGCTGCTGCACGATTCGAAGGCGCTTTTCGCCGATCAGGTCGCCGAGTTGGAGGCCGAGAGCAAACGCGTCGGCACGCGAGGGTCGGCGATCGACTACGCACTGCTGGTCGACGGACTTTCCGCCGAACGCGAGCAGGGCATTACCATCGACGTCGCCTATCGCTTCTTCGCCACCGAAGCGCGCAAATACATCGTCGCCGATACGCCGGGGCATGAGCAATATACCCGCAACATGGTCACTGGCGCGTCCACCGCGGATGCTGCGGTGATCCTGGTCGACGCGCGGAAAGGACTGCTGACGCAAACGCGGCGGCACAGCTACCTCGCGCATCTGCTGGGGATCCGCCACGTCGTCCTTGCGGTCACCAAGATGGATTTGATCGGCTACGGCCGCGCAGCATACGACACCATCGTCGCCGACTATACCGCCTTCGCACAATCGCTCGGCATCGCCGCGTTTACATCGATTCCCGTCTCGGGGTTCGAGGGCGATAACATCAGCAGCCGGTCGGCGGCGATGCCGTGGTACGGCGGCCCTTCGCTGATCGAGCATCTCGACGCTATCGACCTCGAAGACCGCGTTGCGCCCATCCGGATGCCGGTCCAGCTTGTCGCGCGGCCCAATCTCGACTTTCGCGGCTATGCCGGATTGATCGCCGCCGGGAGCATTAAGCCGGGCGACACCGTGCGGATAACTCCGGGCGGCCGCACCAGCACCGTCAGCCGCATCGTCACATTCGATGGCGATCTGCCGGCCGCTGGCGAGGGCCAGTCCGTTACCCTTGCGCTCGGGGATGAAATCGATTGCTCGCGTGGCGATGTCATTGCCGCTGCCGATGACAGCCCGCAAGTTGCCGACCAGTTCGAAGCCACGCTGATCTGGATGGCTGAGGATGCCCTGATCCCCGGCCGTGCTTATTGGCTTAAGCTCGCCACGCAGACCGTTTCCGCGACCGTCCAGCCGCCCAAATACGAGGTCAACATCAACACGCTGGAGCATCTTGCGGCGAAGACGCTCGAGCTCAACGCGATCGGAATCGTCAACCTGACAACCGACCGCCCCCTCGTCTTCACGCCTTTTGCCGAGGATAAGACGTTGGGCGGCTTCGTCCTCATCGACAAGTTGACCAACGGCACGGTTGGCGCGGGACTGATCAACTTCGCGCTGCGCCGTGCAACCAATATCCAGTGGCAGCCGACCGACGTGACGCGCGAACGCCGCGCGGCGCTCAAGAACCAGCGCCCCGCCGTGCTGTGGCTCACCGGCCTGTCGGGCGCGGGCAAGTCGACCATCGCCAATCTGGTCGAGGCCCGGCTGGCGCGGATGAACCGCCACAGCTTCCTGCTCGACGGTGACAATGTCCGCCACGGCCTTAATCGCGACCTCGGCTTTACCGAGGCCGACCGGATCGAAAACATCCGCCGCGTCGGCGAAGTGGCGCGGCTGATGGCCGATGCCGGTCTGATCGTCATCACCGCCTTCATCTCGCCGTTCCGCGCCGAACGCGATATGGTGCGCGCGATGCTGCCGCCCGGCGAGTTCGTCGAAATCTTTATCGACACCCCGCTCGCCGAGGCCGAGCGCCGCGACGTCAAGGGCCTCTACGCCAAGGCGCGCGCGGGCGAGCTTGCCAATTTCACCGGCATCGACAGCCCGTACGAGCCGCCCGAACGTCCCGAAATCTACATCGACACCACGCGCACCACCGCCGAACAAGCCGCCGAAACCATCGTCGCGGCGCTGATCCCGTGACCGGGCCGGACGCCCGCCACCCTGCCGGCCCCACAGGGGCGACACGGGCCGGTCTCGCATGACCGACGCCCAAGTCGCGCGTGACATCGCGCAGGCCGCGGGCGCGCTGCTGCTCAACCTGCGCGCGCAAGGCGCCAGCGGCGCCGAGGCCGACCTTCGCGCCAACGCTCTGATCCTGGCCCGCCTCGCCGAGCAGCGTCCGGCCGACGCCTTCCTGTCCGAAGAGAGCAAGTGCGACGGCGCGCGCCTCGCCGCGTCGCGCGTATGGGTCATCGACCCGCTCGACGGCACACGCGAATTTGCCGAGGGGCGCGACGATTGGGCGGTGCATATCGGCCTTGCCATCGATGGCGCCCCGGTGGCGGGCGCGGTCGCCCTCCCCGCGCTTGGGCAATGCTGGGCGAGCGACGTCCTGCCGCCCCCGAACTTGTCGCCGCCCCGCGCCGCTGCTGCGCCACCGCGCCTCGTCGTCAGCCGATCGCGCCCGCCGCGCGAGGCGCAACTGGTCGCGGAGGCGCTCGGCGCTGATATGCTGCCGATGGGTTCGGCGGGCGCCAAGGCAATGGCGGTGCTGCGCGGCGACGCGGACGTCTATCTCCATGCCGGCGGGCAATATGAATGGGACAATTGCGCGCCCGCCGCGGTGGCGCTGGCGGCGGGGCTGCACGTTTCGCGAATCAACGGGGCGCCGCTGCTCTACAACCGCGCCGATCCGCACCTGCCCGACCTGCTGATCTGCCGCAGCAACCTGGCGGCGCCGATCCTCGCGCTGCTGGCTTAGGTGAACGCCACCGGCGGGTGCAGCGGGTCGGGAATGCCGTTCGCGTGCACCGTCGGCCCGAAACCCAGCTTGAACGGCAGCGGCGGCGCGCCGAGCAGCGCCAGATAGGTGTCGGGCAAATGCTGGTGCAACATCTCGAACAGGTAACCGACCAAGTCGCACAACACCGTCTCGCTTTGCAGCTGACCGGTCAGCGGCACCGGCGTGCCGACCGCGGTATAGTCGTAACCGCCGGCCGCCAGGTCGCGCGCCATCTTACGCAGCTTGAACTGCACCAACGGTCCGCCCTGCGGCTGCGGCTGGTAGAAATCGACCGTCGCCAGCACCTGGTCCCAGCCATAAGCCACGGTGTCGAGCGTGTTGAACACCTTGCGCACCGGCGGCGTGCCGGGCACCGCGAACAGCGCGGCGAAGGCGCCGTCGCCTGGGGTCATCCCGGCAAAGCTGGTCGCCGCGACGCTTAGCGCCGGGAACTGCCCCGCCAGCTGCAGCGCCAGCACCGGCGCTAGCGTGCCGCCCAGGCTGTGCCCGGTGACCGTCAGCCGCGTGCCCGCCGCCAGCCCGGCCACCGCCTCGTTCAGCGACTTGCCGCGCGCGTCGCTCAACGCGCTCAGCTTGGCGAGGCCCGTTGCGGTGCCGCCGCCGATCCGCCCGCCGCCGGGCCAAGGCTGCATCGGCTGCAGCGGATTGTCCTCATGCGCGTCGTCCCAATAGGGCCGCATTAGCGGGTCGGGATAGGTGCCGCGGATCGCCAGCACCGCGTCCGCGCCGTCGCCCGCCACGGCAAGAAATGCGAAATTGTCGAATGCCGCGGGCGGCGCGGGCGCGGCGGCGAACCAGGCGACCGACCAGCAGGCGGTTTCCTGCCCCGCCGCCACATAGCCGGGGATCGCGTCTGGATGACCATAAGCCAGCCCGGCAAAGGTCATCGTCACCGTATCGGGCAGCGCCGAGCTCATGGCAGATTGTCCGCGATCGCCCGCGTCCAGGTGCCGTCGGGCTTGCCGGTCACGGCCTCGATGTCGAGCGTCTGGTTCCACAACATCATGCCGCGCTTCGCCCCGCTGGGCGGCTCCCATTTGGTCAGCGCGATCGTGTCGTCGAGCGACGTGCCCTGCTTGGCGAGCGGCGCGGACTTTACCCCGATCGAAATCTTGCCTGGGTCGATGATCCCGGCATATTGATTGACCAGCGACTTCATCGCCCCCAGCCCGTCGAAATAGGCCATGGTGTTGATCGCGGTCAGGTCGTCGGCCAGCTGGCCGATCACCGTCTTGTCGCGGTCGAAGATATAGGTATCCATCGTCAGGATCGCGTCGGGCATCACCTGCCGCATCTCCTTGACCGCCGCGACGAACGGGTCGCCCGGCCAGGTGTCCAGGTCCTCATTATCGATGTCGAACCCGTCGAGCCCCCAGCCGGTCAGCCAGCTGTTGAGGTTGCGGGCGAAGGCGGTTGGATCGGTGATGCCGGTGTTCCAGCCGACCGGCGGGTCGGGCGTGCCGATCAGCGACATCAGGATCTTCATGTGCGGCGCCGATTGGCGCAGCGACGCGATGTCGGCGCGGATCTGGTCCTCGCTATGCGCCTTCTGCATATAACTGCGGCAGACGACGTTGCCGGGATAGAGGTTGGTAAAAGCCACCGTCATGATGTCGACGCAGTGCGGCGTCGCCGCGAGCGACGGGGCCTTGCCCGGCCCCGTCTGCGTATAGCCTTCCCAGAAGGTGGTGAGGAGCTGTCCGGACGGCCCGCTCATACCGAGCCGTTGCCGCTGAACGTCGGCACGGCATAGGCGGCGCCATCGATCGCCGCGGACTCGATGGTCGGCCCCTGGAAGAACACCTGGCGGTGCGTCGCGGTGGCGAACAGCGTGCCGGGGAATTGCGCGTTGATCTGCACCGTGCCGCGCCAACCGATGCCGCCCTGCGGCAGCGGCGCGGCGAGCTCGAACTGCGGCTTCGGGATCGCCTGGACGCCATAAATAAGCGTCTGGTTCGGGCCGATCGTCTGGTTGAGGAAGCCGCGCGAAACCGATGAAAAGAATTGCGAATAGACATTCACGTTGCCGTTGGCGTCGATCACCTGCGCGAACAGCGCGTCCGGGTTGTTGCCTTGCTTGAAATTGGTCGTTTCGTTGAACACGATGTTGAATTGCGTTGCTTGCTGGCTCGTTTGCAACGAAATCTGCACGAAATAGCCTTGGATGAGCAGCGGATTCGGCACCGTGGACGGCAACAGGCCGCTTGGCACGAGGGTCTCCGCCAGAATCTCGAAACTCGAAAACAACGCCATTCCCGCTCTCCCACCACGCCGGCGCGATTGCCGACGGTGTGCCAAACTAGGACGCCGGCAGCAGAGCGTCGCGGCCAGTTTCGTCCGTTTCGGCACGGGAGTCCGAAGCCGTGAGCCCGCCCCTTCGCCGGGGCACGAGATCACGGAAATTTCCGTCCTGCCGCCAAGCGTTTATGCTCGCGCCGGTGCCTCTGATTCGGTTGAAGTTTTTGGATTGCCAATGACCGACTATCATCCGCCCCGGGTGTGGACCCCGAAGCCGGCCGAGGGGCGCTTCGCCGCCATCAATCGCCCCGTCGCCGGGCCGACTCACGATCGCGCGCTGCCGGTCGGCCGGCATCCGTTCCAGCTCTATTCGCTCGCCACGCCCAACGGGGTGAAGGTGACGGTGATGCTCGAGGAACTGCTCGCCGCGGGCCATAGCGGGGCAGAGTATGACGCATGGCTGATCCGCATCATGGACGGCGAGCAGTTCTCCAGCGGCTTCGTCGACATCAATCCCAACTCCAAGATTCCGGCGCTGGTTGATCGTTCCAGCTCCGAAACCATCCGCCTGTTTGAAAGCGGCGCGATCCTGATCCATTTGGCGGAGAAGTTTGGCACGTTCCTGTCTGCCTCGGGCCCCGCGCGCACTGAAACCCTCAGCTGGCTGATGTGGCAGATGGGTGCCGCGCCCATCCTTGGCGGCGGCTTCGGTCATTTCTACGCCTACGCGCCGATCAAGGTCGAATACGCTATCGACCGCTACGCCATGGAGGTGAAGCGCCAGCTGAGCGTGCTCGACCGGCGGCTGGCGGAAAGCGAATATGTCGCGGGCGCTGATTACACCATCGCCGATATGGCGATCTGGCCGTGGTACGGCGCGCTGGTGGAGGGACTCGTCTATGAGGCTGCCGAATTCCTGTCGGTGCATGAATACACCAATGTCCGGCGCTGGACGGATCAGATCGCCACGCGGCCCGCGGTTCAGCGCGGCCGGATGGTCAATCGCGTGACTGGGGATCCCGCGAGCCAGCTGCACGAACGCCACGACGCCAGTGACTTCGACACCAAGACCCAGGACAAGCTCGATGCGTCACTGACCTGACGGCCTTGGCGTTGTTACGATTTGTTGACTTGCGCGGCGCCCAAATCTAAGGGGCTGGCACGTCGCCGCGCGGGAACGCGTTTGGCGGCATTTTTCTATATCTGACCCGAGGGAAACCTTGTCCGACACCGATCCCGACGCGCTGGACCGGCGTATCGCCGAGGCGAAAGCCGCGAGCGAGCGTCCGATGGCGCAGCCGCAGGCCGAAGGGCGCGGCTGGGCGATTGGTATCGAATTCGTCGGGACGGTGCTGGTCGGCGCGCTGCTGGGCTGGTTGATCGACACCTATGCCGGTTTAGGCACCAAACCCTGGGCCATGATCGTGCTGTTGGTGCTCGGCTTTGCCGCCGGTACGCGCCGCGCGATGCAGACCAGCCAGCAATTCGATTCCGACGCGAGGAACTGACACGTGGCCAACCCGATGGAGCAGTTCGAGGTCGTCAAGACGGTTCCGCTGGAACTGGGCGGCTACGACGTCAGCTTCACCAATTCCTCATTGTGGATGATGGTCGCGCTGGTGGCGGTTGCGGCGTTCCTGTTCATCGGCACCGCCAGTCCCAAGCTGGTGCCGAACCGCGCGCAAGCCGCGGTCGAGTATCTCTACGATTTCGTGCGCAAGATATTGGACGAAAATGTCGGCCCGGAAGGGCGCCGCTTCGTGCCGCTGATCTTCAGCCTGTTCATCTTCGTGCTCGCGTGCAACCTGCTGGGCCTGATCCCTTGGGTCGGCGCCTTTACGCCGACCAGCCATATCGCGGTCACTTTCGGCCTGGCGATCCTGGTGTTCGTGATCGTGTGCGTCGTCGGTTTCGCGCGGCACGGGTTGCATTTCTTCGCGCTGTTCTGGCCCAAGGGGGTGAACCCGGCGCTCGGTCTGTTCGTCGCGGTGATCGAGTTTCTTTCGTTTCTCAGCCGTCCGTTCACGCTCGCCATCCGGTTATTCGCGAATATGACTGCGGGTCACGTCCTACTCAAGGTGTTCGGCACCTTCGTTGTCGCGCTCGGTTCCTTTGGCGCCCTGCCCTATGTGCTTGGGGTGGTGCCGCTGGCGGTCAACGTCGCGCTGTCGGCGCTCGAAGTGCTGATCGCGGTGGTGCAGGCTTATGTCTTCGCGCTGCTTGCCTCGATCTATCTCAACGACGCGATCAATCTTCACTAAGATATTCAGACGAAAGGGTTAATCATGGATCTCGCTTCTGCTTCGAAAATCGCCGCCGGTCTCGCGGCGATGGGCGCCGGCCTTGCCGCGATCGGCGTCGGTTCGATCTTCGGCCAGTATCTCGGCGGTGTGGCCCGTAATCCCGAAGCCGACGCCAAGCTTGGTGGTCGTCTGATCTTCGGCTTTGCGGTGACCGAAGCGCTCGGCCTGATCGCGGCGGTGGTCGCGCTGGCGCTCGCCTTCTCCTAAGTGACCAACCGTCGTGCGGACCGGTGAGGGTCTGGCACGGCGGGTTGAAAGACGCACGATGCCCCAGTTTCAGTTCGGCGAAAATCTGATCCCGCAGCTTGCGTGGCTCGCGATCTTCTTCTCGATCCTCTATTTCGGGATCGTGCGGCTGACGCTGCCGAAGCTCGCGCAAACCATCACCGCGCGCGAAGGACAGGTGTCGGGCGATCTGGCGGCAGCGGAAAGTGCCAAGCGGGCGGCGGATGTGTCGGCGGAGCAGCATCGCGCGGCGATCGACGCGGCGCATGCGTCCGGCCGCGCGACGATCCTCGACGCGCAGACCAGATCGGCGGCGGAACTGGCGGGGCATCTCGCGGTGACGCAAACCGATCTGCAGGCGAAGCAGGCAGAGGCCGATCAGGCGCTTTCCGCTCGCCGCACCGCGGCGTTGGCGGAAGTTGACGAGGCGGCGAGCGATATTGCGGCGGATATCGTCCAGCGGCTGACGGGCAAGCGTCCGGCGGCGGGCGCGCTGACCAAGGCGGCCAAGGCCGCGACAGGAAACTGATATGGCGCATATCGGCGCACCGACACTGCCGCACGAAACGGTGGCGACGACCGAAGCGCATGGCGGCGCCGAACATCACGAGCCCGTGCTGCTCGGCCTCGGTGCCGAAGGCTGGGTCTATGTCGGCCTGACCATCTTCCTGCTGCTGGCGATTTTCGTCGTCAAGGCGCCGAAGAAGATTACCACGGCGCTGGATGAGCGTATCGCCGAAACCAAGCGTACGCTCGACGAAGCCAAGGCACTGCGCGCCGAAGCCGAAGCGATGCTCGCGGATGCCAAGGCCAAGGCGGCGGCGAGCGCGGGGGACGCGCAATCGATCGTCACCCATGCGGAGGCCGAGGCGAAGCATCTGCTCGACGATGCCAAGATCAAGGCGGCCGAACTAACCGCCCGTCGCCAGAAGATGGCCGAGGACAAGATCGGCGCTGCCGAACGTGCGGCGGTAGAAGAAGTCCGTGCCCGCGCCGCGTCACTGGCGGCTTCGCTCGCTGCCGAAGTGCTGCGCCAGTCGCATGACGCCAAGGCCGATGCGCCCTTGGTGGACAGCGCGATCAATGACCTGCAAAAGGCGTGATCTCAACGATTTCAGGAGTATGGTGATGAAGGTGCTTGTGACGATCCTCGCTTTGGCCCTCCCTACCTCCGTCTTGGCACAGGGTCATGATCATGGGGCAATGGCGGCAACGTCATCCGCACCGATGGCCACCGCCAACGCCAAATTCACGCTGGATACCCCGATCGAACAGCTGGTTGCCGATCCCAAGGCCAAGGCCGTGCTCGATGCCGACCTCCCGGGCACGACGACACATGCGATGTACGATATGTTCAAGTCGATGTCGCTTAACCAGGTGGCGCCGATGTCTCAGGGCAAGATCACGCCTGAACGGCTGGCCAAGGTTCAGGCCGACCTCGCGGCAATCAAATAGTCACGCGAACACCTGTTTCGGCACGTGGGTGATGCGGCAGGCCAGATCGGCCTCGCCTGATGCGACGATGTAATGGTCGCCGCCATCGGCAATGCCGGTGGTGAAGACGATGTCGTGAAGGTACATCAGTGCGTCGAGCGGTGCAGTCAGCGCTGCGTTTGCCTCGAGCAAGGGCTGGTGCTCCGTGCGGACGCAGCGCGATGGATCGGCACGGTCGAGCAGCGACCAATAGGTCCGATAAATCCCCACATCGCCGCCCGGCTCAACCCCATGCCATAGCGTCAGCCAACCCTCCGGGGTTAGAATTGGTGGCGCCCCGCCCCCCATGCGCGCGGTGTGCAGCGTCGCCGCGTGCGGACGTATGCCGGGCTTGTCGTCAGGCTTCCAATGCAGCGCATCGGGCGAGGTCGCCAGATTGATCGAAGGCCCCGCCCGCCACTCGCTGTCCGGCGGATAGGCAAAATAGAGATCGCCCAGCGGTCGTGTCTGCGCCCAATATTTTCCGCCGATCAGCCCTTCGAAGATCAACATGTCCTTGTTCTGATGATCGAGGACTATGCCCTCCAGTGTCCAATCGAGCGCGTCCGTTGAACTGTACAGCGTCGTACAATGCCGCTCCGGACTGACCGAACATGTCGTCATCAAATAGCGGTTACCGACCCGGCTGATCCGCGGGTCCTCGATCCCTTGCGATTGATAGGAAGCGGCGGGCGCGATGGCGCGCGCGTAATGCACCTCAATCACGCGCAATCCGTCAGCCGACAGTTCGACGGGGAGCAGCCACGACAACGACGTCAGCGCCAGCACATGCCACGGCTGACCGCGCAACACGAATTGACGCGGATCGGTAAGGTCGACGGTGTCGCGCGCATAGCCATCGAGCGCATAGCCCCCATCGTCCCAGCGGACGGCGTGAACAAGGCCGTTGCTGACCGGTTCGCGAAGCGCCTCGGCAATGCGGACCATCATCAGCAAATTGCCATTGGCCAGCCGCGTCAGCCCTGGATTGAATGCCCCCAGAATATAGGTTTCAGCGTTGATCTGCCCGGCGAGGGGCGAGCGTCGCCGATCGACATCGCGCGGGTCGAAGACAATCCGGTCAATCGGGTAGATCATTCGCACTCCATAAGGCCAACGCATATGCCGGAAAATCGGCGGAGTTCACATCTTGCGTGATTTGTGCGTCTCGCCTACTGGCGTCGCTCGCTTCGACGGCCCCTTCGTCTAGCGGTCTAGGACGCGGCCCTTTCACGGCTGAAACACGGGTTCGATTCCCGTAGGGGTCACCAGTCAAAGGTGCGAGGCCTATTCGCCCGATGGTGGCGGATGCGAACGACATCGCGACAAAGAACATCCGACGAACATTATTGACCCTGTGACGCCGCGCGTTAGTCTCGCTACCGATGCCAGATGCAGCCGACAGCGCCGGTCACCGCGAGCGTCTCCGCGAGCGTCTGCTCAGCGATCACGACGAGCTTCTCGATCATGAACTGATCGAATATCTGCTGATGCTGGCAATGCCGCGCATCGACACCAAGCCGATTGCCAAAGCGTTGTTGCGGGAATTTGGCGGCATGGGTCCGCTGCTTGCCGCCGATCCGGAATCGATCATGCGTGTTGAGCGCGTGGGGCCGAGCGGCGCCGCGGCGGTTCGCATCGTCCAGGCTGCGGCTCAACGCATTCTACGTGGCGCTGTCATCGACCGCCCGGTGCTCGCTAGCTGGCAAGCATTGCTCGACTATCTGCGTGCCACCCTCGCCCATCGCGCGACCGAGCAGTTTTGGGTGCTGCATCTCGACGGCAAGAACGTGCTGATCCGCGAAGAGAAAATGAGCGAGGGCACCGTCGACCAAGCCGCCGTCCATGTTCGCGAAGTCATCCGCCGCGCGCTCGAGCTTGCCTCAACCTCGATCATCCTGGTGCACAATCATCCCTCTGGCGATCCGGCGCCAAGTCAGGCGGATATTCGTCTTACGCGCCAGATCGTCGAGGTCGCGAAAAATCTCGGCATTGCAGTACACGATCACATCATCATCGGCGCGCAGGGCCATATGTCGATGCGCGCGCAAGGGCTGATCTGACCACGTAAAAGGGCCGCCCCCTGGCGGAGACGGCCCTTCAGCGCCAGCGTGCGCTGTGGTGTTAGGCGTTAGGAACGAGAAAGCCCTGCAATTCAGCCACGGTGACCGATTTGGACTTGTCCTTATCGGCCTTGGCAAAACTGTCATTAGCCCATTTGCTGATCTGC
This sequence comes from uncultured Sphingomonadaceae bacterium, assembly GCA_964246315.1. GTDB lineage: Bacteria > Pseudomonadota > Alphaproteobacteria > Sphingomonadales > Sphingomonadaceae > Sphingomonas_O. The sequence goes on along the minus strand of CAXTPT010000003.1, from coordinate 4,621 downwards.
TCGGGCGTCAGCTTTTCGCTGTTCTGCGCGGTTTTCATCTCGCCAAGCCACGACGCGAATTCGGTCTGGCTCAACGAGCCGTTGCCGTCCTTGTCATAGGTCGGGAATTGCTGCGCGAGCACGGCCTTCGGGTCGGCGGCCGGGGTTGGTGCCGGAGTCGCCTGCGCGGTCGCCGTGGTCGTTGCCTGAGTAGTCGACGTGGTCGCCTGCGCACCCGCCGGGTTGGCAGGGTCCGCCGGAGCCGTCGTCGTGGTTGTCGTCGACTCGGTCGTACTTTGCGCGGGCGCGGTTGCCGGCGGCACAGACGTTGCCGTGGTCGTCGCGGTCTGTGCCAACGCGGCGGTCGACATGGCCAGCGCCGCGGCGCCAATCAAATATCTCATCTTTCACTCCTCACGATTTGGACGGCGCCGGCAAAAGGGGCAAAAAACCGGCGCCGGCCTCCACCAATCAACGCCAATTAAAGACGTTATATCCGCGTTTCGTCGCGTGGACGGCTCGCCTCGCCCCTGCTACCGGCGCCGACATGGTTCCCCGCTATTCACGCGCCGAAATGGTGGACATTTGGTCTGCAGAAAGCCGCTTCCGCATTTGGTTCGAGATTGAGGCGCATGCGCTGGATGCGATGGCTGAACTCGGCACGGTGCCGCAATCGGCCGCCAAGGCGGTGTGGAACTGGTGGGCGACGGAGCCGACGATCGATGTCGCGCGGATCGATGCGATTGAGGCCGTCACTAAACACGATGTGATCGCATTCCTCACCTGGGTCAGTGAAAATGTCGGTGAGGAAGCCCGCTTCCTGCATCAGGGCATGACCAGCAGTGATGTGCTCGACACTGCCCTGGCGGTGCAGCTGGCGCGCGCTTCGGACCTGTTGCTGGCGGATCTCGACGCGCTGCTGGCCGTGCTCAAGCGGCGTGCCGAGGAGCATAAGCTGACGCCAACCATCGGCCGCAGCCACGGCATTCACGCCGAGCCGGTGACCTTCGGCCTCAAACTGGCCGAAGCCTATGCCGAATTCAGCCGTGCCAAGTCGCGTCTGATCGCCGCGCGCGCGGACATCGCCACCTGCGCGATTTCGGGCGCGGTCGGCACCTTCGCCAACATCGATCCGCGCGTCGAACAGCATGTCGCCGATAAGCTCGGTCTGACTGTCGAACCGGTTTCCACCCAGGTGATCCCGCGCGATCGCCATGCGATGTATTTCGCGACGCTCGGCGTGATTGCGAGCTCGATCGAGCGTCTCGCGACCGAGATTCGCCATTTGCAGCGTACCGAAGTGCTCGAGGCCGAGGAGTATTTTTCGCCCGGGCAGAAGGGCTCGTCGGCGATGCCGCACAAGCGCAATCCGGTGCTGACCGAAAACCTCACGGGGCTTGCCCGCATGGTCCGTTCGGCAGTGACGCCTGCGCTGGAGAATGTGGCGCTGTGGCACGAGCGCGACATCTCGCATTCGTCGGTCGAGCGGTTCATCGGCCCCGACGCGACGATCACGCTCGATTTCGCCCTCGCCCGCCTCACCGGCGTGATCGACAAGCTGCTGGTCTATCCTGCACGGATGCAGAGAAATCTCGACCGCATGGGTGGGCTGGTCCATTCGCAACGCGTGCTGCTCGCGCTGACCCAGGCCGGGATGAACCGCGAGGACGCCTACAAGGCGGTCCAGCGCAACGCGATGCAGGTGTGGGAGAGCGATGGGCAGATGTCGCTACTCGAGTTGCTCAAGGGCGATGCCGAGGTTGCCGCGAGACTGACGCCCGCGCAACTCGAATCCGAATTCGACCTCGGCTATCATCTCAAGCACGTCGAGACGATCTTCAGCCGCGTATTCGGTTAGGCACCGCTAAACTCGCTTGATTGCAATTTGTGCAAGTGCGGTTGCAAGCGATTATGTTGCACCGCAACATCAAAAATTCCATTTGTTTCGAACCGGCAATAATGCCGGACGGAGACCATGAAATGCGCATGTTTGTGATCGCGGCCAGCGCCCTGCTGGCGATCGCGACCCAGGCGCTGGTGGTCGGAACTGTTGTAACCAACATCTGACGCCAGCCGACCGCCTCTCTTTACCAGGAGGGGCGGATGGCGGGCGGTCAGGCGCGGCGGACGCTATTTGCCGCGACCAATGCTATCGGGATGCCGACCAATAGCAGATGGCTGAACAGTGCATTGCCGATGCCCCAAGGAGTTCCGATGCGCGCTTCGACGCCCGGAAAACGGTTCACCAGCACCACCCAATACATGATTAGGTAGACGATCAAACCGTAGCCGATACCGCTGGCGACCGGCCGCCGGGTCAGGAGCGGGACGCGCTTCGTGGCAAGGACGAAGGCCGTCACCATCGCGGTCATCAGCGCGTAGTGCGTCAGCAGGCCCAGCGCCGCAGCGCCCGCCCCGCCGGTCGCCATGCTATCCCCAAACGGCCCCGCCGCAACCCCGCGCAGCACTTTGGCCGGATCGAATTTCCCGGCAAAGTGCGATGCATCCCCACCCGGCATCGCACTGAATATGAACGCGCTGACAAGGTCGAGCGTGCCGGCAATCAGCGTGCCCCTGATGATCGTATGCTGTGTCATCATCGACATCGGCGCCTCCTTCATGACTGCATGGGGCCGCCAAACATCGTCAGCTCAGCCGAACATCTTGCTCATTTTGTCGAAAAAGCCTTGCGATGCGGGACATTCGTCGCCGGTTTCGGTCTCGCGAAATTGCTGCAGCAACTCCTTTTGCTTCGCCGAAAGCTTGGTGGGCGTCTCAACGTCGATCTGGACCACGAGATCGCCGTGCCCGCGGCTGTTGAGCACGGGCATGCCGGCGGCGCGCTGGCGCAGCTGCTTGCCCGACTGGATGCCGGCGGGAACCTTGATGCTATGCATCTCGCCGTCGAGCCCGGGAATTTCGATTTCCCCGCCCAGCGCCGCGACCGTGAAGCTGACCGGCGCGCGGCAGAACAAGGTCGACCCCTCGCGCTCGAACAGGGTGTGACGGCGCACATGGATGAAGATGTACAGATCGCCCGACGGGGCACCGCGCGCACCCGCCTCGCCTTTGCCGGACAGGCGGATGCGTGTCCCCTCGTCGACGCCCGGCGGGATGTTGACTTCGAGCCGCTGTGCCTGATCGACGCGGCCCGCGCCGTGACACGACTTGCAGGGGTCGGCGATGACCTGCCCGGCGCCGTGGCAGGACGGGCAGGTGCGCTCGACGACGAAAAAGCCCTGTTGCGCGCGGACCTGGCCATGGCCACCGCAGGTCGTGCAGGCCGAAGCCGAAGTGCCCGGAGTTGCGCCAGAACCGTCGCATGGCTGGCAGATCGCGGAGACGTCGATCGCGATCTCTTCGTTCTTGCCGTGATAGGCGTCGTCAAGGCTGATTTCGAGGTCGTAGCGCAGGTCGGCGCCGCGCCGCGGGCCGCCGCGCTGGCGTCCGCCGCCCATGAATTCGCCGAAAACGCTCTCGAAAATGTCGGAAAAGCCCGAAAAGTCCTGCTGGCCGCCGCCATTCTGAAACGCGGCCTTGCCGAAACGGTCGTACTGCGCCCGCTTCTGCGGATCGCTGAGGCAGCCATAGGCTTCCGAGATCGCCTTGAAGCGCGCCTCCGAGTCCTTGCACCCCGGATTCTTGTCCGGGTGCCACTTCATCGCGAGCTTGCGGTACGAGGTCTTGAGCGTCGCCTCGTCGGCGGTACGCTCGACCTCGAGCAATTCGTAATAATCAATGTCGGTCACTGCAGCCCCCGATTCCAAAAGCGGGAGAAATCCGGGGCCGATTCACACTGATTCACATGTGCTAATACGGTTTTGTCGGATTTCTCCCGCATCGGAATTACGCCTTGGCGTTGTCGTCGACTTCCGAGAACTCGGCATCGACCACCTCTTCGCCGCCCGCCTCGCTGCCCGCAGCAGCATTGGTTTCGGGCGAGGCATTGGCCGCCTGCTCCTTCTCATAGATCGCCTGACCCAGCTTCATCGCGACCTGGGTCAGGGCGGTGGTCTTGTCCTGCATCGCCGAAACGTCGCCGCCCTCGACCGCGGTCTTGGCCTCGGCGATCGCCGCTTCGATTTCCGACTTCAGCGTTTCGTCCACCTTGTCGCCGTGATCGGCCAGCTGACGCTCGGTCGAATGGATCAGGCTTTCGGCATTGTTCTTGGATTCAGCCGCTTCGCGGCGCTTCTTGTCGTCTTCCGCGAACTTTTCCGCGTCCTGGACCATCTGCTCGATATCGCTGTCCGATAGACCGCCCGAGGCCTGGATCTTGATCTGCTGTTCCTTGCCGGTGCCCTTGTCCTTGGCGCTGACGTTGACGATGCCGTTGGCGTCGATGTCGAACGTGACCTCGATCTGCGGCACGCCGCGCGGCGCGGGCGGAATGCCGACCAGATCGAACTGGCCGAGGATCTTGTTGTCCTGCGCCATCTCGCGCTCGCCTTGGAAGACCCGGATCGTCACCGCATTCTGATTGTCGTCGGCGGTCGAATAGACCTGGCTCTTCTTGGTCGGGATGGTCGTGTTGCGGTCGATCATCTTGGTCATGATCCCGCCCAGCGTCTCGATCCCCAGCGACAACGGCGTCACGTCGAGCAGCAGCACGTCCTTGACGTCGCCCTGCAGCACGCCCGCC
>CAXTPT010000002.1:0-90649 GCA_964246315.1 uncultured Sphingomonadaceae bacterium | reverse complement strand
CCGACGCGCGGACCGGGGCGAGGCGCTCGCGCCCGCCCGTCCCCCGTACAATGAGGAACGGCCGCCCCGCCTGGATCGCCGAGACGGGCAGCGAGACCAGTTCGGTGGCGCGCAGGCCCGATCCGTAGAGCAGCTCGATCAGTGCGGCGAGGCGCAGGTCGCTGGCCGTGCCATTCTCCTCGACCCGCCGCCGCACCACCGCGAACAGCGCTTCGATGTCGGCATGGCTCAGCGTCTTGGGCAGCCCGCGCGACTTGCCGGGACGTGGCAGCGCGTGGCCAGGATCGTCGGCGCGGACGCCTTCATCCTCGAGGAACAGGAAGAACCCGCGCACCGCCGCCGCTTTCCGCGCGACGCTGGCCTTGGACAGAGCGCGCCACGCATCGCCCAGCCGCGTGACGGCGACGGCATCGGCGTGCACCAGCCGGCCGCCGAGCAGTTCGGACGCCTGTGCCAGGTCCGAGGCGTAGGCCGCCAGTGTGTTCCGCGCCGAACCGCGCTCCGCCGCCATCATCGCCAGATACGCGGCGATGGCCTCCGCATCGGTCATGCGGTGCGCGTCAGCGCTTCCGCCGCGATCATCCGCGCTTCGGGTTCGAGCCCGACCGCGCTGAGCGCGGCGACGATGCGGTAAAGCCGCGCCGCGGGCACCCCGGCCCAGCGCGGCGTCTGCATGCCCACCGCCGCGAGCAGCGCGACCGTCCCCGGCTCGCGCGCCGCCACCGCGCGGTCCAACGCGCGCGTCCAGCTGTCCTGCGCGGTCAGTTCCTCCGTGACCGGCAGGCGGCCGAGCCCGCCCAGCCCTGCGCCGAGCCGCTCGCCATTGTCGAAGCCTCCGACCTGGCGCGCGGTGATCGCGAACGGCGCGCGCGGGCTGCCCACCGCGAGCAACGCCCAGCCGAGGCTGCCCGCCTCGACCCGCCCGCCCCAGCGCGCGGCCTGAATGTCGAGGCCCGCCGACAGCATCGAGGCGATGGCCTCGTCGAGCGCCGCGCCGGTCACCGCCGCGTCCGGCGGCAGCGCGCCGGCGGCTCGCGCGGTGAGGATCAGCCGGGCATAGCGCCCACTCCACCCGCCGCCGCCGTCCCACAGGCTCTGCATCGCCGAGACGCGGCCGGGAATGTCCGGCGCGGCATAGGCCTGGCGCAGCGCCTGCGACGGCGTGCCGCTGCGTTCGTCGCTGTCGAGATCGTCATACACCGCGCCGTAGAAATCGACCAGCGCGCTGCTCGAAAACACACCCAGGCTCGCCGCGCGGTCGGCCGCGGCCAGGCGGTCGGCCAGCGGATAGAGTGGCGCGCGGGCCAGCCAGGCCTGCACCTGCGGTCCGACGCTCGCCTGCAGCGGCGCGGGGATCGGCACCGCCGTCGCCGCCGCCAGGCCGAAGCGCCAGGCGTTGAGCTGGCTGACGTCCCACTGGATGCCGATCGCGCGCCGCGCCCCGCCGCCGGCCGCCGCGACCTTTTCGGCGAGCCGGATGTCGACGCCCCCGGCGCGGCCCGACCGGCGCAGCTCGTCGAACTCGGCATTGGCGGTGGCGCTCTCGCCCGCCAGCCCCTGGCAGATCGCCCGCGCCAGCGCCCAGCCCGGCAGGCGCGTCTGGGCCACCGCCGCATCGGCGACGCCGCACAAGGCCGCCGGATCGGCGCTGGCCAGTGCCGCCTGCATCGCCGCGTCGTACAGCCGCGCGGTGTAATTGCTGCTGTCCACCGCCGCGACGAGGCCGCGCGCATCGTCGGCATCGCCCAGGCGCGCGAGCAGCAGCGCGCGCTCGGCGATCCAGTCCGCCGGGGCGATATTGCCCGGCGTATCGCTGCGGCTGAGCAAGGCGCGGCGAAGCAGGATCGACGTCCAGCGCGAGGCGATCGGCACGTCGATGCGCTGCATCAGGCCGGTGAGGAACCGCCCGTCGCTGGTGCCGAACGCCGCCGCTCCCAGGCCGCCATCGGCCTCGCCGAGCAATCCGACGCGCTCGGTCGGGCGCTGCGCTTGCGGCGGCAGGTCGGCCATGACGGCTTCGGCATCGCCGGCGTCCAGCTCGTTGGCGCCTTCATCGTCCGGGACCGCTTCGGCGCCATTGTCGGGCACCGCCGCCGCCATGCTGTCGGGCGCCGGCGGCGCGCCCGGCGACGGCGCGGGCGACGGGCTCGGCCCGATGGGCGCCGGGGCCGGAGCCGGGGCGCCAAATCCCGGCGGCAAAATGGATTCGGGGCCGGTGCGTTGCGCGATCGCCGGGACCAGCGCGAGGCTCGACGCCCCCGCCAGCGCCAGCGCCCAAAAGACCCGGCGGCTCATCTAATTCGCATTGCCTGCCGTCACCGGCGCCTCGATGCGGCTCTGCGGGCCGTAAGTCGCGCGGCCCGCGATCCACCAGGCGGCCACCACCAGCAGCACCGCGATCACCACCCAAATCACCAGACGACCCATCGGCAACTCTCCCTGGCCGCCGTCTTTGCCCGAAGGCGGGCGCGCCTGTATAGCCCCGCCCGAACATGAACGCCGCCGCCCGATCCCTCCGCCCCATGGCCCGATCGATCGTCCTGGTGGGCATGATGGGCACCGGCAAATCGACCATCGGCAAGCGGCTGGCCAACCGGCTGCATTTGCCGTTCGCCGATGCCGATGCCGAAATCGTCGAGGCGGCGGGCCTGTCGATCGCCGAGATCTTCGACCGCTATGGCGAGGCGCAGTTCCGCGACGGCGAGCGCCGCGTCATCGCGCGGCTGATCGAGGGCGCCCCGAAGGTGCTGGCCACCGGCGGCGGCGCGTTCATGAACGAGGCGACACGTGCGCTGATCCTCGAGCGCGCCACCGCCATCTGGCTCGACGCCGATATCGACACGCTGGTCGAGCGCGTCTCGCGGCGTGACGACCGGCCGCTGCTGCGCGGCCGCGACCCGCGCACGGTGCTCGGCGAACTGGCGGCGGTGCGCAATCCGGTCTACGCGCTCGCCCCGATCCACATCCGCAGCGCCCCCGCGCCGCACGAAGTCACCGTGACCAAGATCGTCGAGGCGCTGCAGGCATGATCACCGTCGAAGTCGGCCTGGGCGCGCGCGCTTATCGGGTCCTGATCGAGAGCGGGTTGCTGGACGGCGCGGCCGGGCCTGTCGCGCCGCTGGTCCGCAACGGGCGGCTGATCGCGGTGTACGACCGCAATTGTGCCGGTCACCTGGCGACGCTCACCGCCGCCTTGCCCGATATCCGCGTCATCCCGATCGCCGTCGAGCCGGGCGAAGGGTCGAAGAGCTGGGACGGCTTGCAGGCGCTGGTCGGCAGCCTGCTCGCTCACGAGATCGAACGCTCCGAATCCATCGTCGCGCTGGGCGGCGGGGTGATCGGCGATCTGGCCGGCTTTGCCGCCTCGATCGTCAAGCGCGGCTGCGGCGTCATCCAGATCCCGACGACCTTGCTGTCGCAGGTCGACAGCTCGGTCGGCGGCAAGACCGCGATCAACGTACCGCAGGGCAAGAATCTCGTCGGCGCGTTTCACCAGCCGCGCCTCGTGCTGATCGATCCCGAAGTCCTCGCCACCCTGCCCGACCGTGAGTTGCGCGCGGGCTATGCCGAGGTGCTCAAATACGCGCTGATCGGCGATATCGGCTTTTACGCTTGGCTCGATGCCAACCTCGAAAATATCATGGCGCGTGACGCGTCCGCGCTCGAATATGCCATCGCCACCAGCGTCCGCGCCAAGGCGGCGGTCGTCGCTGCCGATGAGCATGAAACCACCGGCGTCCGCGCCCTGCTCAATTTCGGTCACACCTTCGGCCATGCGCTGGAGGCGGAAACCGGCTTTTCGGATCGCCTGCTCCACGGCGAGGCGGTGGCGGCGGGCATGGGTCTCGCCATGCGCTATTCCGCCGAACGGGGACTGTGTCCGGTCGATGACGCGCGGAAGGTCGCCGATCACCTCACCCGCGCCGGTCTGCCCATCGGTGCCCGTGCCGGCGGCCTCAACGCCAGCGGCGAAACCCTCGCCGCGCACATGGCGCATGACAAGAAGCGCGAGGGCGGCCGCGTCCCCTTCCTCCTCTCGCGCGGCATCGGCGACGCGTTCCTGGCAAAGGACGTTCAACTCTCCGCAGTCGCTGAATTTTTGGATCGCGACACCGCCTGATCGATCGCCTTCAGCACCGCGTCATAAGGCAGCAAAGCCGCCGCCTGCCGCCCCCTGTGCTCGCGCACGCCAGCCAGCAGCCGCAACTCCGGCCAATCCCCCAAATCCTCACTCAACCCATTGAAATAGTTGTATAAAGCCTTCCGGGCAACAACCACCTCATCACGCGTCAATGCGCATAGATGATCGCCGAGAACCGCCGCCGAAGCCTGCCCCACCGCGCAGGCCCTGACCTCCTGCCCGAACGCCACCACGCGCCCGTCATCCATCCGCACATCGGCAATCACCACGCTGCCGCAGCTCCGCGACCGCACCTCGGCGCTGCCGTCGAATTCCGCCAGCCGCCCCTGCTCCGCCAGCCTCAGCCCCAGCCGCAGCAGCTCACGGCTGTACACGGGTCTCGGCCGGCTTGCGCCGCTTCTCGACCAGGCTGACGATCCCGTCCGACCCCGCGCGCAACAAAGGGTAGGTCCGCGCTTCGGTCATCCATTCGGGCCGCGGCCGGCCATCGGCGCGGATCATGTCGCTGGCGAACGCCGCCGCCATGAAGATCAGCGTCGCCCCAAGCAGCCCCTTGAGCACGCCGAAGCCCAGCCCGAGCATGCGGTCGAACGGCCCGAGGATCGAGCGCCGCGTCCGGTCGCCCATCTTCTGCGCGACGATCTTGACCAAGATGAAGGTCACGCCGAACAGCAAGACCAGCGCGAGCACCGACGCCCCCGAAGCCGAGGACATGAACCCGCGCAACGCGTCGGTCATCGCCCCATGCCCGAACTTCACCGCCACGATCGCCGCCGCCCAGGCGAGGAGCGATAGCGCCTCGGCCACGAACCCGCGCCGAAATCCCAGCAACGCGCCGATCGCGACGAGCGTCAGTACCACAATGTCGAGACCGGTCATGCCGCTGCCCTAGGTCCGCGCGGGCGTTGCGGCAATGGGATTGCGGAGGTCCGTCATAGCCGTCTAATACACCCGCCGCAAATGGCCGAACACCTCCCCAGCTATGACGAGATCGTCTCGCGTCCGCCGGGGCGCTGGGACCTGCCGCCCGCCGATCCGGCGCCGCTGCCCGGGCGCCCGCGCACGTCGCGGCGCAAGATCGCCAAGCGCGTGCTGCTCGGCATGCTCGCGGTGTTCGTCGTGTTGTTCGCCTATCTGGCGTTGACCGCGCCGCTGAGCAAATCGCTCAAGCCGCTCGCGCCGCCGACAATGGTGCTGCTGGCGCAGGACGGCACGCCGATCGCGCGCAAGGGTGCGGTGATCGACCGCCCGGTCGAAGCCGCGCTGCTGCCCGACCATGTCAAGAATGCGCTGATCGCGATCGAGGACCGCCGCTTCCGCTCGCATTGGGGCGTCGATCCGCGCGGGCTGGTACGCGCCGCGTGGAACAACGCGACGAGCGACAGCACGCAGGGCGGCTCGACGATCACCCAGCAGTTGGCGAAGATGACCTTCCTGTCGCCCGACCGCAAACTGACGCGCAAGGCGCGCGAAATGCTGATCGCCTTCTGGCTGGAGGCATGGCTGACCAAGGACCAGATCCTCGAACGCTATCTGTCCAACACCTATTTCGGCGACAATGTGTACGGGCTGCGCGCGGCGTCGCTGCATTATTTCAGCCGCCAGCCGGAGAACCTGTCGCTGAGCCAGGCGGCGATGCTCGCCGGACTGGTCCAGGCGCCGACCCGCCTGTCGCCAACGCGCAACCTTGCCGGCGCCAAGCGGCGGGAGCGGATGGTGCTCAATGCGATGGCCGATGCCGGCTTCATCACCAGGGCGAAGGCGGATGCGACGCCCGATGCGGCGCTGCGCGTGATGCCGCCTCCGAAAACGCCGTCGGGCACCTATTTCGCCGATTGGGCGGCGGGCCAGGCACGGGCGTCGGCCGAGCAAAGCTATGGCGAAACCAAGATACGCACGACGCTCGACCCCGCGCTGCAAAAGGCGGCCAATGCCGTCATCGGCCGCGCCGGGCTGGGCGAGGCGCAAGCCGCGATCATCGCGATGCGTCCGAACGGCGAGGTCGTCGCGATGGTCGGCGGCAAGAGCTACAAGACCTCGCCGTTCAACCGCGCGACGCAGGCGCGGCGGCAACCGGGTTCGGCATTCAAGCTGTTCGTCTATCTCGCCGCGCTGCGCAACGGGATGACGCCCGAAACGATGGTCGACGACAGCCCGATCGTCGAAGGCGCCTATCGGCCCAAGAATGACGGCGCGAGCTACCGCGGACAGATTTCGCTGGAACGCGCCTTTGCCAAGTCGAGCAACGTCGCGGCGGTGCGTTTGTATCGTCAACTCGGCGGCCCCGCGGTGGTGCAGGCAGCGCGCGATCTGGGCATCAAGAGCCCATTGGAGGAGGATCCGACACTGGCGTTGGGCTCGTCCAGCGTCACGCTGCTCGAACTGACCTCGGCCTATGCGGCGCTTGCGGGCAATCATTATCCGATCGTGCCGCGCGGCATTCCCGCCGACGAACCGGGCCTTCTCGACCGGCTGATGGCCATGCGCCATCGCTTCGATCCGCGTGTCAGGGCGGACATGCTGCGCATGCTGCGCCGCGTGATCGACCAAGGCACCGGGCAGAGCGCCGGTCTGTCGATCGAAGCTTATGGCAAGACCGGGACCAGCCAGAACAACCGCGACGCCTGGTTCATCGGCTTTGCCGGCGATCTGGTGGTCGGCGTATGGGTCGGCCGCGACGACGACAAGCCGCTTGGCGGGCTCCATGGCGGTGGCATACCCGCGCTGATCTGGCGCGATTTCATGGGCCAGGCGATTCCCGGCGCGCGGCGCGCGGCACCGCCGCCGGTCGAGATTGAAGAGCCTGCCGAGCTCAATGTGACGCTGGGCAACGGCGCTTCGATCTCGATCGATCCCGAACAGGGGGTCAATCTCGACACCGATCTGGGCCGGCTGCGGATCGACCGCGACGGCATCGAAGCGCGCCGGCGCGAGGAGGGTCCGCCACCCGACGAGGAAGAACTGCCGCCACAATAGTTGCCGTGCGGAATCACCGCCTGTAGCGCGGGCAAGTGAACCCGCTTTCCGTGACCAATTCGATTACCGGTCAGGCGTGGCGCTGGCGCGATGCAACCGCGGCGGGAGGCGACGATCTTGTCGCCGGGCTGCTGCTCGCGCGCGGCTGTCCGCCCGATCGGATCGACGATCACCGCAATCCGACCCTGCGCGCGTTCATGCCCGACCCGTCGATCTTTCGCGACATGGACAAAGCGGCGAAGCGCGTCGCGGATGCGGTCCAGACCGGTGAAGCAGTCACGGTGTTTGGCGATTACGACGTCGATGGGGCGACATCGGCCGCCCTGTTGATCCGCCTGTTGCGTTCGCTGGGGCTCGATCCGCAGGCGTACATCCCGGACCGGCTGATGGAGGGCTATGGCCCGTCGGGCGAAGCCTTGGTGCGCATCGCCGAGGGCGGTGCGTCGCTGATCGTCACCGTCGATTGCGGCGCACAGGCGTTTGAGGCGCTGGCGATGGCGCGTGACGCCGGCGTCGACGTGATCGTGGTCGATCATCACAAATGCGCGAATGCGCTGCCCAGCGCGCTGGCGGTGGTCAACGCCAATCGGCTCGACGAGACGGAAGGCGCGGCGCACGGGCATCTCGCCGCGGTGGGCATGGCGTTCCTGCTCAGCGCAGCAGTGGTGCGTGAATTGCGCGGGCGCGGCTTCTTCGCCGATCGTCCCGAGCCCAAGCTGCTCGAACTGCTCGATATCGTTGCGCTCGGCACCGTGGCCGATGTCGCCAGCCTGCATGGTCTCAACCGCGCGTTCGTTTCGCAGGGGCTGAAAGTCATGGCGCAACGGCGCAATGTCGGCTTGGCGGCGCTGATCGACGCCTCGCGCCTGTCCCGCGCGCCGCAATGTAGCGATCTCGGATTCGCGCTGGGACCGCGAATCAACGCTGGCGGACGTGTCGGCAAATCGGATCTGGGGGTGCGCTTGCTGACCACCGAGGATCCAGCCGAGGCCGCCGACATTGCCGAGGAGCTCGGCCGCCTTAATGAGGAACGCCGCGCGATCGAGGCGGCGGTCCAGGCCGAGGCCGAGGCAATGGCGCTGCGCCAAGCCAATCGCGCGGTGATTGTTGTCGCCGGCGCGGGCTGGCATCCCGGGGTTATCGGCATCGTCGCGGGCCGATTGAAGGAGCGCTTCGGGCGTCCCGCCATCGTCATTGCCTTGGGCGAGGACGGCGTCGGCAAGGGATCGGGCCGATCGGTTGCGGGCGTCGATCTGGGCGCGGCGATCCTGTCCGCAAAGGACGAGGGGTTGCTCCTTGCGGGCGGGGGACACGCCATGGCTGCGGGCGTGACCATCGCATCCGGCGGCGTCGATGCGCTCGGCGCGTACCTCGAAGACCGGCTGTCGGCGCGCGTCGCCGAAGCGGGCGGCAATCGCGCGCTCCTGCTCGACGCGGTGGTCGCGCCGGGGGGAATCACGCCCGACCTGGTCGAAGCGCTCGAACTGGGCGGGCCATATGGCATGGGTTGGCCGGGTGCGCGCGTCGCTGCCGGGCCGTTGCGCGTGATCAATGCCGACGTCGTCGGCAGCGGCGGCCATGTCCGCGCGATCCTCGCCGGCGATGACGGCCGCAGCCTCAAGGTCGTCGCGTTTCGCCAGGCCGATACCGCCCTGGGCCAAGCCATTCTCGGCGCTCCGCGCGACCGCCGCTTATGGGTCGCCGGACGCGCAAAAATCGACGATTGGGGCCAACGCCGCGCCGCCGTACTGCACCTCGATGACGCCGCGTGGTGTGATTAACGAGGTCAGGTCGCCCCGCTCCTGTCGCCAAGGTGCAGCCGGCTTGCCTCGGGCGCCGGCGGATATGCCGGATGGGCAATTCCAAGATGCCAGTCGTCGCAGCTCGAGGACCGCCTACGCGCGCAGAAGCGAACCGATGCGATCGGCGACCGCTGGATCGACCGGAGTGTAGACAATCATGCCCAGGTCGGGGCGGCCATCGACCGCGAAGCCCGAATATTCCAGTTCGATCGCGCCCAACTCGGGGTGGCGCAGCCGCTTGGCGCCTTCACCGTGAAAGCGCACTTCATTGTCTGCCCATAGGGCGGCGAATTCGGGGCTGGCCGCGCACAGCTCGGCGACGAGTTCCGTCTCCTCGGATACCGCGCCCGCCCGCGCCGCGTCCGCTCGGAACGCGCCGACCACGAAGCGGGCGGTGCTCTCCCAATCCGCTTGCGATCCGCGCACCCGGTCGTTGCGGAAGACGAGCCGAAGGATGTTGCGCTCCTTGACCGGCAGCGCGCCATAATCGGTGAGGACAAGCGCGGCTGCCCTGTTCCAGGCCACCACGTCCCAGGTTGCGGTCTTGATGATCGCGGGACTGGTGATCATCGCGTCGAGCAGGCGCTGCAGCCGCGGCGTTACCCCGCCGCTCCCCTGGTAGCGGACCTCGGGCGGGCGGCCGAGCGCTAGCATGAACAGGTGCTCGCGTTCCGCCTCGGTGAGCATCAGTCCGCCGGCGATGCGGTTGAGCACGTCGGGCGATGGTGCCCCGCCGCGTCCTTGCTCGAGCCAGGTATACCAGGTCGGGCTGATATTGGCGCGCTGGGCCACCTCCTCGCGGCGCAGGCCAGGGGTGCGGCGCCGGCGGGCGGGCAAGCCAAAGGCGTCGGGGTCGAGCCGCGCGCGACGGTCGCGCAAATAGCGGCCAAGAGGATTGTCCGGAGCGGTCGCCATGGCGAGCCTGTTACCCGTTATAATGGGAAACGGTCACTACTTTTACCGGTTGCGACAAACGCCGAACCGACTCGCGACAATAAGGAGAATGTTCGATGCGCGTGTTCCTGACTGGGGCGACCGGCTTTATCGGTTCCCACCTTATCCCCGAATTGCTCGCGGCTGGACACCAGGTGCTGGGCCTGACCCGCTCCGACGCCGGCGCGGCGGCGCTGTCTTCCGCCGGGGCCGAGCCACATCACGGCGACATCGAGGATTTCGACAGCCTCGCCCGCGGCGCCGCTGCCGCCGATGGCGTGATCCACTGTGCCTTCGACCATAATTTCGCGAATTTCGCCGAGAATTGCCAAAAGGACCGTCGCGCGATCGAGGCACTCGGCGAGGCGCTCGAGGGCACCGCCAAGCCGCTCGTCATCACCTCCAGCACCGCCATGGGCTCGATCGTGCCGGGGCAGCCCGCTTTGGAAGATGCATTCGCTGCGCAGAGCTCAAACCCGCGCATCGCGTCCGAACTGGCAGGCGAGGCACTGTCCCGGCGCGGGCTGCATGTGGTGACGCTGCGCAACTCGCAAATCCACGACTCGCGCAAGCAGGGGCTGGTCAGCGACGTGATCGAGCTCGCCCGCGACGAAGGCGTCTCGGCCTATATCGGCGAAGGCGCCAATGCCTGGTCTGCCGCGCACATTGACGACACTGTCCGGCTGTACCGGCTCGCGCTGGAACGGGGCGAAGCCGGTGCGCGGTATCACGCGACAGCGGAGAGCGCGATCGGCTTTCGCGCCATTGCCGAAACAGTCGGCGAGACGTTGGGCCTGCCTGTGCGGTCGATCGGCATTGACGAGGCGGGCGCGCATTTCGGCTGGCTGGCGGCATTCGCGGCGAAAGACATGTCCGCGTCGAACAAGCTGACGCGCGAGCGGCTGAGCTGGGAGCCGCAAGGACCGACATTGCTGGCCGACATCCGCGCCATGCAGCCGGATGCCGGGCAATGAGCGGACGCCAGATCGAGCGCGACCGCGCATACTCTGGATTGCAATTAATAAGTCTTTTCGCGCACTGTTCGCGCGATAAGCGCTCGGCTGGTGACCCCTACGGGAATCGAACCCGTGTTTCAGCCGTGAGAGGGCCGCGTCCTGACCGCTAGACGAAGGGGCCGCCGAAGCGAGCGGCGCCCATATGGGCAAGCGCCCCGTGTGGTCAAGTTCGGCTACATTTCCCCGCGAGATCGCCGCAGCGCGTAATAGCGCGCGACATTGGTGTTATGCTCGGCCAGCGTTTCGGCGAACACGCTCGAACCATCGCCCTTGGCGACGAAGTAGATTGCCTTGGACGGCGCGGGGTCGAGCACTGCCCTGATCGACGCCAAGCCGGGGTTGGTGATCGGCGTCGGCGGCAGGCCCGTGCGGCGATAGGTATTGTACGGACTGTCCGCCATGATTTCCGAACGCAGGATGCGGCGGCCGAGCGGCTTCCCCCTGGTCACGGGGTAAATCAGCGTCGGGTCCGCCTGCAGCGGCATGCCGATCTTGATGCGGTTGGTATAGACCGCCGCGACCATCCGCCGTTCGGAAGCGACGGCAGTTTCCTTTTCGACGATCGCGGCGAGGTTGACCGCCTGCTCGGGCGACTTCGCGGCGGTTGCCGGTTTGCGCGCCTTCCATGCATTGGCAATCGCCGTCTGCATCGCCTTCTGCATCCGCCCGAGCACCGCAGCGCGGCTCTCCCCGCGGGTATAGGCGTAGTTGTCGGGCAGCACCGAGCCTTCGGGTGGCGTGGTGACATTGCCGGTCAGCGCGGGCGTGGCGTTGATCTTCTCGGCCACCAACACCGACGGCAAGCCTTCGGGGATCGCAACGAAACGCTGGATGACCTTGCCGGATTGCAGCAGAGCAAGGATCGCATTGCTGCTCATCCCCTCGACGATGCGATACTCGCCCGGTCGGATCGCCTCACCGGGCCCGAACAATTTGGCGACGAGCAGCAGCCGGTCCGCGGAATCAATGGCCCCCGATTTCTCAAGCGTCCGCGCCGCCGCGGTCAGGCTGCTGCCGGGGGCGATGACGACATCGACGCTCTGCCTGGCGCGGCTGCCAAACCAGATAAAGACGAACGCCGCCGCGGCGACGGTCAGGGCAAGCCAGAACAGGCGGCGCATGGCGCGGTCCTTAGCCGTCGACCGCTTTCACGATAAGCGATGCATTGGTACCGCCGAAGCCGAAGCTGTTGTTGAGCGCCGCGCGTACGGGGCGTTTCTTGGCCTTGTGCGGCACCAGATCGACGCCATCAGTGCCCTCGTCGGGGTCATCGAGGTTGAGCGTCGGCGGGACGATCTGATCGCGGATCGCGAGGATGCAGAAGATCGCCTCCACCGCGCCCGCGCCGCCCAGCAAATGCCCGATCGCTGATTTGGTGCTGCTCATCGACGCGCCGCCCAAACTGGGGCCAAGCACGCGCTTGACCGCGCCCAGTTCGATCGTGTCAGCCATGGTTGAGGTGCCGTGGGCATTGACGTAATCGATATCGCCCGGTTCCATTCCGGCTTTGCGCAACGCCATCTTCATGGCGAGCTCCGCTCCGCGGCCTTCGGGATGCGGCGCGGTGACGTGATAGGCGTCGCCCGACAGACCATAGCCGACGACCTCGGCATAGATCTTCGCGCCGCGCGCCTTGGCATGCTCATATTCCTCGAGCACCACCACGCCCGCGCCTTCGCCCATCACGAAGCCGCCGCGATTTTTGTCGTACGGGCGACTAGCCTGTTCAGGCCGGTCGTTCATGCTCATGTTGAGCGCCTTGGCTTGCGCAAAGCCCGCCACACCAAGTGGATTGACGGTGCTTTCCGCCCCCCCCGCCAGCATGATGTCTGCGTCGTCGTCCTTGATCATTCGCGCGGCATCGCCAATCGAATGCGCGCCGGTCGAGCAGGCCGTGACCACCGAATGGTTGGGGCCCATCAAACCATATTTGATCGATACCTGACCGCTGGTCAGGTTGATCAGCCGGCCGTGCACGAAATGCGGGCTGACCCGGCCCGGACCGCGCTCCTTGAGCACAAGGGACTCGCTCTCAATGCCCGGCAAGCCGCCGATGCCCGATCCGATCGACACGCCCGCGCGCTCCTTGGTCGCGTCGTCCATGTCGGTTAGGCCGGCATCCTCCAGCGCCTGTCCCGCCGCATCGATCGCGTAGACGATGAACGGATCCACCTGCCGCTGGACCTTGTGATCGACGCGCTTGTCGGGATCGAAACCCCAGGGATGATCCTTGGGCTTCACTTCGCCGGCGATCGTCGCCTTGTGATCGGTCGTGTCAAAGCGTGTAATCTGGCCGATCCCGCTCTTTCCCGCGATCAGGTTCGTCCAGGTCGTTTCGACGTCTGCCCCCAAAGGGGTGACGAGACCTAGTCCGGTGACAACGACGCGGCGCATGCGCGAACTCCCTTCAAACGAAACAGGCCCGAACCGTCGCCGGGCCGGGCCTGTCGCAGCCCTGACGGGCAAATTTAGCGGGCGATCAGCCCTTGTTGGTGTCGATATAGGTGATCGCATCCTTGACGGTCGAGATCTTCTCGGCCGCGTCGTCAGGGATCTCGACACCGAATTCTTCCTCGAACGCCATCACCAGCTCGACGATGTCGAGCGAGTCCGCGCCCAGATCGTCGATAAAGCTCGCTTCTTCGGTGACCTTATCCGCGTCGACGCCCAGATGCTCGACGACGATTTTCTTCACGCGGTCGGCAGTGTCGCTCATGTGGTCGTCCTTCTTGTTAAGCGAAATATAAGTTGCCGACCGGCCCTAATGTTCCCCCGCGACCCGCGCAAGTGGCCGTTCATCCACGTCCGAGCAGGTGATCGACCAAGCTGCCGAGCGACGCGAAACCGGCCGTTGCTATCCCCTCCCCCGTCACGCCCCTGGGCACCCAGCCGCGTTCGAAGCCCAGCTTGGCAGACTCCTTGAGCCGCAACCCGGCATGGGCCACCGGGCGGACTTCGCCCGACAGCGCAATTTCGCCGAACACGACATTGGTCGCAGGCACGGGCCGTTCCGAGAACGCACTGATTAGCGCCGCGGCGACGGCGAGATCGGCGGCGGGATCGTTCAGCCGATAACCACCGGCAATGTTGAGATAGACTTCGGCGGTGCTGAGCGAGAGACCACACCGCGCCTCCAGTACCGCAAGGATCATTGCCAGCCGCCCCGCATCCCAGCCGACCACCGCGCGGCGCGGGGTCGCGCCTGACGCCAGCCGCACGGTCAGCGCCTGGACCTCGACCAGCACCGGCCGCGTGCCCTCCAGCGCGGGAAATACGACGGTCCCCGGGACATCATCGGCGCGGCTGGTGAGGAACAGCGACGACGGATTGCCGACCTCGCCGAGTCCCCCTTCGCCCATCGCGAACACGCCGATTTCGTCGGTGCCGCCAAAGCGGTTCTTGATCGCGCGGAGGATGCGATACTGATGGCTGCGCTCGCCCTCGAAAGTCAGCACGGTGTCGACCATGTGTTCGAGCACGCGCGGACCCGCAATGCTGCCGTCCTTGGTCACATGGCCGACGAGGACCAGCGCACAGCCGCGTTCCTTGGCGAAACGGATCAACTCGCCCGCCGAGGCGCGCACCTGGCTCACGGTGCCCGGCGCGCCTTCGATCAGGTCCGAATGCATCGTCTGGATCGAGTCGATGATCAGCAGGTCGGGCGCCTCCGGGAAGGTTGACAGGATATCGCGCACCGAGGTCGCCGCCGCGAGGCTCAACGGCGCGTGGCCGATGCCGAGCCGCTGCGCGCGCAGGCGCACCTGGTCCGCCGCCTCCTCACCCGAGACATAAGCGACGGTCCGCCCCGCAAGCGCCAGTCTGGCCGCCGCCTGTAACAGCAAGGTCGATTTGCCGATCCCCGGATCGCCGCCGATCAAGGTGGCCGACCCGGCGACGAAACCGCCACCCAGTGCGCGATCCAATTCGCCGATCTCGCTCGGCATGCGGGGCGGCAAGGCGGCGGGCGTATCGAGCTGCACTAGCGTTACGGGCCGCCCGCCAGCCTGGAGATTGTGCCGCGCCGAAAACGGCGTGACGACCCCACCCGAATCCTCGACCAGCGTGTTCCAGCCCTGGCAATCGTCGCACTGACCCTGCCAGCGGTGCGACAGTGACCCGCAGGATTGGCAGACATAGCGTTTTTGAGGTTTCGCCATCAGCAGATTCCGCGCCCACGCTCGATCATCGTCATGACCGTACCGGATGCTGCTCAAACTGCTTGGCATCATCGCAGATCTCGTACCAAGCCGGCTTGTCTTGAACAAACTCATGGAAGCGATTGCGCACTTCTGGATCGCTATCGAGACAATTTACAGCGATCGGAAAGCTCTTTTCGGCGGATTCTATCTCGCCAAGGGCTGTTCCGCACTTCCGGCAGAAACATCGGACATATTTGTGCGCCGCATCATCTGGCAGGAACTTTGCCACGTCATCACGCCCCGAAAGCCATTTGAAGGCGTCACGCCGCACAAATACGAAAGTGCTGGCGCCAACTTTGCGACAACGCGAGCAATGGCACGTCGCCATCATTTCGGGCGACGCCAGCAACTCAAAACGTATCGATCCACAACAGCAGCTACCAGCAATCATGCTTGCCTCCAGTCTGCATTCGCTTATCAGAACGAAAGAAGAACTCAAGCCGCGTGTTGAGTGCTCTGCGGGACAGTGCCACAGTCGCTTTGATGCGCGAAAAGGAACTCCGTTTTGCGCTGGTCTGCTACGGCGGCATCAGCCTTGCCGTGTATATGCACGGGGTAACCAAGGAAATCTGGCGCGTTGCCCGCGCCAGCCGTGGCCATCACGGTGGCGGCGAGATGGTCGAGACCGAGAGCGTCTATCGCGACCTGCTCCGCACCATCGAAGCCAAATGCGGCATCCGTCTGCGCGTGCTGCCGGACATCATTGCCGGCGCATCGGCAGGCGGGATCAACGGCATCTTCCTCGCGCAGGCCATCGCCACGGGACAAAGCCTCGATCCGCTGACGCGGCTGTGGCTCGACGAGGCCGATGTCGAGCGCCTGACCGACCCGCAAGCGCGCGCCGAATCGCGATTAAGCAAATTCTGGGCAGCGCCGCTTGCGTGGCGGATGCTGGGCAAGGAAATCGAAACCGAAGACCCCGAGGTCAAAACCGAGGTCTCGTCCAAGCTGACGCGTTTCGTGCGCGGGCGGTGGTTCGAGCCGCCATTCTCCGGCGCAGGCTTTACCCATTTGCTGCTCGACGCGTTCGACGCGATGGCCAAAGGGCCAACCGGCGTACGGCTGCTGCCCGATGCCCAGCCGCTCGACCTGTTCGTCACCGTGACCGACTTTCGGGGACATGACGAGACGCTGACGCTGCATTCGCCGCCGACGATCGTCGAGACCGAGCATCGGCTGACGCTGTCGTTCCGGGACGTGCCAGGGGAACCCGATGCGATTGGCGAGCCCGCTGAGCTGGCACTGGCCGCGCGTGCGACGGCGAGCTTTCCCGGCGCCTTTCCGCCCTTCACCGCGCAAGAGTTGCTGGACGTGCTGGCCGAGCGCGACCAGCCCTGGCCGAACCACGAAAAATTCCTGTCACGGATCCTGCCTGGGCATGACGATCCGCACCGCGCCGTGCTGATCGACGGCTCGGTTCTGGCCAACGCACCATTTGCGCCAGCCATCGCCGCACTCGACGGGCGCCCCGCCCGCCGCGAAGTCGACCGGCGCTTCGTCTATATCGACCCCAAGCCGGGCAAGCACGGCATCAAGCTGCACAAGGACCGCGACGCCGCGCCCGGCTTCTTCGCGACCCTGCTGGGCGCGCTGTCTGACATCCCGCGCGAACAGCCGATCCGCGACAATCTGGAAACCATCGCCGCGCGCACGGCGGCGATCGAGCAAACGCAGTCGGTGATCGCCGCCATCCGCCCGAATGTCGAAGCGCGGATTGGCGCCCTGTTCGGCGAACTGACCTTCTATCACCGCCCCACCGCGAAACGCCTGCTTGGCTGGCTCAGGCGTGCGCAGGACCGCGCGATGCACGACATCGGCCATGCCGCATTGGCCTATGAGCAATTGCGCCTGACGGGGCTGCGCGGCGGCGATGGCGATCGGGCGGCGTGCCTGCTGCGCTGGGATCGCGCTTACCGCATGCGGCATCTGCGCCTGTTCACCCGGCGTCTCGCGCAATTGGAGGCGGGCGGAACGTTCGATCCGCTGCGCGACGTTGCCTACCGCCTGCTCGAGGCACTGCAGCTGATGCCGCCCGGCGAATTCGATGGCGAAGCTTTCGACGCCCAGGCCGCCAAGGCGCTGGCCGAGGCGGTCAGCGCGCTGCCGCGGCTGTCGCGGCGCGCGCCGTTATTGGCCTGGCTATCGTTCCCGTTCTTCGACAGCGCGACGTTTCCGCTGCTGCAGGGTCAAGGGCTGGACGAATATGATGCGATCAAGGTCGACCGCATCTCCCCGGAAGACTGCGGCGCGTTGACGCGCGCCGGTGATGCTGATCCGCTGAAGGGCACGCGGTTCAACAGTTTTGGGGCGTTCTTCAGCCGGGCGTGGCGCGAGAATGATTATCTGTGGAGCCGGTTGCACGGGGCGGAGCGGATGATCGACCTGATCGCCTCGGCCGCGCCCGAATCTCACGACCTCCGCCTAACCGAGTTCAAGCAACGAGCGTTCGCCGCGATACTCGCTGCCGAGGCCAAACGATTGACGCATATCGCCCCGCTGATTGAAACCCTGCGGCAGCGGGTGGCGGAGATGGGACGAAGCGACTAGGCTGGCGCGATGCAGTTTTTGCGTACCGTGTTCTGGGTCGTGCTCGCCGTGATCGCGGTGATCTTCGCCATCGCCAATCAGCAATTGGTCGAAGTGCATCTGTCGGGCGTTATCTGGAACCCGCCTTTGTGGTTCGCGCTCTTCGCCGCGTTCCTGTTGGGGCTCGTGCCGGCATTGGCCCTGCTACGGGCGACGCGCTGGAACCTCAAGCGTAAGCTCGATGCCGCCACGCGAGCCTTCACGCCGGCGCCGCCCCCCTTGCCGCCAGAGCCGCCGGTCGTCCCGTGAGTGCGATCTATGTTGCCATCGACACCGGCGATATCGACCGGGCGGAGACGCTCGCGCGCGCCGTGAGCGGCAGCGTCGGCGGGCTGAAGCTCGGGCTCGAATTCTTCATGGCGCAGGGGCCCGATGGCGTGCGGCGCATGGCCAAATTCGGCCTGCCGATTTTCCTCGACGTCAAGCTGCACGACATCCCCAACACCGTCGCGGGAGCGATGCGTTCGCTGAGCGCGCTCGAGCTGGCCATCGTCAACGTCCATGCCGGCGGCGGCGGCGCGATGATGCGGGCCGCGCGCGACGCCATGCGGCCCGAGACCAAGGTCATCGCGGTGACGGTGCTGACCAGCATCGATGAAGCCGATCTGGAGAGCATCGGAGTGATGACCGACAGCGCGGCGCAGGTCGCGCGGCTCGCCGATCTTGCCAAGGAGAGCGGGTTGGACGGCATCGTGTGCTCCGGCCATGAAGTTGCCGCGCGACATGCCGCCTGGCCCGACGGGCTGTTCGTCGTTCCCGGTCTGCGCCCCGGCGGTCTGGCCGACGGCGACCAGAAACGCGTGATGACCCCGCGCGCCGCGCTCGACGCGGGGGCTTCCGTGCTCGTCATCGGTCGCCCGATCACCGGCGCTACGGACCCGGCCGAGGCCGCGCGCGCCATCGCCGCCGCATTGGCATGATCGACGTCAAGATCTGCGGGCTATCGACTCCGGAGACGATCGACGCGGCGATCCGCCACGGTGCGAGCCATGTCGGGTTCGTGTTTTACGCGCGGTCGCCCCGCGCGGTCTCGTTCGACAGGGTCCGATCGCTTGCGCCGGTTGCGGTCAATGCCGCGCGCGTCGGGGTCTTCGTCGATCCAAGCGACGAGGAGGTCGAGATCGCCACGGAAGCCGGCCGCCTCGATGCCCTTCAGGTTCACCATGTCGACGCGCGCCGGTGCAACGAGATTGCGAACCGGGTGGGGCGTCCGGTCTGGGGTGTCGCGCAGATCAAGACCCGCGAGGATCTGGCGCAAGTGCATCGATTCGAAGGAAGCTGTCAGCGCATCCTGTTCGACGCCAAGACTCCCGCCGGGACATTGCCGGGCGGCATGGGCGTGCGGTTCGACTGGAGGTTGCTGGCGGGGTTCGATCACCGCGCCCCCTGGGCACTGTCGGGCGGGCTGAACGAGGATAACCTGGCAGAGGCAGTGGGCCTTACCGGTGCCCGAATGGTCGATATATCGTCGGGCGTCGAGAGCGCGCCGGGCGCCAAGGATGTGGACAAGATCGCCGCCTTCCTCCGCGCCGCACACTCGCTCTAAGCCGTTTGTGCCGAGCGAAGTCGAGGTACTCGCGGCTGGTCCCTCGACTTCGTTCGGGACGAACGGCTAGGGGATCCCGGTGACCCTCACCAATTCCTTCCGCAACCAGCCCGACGAACGCGGTCATTTCGGCGCCTATGGCGGCCGCTACGTCGCCGAAACGCTGATGCCGCTGATCCTCGACCTCGACCGCGAATATCGCGCGGCCAAGGCGGACCCGGCGTTCAAGGCGCAGTTCGACGATCTGCTCGCCAATTACGTCGGCCGGCCGTCCCCACTTTATTACGCGGAGCGGCTTACCGAGCATCTGGGCGGCGCGAAGATTTATCTCAAGCGCGACGAGCTGAATCACACCGGCGCGCACAAGATCAACAATTGCATCGGCCAGATCCTGCTGGCGCGGCGCATGGGCAAGACGCGGATCATCGCCGAGACCGGCGCGGGGCAGCACGGCGTCGCCACCGCCACCGTCGCCGCGCGCTTCGGCCTGCCGTGTACGATCTTCATGGGCGCGCGCGATGTCGAGCGGCAATCGCCCAACGTGTTCCGCATGAAGTTGTTGGGCGCCGAAGTCCGCCCGGTGACCAGCGGCGCGCGGACGCTGAAGGATGCGATGAACGAGGCGCTGCGCGATTGGGTCGCGAACGTTCATGACACCTTCTACATCATCGGCACGGCAGCGGGCCCGCACCCCTATCCCGAGCTGGTGCGCGATTTCCAGTCGGTGATCGGCACGGAAGCCAAGGCGCAATTGCACGCGGCGGAGGGGCGGCTGCCCGACCTGCTGGTCGCGGCGATCGGCGGCGGGTCGAACGCCATCGGCTTGTTCCATCCGTTTCTTGACGATGCCGTCGCGATGCTCGGCGTCGAGGCGGCCGGGCATGGCCTGGACAAGCAACATGCCGCGAGCCTCGCGGGCGGCGCGCCGGGCATTCTCCACGGCAACAAGACCTATCTGCTGCAGGACGAGGACGGCCAGATCGCCGAGGCGCATTCGATCAGCGCGGGGCTCGATTATCCGGGCATCGGGCCGGAGCATGCTTGGCTGAAAGACAGCGGCCGGGTGGAATATACCGCGGTCACCGATGTCGAGGCGCTCGAGGCGTTCAAGCTGCTGTGCAAGCTGGAAGGCATCATCCCGGCGCTGGAGCCGAGCCATGCGCTGGCGGCGGTGATGCGGCGCGCGCCGGAGATGGGCAGCGATCAGATCATCGTCGCCAATCTGTGCGGACGCGGCGACAAGGACATTTTTACGGTGGCGGATGCGCTTGGAGTAGCGCTATGATATCCACGCGATGAACATGTATAATCCCCTCACGTCCATGCAGCGGCTTGAAGCCGCAGGCTTGCCACGTTCGCAGGTCGAAGCGATCGCGATGGAAATTACTGACGGTTCGAGCGAACACGTTACCAAGACGGAGCTCGAAGCGGCGCTGGACAAAACGATCATAAAAATGGGTATCATGGTATCTGCAATCGTTGCCTTAGCGTGCAGCGTTATGGGCGTGATAATCAGCGTTACGTGACCCGCCTCTCCGTCGCTTTCGCCCGCAGCCCAGCCTTTGTCGCCTTTGTTACCGCAGGCGATGGACCGACCGCTGAAATCCTCGATGCACTGGTCGCGGGCGGGGCGGACGTGATCGAGCTGGGGATGCCGTTCACCGACCCGATGGCCGATGGCCCGGCGATTCAGGCGGCCAATCTGCGGAGCCTACAGGCGGGCACGACGACGGCGGACATCCTTGCCCTCGCCAAGGGGTTTCGCGCGCGTCATTCGGACGTGCCGCTGGTGCTGATGGGTTACGCCAATCCGATGGTGCGGCGGGGGCCGGACTGGTTTGCCGCGCAATGCGTTGACGCCGGCGTCGATGGGGTAATCTGTGTCGATCTGCCGCCCGAGGAGGATGAACTTGCCGCCCCCCTGCGCACGGCGGGGATCGCGCCGATCCGGCTGGCGACGCCGACGACCGACGTGGCGCGTCTGCCCGCGGTGCTCGATGGCGCGGGCGGCTTCCTCTATTATGTTTCCGTCGCCGGGATCACCGGGCTGCAGCAGGCGGCGCAGGCATCGATTGCCGATGCCGTGGCGCGGCTGAAAGGCGCCACTGATTTGCCCGTCGCGGTCGGGTTCGGCGTCCGCACTCCGGCGCAGGCGGCGGACATCGCGCGGGTCGCCGATGGCGTCGTGGTCGGTTCGGCGATTGTCGAAACCATTGCCCGATATGGCGCCGATGCACCCCGGCATGTCGAAGCGCAGGTTCGTCTTCTGGCAACCGCAGTTCATGCCGCACGTCCCTCGACTTCGCTCGGGACAAACGGGTAGGGGTGGTCAATTCAACACCGTTCGTGCCGCGCGAAGTCGAGGCACATCTTGCGAGAAAGACCGCATGAGCTGGATCGACAATGTCCGCAAACGCATCCCCTTCATCGCCAAGCGGGACACACCCGACAATCTGTGGACCAAATGCGCCGAATGCGGATCGATGATCTTTGCCAAGGAGTATGACGAAAATCTGCGTGTCTGCCCCAGTTGCGGGCATCACGGGCGGGTCGGCGCGGCGATGCGGCTCGAACAGATACTGGACCCCGGCTATGTCCTGCTCCCCGCGCCGGCGGTGCCCGACGACCCGCTCAGGTTCCGCGACACCAAGCGGTATCAGGATCGCCTCAAGGACGCGCGCGCCAAGACGCACGAGCAAGACGCGCTGGTCAACGCGACCGGCGCGATCGAGGGGCTGGCCGCAGTCGTGGCAGTGCAGGATTTCGGTTTCATGGGCGGATCGATGGGCGTGGCAGTGGGCGCGGCGTTCGTTGCCGGCATCCGCGCGGCGATCCAGCATCGCGCGCCCTATATCATCTTCACCGCGGCGGGCGGCGCGCGGATGCAGGAAGGCATCCTCAGCCTGATGCAGATGCCGCGCACCACCGCGGCGATCCAGGAGCTGCACGATGCCGGCCTGCCGTACATCGTGGTGATGACCGACCCAACCACCGGCGGCGTCACCGCGAGCTATGCGATGCTCGGCGACGTCCAGCTGGCCGAACCGGGTGCGCTGATCGGCTTCGCGGGGCAGCGCGTGATCGAACAGACGATCCGCGAAAAGCTGCCCGAAGGCTTTCAGCGCGCCGAATATCTGCTGGAGCACGGCATGCTCGACATGGTGGTGGAGCGGCGTGAGCTGCGCGCGCGGCTGGCGAGCCTGATCGGCTACCTCGCGCCGGAGAAAGTCGCGGCGTGACACCTTGGCATCCTCGCCTCGAGGCGAGGTGGCGCGAAGCGCCGGAGTGGTGCGACAACCCGCGCGGTAGCGCGGATCGGCTAGCGCCGATATCTTTGCACCGCCCCGTCGGCTTCGCCGCCACCCCGCCTCGAGGCGGGGAGTTTTAGTTCATGCCCGACCACGCCCGTTCCGACGATCCCGCCGTCCAGGCGCAGCTCGATCGCTTCGCGCAGCTCTCGCCCGGGCGCGATATTCTGGGGCTGGAGCGGATCACCGCGCTGTTGGCGGCGCTGGGCGATCCGCATTTGCGGTTGCCGCCGGTGCTGCATGTCGCGGGGACCAACGGCAAGGGATCGACGTGCGCGATGCTCGGGGCGGCGCTCGACGCGGCGAGCCTCCCTGCGCATAGCTATACCTCGCCGCATCTCGTGCGGTTCAATGAGCGTATCAGGATCGGCGGGCAACTCATTGAGGATAAAGCCTTAGCGCCGCTGCTGGCCGAAGTGCTGGACGTCGCCGAGAACAAGGCGATCGGACCCAGTTTCTTCGAGGCGACGACGGCCGCCGCCTTCCTCGCCTTCAGCCGGACGCCGGCCGATGCGTGCGTGATCGAGGTCGGGCTGGGCGGGCGGCTCGACGCGACCAACGTCGTCACGCCCGCGGTGTGCGGCATCGCGTCGATCGGGGTCGATCACCAGAGCTTCCTGGGAGAGACGATCGCGGAGATCGCGGCGGAGAAAGCGGGGATCGCCAAGCCCGGCGTGCGCTTATTCTGCCTCGATAACGGACCGGTCAACGCTGTGATCGACCGCGAGGTGCGCGCGCGGGGCGGCGAGCCGCTGATCGAGAGGCGCGACTGGCAGATCGACACGAGGCTGGCGCCGGGGCTGGCCGGACCGCATCAGGTGCGCAACGCCAATCTGGCAGCACAGATGCTGCGCGCGTTCGGCGTCGGGGAGCAGGCGATCCGCGACGGCGTCGCCAAGGCCCGCTGGCCGGGGCGGCTGCAAAAGCTCGGCCATGGCCCGCTGACGCAGGGCCGCGACATGTGGACCGACGGGGCGCATAACGAGGATGCGGCGCGGGCGCTGGCGGCGGCGCTGGCCGCGATGCCGCGGATGCATATCGTGCTCGGCATCCTCGCCAACAAGGATGCGGCGGGGATTGCCGGCGCGCTGGCCCCGCATGCGGCGAGCCTGACCTTCGTGCCGGTCCCGGGGCATGCGCATCACGATCCGGCGGAACTGGCCGAACGGTTCGGCGGGCAGGCGGCGGACGGCCTGGCCCAGGCCGTCGCCCTGGCGGAGGCCGGGACCGCGCCTCATCTTATCGCCGGATCGCTCTATCTGTGCGGTGAAGCGCTGCGGCTCAACGGAGAGACGCCGCAATGACGATTGCCGACGGCCCTGGCCGATGAAACCCGTGCTGCTGGCGATGCACACCAGACGGGTGATGCGCTGGAAGCGTTCCGCCCCGACGAGGCGGATGATTTCTGGTGCCTGCTGCACCTGCGGATCGGCAGCGACGACGGCTCCCCGGCGTCGAGCGACTTCACGCTGCAGGTCGGTACGCCGAAGGCGGTGCAGCGGCATCTGCGTCATGATCGCGCGTGGTGGGGGCGCCATCATCTGATCGTCGAGCGGTTCGATGCAGGCGTCATCAGGGCGGCGGTCGAAGGGCTGATCGGCGAATGCCGGGGCGCGACCGTCGAGGCGTTCAACGCCGCTTTGTCACGCCATTTCGCGTGGGAGTATGAGGACTGGCAGGGCGTTTGAGTGTCTTGCGGCCCATCACGGCGGAGGGCGTGAGCGAAACGGCAGCTCCTTCGACCTTGGAGTATTGCGAACGACTATCAAGCCATAGCGTCGCGGCCGTTAGGGGCGGCCGGTGGTGGTTTAGCTCTCCGCCGGGTTGCTTTCAGGTTCAGCTGCCGCCCCTGCGCAGGCAGGGGCCTAGACAAGCTCACAAATGGAGACGACGCATCAACTGGGGAGCCCATCTGGGCCCCTGCCTGCGCAGGGGCGACATGAGGTTGTGGGCGTCTATCCTTCCGACTGCGCCGGATCGGCGGGGACGATGGCGGCGCTGCCCAGCGCTTCGTCGACCAGGCCGGTACGCATCATCCACCAGTAGATGGCGATGCCTGGCAGCGCGACCAGCGTGGTGAGGATGTAGAAGTTCACATAGCCGATGTTTTCGATCATGCCGCCGGCGCTGGTGCCGGTGACGAAGCGCCCGACGATCGAGGCGGCGGCGGAGATCAGGGCATATTGCGCGGCAGTGAAGCGCAGGTCGCACAGTGCCGAGAAATAGGCGACGACGACGACCCCGCCAAAGCCGCTGGCGATGTTTTCGAAGCCGATCGCGCCCGCCATGCCGATGTTGCTGTGCCCGGCGGCGGCGAGCGCGGCGAAGCTGAGATTGCTCACCGCCATCAGGACCAAGGCGATGAACACCGATCGCTTGAGCCCGAGGCGGGCATAGCCCCAGCCGCCTAAAAAGATGCCGATGAGATAGGCCCAGAAGCCGATGCCGACATCGTAAAAGGCGATCTCGTCATTGCTGAACTTGAGGTCGTCGAACAGCAGGCGGAAGGTCAGGTTGGCGAGCGTGTCGCCGATCTTGTGGACGAGAATGAAGAGAAGGACGAGCCAGGCGCCGCGCCGCTGCAGAAATTCGGCGAACGGGCCGGCGATCGCCTGCCACACTTCGCCGGCCGAGCGCTTGGCGATGACGATCCGGCGACGCGCGGGCTCGCCCATGATCAGACCGGTGGCCATCGCCGGCAGCGCCAGCACGGCGCAGGCGATATAAGCGGCGCTCCAGCCGTGACGCGCCGAGACGACCAGCGCGAGCGCCCCCGCCCCCGCCGAGCCGATGCGCCAGCCATATTGGCTCATCCCCGAGCCCGCGCCGAGCTGGCGCGGTTCGAGCAGTTCGATGCGATAGGCGTCGATGACGATGTCGAAGCTGGCCCCCGCCGCGCCGACGAGGATCGCGGCGAGCGCGACATAGCCGATGTCCGCCCTGGGATCGGCCAGGCCGAGATTGATCACCGCGGCGATGACCAGCACGCCGGCGGCCAACAGCCACGACACGCGCTGCCCGAGCGCGCCGATCAGCGGCAGGCGCACGCCGTCGACGATCCACGCCCACAGCCATTTGAAATTATAGACGAGGAAAGCGAGCGTGAAGGCGGTGACGGTCTTCTTGTCGATGCCGTCCTGCGACAGCCGCGTGGTCAGCGTCGCGGCGATCATCGCATAGGGAAAGCCCGAGGAAATGCCCAGCGCGAGCGCGGCGAGCGGGGCGAGTTCGAGATAAGGACGGACGCTGTCCCAGGCGGTGCGGGGACGGCCGATTGCCGGTTCTACTGTCATCCCGCCCACTCCCTTTGCCCTGCTGCTATCGAGAGCGGTTGGGGCGATCTGTCAACGGGTGAGCTGAAACCATCGGCAATCTAAGGTAGGGCGGACATGGGCTCCCAAATGGCGGTGAACCTGCATGGGGAGAGTCCATCTAGGCCCCTGCCTGCGCAGGGGCGACATGGTAAGGGGGCGACACGGTGAGGGGAGAGGCCGGCTATGGGGACTGGCCGCCCGTGAAGCGGAATCGTGCGCGAGTCTGGGAACGACAATATGTCGCCCCTGCGGAGGCAGGGGCCTAGATGGACTATCCAATGGCGGTGAATCTGCATGGGGAGAGCTTATCTGGGCCCCTGCCTGCGCAGGGGCGACAGGAGATTTAGACCGCAGACATCATCGACAGCCGATCGCAAGATACGCGATCAATATCGCAGACCGCTACCCTTCCCGATCTGCGCAGGGGCGACATGGTGAGGTGAGGAATGAAGCCCGGCTATGTATATATCATGACAAACAAGCCCAGCGGGACATTGTACGTCGGTGTGACATCGCACCTCGCAGCCAGAGTGCAGCAACACCGCAAAGGACGCGGGTCCGAATTCTGCAGGGAGTGGGGGCTGACACGCCTGGTCTATGCCGAAGTTCATGACCGTATCGACGACGCCATCGCCCGGGAAAAGCAGATCAAGGCGTGGAAGCGCGGCTGGAAGTTGAATTTGATCGGGCGGCTCAACCCGGACTGGCGCGATCTTTATGACGAGTTTTGCCACGGCTGAGCCCCGTGCTCGTGATGTCGCCCCTCCGCAGGCAGGGGCCTAGATAAATTTTCGAGTAGCGGTGAAGCTGCAGCGGGGGAATCCATCTGGCCCCCCGCTCGCGCAGGACCACATCCTAAAGGGTGATCAGTTTTACCGGCAGCCCGTCCCTGGGCTTGGGGATCGGCCACGCCGCCCATTCCGCGCCGCTGCCCGCGGGCAAGCCGATCCGCCCGTCCTTGAGCAGATGCCACATCAGGATCTTGATCTGCATCGTCGCGAAATGGAGGCCGAGGCACATGTGCGCGCCGCCGCCGAACGGGACATAGGCATATTTATGCCGCGCCTTGACCGCTTCGGGGGTGAAGCGCAGCGGATCGAACGCTTCGGGATCGGGCCAGACGCTCGCCATCTTGTGCGTAAAGGCGGTGTTGATGCCGACAAAGGTGCCTGCCGGAAGATCGTAGCCGCCGAAGCTGAACGCCTTCAGCGCGCGGCGCGGGATCGACGGCACCGGCGGCATCAGCCGCATCGCTTCCTTGAAGGCGTAGTCAGTCAGGTCGAGCTCGCCGAGCCGGTCATAGGGCAGCGCCTCCCCATTGACGCCCAGCGCGTGCATCTCCTCGCGCAGCCGGTCCTGCCATTCGGGATGCTCGCCGAGCCGCATGACCAGGCTGGTCGCGGTCGAGGTGATGGTGTCGTGCGCCGCCATCATCATGAAGTTCATGTGATCGACAATCTCGCCATCGTCGAGCAGGCTGCCATCCTCGTGGCGGGCGCGGCAGATTTGCGAGAACATGTCCTCGCCAGCGCCATCGCGCCGCCTGGGCACTTCGCGGCCGAAATAGTCGAGCAGATATTTGCGCCCGGCCACGCCCCGGCCCATCGCCAGGCCGGGGATCGGCCGGCGGATCGGCGCGATCGATGCCTGGACCATGTCGACAAAAGCCTTGTTGACCTTGTCCGCTTCGGGCCCGACCGGTGTGCCGAGAAAGGCGACGGCGGCGAGTTCGAGCGTCAGCTGCTTGATCTCCGGGTAGAAGTCGATGCTGCCCCGCCCGCGCCATGCGGCGACGCGTTTGGCGATGCCCTGATTGAGCACATCGGCATAAAGCCGCATCGGCTCGGGCTTGAACGCCACCGACAAGGTGCGGCGGTGGACGCGGTGCCGGTCGAAATCCATCAGCATCAGGCCGCGCGGGAACAATTGGTTAAGCGTCGGCCCCCAGCCCTGTTCGGAGGAAAAAATCTTGTCGCGGTCGAACAGCACCAGTTCGTTGGCTTTGGGCCCCAGCAGCATCACGGTGCGCCCGCCGGCGAATTTGTGGCGGTGCACCGGGCCGTAGCGCGCGTGCATCCGGCGCAGGAACCCGGGCGGATCGCGGAGGATTTCGAAGGTGTTGCCGAACCACGGCATGCCGTCGCGGCCGGGCACGTGATCGAGCTGGCGATTGGGAACGACCGGCAACCAATGCGGGTTCGCGGCAAAGGTATCGGCGCGGGCCATGCTCACACTCTCCTCTTGCTGACATGGTTGCAAATAGGCGCCGAGATGGCAAGCACGACGGAGGCGGCTTGATGTTTCTTGCAGAGAGCGCAGAGGTCGCAGAGAATGGCTGACCCGAACGATATTTCTGGTGCGGTGCTCGATGCGTCGATCAAAATGCACCGCGATCTGGGCCCCGGCTTGCTCGAAAGCGCTTACGAGCAGGTCCTTGCCGCGTCCTTGACGCGGCGAGGCTTTCAAGTTGCCAGGCAGGTGCCGATCGACATCCGGCATGACGGCCTTCACATCCTTCGTGCGTTTCGTGCGGATATGATCGTTGAAGGCATTGTTTTGATTGAGATCAAATCTTGCGAGCGGCTTACCCCCGCATTTACACGGCAGGTACTGACTTATCTTCGTTTGGCTCGGTTGCAGCTTGGATTGCTGATTAATTTCGGTGGCGACACCTTGATGGAAGGGTTTCGCCGGTTCGCTTACTCTGCGCCCTCCGCGTCCTCTGCGAGAAATACCAATGCCGAATTCTGAGGGTGACGTAATCAAGCCCGCCGACCACCCGCCGATCCCCGCGCCGAAGATCGGCGTGTTGCTGGTCAATCTCGGCACGCCCGATGCGCCGACGGCGGAGGCGGTGCGGCGGTATCTGGCCGAATTTCTGACCGACCGGCGCGTGGTGGAGATCCCACCGCTGCTGTGGCGGCCGATCCTGTACGGCATGGTGCTGCGGACGCGGCCCAAGCAATCGGCGCATGCTTATGGCCAGATCTGGGGCGCGCAAGGATCGCCGCTGGCGACGATCACTGCCGCGCAGGCGACTGCGTTGGCCAAGGTGCTGGGGCCGGACGTCATTGTCGATCACGCCATGCGCTATGGCGCGCGGTCGATCGGCGAGCGGCTGACGGCGCTCAAGGAAGCGGGGTGCGAGCGTATGTTGCTCGCCCCGCTTTACCCGCAATATTCGGCTGCGACGACGGCGAGCGTCAACGACGCGGCGTTCACCGCGCTGGCGGGGATGCGCTGGCAGCCAGCGTTGCGGACGCTGCCGCCCTGGCATGACGATCCGGCCTATATCGGCGCGCTGCAAAGCTCGATCGAGACACAGATCGCCGCGCTCGACTTCGTGCCCGATACGCTGGTGACGAGCTTTCACGGCATGCCGCTGCGGACTCTGCTGAGGGGCGATCCCTATCATTGCCAGTGCCAGAAGACCGCGCGGCTGCTGGGCGAGGCGCTCAATCGCGAGATCGTCGTCAGTTTCCAGTCGCGGCTGGGCAGCGCCAAATGGCTCGAACCGGCGACCGACGCGACGCTGGCGCGGCTGGGGGCCGAGGGCCGCAAGGTGGCGGTGGTGATGCCCGGCTTCGTCGCCGACAATCTGGAGACGCTGGAAGAGATCGCCATGCGCGGCCGCGAGACCTTCGCCGAGGCGGGGGGCAGGCATTTCGCCGCGCTCGCCTGCCTCAATGCGGACGATCGGGGCATCGCGCTGCTGCGACATTTAATCGCGCGCGAACTTGAAGGCTGGGTGCCCGCCGCCTAACGCTACGGCATCGTCCGATCAGAGGCGAAACGGAAGGATGCGAAGACATGGCACGAGTTGCGATCGTTACCGGCGGCACGCGCGGCATCGGCGAGGCGATCAGCGTCGCGCTGAAGGACATGGGCATGACCGTCGCGGCGAACTATGCCGGCAATGACGAGCGCGCCAGCGCCTTTACCGAGCGCACCGGCATCACGGCTTATAAATGGGACGTCAGCGATTTCGAGGCAACGCAGGCGGGCGTCAGGCAGGTCGAGGACGAGCTTGGCCCGGTCGACGTCGTCGTCAACAATGCCGGCATCACCCGCGACGGCACGCTGCTGAAGATGGACAAGGACGCGTGGAACGCGGTGCTCGACACCAATCTCGGCGGCTGCTTCACCATGGCCAAGGCGGTGTTCGACGGGATGAAGTCGCGCGGCTGGGGCCGCATCGTCAATATCGGCTCGATCAACGGCCAGGCGGGGCAATATGGCCAGGTCAATTACGCCGCCGCCAAATCGGGCATCCACGGCTTCACCAAGGCGCTGGCGCAGGAGGGCGCCAAGTTCGGCATCACCGTCAACGCGATCGCTCCCGGTTATATCGACACCGACATGGTCGCGGCGGTGCCCGCGCCGGTGCTGGAGAAGATCGTCGCCAAGATCCCGGTGGGCCGCCTGGGGCAGGCGAGCGAGATCGCCCGCGCGGTGGCGTTCCTGGTCGATGAGAATGCGGGGTTCGTCACCGGCTCGACGCTGTCGATCAACGGCGGGCAGCATATGTACTGAGGATCGGCGGCGGAAAGAGGTCAGCGCTTTCGTCGCTCCTGCGCAGGCAAGGACTTGGATGAATTCGCAAGTCGGTCGGAATCAAGCGGTCGCGAGTCCATCTGGGCCCCTGCCTGCGCAGGAGCGACATTCGTGCATGCGACGAGCCGCTATTCGATCC
This sequence comes from uncultured Sphingomonadaceae bacterium, assembly GCA_964246315.1. GTDB lineage: Bacteria > Pseudomonadota > Alphaproteobacteria > Sphingomonadales > Sphingomonadaceae > Sphingomonas_O. Next base: position 60,135 of record CAXTPT010000002.1, on the reverse strand, counting down.
AGACGCCGGCGACGCGCCAGTCATTGCCGGTGCGTTCGAGGCTGACCTTCTCGATGGCGTTCGCCTTGTTGGCGAAGCTGGTGCGGAATTTAACGATCTCATAGCCGTGCGGCGGGGTCGGCACGTCGTCATGGCTGATAAACGTGCGTGACATCAGCGCGCCGAGCGGCGGACGGGCCAGTTCCGAGACATCGGCCCAGACTTTGCTGGTGTTCATTTTCTGGAACGATGCCGTGGTCAGCGCATAGCTTTCATTCCATTTGCCCTGGTCGATCAGGGTCAGGAACCGGCGCGCGGCGGCCTCGATCTCGGCCGATCGGGCCGTGACGGATGGCGTGCTGTCGGCGGGCGCGGGCGCCAGCTGCGGCAGCGAGGTAACGGCGGCGAGCGCCAGAATGAGTGACATGAGTGCGACTCCTGCAATGATCCAGACAGGGCGGCGTGCCCGCCCTGCACCGTTCTCCGGCGGCACCACCTGTTCCACGCCATCGAGCGGCGCGGCGTCCCCGATTTGCTTGTCCCCGACGGAATCGGGGGCTTCGCCTTCCCGATCGAGCAGCTGCCGCGCGGCTTCGCGGCTGCTCGACACCGCCATCTTGCGGCGGGCGTCGCGCAGGCGTTCGTTGATGGTGTGGACCCACAGATCGAGATGGCGCGCGATCGACTTGGCGTCGTGCCCGCGAACGATCAGGCGGAGGGTCTGCTTTTCCTTCTCGGTCAATGCGTCGATGTTGGCCGCCATGGCCCAGGACTAAAAGCTGCGCCCCTCGCCAGCCACCCCCAAAAAATCGTAGGTGTGCGAGATGGCCGCCGAGCTCGCCCCGCCCGTTAAACGCAGCGTGACGATTGCCGGGCACGAGACGTCGATCAGCCTCGAACCGATGTTCTGGCAGGCGCTCGAAGCCGCGGGCCGTGCCGAATCGCTCGCGCTCAATGCGCTGATCGCGCGGATCGACGCGGAGCGGCTGACCGTGCGGCCGATCCCCAATCTCGCCAGCGCGATCAGACAATGGCTTTTTAAGAACGCCTCGCATTTGCGTTGACTCTGCGAACGTGTCGCAATAGCGAAGGCGCGTTAGCAGGGGCCTTGGTTCAATGTCACATCGTTTGCCCGCGTTTCTCGCCATGTCCGCCGTCGGCGCGTTCGCCACGGCGCCGGCGCGCGCCGAAGACCCAGAAAGTGCGGCGGACCAGGCCGAACGCAACACCATCATCGTCACCGGCACGCGCGAACAGCTCGATACGCCGAAAGCAGTCGCACCGCTGATCAACACGCCGCGATCGATCGTGACGGTCGACAAGGAAATCATCAAGGACACGGGCTCGGCAACCCTGGTGGAGGCACTCCGCACCGTCCCCGGCATCACCTTCGGCGCGGCCGAAGGCGGCAACCCGATCGGCGACCGGCCGTTCATCCGCGGCTTCGACAGCCAGGGCTCCGTCTTCCTCGACGGCGTGCGCGATATCGGATCGCAATCGCGCGAAGTCTTCGCGGTCGAGCAGATCCAGGTGGTGCGCGGGTCGGACTCGACGCTGGGCGGTCGCGGCTCGGCGGGCGGTTCGCTCAACATCATCTCGCGCCTACCGACGGCGCGCGAGGATTTTGTATCGGGCGGGATCAGCTATGGCACGGACAATTACAAGCGCGTCACGGGGGACGCGAACTATCGCCTGACCGAGACGGTCGGCTTTCGCATTCAGGGTGTGTACCACGACCAGGACTTCGCCGGCCGCGACGCAATTCATGCGCGCCGCTGGGGCGTGGCGCCGTCACTGACGATCGGGCTGAACACGCCGACCAGGCTAACGCTGGCCTATTACCATCTGAGCACGCACGAACTGCCCGACACGGGCATCCCCTATCTTTACACCATCGGCAACGCGCCGAACGGGTTCAACTATTCCCAGCCCGCGGTCGGCAACGTCACGACGATCGGCGGCACGACCGGCTATGTCGATCGCAGCAGCTATTATGGCCTGATCAGCCGCGATTTTCGCGACAGCCGGCAGGACCAGGCGACGATCCGCTTCGATCACGACTTCGGCAACGGCCTGAAGTTTCGCAACACGTCGCGGTTCAGCCATTCCTATCAGGGCTATATCTATACTCAGCCGGACGACCAGCAGGGCAATGTGTTCGGCACCGCCCCCGCCAACACGGCCACCGCCGGCGTCACCAATTTCATCAATGGCGGATATGTCTGGCGCCGCGCCAACACGCGTCAGGGCAAGACCGACAGCCTGATCAATCAGACGGACCTTTACGGGACGTTCGACACCGGTTCGATCAAGCATAATTTCTCGCTGGGCGCGGAGCTGTCATGGGAAGATACCCAGCGCGGGACTTATGTGACGCGCGGTTTCACCAATGCCGCCGGCGCCGAAATCCTGTCGACCGGCTCGACGATCACGCCGCGTTGCAATGCGACCACGGTGGCGCGAGCCTATTGCGGATCGCTGTTCAACCCGAACCCGAACGACCCGTTCGTCAATTATACCAACGACACCTTCAATATCGCCGCGCCGATCGTCAAGTCGCAACCGATTGCCGACATTCTGACCGATGCCGACACCAAGGCGGCCTATGCGTTCGATTCGATCACCGTCAGTGACGCGCTGATCATCAACCTGGGACTGCGTTACGATCGCTTCCATTCGAAGGTGCGCCCGGGCCTGCCCGTGACGGTGCCGAACCCGGTACGCTATGAAGTCAACCGCACCGACGAACTATGGAATTATCAGGTCGGCGCGATCTTCAAGCCGGCGCCGAATGTCAGCATCTATGCCTCGAATTCGACCGCTGCGATCCCGCCGGGCAGCCTGGTTGGCGAGGGTTCGGAAGGCAACGCCCTGGGCACGGTCACCGTCCCCCCCGACAGCAATGCCACTGCCGCGCAAATCGCGACGGCGCGGGCGGTCAATGACGCACTGAAGGTCGAGAAAACCAAATCCTACGAAATCGGGGCCAAGGCCGATCTGTTCGACAACAAGCTGTCGCTGACCGCAGCTGCGTTCAAGACCGACACCAAGAATGCGCGCGTCACCAGCGATGCGAACACCATCAGCTTCATCGGGCGGCGCAAGGTCAAGGGCGTCGAGCTGGGGTTCAACGGCCGGCCGACGGACGCGCTGAGCATCTTCGGCGGGTACACCTATCTCGATGCCGAAATCGTCGACGGCGGCTTTACCGCGCTGACCGCCGCCGCGATTACGAACGGAACCGTCGTCGTGCAACCGGCAAAGACCGTGCTGGTGGTTTCGGTCAACACCGGCAAGCCGTTCCCGCAAACGGCCAAGCACAGCTTCACGCTATGGGCGGACTATAAGGTACTGCCAGGCCTGACGATCGGCGGCGGAGCGTTCTATTCAAGCCGGGTCTATGGCAATTTCAGCGACAATCGTGCGGCCACGCAGACCGCGGCCGGCGTCGTCACGGTCAGCCCGGCGACCAGGATCATCGCACGCTCAGTGCCGGACTATTGGCGCTTCGATACCCGGATCGGCTACACGATCAATGACAAGCTCGACGTTTCGGTGAACATCCAGAATCTGACCGACAAGACCTATTTCAATCAGGTCTTCACCAACCATTATGCCGCGATCGCGCCGGGCCGCAGCGCCTTTGCGACGCTGAACTTCAAATATTGAGCATGGCCGCGATCGACGCCATCAATGCCCTGCCCGCCGAGGTGCTTCGCGCGCGGCTGGCCGGGCCCGATGGCGACGCGTTCCTGCGCGAGATTGCCGAAGCGGGCTCGGCCGAGGCGCAGGCCCGGCTGGGCCAGCGGCTGATCGATACGGGTGCGGCGGCGAAAGGCTTTGCGTGGCTCCACCGCGCGGCGCGTGCCGGTCAGCTGGACGCGATCAACATGGTCGGGCGCTGCCTCGATCTCGGCTGGGGCGTGGCCATTGACAAGGCGCTGGCGGCGCAGTGGTTTCGAGCCGCCGCCGAACGCGGGCATGGCTGGGCGATGTATAATTACGCGACCGCGCTCGCTTTGGGCACGGGTGTGCCGCAGGACCGCGAGGAAGCGCTCGGCTGGCTGCGCCGCGCCGATGCGCTCGGCATCGCCAAGGCGGCAAACTTCATCGGCAGCTTCCATGAGGATGGCTGGGCCGTCGAGCGCGACATGGCCGAGGCGGCACGCCATTATGCACGCGCCGCGGCGGGTGGCGATTTTCGCGGCTGCTTCAACCATGCCCGGATGCTCATCGATGCGGGCAAGGCCGATGCCGCGGGCCATTGGATCGGCCGCGCGATGACGCTCGGCCATGAGCGCTTTCGCGGCCAGGTGCGCGAATGGCTTGCCACGCGTCCCGAGCTCAAGATCGCCGCATGATCATCATCCCCGACGTGCTGAGCACCGCCGAGACCGCCCGGGTCCGTGCCCTTGTCGACGCCGGCGACTGGATCGACGGCAACGCGACCTCGGGCCACCAGTCGGCGCTTGCCAAGCGCAACCGCCAGCTTGCCGAGGGATCGGCGGCGGCACGCGAAGCCGGCACCCTGATCCTCGACGCGCTGGGCCGGGCGGAACTGTTCGTCGCGGCGGCGCTGCCGCTCAAGGTCTATCCGCCCTTGTTTAACCGCTATGGCGGGGGCGAGGCCTTTGGCAGCCATGTCGACAGTGCGATCCGCATCCGCGCCGGCAGCGACTTCCGCGTGCGCAGCGATCTGTCCGCGACGCTGTTCCTCAGCGACGATTATGACGGCGGCGAGCTGGTCATCGAAGCGCCTTCGGGCGCGCAATCGGTCAAGCTGCCCGCGGGGCATTTGGTGCTTTATCCCTCGTCGAGCCTGCACCGCGTCGAGCCGGTGACGCGCGGCGAGCGGCTGGCGAGCTTTTTCTGGGTCCAGTCGATGGTTCGCGACGAGAGCGCGCGGCGCATCCTGTTCGACCTCGACAACGCCACCCGCGCGGTAGCGGCGGCGCAGGGCGCGGGCGACCGCACCTCCGTCGAGCTGACCGGTGTCTATCACAATCTGCTCCGCCGCTGGGCGGAGGTTTGAGGAAAGCCCATGTTCAATCAGAGCGGCCTGTTTTTCGTCCCCAAATCCTGGCAGTCGGCGGGCTTCCTGCGCTGGCTCAAGCGGATCCACGCCTGGACCGGCTTCTGGGGCGCGCTGTTCTTCCTGCTGATGGGCACCAGCGGCTTCCTGCTCAATCACCGCACCGTATGGAAGATCGACGCGGGCCAGCCGGTCGAACAGGCGGCAGTCGAGCTGCCCGTCGCGCCCGGCACGATCAAGGACGCCGAGGCGCTGGGCAAATGGGCGAAGCAGGCGCTTCATCTGCCGGTCAGGGCGCAGCCGCCGCGCGGTCCGGGCGGGGCGGAGGGCGGCAAGCCCGGCCGCGCCGCCGATGCGCGCTTTATGGGCCGCGAAGTCGCGCAGGCCGATAAATGGACGCGCAGCTTCAACATGCCCGACGCGCGCGTCACGGTCGACTACGTTCCCGGCGCGAACCACGTCACCGCGAAGCGCGAGGCGGTCAATTTCTGGGGCGTGATCAAGAATTTGCACAAGGGCGTCGGCCTGCCGGTCGGCTGGGTGCTGTTCATCGACACGATCGCCGGCGCGCTGATCACCATGGCCTTGACCGGCTACCTGTTGTGGACGCGGCTGCATGGCACGCGGCTGCTGGCGGGCGCGCTGGCGGGCGGGGCGCTGGTGTGGGCGCTGCTCGCGGCGGTGCCCGCGTTCGGTTGAGCTTCTATCCCACGACAACCCGTTTGCCCTGCGCCTGTCGAAGGGCCGTCCTTTTCTCCGTTCAACGGTCGTGTCGCACGGAGGAAGGACAGGGCTTCGACAAGCTCAGCCCAAACGGATGTCTTTGTAGCTGAACTCTAACGACCCAGCAGCACCCGCGCCTGCCCGGCGATCTGCGCGAGCATTGCCGGGCTCGGCTGCGCCACGGTGCGGGCGCGGTCGATCAGTCCGCGGAATTGCGCCACGCGCGGGGCCGTGCCGTCGAGCCATTGTTCGACACGCGCCTCGGGCGCCGAGGGATCGCGCCGCAGCCAGTCGAGCCGCATCTGCTGGAAATCGCGCGCCAGGCCGGCGATCAGCAGCCGCTCCCACGGATCGGTCGGCGCCAGCCGCATCGCGGTGCCCTGCGCCCAGTCGAGGCCCAGCGCGGCGCCCAGCCGGGTGAACGCCCGGGTCAAGGCGAGCACGTCGACATGCGCGTTCTCGCCCAGCGCGGCGAGGCCGATCGACCCGTCCATCTCGGCCAGCCGGACGACGCGATCGACCAGTGCCGCGGTCGCCCCCGCCCCGCTCAGCAGCTGGCGGAAACTGTCCGATTGCGCCCGGGTTTCGTCGCGGAGCAATTCGCCGACTGCGGCGTCGAGTTTTTGCACCCCCGGCTGCAGCGCCGCGACCGTCGCATCGATGCCGGCGCGGCCATGCCCGGCGCGCAGCAGGTCCGCCATCTGCGCGCGCGTTTCGGCGGCGATCTGCTCGAACAGCGTCAGGCGCGCATCCTCGGTCAGCGCCGCGGCATCGATCGCGTCCCACGTCTCGCGCAGGCCGAACAGCCGCTCGGTCGCGACGAAGGCGAAGGCCACATCGCCCATCGACGCGCCTTCTTCCTCCGCCAGCTCGAAGGGATGGACCAGCCCGAGCCGGTTGACGATGCGGTTGGCGATCTTGGTCGCGACGATCTGCGGGCGCAGGCGGTGGCCGAGGATCGCTTCGCGGTGGCTGTCCTGCATCGCCTGCGGGAAAGCCGCGAGCAACTCGCCGGCCATGCCGTCGTCGCTCGCCAGCGGGTGATCCTCGATTGCGTCCTGCAAGCCCAATTTGGCCGTCGCCAGCAGCACGGCCAGTTCGGGCCGCGTCATGCCGCGCCCGTCCTGCGCCCGCCGCTTGAGCAATTCGTCGCCCGGCAGCCCCTCGACATTGCGGTCGAGCCGGCCCGCGGCTTCGAACGTGCCGATCAGCCGCACCAGCGACGGGATCGCGTTGGCGCCCTCGCGCTGGGCGATCGACAACGCCAGCGTCTGCAGCCGGTTGTCCTCGAGCACGAGGTGCGCAACCGCATCGGTCATCGACGCCAGCAGCGTATTGCGGGCGGCCATGTCGAAGCCCGGCCGGCCGACATCCGCCGCCAGCGCGATCTTGATATTGACCTCGTTGTCCGAGCAATCGACGCCCGCCGAATTGTCGATGAAATCGGTGTTGATCCGGCCGCCTGCCGCCGCGAAGGCGATGCGCGCCGCCTGGGTCAGGCCCAGATTGGCGCCCTCTCCCACCACTTTCGCGCGCAAGCTCTCGGCATCGACACGCTGGGCGTCATTGGCCGCGTCGCCGACCTGCGCGTTGGCCTCGCCCGCCGCCTTCACATACGTGCCGATGCCACCCAGCCAAATCAGCCCGACCGGCGCCTGCAGGATCGCGCGGATCAGCGCCGAGGGTTCGATGCCGCCGGGGGCGATGCCGAGCACCGCCGCCGCCTCTGGGCTCAAGTCGATCGACTTGGCGGCGCGGCTATGGACCCCGCCGCCCTTGCTAACCGGCGCGGACCAATCGGCCCAGCTCGACCGCGGCAGCGCGAACATCCGCGCGCGTTCGGCCCAGCTCGCCGCCGGGTCGGGGTCGGGATCGAGGAAGATGTGGCGGTGATCGAACGCCGCGACCAGCTTGATCGACTTCGACAGCAGCATGCCGTTGCCGAACACGTCGCCCGACATGTCGCCGCAGCCGACGACGGTGACCGGGTCGTTCTGCACGTCGACGCCCGCTTCGGCGAAGTGGCGCTGGACCGAGACCCAGGCACCCTTGGCGGTGATGCCCATCGCCTTGTGGTCGTAACCCACCGACCCGCCCGAGGCGAACGCGTCGCCCAGCCAGAAGCCGCGCTCGATGGCGATGGCGTTGGCGACGTCGGAGAACGCCGCCGTCCCCTTGTCCGCCGCGACGACGAAATAGGGATCGTCGCCGTCGAGGATCTTGACGCCCTCCGGATGCACCACCCGCCCGTCGATCAGATTGTCGGTGACCGAGAGAAGCGTGCGGATGAAGATGCGGTAGCTTTCGGTCCCTTCGGCCAGCCAAGCATCGCGATTGGTCGCGGCATCGGGCAGCAGCTTGGGGAAGAATCCGCCCTTGGCGCCGGTCGGCACGATCACCGCGTTCTTGACGCGCTGCGCCTTCATCAGGCCGAGGATTTCGGTGCGGAAGTCGTCGCGCCGGTCGGACCAGCGCAGGCCGCCGCGCGCCACCGGCCCGGCGCGCAAATGGATGCCCTCGACCCGCGGCGAATAGACGAAGATCTCGCGCCACGGCACCGGCGCGGGCAGCCCGGGCACCTTGCTGCTATCCAGTTTCAACGCGATCGCCTCCCTGGCGGCGGGCGCGAAGAAATTGGTGCGCAGCGTCGCCTCGACCACCGCGCGCAGCGTGCGGAGGATGCGGTCCTCCTCGATTGACGCGACCTTGGTCAGCCCCCCGGCAATCGTTTCGCGCGCCGTCTCGGCATCGCCGCCGCCTGGCCCGTGCAGCGCTTCGAACAGCGACACGATCGCCTTGGCGATGGCCGGATAGGCCCGCAGCGTATCGACCACCGTCACCAGCCCGTATGACACGCCGGTCTGCCGCAAATAACGGAACAGCGCGCGGTACAGCACGATCGAACCGGGCGAGAGGTCCGCGCCGATCAGCAGCGCGTTGAACCGGTCGTTCTCCGCCGCGCCGGTCAGCACCTCGGCGATGGTCGCCTCGACGATTTCGGCGCGCGCCAGCACGTCCTTGGCCCGCCCGCTGATGTCGACGACGAAGCGGTAGATATAGCCGAACTCGCCCTGCCGCCCGACATTGGTCGACAGTTCCTCGACCACGCGGAAGCCGAAATTCTCGAGCGGCGGAACGGCATCGCTCAGCGTCAGCGGCGTCGCGCTGTAAAGCTTCAACCGCAGCCGCTCGGCTCCATCCTCGTCATTGCGGTACAGCCGCACCGAACGCGGCGCGCTGTCGCCCAGCCCGTGCAGCCGGCCGATGTCGCGCGCGGCCTCTTCGGGTTCGACGGCCTGACGATAGCCCGGCGGAAATTGCTCGGCATAGCGCAGCGCCAGCCGCGCGGCGCGGCCGGCATCGCCGCTCTCCGCCAGCGCCGCTTCGACCGACGAAGCCCAGCCCCGCACCAGCCCGACGATCTGCGCATCGATCTTCGCCGCGTCGGGGTCGCGCGCCGATTTGCGGCGGTCGAACGTGTAGCGCAGCAGCGCCACGCCGGAATCGCCGAGATCGATCGACCAGCTCAACATCTTGCCGTCAGCAGCGTCGCCGATCAGCTTGCCGATGCTGACACGGCGCGCGGTCGACAGCTCGTCGCGCGGCAGCCAGACAAAGGCATAGAGGTGCCGCCCCAGCGCGCCATCGACCAGCATCGACTTGGGCCGCGGCCGGTCCTCGAGCGACATCGCGGTCAATGCGAGCGTTTCGAGATGCGCCTCGTCGATCCCGATCAGTAGATCGTGCGGCAAGGCGTCGAGCGCGTGCGCCAGCGCCTTGCCGGCATGGCCCGCCGGCGAAAAACCGAGCTTGGCGAGCAGATCGGACAGCCGCCGGCGCAGCACCGGCACGTCCTGCGCCGGCGCGCCGAGCGCCGCGCTGGTCCACAACCCGGCATGGATCGACAGCCCGTCGCCGCGCGGCACGATCACCAGATCGAGCGGCGCGTGGCGATGCACCGGCGAGATGCAGTTCGATTTGACCAGCAGCGGCGCATCGCGCGTCTTGAGCACCTCGATCGCCCGCGCCCGCGCGTCCGGCGACAGCAAGTCGTCGCGCAGCGCGCCGGCCACGCCGAGCGGTTGCGCCATCGATCCGTCGGCGGCGAACACCGCATGGCCGAGCAGCGTGAAATGCCCGTCGAGCAGCCAGCCGAGCAGCGCCGCGCCCTCGCCCGCCAGCGCGTCGCGGTCCGCCGCCATCGCGGCCTTGAGCGGTTCCCAATCGGACACCGCGCTGGCGACGTGGCCGAGATTGCGCTCGATCGTTTCGATCAGGGTCCGCCGGTCGCGCGCATCGGCGCGCTCGACCTCGAGATAGACCAGGCTCTCGCGCTCGGTTCCGCCGATCGCCGTCAGCGCGCCCTGGTCGCGCGTCACCGTCACCACTGGGTGCAGCAGCCGGTCGATCGTCAGCCCGGCATCGGCCACCGTCGCGGCAATGGTATCGACTAGGAACGGCCGGTCGTCATTGACGATGGCCATGCGCATCAGCCGGCGGCCGCCCGCGGTCACATCGGTTTCGCAGATCACCCGCGGCTGGCCGTCGGTGCGTTCGGCAAGGGCGCGCAGCGCCAGTTCCGCCGCCTCGTCGCGGTCGGCGGCGGTGAAGCCGTCAATCTCCCCGGGCAGCGCCCCCGTGACCAGGGCCTCCCCGACCTGCGCGGTCAGGGCACTATATTGGCGGTCGTGCGAATTCGGCTGCGGCGCGGTATCGGCCATGCTGCAATGGGCTCCCTCGGCGCGCCTCTCCAGGCGCCGTGATGCGCCGAGCCTATGCGCTTGCCCGGCCCTAACCTCAACCCGCTGTCTCAGCCCGCCGCGGCCAGCACCTCGGCCGCCGCGACATATTTCAGGACCCGTTCGATCAGCGGCCCGTCCTCGGGCGCGGCGCCGATGATGCCGACGCGCTCGCTGTCGATCCGCCGCGCCACCAGCACGACGAATTCGTCGTCGCCGGGCAATGCGAACACTTCCTGCGTGGCGATCTTGCGCGCCGCCTCGCGGTGACGGTCGAGCCGCGGATTGCCGTCGGGCCGGCGCTCGCGGCGTTCGGCGGCGACCACCGCCTTGAGCCCGCCCGGAAAGTAATCGAGAAATGTCGCCATGCCGCCCTTGAGCAGCCCGTTGCGCTTGCCGAAGGTCAGCGCGGCGGCGAATTCGGTGAGGCGCGTCTTGTCATAATCGGCGCCGAAGATCAGCTTGACCACCGGCGTCATCGGGGCGCGCGCCTGCACCTTGATGCCGGCGTCGGCGAGCAATTCGGCGAACGCCGCGGGCTGCGCATCGGCGAGCAGCGCGAAATCATAAGCATGGCCGAGCGCGTGATAGAGCGCGGCGCGGCTGCGGTTGTCGGCCTGCTTGACCGCATCGGCACTGTTGCGCGCATAGGCCAGCCAGTCGCACAGGTCGTCCGACAGCGGCTCGGGATCCTCGAGTTCCTCGACCAGTTCGAGCGGCGCGGGCTTGGCGGCCACGGCATGCGGGCCGTTCTGCCACGCCGGCACGCGCGGGGCGGGCTCGGCCTGGGCGGCAAGCTGCGCGAGCACCCCGTCCGCCTCGAACGCCGAGGCCACGTCCTTCCAGTTGATCACCCCGAAGATGAAATCGATCGTTTCATCGTCCGACGAAAACGGCATGAGGATGCCGCGATAGGCGGTCTGGCTGCCGCGCGCGCTCTGGAATTCGGCCTCGAAGCCCACCGGCGCGCGGTTGGCGATGATCTGCATATAATGGTCGGTCAGGCGCGACAGCAGCGACCGCGCCGGCACCTCCTCGAGCTCGTGCGCGCCTTGCTGCAACTCGCATTCGCGCGCCAACGCCTTGCCGAGAAAGGCGATGCTGGGCTTTGCCACGCCACGGCTGAAATCGAGCACCACCGAATGCGAGCCGAAATCGGTGTTGCCCGCGGGGTCGAGATCGGCGATCGACGGGAATTGGCGGCCGCGCAACAGCGCTACCCAATGGTTATAGGCGCGAACGTGCATCCGCCGCTCGTCGCCCTCCACCGGCGGCGGCGGGTCGATTGCATCGGTCAGCTCCAGCACATCGTCCACCGGCGTTCCGCCCCGGACCGGCAACTGCTCCATCGTCGAACCCCGCACAAATAGCAGGCGGTTAGTGTCACGCTTTGGTTATCAGCCCGTTAACGCATCGGCGGGTTGCGGACGCAGGGCCTGCCTGTTACTGGCGCCGTCCGCCGGGGGCCGCCTTAGCTCAGCCGGTAGAGCATCGCATTCGTAATGCGAGGGTCAGGTGTTCGAGTCACCTAGGCGGCACCACCATTCGTGGCCCCCTGATGCAACCGTATGCAAGTTTGCGCGTTCGAGAACCCGCGCCGCCTGTGTGCGAATGCAGGATTTCGTGCGCTCAGATCGCCGGCAATTGATTTGCATCAAGCGCTGGTCAATTCATTTGGGCGCGAGGTCGCATGACGTCAGAAGACATGATCGTGATGGGCACGCGCTGGTGCGAGGACATTGTCGCCCTCGATGCGCAACTCGCGTCGGTCGCGGCGAGCCTGGCCACCGCGTTGGGGGTTTTGAATACCGAAATCGTCAGTCGGGGCGGGCAGGCCGTTCCCATTCCGGCAGTAGCAGACTGGTCATCCGGTCCATCAAACCCGCATTGAGCGAAAGATAAGTCCGCCTGGCATCCTGCGGGTCGGGCGTGCGGACGATCCAGCCCTTTTGTTCGAACGATTTGAGATAGCGTAGCGCGGTGGCCGATGCCGCCCCCGAGCCGATGCACGCGCTCGTCACGCTGGTCAGCGCCTTGTCCGCCTGCCGCACGAACATGTCGAGCAGCAATTGCCAACCGGGTTCGTGCAGATGATCGTGGCCCAGCAGCTTGTCGCGGCGCCGCGCCAGCTGCAACAGGTTTTCGGCTTCCGCCACCGCCGTCCGAAAGTTCGGGTCGGAAGGAATATAAGGTGCGGGGACGGGCTTGGACATTGCCAGCAATGCTTCCAATTGCGCAATACGGGCTTCCATCGCACCAAAGTCGACTTCGTTCATAACCCCTCCGTAAGTTCGATCCACTCGCGTGAATTCCCACCCGGATTGTTAACAACCGACTATGACCAAATTTAACATCGATTCCACTAAATGGTTCGAATATGGGCCTATCTTGTTCGATGAGAGCAGGACGGACGGAGTCATTGACGCCCCGCCGCGATGCGCCTGAGCGCCGGCATGCATGGCTGGATTATCCTCGATAAGGCCCTTGGGTTCGGTTCGACGGCGGCGGTCGGCGCGGTCAGGCGCGCGTTTCGCGACGCCGGGCACGGCAAGGTCAAGGTCGGGCACGGCGGCACGCTCGATCCGCTGGCCTCGGGCGCCTTGCCCATCGCCGTCGGCGAAGCGACCAAGCTCGCCGGGCGGATGCTCGACAGCGACAAGGTGTATGACTTCACCGTCCGGTTCGGGACGCAGACCGACACGCTTGACGCCGAAGGTAAGATCATTGCGACAAGCGAGATGCGGCCGACAGCAGAGCAGGTTGCGGCTATCCTCCCGCAATTTACCGGACCGATCGGCCAGGTCCCGCCGGCCTATTCGGCGCTCAAGGTGGGCGGGCAACGTGCCTATGATCTAGCGCGCGCGGGATCGGACGTCGAACTCCAGACGCGGTCGGTCACCATCCACGCCCTCACTCGTCACCCCCGCGAAGGCGGGGGTCCATCTCCCGCACCCAGCCACGCGCGCGCGGATGAGCAGACGGAGTCCCGCTTTCGCGGGAATGACGATGCGTTGAATGAGATGGCGCTTACCGCCCATGTCTCCAAGGGCACCTATATTCGCTCCCTCGCCCGCGACATCGCTCTCGCCCTTGGCACGGTCGGACATGTCACCCATCTTCGCCGGACACGCGCCGGGCCGTTCGGGCTCGATCAGGCGATCACGCTGGACAAATTGTTCGAATTGGCGCATGGCGCCCGCATTGCGGAAGCATTGCTCCCGCTTGAGGCAGGGCTGGACGGTATCCCGGCTCTCCCCCTCACCCCCGAACAGGCGGCGTTCCTCAAACAGGGCCGCGTGCTGGACGGTATGGTTGCGAACGACGGCCTGCAGCTGGCGAAACTGGGCACCATGCCCGTTGCGCTGGTCATGGCCGAGGCCGGCTTGGTCCGGGTCGAACGCGGCTTCAACATCGATACCGCAAAGGAAGACTTTTGACCGTTACTGCCGAACGCAAGACCGAAATCATCAAGGACAATGCCCGCGCCGCCGAAGATACCGGCAGCCCGGAAGTCCAGGTCGCGATCCTGACCGAGCGCATCGCCAACCTGACCGAGCACTTCAAGACCCATGCGAAGGACAACCATTCGCGCCGCGGTCTGCTGATGCTGGTCAACAAGCGGCGCTCGCTGCTCGACTATCTGAAGAGCCGCGACGTGGAACGTTACACCGCGCTGATCACGAAGCTCGGACTCCGCAAATAGTCCAAAAGGGCGGCTTCGGCCGCCCTTTTCGCGTATACGTACTGTTACCTTTGTAACCTTTCAGTCCCGCAATCCGGCGGGGCGCATTGGGGCCAACAGCGCCCCGAACCGGCGGCGGGCCGGCTTGCCTGCCAACCCAGAGGCCCCGTTCGCATCCGGCGAGCGGGTGAGATAAATTTATGTTCGATACCAAAACCGTAGAAATCGAGTGGGGCGGCCAGACGCTCAAGCTCGAAACCGGGCGCGTTGCGCGCCAGGCCGATGGCGCCGTGATGGCGACGCTCGGCGAAACAGTCGTGCTCTGCGCCGTCACGGCCGCGCGCTCGGTTAAGGACGGGCAGGACTTCTTCCCGCTGACCGTCCATTATCAGGAAAAATATTCGTCGGCGGGCCGCATCCCCGGCGGCTTCTTCAAGCGCGAGCGCGGTGCGACCGAAAAGGAAACGCTGGTGTCGCGGTTGATTGACCGTCCGATCCGGCCACTGTTCCCCGAAGGCTTCTACAACGAGATCAACGTCATCGCGCAGGTGATGTCGTATGACGGCGAGAACGAGCCCGACATCCTCGCGATGGTCGCGGCCTCGGCGGCGCTGACGCTGTCGGGCGTTCCGTTCATGGGTCCGATCGGCGCCGCGCGCGTCGGCTATGTCGGCGGCGAGTATATCCTCAACCCGACTGACGAGCAGGTCGCCGAGGGCGATCTCGACCTCGTCGTCGCGGGCACGCACGACGCGGTGATGATGGTCGAATCCGAAGCCAAGGAGCTGTCCGAGGACGTCATGCTCGGCGCGGTGATGTTCGCGCATCGCGGCATTCAGAAGGTGATCGACGCGATCATCGACCTGGCCGAACAGGCGGCGAAAGAGCCCTGGGCCCTTCCCACCACCGACGACAGCGAGCTGAAGGCGCAGGTCAAGTCGCTGATCGGTGACGGCATTGCCCAGGCGTACAAGATCACCGCCAAGTCGGAACGCCAGCAGGCAATCATCGACGCCAAGGCGGCGATGCACGCGCACTTTAAGGACGCCGATCCCGAGACACGGCTGAAGGCCAACAAGCTGGGCAAGAAGGTCGAGGCCGAGATCGTCCGCACCGCCATCCTCAAGGACGGCAAGCGCATCGACGGCCGCACCACCACGCAGATCCGCCCGATCGACGCGATGGTCGGCTTCCTGCCGCGCACCCACGGCTCGGCGCTGTTCACGCGCGGCGAGACGCAGTCGATCTGCACCACCACCTTGGGTACCAAGGACGCCGAGCAGATGATCGACGGGCTCAATGGCCTGTCCTACTCGAACTTCATGCTGCATTATAACTTCCCGCCTTATTCGGTTGGCGAAGTGGGCCGCTTCGGCGCCCCGGGGCGTCGTGAAGTCGGCCATGGCAAGCTCGCCTGGCGCGCGCTGCACCCGGTGCTGCCGACCAAGGACGAGTTTCCCTACACCATTCGCGTTCTGTCGGACATTACGGAGAGCAACGGCTCGTCGTCGATGGCGACGGTGTGCGGCGGTTCGCTGTCGATGATGGACGCGGGCGTGCCGCTCAAGCGTCCGGTCAGCGGCATCGCCATGGGCCTGATCCTCGAAGGCCAGGACTTCGCGGTGATCAGCGACATTCTCGGCGACGAGGATCACCTCGGCGACATGGACTTCAAGGTCGCGGGCACGTCCGAAGGCATCACCACGATGCAGATGGACATCAAGATCGCCGGCATCACCGAAGAGATCATGAAGCAGGCGCTGAAGCAGGCCGCCGAAGGCCGTGCGCACATCCTCGGCGAGATGGCCAAGGCGCTCGATCACACCCGCGAAGAGCTGTCGGCGCACGCGCCGCGTATCGAGACGCTGCAGATCGACAAGGCGAAGATCCGCGACGTCATCGGCACCGGCGGCAAGGTGATCCGCGAGATCACCGCGACCACCGGCGCCAAGGTCGACATCGACGACGAAGGCCTGATCAAGGTCAGCTCGTCCGATCTCAGCCAGATCGAGGCGGCGTTGAACTGGATCAAGGGCATCGTCGAGGAAGCTGAAGTCGGCAAGATCTATGATGGCAAGGTGGTCAACATCGTCGATTTCGGCGCGTTCGTGAACTTCATGGGTGGCAAGGACGGCTTGGTCCATGTCAGCGAAATGAAGAACGAGCGGGTCGAAAGGCCCACCGACGTCGTCAGCGAAGGCCAGGCCGTCAAGGTCAAGGTCCTCGAGATCGACCCGCGCGGCAAGGTGCGCCTGTCGATGCGCGTCGTTGATCAGGAAACCGGCGCCGAGCTCGAAGACACCCGTCCCCCGCGCGAACCGCGTGAAGGCGGCGACCGTGGCCCGCGCGGGGATCGCGGTCCCCGCCGTGACGGCGGTGACCGTGGTGACCGCACGCGTGGCGGTGGCGGCGATCGTGGTCCGCGCCGTGAAGGCGGCGAGGGTCGCGGTGACCGGGGTCCCCGCCGCGAAGGCGGTGAGCGCTCGGGCGGTTACGGCGGTGGCCGCGACCGTGCGCCCGAGAGCGGCGGTAACGAGGGTCCCGCGCCCGAATTCGCGCCGGCATTCCTGACGGGCGACCGCAACGACTAGTTTGCCCTGTCCGGCAATCTGACAGAGGCCCGGGTACGATGCCCGGGCCTCTGTTGACCATCCTCCGTCTTGCTATTGCGATTGACTTGCAGCGCATCCCGCCATAGCGTCTGTTGCGAACAATTCGCATTCGGGGATGATTGTGCGCGGGATAGTCTTGGGCAGCACGGCGCTGCTGGGCGTGGTGATGTCGAATGGCGCGATGGCGGCCGAAACCGAGGCCGATCAGGCATCGGACCAGACCATTGTCGTGACCGGGCAACGGCAGGACGGTTATCAGGCGCTCGATACCACTGCGCTCGGCATCGATCTCTCGCTCAAGGAAACGCCGGCGACGGTCAACGTCATCACCGATCAATTCCTGCGCGATACCGGCGCCCGCAAACTCGCCGACATCATCGCCTATACGCCCGGCGTGGTGAATAACGAGACGGCGGGCACCACCGCCGACTTCTTCCTGGTGCGCGGCTTCGCCACCACCTTCACTTACATCAACGGCGTCCGCCAGGCGTTCTACGATCAGCGCCGGGGGCTGGCGACGATCGCACGCGTTGAGATCGTCAAGGGTCCGGCGGGCGCGGAATCGGGGGTCGCCGACCCCGGCGGGACGGTCAACATCCTGACCAAGAAGCCGCAGGCCGCATTCGGCGCGCGGATCAATGCAGCGATCGGCGATCACCATTTCGGCAGCGTGACCGGCGATGTCACCGGGCTGGTCGCGCTTGGTGGCAAGCTTCAGGCGCGTCTGGTTGGCGGCTATCAGCGCGACGTCTCATGGCGGGTGGGGCAGCGCGACAATATGCCGTTCTGGACGATCGCTCCCTCGCTCAAGCTCGATTACCTGCCCAGCGGCAGCATCACGGTCGAATATGAGCACGACTATAACAAATCCTATTACGACCGCGGCGTGCTCTACCTGCGCGGCTTCTATCCCGGCGGTTTCGGACCGCGCCGCACCTCGTCGATCCATAACGAGATGAACTACAGCCGCACCAAGAACGACCGCGTCGAAATCGGTGTCGATCAGAAGCTCGGATCGATCTTTGCTTTGGCGCTACGCTTTCAGGACGCCACCGCGAAGAATTTCGGGGTAAGCCTCGACGGCAACCCGCGCTCGGGGGACATCTATGCGGCCGATGGCCTTACCTGGAACGGGACCGGCAAGACCATTCCGCTCTTCTATTCCGACGGACCTAATCCGTCGCACTTCCGCACCTATGCGGGCGCGCTGACCGCCAATTTCGCCCTTGGCGGCATCAGCAACACCGTTGTCGCGGGCTATGAACATCTGCGCAACGTCTCGGCGAACAAGTATCGCAATGTCGGCGTCGCCAACGTCATCGACATCACCGCGCCGGATAACGATCAGACGCCGATATTCATCCCCGGCACCGAGGATCGCATTGACGGTGCGGTCGATGAAAAGATCGAGTCCTTCTACGGCAAATGGGTCGCGCGTTTTTCCGACAAGCTGCGCCTGCTCGCGTCGCTGCGCCGGGACGATTACCGCCAAAGCTCGTTCTTCGACGTGTCCGGCGCCAATCCCTATGTCAGCGGCGTCTCGACATTGTCCGACACGCTGACGTCGTATCGCGTCGCCGGCTCGTGGGACATCACGCCGTCGATCACCGCCTTTGCCGGGTATGGCAACGGCTACCAACCGCAGGGGGGCGTTACGCGAGCGGGCCCGGTAGCCGCATTGCGCGCGCGCAGCCTCGAGGGCGGGCTCAAGATCAGCCTGGCCGGCGGCCGCGCGTTGTGGACCAATAGCGTCTACACGATCCGTCAGGACAATCTGACGATCAGCGATCCCGCCAACCTGCCGTCGGAAAGTTTTGTCGTGCTATTCGGTGCGGTGCGGGTCCGAGGGTTTGAAAGCGAACTGACCGGAACGGTGTTGCCGGGGCTTGAGTTGGCTGCCGGCCTGTCCGTCCTGCAAAGCCGGGTCGTCGAGAATGCCGACGGCCTCAAGGGGAAGCGGTTTCTCAACATCCCCAACGCGCAAGCGTCGCTGTTCGCGAGCTACAATCTTCAGTCGGTCGGCCTGAAGCCCTTGACGGTGCGTTTCGGCGTCAACGCGCTCGGCAATCGTCAGGGCGATGTCGAAAACCGGTTCAAGCTGCCGGGCTATGTGCGCGTTGACACGGGGGCGGCATACCAGCTCAACGACCGATTCGAAGTCGGTGTGTCGATCGAGAATCTGTTCGACAAAACCTATTATGTCGCCGCGGACCAGGGCGGCCTGGGCGGCGGCACCGTATCGGTCGGCAACCGCCGACTGGTACAGGCGACATTGGGCTACAAGTTCTGATCCCGTGCATGCGATCCGTCCTTGGCTGACCCGGCTGCACCGTTGGACGGGGTTGGCACTGGCCGCGTTCCTGCTGGTGGTTGGCTTTACCGGCGCCCTGCTGCCATTTCAGCGCGATATCGAGCATTGGCTGGCGCCCACCCCCCCGGATCAGATCGTCAGCGCGCCGCAGCCGTCCGCCAGGCCGCTCGATTGGGCGACACTCGGCGCAATCGCCGAACGGCGCACCGATGGCCTGATCGGTGAGCTGCCGCTGCATCGCGAGCCTGGCCAGCCCGCGACGTTCCCCGTTGCGGCGCGGCCCGGCCAGCCGGCCTTCGCGTTCAACACGATCTCGCTCAACCCTTATTCCGGCGAGGAATTGTCGAGGCACCGTGTCGGCGACAACGGACCGTTGCTCGCGCAGGTCATGCCGTTTCTCTATTCGCTCCACATCTCGCTGGCGCTGGGGGAATGGGGCAGCTGGTTACTCGGCGTGGCCGCGCTCGCCTGGACCCTCGATTGCTTCGTCGGCTTTTACCTGACGCTGCCGGCCGGACCGCGCGGATGGTGGCGGAACTGGTTGCGGGCATGGCGAATGCGGCTGCCGCCGCGTAGCGCGTTTCGCTTCAATTTCGATCTGCATCGCGCGGCCGGATTGTGGCTGTGGCCGATGCTATTCGTCTTCGCCTGGTCATCAGTGGGGCTCAATTTGCATGCGGTGTATCGGCCGGTGATGCAGCTGTTCTTCGACTATCCCGCCGGCGAAGCGCAAACCCCCGTCAAGGCCAACAGCGCGCGGCCGATGCCCTGGGACGAGATGTTGCCCGCTGCGCGGCGCGCCGTCGCGGCTGAGGGACAAAAGCGCGGTTTCACTGTCGTCCGCGAGCGCGCATTGTGGATCGATCGCGACAGCGGCAACTACACTTATGTCGTCCGCACCAGCCGCGATCTGTCGACCGATGGCGCCAACAGCTATTTCGGCGTCGACGGGCGCACCGGCAAAATCACTAGCGTCGATCTGCCATCGGGCGAACATGCCGGGGCGACCATCAGCTACTGGCTCGATATACTCCACACCACTGGCATCTTCGGTCTGCCGTACCGCATCTTCGTCAGCGTGCTTGGGGCGGCAGTCATGGCCCTGAGCATTACCGGCGTCCTGCTATGGCTGAAGAAGCGGTCCGCCCGCTTGCTCAGCCGCCGGCGCGAACCGCGCGATGCGTCGCCAGCCAGCGGCGGCGCAACACCACCGGATGTTCGGGATAGCGTTCATCAAGGAAGTCGATCAACGTTATCCGGTCGGTTCGAAAGATCCGGAAATCCTCTCTGAGTTCGCACCACGCCATCACAACGCGGACGGTGGCGACGTAGCCGACCATGAACGGGCGGATCGTCCGCTCGCTCGCGGAACCGGTCTCGTCGACGTAGCTGATCGAGAGCTTGCGACCCGTTCGGCTCCACTCGCGCAACCGCGCGACGTCGATGGTGCCGCCGCGGTCCTCTCCGCGATTAGGCGGCGTGCCAGCCGCCGGATCGTCGATGACCGGGCGCAGGTTCTCCGGCACGATCGCGGCAACTTTGGCAAGCACCGCGAGGGCCGCCCGGGCAAGATCGTCGTCGCCATGCGCGACCACCCACTGGCAGCCAAGCGCGACCGCCTCGGTTTCGTCGACCGTCAGCATCAGCGGCGGCAAGTCGAAGCCCCGATCAAGTATATAGCCCACCCCGGCTTCGCCGCGTATCGGCACGCGTTGCGCGATCAAGGCAGCGATGTCCCGATAGATGGTGCGCCGGCTGATCTCGAGTTCCGCCGCGATCTCATCGCCCGAAATTGGCCCGGGAGCCCGGCGCAGGACCTGGATGATTTCGAACAGACGGTCGGCGCGGCGCATCGTCCTATCCTTACGCCATCGCCACCAAGATAACGCATGACATCATGCTGCCGATCACGAACATTGGCGCGTTGATCAACGCATAATATAACGGCCGCGGAAACAGCGGATTGATGGCGATGTTGAGCGTCATCGCTCCGAGGTAGCCGATACCAACAAGCGCTCCGAATTCCAGCGCTTCGTCGTAAGACGTGATGGCGAACGCGCGCAACAGCACCCCGGTGGTCGCGATAGTGATCGCGCTGCATATGAATGGACCGATCAGGAAAATCGGACCGGGCCGTTGCGGCGGGCGGTCGGCAATGCCCAGCGCGTGGGCATACGGCCTTGCGAACAGCGCACCGAACCAGATGCCCCCGAGCAGGAAATGAGCGATGCTGGCGACAAGAACGGCAACCCAGTTCAGGTGGGTGAATGTTTCGATCATGTTATCTCCTTTACGGTTCGGTGATCACGCGACCCTGAAGATTTTCGCGACCGGTGGCATCGCGCGCTCGACCGCAACGATGCCGCCAGGACCGCTATAGGCGTCTTCTGTTCTTGTCGGTCGGTTCCTGATCCCAAGGGATACATAACTAGGCGATGCTGCCAGCGTGGTGTCAGCAGTCGTCGTTCTAAGCAGGGGCGGTCACGCCCTCCCGGATCGCTTGCTGCGCTTGTCCGAATTGCAGCGGGCTCGGCGCAGCGCCATGCTGATCACGCCGTCGATACGGTCGAGCCCATTTTGACACGCCGCCGCGACATAGCTGCCACTGCTCTAGGCAGGCAGCCGCGATCGCGCCGCTCAGGCCCGTAGCGCCGCAGCCGGGTCGTCACGGCAGCATCCCGATCTCACCCGCGTAACGGTCCCGCAATTCGCGTTTGAGCACCTTGCCCAGCGTTCCATTTGGTAGAGCCGGCAGCACCTTCACCGCCGCCACCCGCTGGATCGGGGCCACGCGCGCGTTGATCCAAGCGCGCAACGCCTCAGGATCGGCGGCCTCGCCATCGCGAATGGTCAAGAAGGCGACAGGGGTCTCGCCCCATTTCGCCGACGCGCAGCCGATTACGGCCACCTCGAACACGGCGGGATGCTCTTGGAACGCGCTCTCGATGTCAGCCGGAAACACATTGTACCCGCCTGAGATGATCATGTCCTTCTTGCGGTCGCACAGCCAGAGATAGCCATCGGCGTCGAGGCGGCCGATGTCGCCGGTCCGCACAAAGCGGCGGCCCGCGCCATCGGTCCAGTAGGTGACGGCCTCGGCGTCGCTGCGGCCATGATAGCCTGTCATCATTGTCGTCGTGCGCGCCGCGATCTCGCCTTCGCCGCCAGGGGGCAGCTCGACGCCCTCCTCGTCGATGATGCGGACCTCCGCGGTCGGTAGCAGCGTGCCGATCGATCCCAGCTTTTCAGTCGGTGCATCGTGCATCGCGAGCAACGTGATCGTGCCTGTCTCGGTTTGGCCGTAAAGGTCGTAAAACGGACCCGGCCAGCTCTCCAGCACCTGTCGCTTCTGTGCAGCGCTGAGCGGCGCACCCGCGCACAGCTTGACGCAGGGCTTGCCCACGACAGCTGCGCCGAATTCAGCATGCTCGGCGATGCGCAGCAGCGTCGCCGGGGCAAGCCAGGCGACGCTGACCGGCTCGGCGGCGAGCAGACGCACGCACGCGTCTGCCGAGAAACGGCGCGTCGCGAAAAACGTGCCGCCCCACCAGCTGCACAGCATGAAACCGGCCATGCCAAAATTTGAATACAGGCCAACAGTATTGAGCAGGCAGGCGTTTTCACCGACGCCAATGGTCGCGAGCGAGATGCTCTGCGCCGCACGCGCGGCATAGCTCTGGACGATGCCCTTCGGCGCCCCGGTCGTACCCGAGCTGTAGATGAAATCGGACGCCCAGTGCGGCTCGATCGCCACTGGCCGGAGGGACGGCGCGTCCTTCAGCCACGCGTCGAGCCGGCTTCGCGCCGCGTCGGCATCGGGGCCGATCGGCACCGCCGTCACGGCGTGCCCCGCCTGCGCGGCCGCCGCCACCGCCTTGTCGGCATGATCCGCATCGTGGAACAGGAGGCGGACGTTAGCGTCGCGCAACATGCGCGCTTGCGCATCAGGAGTCAGCAGGACTGGCAGTGGCACCACGGCTATTCCGCTGATCTGACAGGCGAGGATGACGACGGCGACATCCAGATCGTTGGCGGAGAGGATGCCGACTCGCCGGTCACCGCCCGCTTCATAGCCGGCGTCTTGCAATCGCGCGGCGCATGCGCTGGCGCGCGCATGCCAGTCGGCGTAGCTGATCGAGCGGCCGTCGCAGACGATCGCGCGCTTGTTCGGCATAGCGGCCGCATGTTCGCCGATCCGGTCGGCGAATGACACAAACGGAGCGGTCACGCCCATCAGGCGCGACGTTCGTAAAGCGTGACGACGCAAGCACCGCCGAGGCCGAGATTATGCTGAAGTGCAATTCGCGCGCCGTCGACCTGGGTCGCGTCCGCCGTTCCGCGCAATTGCCGGGTCAACTCGTAGCATTGCGCGAGGCCCGTCGCGCCGAGCGGATGCCCCTTGGATAAGAGCCCGCCGGATGGATTGACCACATAGCGGCTACCATAGCTGTTGTCGCCGTCGGCGATGAAGCGCTGAGCGCCGCCCTCCGGGCACAGGCCCAACGCCTCGTAGGAGATCAGCTCGTTATGCGCGAAGCAATCGTGCAGCTCGACGACATCGACGTCGTCGGGTCCGATGCCGGCTTCGTCGTACACGTTGCGAGCCGCGCGTGCTGCCATGTCGTAGCCGACCAGCGTCATCATGTCGTCGGTATCGAACGTGTCGGCGGCGTCGGTCGTCATTGCCTGGGCGGTGATCGCCACGTCGGTGCGCAGCCCCTTGCGGCGCGCGAACTCCTCTGACACCAGAATTGCCGCAGCGCCGCCGCAGGTGGGCGGGCACGCCATCAACCGCGTCATTACGCCCGGCCAGAGCGCGGGCGCGGCGAGCACATCGTCAGTGGAGAGCTCCTGGCGGAAGATGGCGAGCGGGTTGCGCGCGGCGTGACGGCTGGCCTTGGCGCGCACGGCGGCGAAGTCGCCAAGCGTGCTGCCATATTTGTCCATGTGACTAAGCCCAGCGCCGCCGAAGTAACGCAGCGCCAGCGGCAGCTCGACGTCGCC
The DNA here is from genome assembly GCA_964246315.1 of uncultured Sphingomonadaceae bacterium. Lineage (GTDB taxonomy): Bacteria > Pseudomonadota > Alphaproteobacteria > Sphingomonadales > Sphingomonadaceae > Sphingomonas_O. The sequence goes on along the minus strand of CAXTPT010000002.1, from coordinate 36,053 downwards.
GACGATCCGCTCGCACGCAGCGTCGAACGGATCGAAGGGACTGGGACGATCGTCGAAGATCGACCCGAGCGCGCCCGGCCGCATCTGCTCGAAGCCGAGCGCCAGAACGCAATCGGCGATCCCATGTGCGACCGCCTGACGGGCGAGGTAAAGCGCCGATGACCCCGTTGCGCAATTGTTGTTGACGTTGTTGATCGGGATGCCCGTCATTCCGACATGGTAGAGCGCCCTTTGCCCAGCGGTGGAATCGCCGTAGACATAGCCGACAAATGCTTGCTCGATGTCTGTGTAAGACAGGCCGCAATCTTCCAACGCGAGCCTAGTGGCGGCTGCGCCCATTTCATCATAGGCATGCGATTGGCCCGGCTTTGTAAACGGTATCATGCCCACGCCGGCGATCAGCGCATTGCCTGCCATCGCTCTCTCCCAAGCTCACAGCGCCGTTGCACGCTTTGGGGCTGGATGGCGGGTAGCGGGCATCACGTCGAATTCATTAGTCTTCCTACCCATGCAAAAGACTCATGTTTCCCAAGATTGATACGTCGGTTAAAGCAGGTATGATTTTTTATTCTACGTCTCCAAAGTAATGAATTTGCGAGACGCGAATGATCAATGCCATCCACGTGTGATTGTCGGTCAATTCGCCGGCACGAATACACAAGATGCCAAAACCGGCACGGCGTGGAGAGGATTATATGGAGCTCGACCCGCAATCGCAGGCGGTCATCAATGCGCTGAACGGCGCCGGCATCCTGCCGTTCCACCAGTGGAGCCCCGCCGTTGCGCGTGAGAAGCTTCAGTCGCTCCGGCCTGAAGGCGTCGCGTTTCCGCGGCCCGAGATGTGGCGGGTTACCGAGGAGACAATTGGCAGCGACGGTGCCCAGTTCACCGTTCGCATCCTCGAACCGCGCGAGCGCGGCAAGGACGACCGGGCGGGCGTCGTCCTCTATTTTCACGGTGGCGGCTTTTTTGCGGGCGGGCTCGACGAAACCGACCTGATCGTTCGGCAGATCGCGCACGATGCTGACGTGACGGTCGTCAACGTCGCTTACCGGCTCGCGCCCGAGGCGAAGTTCCCGGCGGCGGTGAACGACGGCTATGCCGCGCTGAATTGGGTGGCGGACAATGCCGACCGGCTGGCGGTCGATCCCGCGCGCATCGTGCTCGCCGGGGACAGCGCGGGCGGCAACCTCGCCATCGTGCTGTGCCTGTTGGCGCGTGACCAAGGTGGCCCGGCGATCAAATTCCAGGTGCCGATCTATCCCAGCCTCGACCTGCGCCCAAGGCCTCCTTACGCCTCGCGCGAGCGCTGGGGCGGCGGCGAATACTTCCTGATCGCAGACGATATCGAGTGGATGCTCGATGCCTACCTCTCGGATCGGGCCCAAGGTGGGGACTGGCGCGTTTCGCCGATCACCGCCGCGTCATTCGCCGGCTTACCGCCGGCACTCGTCGTCACCGCCAGCCACGATCCCTTGATCGACGAAGGGCGACTCTATGCGCGCAAGCTCGCCGAAGCCGGCGTGCCGGTCGAGGACGCGAGCTTCGACGGGACATTCCACGGGTTCGTGAGCTTCGCGCCGATGGTCGAGAGCGGTGCCCGAGCGATGGCGCTCATCTGCGACCGAATCGCCCAAGCTACCACTGCGTGAGCAGCATAAAAGAAGGGGATGACTAATGCATATTCGGAAAGCGGCGCTGTATGCCGGGGCGGCCGCGGTCTCGCTCAGCATCGTGGGCACAAACGCTCGAGCTTCGGTCTTGCCCAACGGAGAAGCCGCGCAAGCGGCGGTCCCGCCCGGTCCCGCACAAGGTTCGGGTCAGGACCCCGCCGCCACCTCGACGGGCGCGCCGACGGCTATCAGCCAGGAGAATCCGGCCGACATCATCGTGACCGCAAATAAGCGCGCGGAACGTGTGTTGGAGGTTCCTGGCGCAATCACCGCTTTCAGCGGCACGACCCTGCTCGCCAACGGCCAGACGAGCATTGCCGACATTGCTCAGCTGACGCCCGGTCTCCAGTTCAACAACAATCTCGGCACCGGCGCGCCGATCGTCCGTGGCCTGACGACGGGCGCCGAGACCTCGCCAACCGTCGCCATCATCGTCGACGGCGCGCCGATCGGCTCCAGTTCGAGCCTCAACTTCGGTGGGGCCGCGGCGCTCGACCTCGATCCTCTCGATCTGCAACGGGTCGAAGTGCTCAAGGGTCCGCAGGGGACGCTCTACGGCGCCAGCACGCTGGGCGGCCTGATCTCCTATATTCTGCAGGAACCGAGCCTTGATCGCACGCAGGCGACGTTCCGAGCCGAGCTCGCAACGACGAAGAGCGGCGATCCGAGCTACTCGGTTCGTGGCGCGGTCGGCACGCCGTTGGTCGCCAATCAGCTCGCCGCGCGTGTGTCGGCCTATTACGATCGCGCCGGCGGCTTTGTCGACGCGCCGCTTCGCGGTCGTGACGACGCGAACCGGCGATCGAACTGGGGGGTCCATGGCACTCTGCTCGCGCAGCCCACGGTGCAGTTCCGGATCAAGCTTGACGGTTTCTACCAGAAGGTCGATGCGGACGCTCTCGACGCGGTCCGCTACAATCTTGCCACCCGCAAGCCGCTGGACGGGGATCTGGTCTATCGCGACTTTGTGCTGCCGTCCGCCAGGAAAAAGATCGCTGTCGGCCTGGCGACAGTCAATTACGACCTTGGTTTCGCGGACCTGACCTCGGTCACGAGCTATCAGGACATCCGCACGACATATGTATCGAACGGCACCAACAGCCCGCTTGCCGTGACGCTGTACGGCGTGCTGCCGCGATTTGGCGGGGTGCCCTTCCCAAGCCCGCCCGCGACATCGGCGGACCGCGTCATCCACTCGACAAAAGTCACGGAAGAAGCTCGGCTGACGTCCAATGGGACCGGCCCCTTCTCGTGGATTGTCGGCGGCTTCTACACGCACGAGAAGAACGATTTCGTGGCGAATATCGTGGGTAGGACGACGAGCGGTGCGCCCGTCGCGACCCTGAACCCGGTCTTCGGCCTAGGCCTCTTCTCCAAGCTTGAGGAGATTTCCGGCTTCGGCAACGCAACCTACAAATTCTCGGACCGGTTCGACGTGACCGGCGGCTTCCGCATTGGCAAGATCAATCAGGAATATTTTCAGACGGCGTTCGGGCCGGACGCTCCGGTCCTGAACGCCCTGCTAGTGCTGACCGGCGGGAAGGCGATCCCGCCGCTCGCGCCGACGGTTGAGACGTCGACCACGGTCAAAAGCTATCTCGCCACGGCGCGCTACCACTTCTCGCCCGACGGGATATTGTTCGCCCGGTTAGCTACCGGCTTCCGCCCGGGCGGGCCAAACCTTGCGGTCAACGGGCTGCCGATCACCTTCAATCCCGATCGGACGACGAATTACGAGGCCGGGCTGAAGACCGGCTTCTTGGACGGGCGCGGCTCGATCGACATCACGGGCTATTACACCCGGTGGCGCGACATCATCGTTGCGGTCTCGAGCGGCGGTATTCCTGGATATACCAATGGCGGCGACGCCCGGGTCTATGGTTTCGAATCGGCGCTCAACCTCCGGCCGACCACCGCGCTGACGCTCGGCGCGACGCTGGCTTACTCCAACGGCAAGATCACCCGGGGCGCGACCAGCGCGGTCGGCACCCTGTCCGCCGGCGACCGGCTGCCGTTCAATCCCAGATGGACCGGATCGGCGTCCGCGGACTACCGCGTACCGCTGAACGATACTCTGTACGGGCATCTGGGCGCGGTCGCCCGCTTCGCATCGAGCCGGAGCGCCACTTTCCGGGGGATCACCGCCAATCCCAGCTATCTGATGCCCGGCTACGGTCTGCTCGACGTCAGGGCCGGCGTCGAGACCGGCGCGGTCACGGTCGACCTGTTCGTCCGCAACGTGACCGACAAGCGCGCCCAGCTTTCGTCCAACACCACGGCGACGTTCGCCGAGGTGTACCTCCAGCGCCCCCGCACATTCGGCATCTCGATTACGGGCCGATATTGATGGATCGGCCTCGCGCAGGGGCCGTCCGGCACGGCCGGCCGTGACGGAGTCGAGCCGTGGCGGCGCGCGCCTCGCCGCCACGCCCGACCGGCAGGCGCCCGTCGGCCTGCGCTTCAAGCTGCTCTATGGAGCAGGAGCTGTCGTCGACGGCGCCGTCTCGGCCGCCGCGCTGAACTATTTCCTGCTGTTCTACCTGACGTCGGTGTGCGGCCTGTCTGGAACGCTGGCGGGAACCGCGCTGCTGATCGGCCTGTTGATCGACGCCGCGGTCGATCCGCTCATCGGCCTCATCAGCGACAATCTCAGGACGCGTCTCGGGCGCCGGCTGCCGATGATGATCGTGGCCACCCCGCTACTGGCATTGTGCTTCGGGCTCCTGTTTTCGATTCCCGCAAGCATGACCGGGACCGCGCTCCTGATCTATGCCAGCGTGATCGGTGCGGCGCTGCGCCTGTCGCTATCCTTCTTCGGTCTGCCGTACATCGCCGCCGGGGCCGAGGTCACCGACGACTACCGGGAACGGTCGAGTATCGTCGCTTACCGGGTATCGTTCACGATATTGGGAACGATGATCGGCATCGGGCTCGGACTGGGCGTGTTCACGTCCGGCGCTGACGGACTTCGTGATCGCGCGGCCTATGTCGGCTACGGATGGGCGATCGCGGCGCTGATCCTCGGCGCCGCGCTGCTCGCGATGATCGGCATCAGGAGCGTGCTGCCCCGGATGCATCAGCCCGAAGCAGGCGAGGGAGCGATTATCAGGCGATTCGGGCGGGAGCTTCGCGACATGTTCCACAACCGCACGTTCGTCGTGCTGTTCGGCACATCGCTCGCGCTTCTCGTCAGCCAGGGCATGGCAGGTGCGCTGACACTTTACTGCAATCGCTACTTCTGGAACCTGAGCGCGGCGCAAATGCAGATCACGTTTCTGGGCGGCGCTCTTGGCCCCCTGCTCGGCGCACCCGTCACCGCAGTGCTGACGCAACGGTTTGAAAAGAAGCAACTGGCTATCGCCAACCTCTTCCTCTTCGCGTTGAGCCAGTGCTGGGCGCCCGTCGCGCGGATCGCCGGGCTACTTCCCGGCGACGAGCGGTGGATCGTTGCGATCCTCGTCGCCAATGCCTTTGTCGGGGCGGCGACGTTGGTGGGAGCTGCAATTTGCGCCCAATCGATGATGGGCGATGCTGCAGACGAGCACGAATACCGGTTCGGCGTGCGGCGGGAGGGGCTGTTTTTCGCCGGGATCACGCTGGCGGTGAAGGCGGCGAGCGGCCTTGGCGGCTTTCTCGCCGGCACCGCACTCGACCTTGTGCACTTTCCAACCGCTGCCGCCGAAAAGGTCGATCACCTACAGCTGTCGCCGATCGTGGTGCGGGACTTGGGTTTGGTCGCCGGCGTGATGCCTGCGGCGATCGCCGCGCTTGCGCCGCTGGCGCTCATGTTCCACTCACTCTCTCGGCAGCGACACGCGGAGTTGCTGGCGGCGCTTGCCGCCCGCCGCACGTCCGACGAGACGCCGGCTCGCGCCGCCAGCGAGACAGCGCTCTATGTACCTTGACCGCCTCCGGCTCGATGGCCGTGTGGCCTTCGTCACTGGCGGCGCGCAGGGGATCGGCCTTTGCTGCGCCGAGGCGCTGGCGGAGGCTGGCGCGCGCGTCACGATCGGGGATCGCGATGGCCAGGCGATCGACAATGCGCAACAGGGACTGAAGGCTCGCGGGTATGACGTTGCCACAATAAAGCTCGATGTCACCGATCCTGCGGCTGTCAACCGCGCTGCCGATGCGCTGGCGGCAAGCGCCGGCCGCATCGACATCCTGATCAACAATGCCGGCATCGCGCGCAGCGAAACGCCGGCCGAAAACGTCGCCGACGAGCACTGGCTGAACGTACTCGACGTCAACCTCAACGGCACCTTCTGGTGCGCGCGCGCCTTTGGCCGGCACATGCTCGCTGCCGGCAAGGGCAGCATCGTCAACGTCGGCTCGATGTCGGGCTTCATCGTCAACCGGCCGCAGCCTCAGAGCTACTACAACGCCTCGAAGGCCGCGGTGCACCAGCTGACGCGCAGCCTTGCCGCCGAGTGGGCGAACCGGGGCGTGCGCGTCAATGCCGTTGCACCGACCTATATCGCGACGCCGCTCAACGCGTTCGCCGACAAGCAGGGCGAAATGTACAGACGCTGGATCGACGGTACACCGCAGGGCCGGCTTGGCGAGCCGGAGGAGGTTGCCTCGATCGTCCATTTCCTCGCATCCGAAGCCGCTAGCCTGATGACCGGAAGCATCGTGCTGGCGGACGGCGGCTACACCTGCTGGTGACAAACCGGCGGATCGCAATCGACGGTGCCAGGTTCGTCGACAGCCAGGGCCGCCACGTGATCTTGCGCGGCCTCAACCTGGGCGGCGACTGCAAGGTGCCCTATGCGCCCAACAGCCACACATACCTGCAAACCGATTTTGCCGACCACCGCACGGTCAGCTTCGTCGGCCGCCCGGCACCGCTCGACGAGATCGACATTCACCTCGCCCGCATCGCGCATTGGGGGTTCAACTGTCTGCGCCTGCTGACCACCTGGGAGGCGGTCGAGCATGCCGGCCCGGGGGGAGCACGACGAGGCCTATCTCGATTACTACGCCGAAGTCTGCCGCCGCGCGGGAATGCACGGCCTGCGGGTCATCGTCGATTTCCACCAGGACGTCTGGTCACGCATGTCGGGCGGCTGCGGCGCGCCCGGCTGGTCTTGGGAAGTGGCTGGGATCGACTTCACGCAATTCGCCGCCACCGGCGCGGCGCACGTCATGCAGTACGCGTACGACCATCGCATCGGCGGGCGGCAGGCGGGCTATCCGCCGATGAGTTGGGGCAGCAATCACTATCTAGCAGCAAACGGCATTATCTGGACCCTCTTCTTCGCGGGCGAAGATTTCGCACCGACGGCGATGGTCGACGGCGTCAACGTCGGCCGGTTCCTGCGCGATCATTACCTAGGCGCCATGCGCGCCGTCGCCGACCGCCTGGTCGACATGGACCATGTCATCGGCTTCGATACGCTCAACGAGCCAAGCACCGGCTATATCGGCCACGGGCTCACGGAGCGGCCCGCGCTGGCGCTCGGCCCGGCTTGGTCGCCGCTTGACGGGCTCGCCGCCGCGTCGGGGTTGACGGTGGAGGTGCCGCTGCACGCACCCAACCAAGGCCAGGTTGGGCGGCGGCAGTTCAACGAAGCCGGCGCGTCGATCTGGCTATCAGGGCACGAGGATCCTTTCCGAGCCGCAGGGGCTTGGAACGTCAATGCCGACGGCAAGCCGGCGGCGACCGACCCCGCTTTCTTCCAACGAAGACAAGGTCGTGAGGTCAACTTTGCGGACGATTATATGCGTCCATTCTTCCATCAGGTTGCGTCAACCGTCCGCTCGCTGCGCGACGACTGGCTCATCTTCGCTGAGCTCGACCCGTTCGCGGGGCTGCGCGATCAGGGCTTTCCCGCGGACTGCCCGGAGCGGACGGTGAACGCCGGTCACTGGTACGACCTGACCGCGCTTTTCACCAAAAAGTTCGACGCGGTGCGGATGGAGGACGTCCTGACCGGTGAGGTCCGCGCGGGGCGCGATGCCATTCGCGCGCATTATGTCACGGAACTCGGTCGACTGCGGGCGATGGGCGACGCGCTCGGCGGCGCGCCATGCCTGGTCGGCGAATGCGGCGTGCCGTTCGATCTCAACGACGCGCAGGCTTACCGGCGTTGGGCAGCAGGCGAGCGCGGGCAGGACATTTGGTCCGCCCAAACCGAGGCGTTGGATCTGATGTACGACGCGCTTGACCGGCTATTGCTGTCGTCGACACAGTGGAACTACACCGTGTCCAATCGCAACGATCCGATGATCGGTGACGGCTGGAACCAAGAGGACCTATCGATCTGGTCGGCCGATCAAATGACCGACTCCAGCGATCCGGACTCGGGCGGCCGGGCGGTTCAGGGGTTCAGCCGTCCCTATATTCGCGCCGCAAGAGGAACGATCGTCGCGCAGTCCTTTGACGTTGAGACGCAAAGGTTCGAGGCGTCGGTCGCCTCAGATGACAACGCCGGAAACACCGAGATTGTCGTCCCCGAAGCGCAGTATCCGAACGGCGCCGTCTTAACGGTCGACGGGAAAAGGCAGGGCGATGCTACCTGCGATCATCTGATTGTGTTGCCAACATCGAAGGGCCTAGTCCGGATCGCTGTCTCGCCGCTCGATCTGACCCGACATCTGGGGTGAGGCCGTGAACAGCGCTTACCCAACTATCCCACGAAGTCGTAGGCGCCCGACGACACCGATGTCATCGTCTGGATGAAAGCCTTGACCGGGCGCGACATATCCCATCTCGCACGGGTTGCGCAGGACACGGGAAACGGATCGAACAAGCCCTCGATCGGAACCTTCTCGAATAATTCGGCGAACCGCGCCGAAGCGGCGACCGCGGATGACGTAAGCGCGAACGCGTCGGATCGCGCCACCATCCGTCCCGCGATCATCTGGTGATCGGTCACATGGAGGTGACGCTGCCATGCAACGCCTTCGGACTCGAACAAGGCCCGCACGATGTTGCCGAAAGGCCGTGAGTCGGACGGCATGACGCAATCGTAGGTGGCAAGCTCGGCGCGCGTCACCGCCGACCCGTGCAGCATCGGATGGCCCTTGCGGACGTACAGGACGGCGCTGATGACGCCCACTTGCTTCAGCTGCAGGTCGCTCCATTCGGCGAAAGCTTCCTCGAAGCCGAAAGCGACGTCGACAGCGCCCGATCGCAATTGATGCACGCACCGCTCAACGCTGGCGCCCACGACCTCGAAGCGCAGCGAGGGGTGCCGGATCAGCAACGCCGACAGCGGGTCCGCAAGCCGCCATTCCAGCGAGGACGGCGCGACGCCGACCCGCAACGATCGCGCATAAGGATCGGCCTCTTCGTTACTCGCGAACAGCGCTCGCGTATCCTCGATCAGTTGAGCCGCCCGCTCGACGAAATCGCGCCCCCGCTCGGTCAGCGTGACCCCGCGCCCGTTGCGATGGAACAGCGCGTAGCCGAGCTCGCGCTCCAGATCGGCGACGCTGCGCGTGATGCCGGACTGAGTGATCCCGAATTTCGCGGCAGCGCCAGAAAAGGAGCTGGCATGCGCCACTGCTACGACATGGGTCAGGCGCCTATCAAGCATCGGATATGAGTAGAAGGCGTGACTTGATGGCGCAATGAATTGCTGCCTCTCAATCCAACCCCAACCGCGTGCGCTGGACCGTCGCGCCTGCCAGGTCGGCTCCGGCCAGCGCCGCGCGCGCCATCGCGTCCAGCAGCCGGACATGCGCGTCGGTCGCCGCTTCCTCGCGAAGGTTGAGCAGGAAAAAGTCGCTGGCACCGAGTTGGAAGCGGCGGCGTTCGGCGGCGGCCATTTGATCGGCGAGTTCGGCTTCGCGCGCCGCGAGCTCGGCCGTCCGCTCCGCCCCGTCAGCGGCGATGACGATCCCCTGGATTTCCACGGCGATCTGATCTGCAACAAGCCGGGCGCGCGCACGTCCAGCGTCGATCTCTGCCCGCGTCTCGGCGATGCGCCCCTGCGCCTGCCGGCGCTGCAGCGGCATCGAGAAACGCAGTCCCACGATCGCCTGCTCGCGATCGCGCGAGATGCCGCCCGCGCCCGTGCCACCCAAGCCGTAAGCGAGCTCGCCGCGCGCATCCAACCGGGGCTTGAGCTCATTCTCGGCCAGCGCGAGCCGGAGCTGCGACTGCTCGACCCTGGCAGCCGCGGCCTGCAGGTCAGGGCGGACGACCGCACCCGTCGGGCGGGGCACGCGGAATTCGGGCAAGGTCGCCGGCAACCGCTCCTCGGCCGGAAGGACGCGCTCGCCGGCCTCATCGCGCAGGAACAGGGACAGGCCGTTGGCCGCGGCGGCGAACTCCTGCTCGGTGCGGACCACCAGTGCGCGGCGCCGGACGATGTTCTGCTCGTTTTCTGTCAGCAGGATCTCAGGGCGGGCGCCGAGTTGGATCTGACGCCCTATGCCGCCGCGGCGGTCCTCGGCGAGCGCCAGCAGCGAACGGTAGGCCTTGAGTCGCAATCCCGCCGCCACCCAATTCTGGTAGGCGGCGATCGCGCGGCCCTGCACGCCGATCGCCACCATCTCACGCTCCAGCCGGGCGATGTCGACGTCGCCCGCCGCAAGGGCGGCCCGCCCGCGCCGGTCGTCGATCGCGCGATCCCGGAGCAGAGAAAACAGCCCACCGACGCGCAACTCGCCCAGGCGACTGGTATAGGCCTTGTCTTCGTAGATCGGAAAGGTGCCCCGCGACAGGCGATAGCCCCCATAGAGCTGGCCGCCGTTGCCGGTCAGTGGCCGCGTGGCCCGCCCTTCCGCGTAGGTGCCGTCGTAAAAGCCAGCAATCCGGCTCTGGGCGTCGACATCGAACACGGTGTCGAACGCACCGGCGGCGGCGAGCGCGCGCCCTTCCGCTTGCCGAACGCGCGCCATGGCCTCGACGATCTGCGGCATATGGGTAGCCGACGAACGCAGAACCTCGTCCAGTGTCAGAGGGCGGGCATCCTGCGCCGCGGCTGCGAAAGACCACAGCAGCATCGCGAACGGAAGCAGGCGGCGCACCATCATTTCGGCTTGCCAGCCTTCAAGACGTCCTTCTCTTCGTCCGTCCGATCCGACCTGGACCGCCCCTGCGGCTGGCCGAACTCGAGCGGGAAGTCGTTCAGCTGCCGCCATAGCTCGTAGCCGACGGACACGGTCTCCATCTGGATCCAGCCGCGCACCTTGGCACCCAGCCGGGTAAAACGCCGATCAGGCCAGGCGGGCTTGCCCGGCATCGGCTCGACCAGCACGCGGAATAGGCCGTTCGTGTCTGCGGTGGGGTCGATCGACCGGACTCGCCCGTCGAACAGGCCGCGCGCGATCGAAGGCCAGCCGCTAAACTGGATGGCGGGCCAACCCTCGAATTCGAGGCGCACCACTTGGCCCGGACGTACCAGCGCCACGTCGCGCCCGTCGACGAACAGCTCGACCGCGCGCTCGATGCGCTCTGGCGCTATCACGGCGAGTACGGTTCCCGCCGTCACCAGCGCGCCGCCCGCGGCCGCGTTCAACTGCTGGATACGGCCGTCGCGAGGTGCGCGAACCAGCTGCGCGGACTGGCGATTGAGCTGCACGTCGATGCGGTTCAGCTTGGCCCGTGCCTCCGCGACCTTGGCGGCGCCATCGGCGACCTTGATCTGCGCCTGCTCGAGGTCGCGCCGGGCGGCCAACCCCTCGCCGAGCAGCTGGCGCGAGCGCCCGACGTCGATGCCGGCCACGGCCTGCGCCTGGCGTGCGGCCGCGATCTCCGCCTGCACCTGGGCGCGCTCGGCAGCAAGGTTCGACAACAAATTGGGGTCGAGATCGACCACTCGCGCGATCGGGTCGCCGCGCTCGACGTGCTGGCCGTCCTGAACGTACCAGCGCTCCACGCGCCCCGGTACGAGCGCGGAAATCTGCTGAGCGCGATCGTCAGGATCGAGCGTCGAAACCTTGCCGTCGCCGATCGCGGTCTGCACCCATGGCGCGTACAACATCACCGCAGCGGCGAGACCGATACCGAGCGCCAGCATCCAGGCAACCGCAACCGTGGCGCGAGGTGGCCGCATTCGCGCGAGCGTCGGGAGGTGCGAGAGGTCATCGGGCCTAAGGGGCATTGGCGGGCTCCGCGATCGTTCGCGACGCCGCGAGCGCGGCCAAGCTCGGAAAGCGTTGCTGGCGCGCGCGGTCCATGCGCATCCAGCTGTCCAGCGCCACCGCGCCCGGTTGACCGGTGAACAGGACGACGCTGGTGCCCGCATGCTTCAGCGAAGCGAGCGCGCGGGAGAGCTTGCCGGGGTCCATGAGGTCGAACAGTTGCGACAGCACGAGCACGCGCGGGCGTGAAAGTAGCGCGGCAGCGAGCTTCAGCTCCATGACCTCGCCGATCGAAAGCGGCCAGCCGGACGAGGCAAGCGGCGTGTCCAGCCCGTGCGGCAGCCGGGCAACGCGGTCTGCCAAGTCCACGCGATCCAAAACATCGAGCAGGGCCGGCGATGCGGTACCGGGGTCCGCTAGCGACAAATATTCGCGAATGGTCATCTCCACGATGGTCGGCCGGTCCAGCACGACCACCGCCGAACGCAGCAGGTACATGTTCAGCCCGCCAAGGTCCGAGCCGCCGATCGTGAGAAGCCCGCTCTCGATCGGCATATGGCGCTTGAGCACCAGCGCCAATTCACGGTCGACCCCGGGCTCGGCGACTGCCACGATCTGCTCGCCCGGCGACACCTCGAAATCAAAGCGGGTGCCGCCGATGCGGACGTCGCGCAGGCGGATCGCGCCGTCCCGCGGCACCTGGCCCTGAGCCGCAGGCGCGCGTTCCTGCGGGATCGCGAACAGCAGGGACAGCTCCTCTGACGACGCCACCAGGTCGTAGAAGGTGTCGAGATACCAGCCGAGCTGGCTGATGCCGTAGAACACGCTGGACAGGATCAGTTCGGCGGCGACAAGCTGCCCGATCGACAGCTCGCCACGCAGGATCAGCGTCCCGCCAAGAGCCAGCAGGGCCGCCGACGCCAGCGCGTATAACAGCAGGCAGGAAAGCGCTTGGGCGAAACTGTAGCGAAAGTAGCGCCGGTGCCGACCGACGTAATTCGCGGTAACTGCCTCCGATCGGTCCATGGCGAAGTCGAGATGCCGGCTGGACTTGTAGAACCCGTTGGAGCCGCCGACGCTTTCCAGCCAGCGCGCCGCGTCGTGCTTGGCGTGGCTGAGTGCGACCGCCGCCGTGAAGGACGCGCGCGACCAGACCAGCCAGACGAAAAGGAGCGCGAGCAGCAGCACGCCGTTAAAGGCGAGGAAGAAGGGGTGGTAGAAGCTGGTGATCGCCAGCCCGACCGCCGATTGCAGGAGGATGGTGAAAGCGCCGATGAAGAGACTGGGTATCGCCTTCTGAACGGTCGTCAGATCGAAGAAGCGGTTAAACAGGTGTTCGCGCTTGGCATCGCCGAAAAAGGGATTCTGCGCGTGTACCGCGCGCACGGTGACTTCGGCTACGACGCGGGCGAAGACGCGGCGCTCGAACAGCGCCATCAGGTGCACACGGAAAGCGCTGAGCACCGCGACGAGCAAGAGCAACACGAAGAGGACGCCCGAAAGCGTCCAGAGCGCCGCCGGCTGTGCCGTGTGCGCGACGCTGTTGATCAGCAATTGGACCGATATCGGCGTGGCCAGCGAGAGGAGGCTGATCGCCACGCCATAGATGACCGCCAGGCGCAGATAGGCTCGATCCGGCCCGACGATCTCCGCGAGCCAGTGCGCGACATCGCGAAATCCCACGCGTTCAATCGCCATGGGCCGCCCCCATCATGATCACCCTCCGCACGGCTTGTCGATGATTGCACGAGCCATGCGCCAGCTGATAGAATCATCTCCCGCCTCCGCCAATCGCAATCGTTGCGCTCGGAGCGAGCCTGTGACCCTTTTGCGTTAGGCGATGCTGCGGCGGCTCGAACATCGGGTCGCCGTTGCCGACACGCGGCCGTCCGTCGAAGCGGCCCGCGCCTTACAGCCTATACTGAGCCAACAGAACGAAATGATTGGCGCGCCCGGAACGATTCGAACGTCCGACCCTCAGATTCGTAGTTTGGGAATCTGCGCATTGCGCTAGGTTGTGAAACGTTATCCTAGCTTATTAGTCATTGATAAATCAGTGACTTAGCCGCTTGCTAGCTTACTCTACGTTGTCCTAGCTGCTTTGTCGTTGCTAGCATTGTGCTAGCATCAGGCTGGAGTGCGGGTGATGGCGAAGCTCACAAAGACGTTTGTCGAGAAGGTGCAACCGCCAGCCAGCGGTTACTCAATCCACTGGGACGACAAGATTTCGGGGTACGGGCTGCGCATCACTGCGAGCGGGGTGCGCAGCTTCGTTGCTCAAGGGCGGGTGCGCGGCAAAGCAGTGGTCATCACCATCGGCCGTTTCGGGCTGTACACAGAGGTCCGCGCACGGGATCTTGCGCAGCGCGCCTTGCAGCAGATGCGCGAAGGCATCGACCCACGCGACACGAAGCGCGCCGACGAGGCAGCGAAGGTGACGTTGCAGATGGTGTGCGATGCGTATGTCGGTCGACCCGGCAAGCTCAAAGCAAGTAGCGCAGCGGAGGTAAAGCGCCACGTCGAGAGGGTGTTCACCGCTTGGCGGGACCGGCCAATCGCCTCGATCACCGAGGACGAGGTACGGAAGCGCTACAAGGATATGGCTCGGCATGGGCTGACGGGAAGGCCAGCGCCGGGGCAAGCCAACATTTCTGACCACACTGCGGGCGCTCATCAACTTCGCCGCACGGCAGTACCGGCGCGCTGACGGTTCGCCCCTCATCACGCACAACCCTGTTGGTGCGCTGCGGGACGATTGGATTCAGCTAAAGCCGCACGCGCGACATCGACACGAACAAGGTCGGCGCAGCGTGGCATATGCTGACCACTGCTCGGCAGGAACTAGTCGCCGCGCAAAAGCGCGAGGATGGCAGGGTCAATCCTCAGGATGCTGACAAGCAAGCTGGGCTGGACCTTGTCATGTTCCTCCTGCTCACAGGCGCGCGGCGCAATGAGGGCGCAATGCTCAAGTGGAGCAACGTGAACCTTGACGAAGATTGGTGGCATATCGCCGACCCGAAGAACTCGAACCCTGTGTGGTTCCCGTTATCATCGCAAGCGAAGGCATTGCTGGCATCGCGCCCCCGCGTCAGCGGCAACCCTTACGTGTTCGCGTCGAGGAGCAAGGCGGGGCATGTGATGGATACCCGCTCACCGCTCGACCGCATCAGTAAAGTCGCAGGGCTAACCCTGTCGGCCCATGACCTCAGACGAACTTTCGTGTCAGTCGGTGTGGCGACCTGCGGCATCGACCTTCACAAGATCGAGTTGCTGACTAACCACGTTCCGAAGGGGGTCACTGCCCGCCACTATCTTCAAACGTCGCGTCTCCAATACCTCCAGCCCGAAGTGCAGCGCATCGGTGAATGGATTGAAACGCAAGGCGCAGTTGCCGCATCAATGGCCGATGGAGGCAACGTAGTTAGCCTGCGCGCTTGACACTGAGCGGAAAGAAGATAACGACTCGTATCTTGATACTAAGTCGGACCAATCTAATGCCTAAGTCGCCCTTAAAATTAGCCGCAGAAATTCAAACGAGGATGCAAAGCCAAGGTAAGCAGGTCCTTACGATGCCATGGTCGGAATTCTACCAAGCAGCGGACATCAGCCGGTTCCGTGACAAGCGCGGAGAGGAAATCACAGATTCCTGCAAAGCGCTTGGTATCGTGGTTGGTTATGGAAATAACGTCGTGAGCTTCTGCCACGATGCGCATTTCGCAGGTTAGGTGCCGCATACAGCGCTGATGCTGGCGCAGCCTGTGCAACTAGCGGAGCACTGCGAAACGCGCCTGTACGCTATGTGTGCTCCCCTGCCCCGTCGAATTTCCCCATGTCGTCGATCAGTTGGCTCAGCTCTTGCGAAAGAGCATCCTGTCGTTCCGCATGCTCTGGCAAATCGAACACAGCGGCCATCGCGTCGATTGCTCCGCTCACTCCGAAGAAAACAGCGGAGAGAAGCGTCACGAAATGCTCCAGTAACCACAGATGCTCGAACGCAGCAGCAGTATTCGCCGGCTGCTCACGACTGCCCTGCCAGAAGTGGTTCACCCCGTAATACGTGCCGTGCAGTAGTTCCGAAAACGGTCGATAAATGGCGAACACGCCAGCACCGAAGCAGAGTCCAGCGCGCTTGCACCTACCCGTGACAGCGTCGATCCGCTCTTCAATGCTTGATGGCGTCCAATCGCGAACCTCTCGGCCTCGCTTGTTCGTGTATTCATCAAGCGCTTCGGCGAGACCCGGCAAATCGTCGGGCGTGAGGCCGACGTCACGACTGATGGTCATCCGCCAACCACCAATATTTGCCTCGCGGCTAAGGTCCCGCCAGCGCTTCTGACGCATGTGCCGGATGGCCTGTTCTGCCATCGATTGCCCCCCAACCGCGATATAGGCCGCGTTGACAGCCGTTTCCACGATTGAGCGCGCGATGCCGAAGCCATCTCGGATCGCCATGTCTCTGCGTTCGGTAAGAGCAAGCACGCTGTGTACGGAAATTCCCACCGCCTAAAGCATCAAGATGGGAACTCGAACCTCCGGTCTGTCCATGTCTGAATCAATGACGTGCAGAGCATGGATGACCGCATCCAAAGCATCGGTCTGCGCGAAGATCAGCGCCCGTCCCCGCGCGTGTAATTCGTCAGGCTCTGGGCGTAGTGTTGTCGACATGTAGAAGTTCTGCCGCAGGTGCAGACTATCAGCAAGCATCCTGTGCGCGGTGCTGCCAGCGCTAGTGAGGGCTTACGCTCATTGCAGATTATGCTTGCGTGATGCTGCCCGCGTAGTGTTATTGTGCCCTTGCGCAGGCCATATCCGGCCTCGCTAATTGCTCGCTTCCAGTCCTTGGGCTGGGCACGAATCCACCGCTGATGCGGTCGCGGGCCCACTGGTTCGACGTAACGGTCGAACTGACAGTGAGGCTCGATTTATGTCAGATTTGTCCTTCGACCAGCTGTGCGAGTTGTTCGGCTACGCGGCAAAAGGCCGCCCGCTGGACAGCAAAGAGGTCTCTGAAATCCTCGGCGTACATCCCGGCACCATTGATCAGTATCGATTCCGAGGAATCGGTCCGCGCCATTTCAGCCCGCCGGGAACGCGGCGCGTTTGGTACGCAGAGCGGGACGTGCTCGCGTGGATGGCTTCGGGCGCTCGCCAAAGCACTAGCGAGCAGCAGGGGGCATAAGCCGAACGTCAAACCATGAATGTGGCGGATTGCACGCTGAAAGCGGAAGCATCTGAATCGCTTCACGCAAGCTCAGCATCGGCAGTCCAGCCCGTTCACAGCCGCACTCACGAAAAGCGGCGGGAAGCACCCTACCCCCCGCCGCTTCATCATTGGAGCCTGACAGGCCATGCACATTAAACGACGAGGGCCACTAGGTCCGCAAGCCTTCCGCAGCAGCCGCCAGTTCGAGGAGGCTCGCAATGGTTGAAGAGCATTGGGTTGATAGATTCAACAAGACAGCCTCACTAATTCGTCAGTTGGAAGAGGCGGCGGCGAAGGCCAGTCAGGTATCGCTGGGCGGGGCAATTTCCACCGTGGAATGGGGGTGGGCGCAGTCTGCACGACCATCAATCGTTGACCAGTGGTTTTACGAGGATGTGGGCTGCTTCATCGCACCCGGCGGCACTGGAAAAACGACGCTCCTGCTCTTTCAGGCCATAATGATCGTCTTAGGACGCGAGTTGTTCGGCTACCAAGTCACCAACCCCGGCCCGGTCATCCTGCTCACCGCCGAAGATACACCGGAGTCGCTCGTGGCTCGCCTGCGCGTCATGTGCTGCCAGCTTGGACTGAGCGAAGCGGAGATGACCACGGTGCGCGAAGAAATCCTCATTACCGACGCGTCGGGTCAGGGGTGGAAGTTCACGAAGGTTGAAAAAGAGGCCGTGCTGCCAAGTGAGCGGCTGGACAAACTGGTCGTCGCTATAGGTGTCCTCAAGCCGTCGCTTCTAATTGTTGACCCGTTGGTATCGTTCAGCATCGGCGAGAGCCGCATCAACGATGCCGAGCAGGGCATGATTGAGGCCGCTCGGCGTATTCGCAATGCTGCGAAATGCGCCGTGCTTTATGTTCACCACACCGGCAAGCAGAACGCCCGTGAAGAAGCCCTCGACCAATATGCGGGACGTGGCGGCAGTGCGCTCGCTGACGGGGCGCGCATGGTACACGTTCTCCAACGACTCACACCTGAAAAGTGGACGGAGGCGACCGGTAACGAGCTGGCCGACGAGGAAACTGGTTTCGTGCTAGCGCGCCCCAAGATGACATGGTGCCCACCGCAGCCTCATGTTTATTTGAAGCGCAGAGGCTATGTTTTCGAGCGGCACGATGCCGCCGGTACGGACGGCGTGAAAACCATCTATGCGATCATGGATGCCAAGGTTTGGCAGTTCGTGAAGGATGAGTGGGAGCGCGGAGTGAAGCACACGCAAAACTCGATTTGCGACATGCGACTATTCCCGCAGTCGGACACGCGCAAATGTGTTGGCAGGCTCCTCAAGGACAATCGGCTCGCGAAGGAAGACGTGACGGGCACGGGACGCGGCGGCGCGCACCACTGTCTGCGGCCGATCGAATTGCCAGTAACCACATGAGAGCGTTGCTGCCTTGCCGCGTTATTGGTGTGTTTTGCCGCGTTAAACACACCAAGGTCCAAGGGCGCGCACGCAACGCCGTTAGGTGCGTTGCTGCGTTAGCCCCTATAGGGCAACACACCACCAAAAGTGGTCAATGACGTCGACTGCACCTATTGTCGATTTATGGCGAGACCCGACCCCTTCACCATTCCCGAATGGCAGGCGCTCCACCGTGAAGCCTCTCTGGTCAGCCAGCTTATTGGCTCGGGCGCGACCGCGTTAGGGCGCGCCAGCTATGGCAGCGGCTTCGGCGAATATTACACCGCGTTCTTTGGGCTCTCCATCGGCATTGAGCGCCTCGCAAAGCTGATACTGGTGGCCGATTATGCGCTCGATCATGGTGGAGCGCTGCCGGGACCTGCCGTCGTTCGCAAGTATGGTCACAAGTTGAAGGACTTGGTTGGTGAAGTCACCAAGATCGTGACGAAGCGCGGGCTCTTAATTTCCTGCAAGCCGCCTACTGACCCGATCTGCGCAGCCGTGATCGAATGCCTCGACGCCTTTTCCGATGCGTCACGAGGCCGGTACGCAAACTTCGAAGCGATCGGCAATCCGACCTTCAATTCGGCTGAGGAACCAGTCAACAGGTGGTGGACCAACGTCGTTGAGCCAATCCTCGACAAGCATTATCGCGGCAAACGCGCCGAGGAAGGCGTAAAGCAAAGGGCCGCACTCATCGACGCCATGATAGGTAACGTCACCACGGTGCTGTTCACAAACGAGAACGGAACGGTAATGTCTGACGTGACGAGCGCGTCTGAACGAACCGGCCAATCGAAATGGGCCCAGAAATACGGGCGTTATTACACCCTCAGCGCGGTAAGGTGGCTCTCCCACGTTTTCGATGAGATGACGCACACGGCTGGCTATCGGCCGGGGCTGGAAAGCCTGTTCGGACACTACGAGTTCTTCCAGACCTACATGGTGGACGACGACTTTTTGCTGACGCGCAAGGTTTGGCCGCTCTCGTAATCACATCGTGCGATGAAGCCGACCATCAAACATTGAGTTAGTCAGCCTGCTCAAACAATAACCATGTAAGTAATTGATGCACGGAAAATATCATTTGCGTGATGCAAAACTAACAATGCAAAACTTGCACAGTACAAGCCAACCGGAGGAAACTGTGCCGCAAGACATTGATACGAGGGTGAGCCTTTCGCTGCATCCAGAGAGCCTGACGATACTCGAAGGGTACGATGAGCCTACCTCGAAATACATCGGCGATGCTGTCAGCGCGTTCAACTACGCCTTCCGCCAGATTGGACGTGTGCACGACGCGACCGAGGCGGGCAAACGGAACCCAGCCTTCACGGAAGCGCAGCGCATCCTTGAGGTCGGCAAGATGGCTGACCGCGAGCGAGCGCTAATCTTCCGCAAGTTCGACACTCCCCACGCGACGCTCAAACAGGGCATTGCTTATGCCGAGGGCGAACTGTCCGCGCCGGTGGCGAATAAGGCCGCACTGCCTATCGCGCAGGAAATTCGCGCGCATGTGAAGGGTCTTCCGAGCGACGAGCGGTTCACCTTCCTCCGCACGCTGATCGCGGACGGCGACGAACTGTCAGTCTCAGCCGTGCTCGCCGCACCCGCATACCTGTCGGGCATCGACAATGACACGCACGCGCTGGTGACGCGCACGTTCCACGAGCACAACAACCCGGCACTGACTCAACGGCTGACGCTGCTCAAAGCGACCCTCGAAAAGCTGAACCGCGACGCGCCTTTGGTGTTTGGGGAAATCGAGAAGGCGGTTGGGGCACCTGCGTCCAAAGTGAACGAAATCGATGCGGCAGATAAAGCAGCCCGCGAAGCGCTGACCGTCGAAGCGGCTTGATCTAATCGTGATGGCATCAAACGACGCCCCGACTGACACCTATCAGAAGCCTGAGTGGCTTGAGGGGTGGACGCCAGCCGAGCCGAAGCCGCGGAAGGGCAATCCGGCGTGGACACCTGGCATGAAAAGTCCAAACGCCGCCGGACGCCCGCGCGGCATTGTCGATAAGCGCACCAAGGTGACGCAGGCGCTCTTAGACGACGCGCCTGCTGTTACCCGTGTGGTTATAGACGCTGCGCTCGAAGGCGACATGCAGGCGTGCAACATCGTGCTGTCGCGCATCGCACCTGCTCTCAAGGGACAGGTCGAGCGGGTTCAATTCCCGTTCGACGCCACCGCCCCAATTCCACAGCAGATCGAAGCGGTCCTCACGGCTATCTCCGTGGGAGCCGTTTCGGCTGATGTGGGACAGATGATTATCGGGTCGCTGGGAGTGCTGAGCGATGCTCGCATCGCATCCGACCTCGAAGCCCGCGTGACCATCATCGAAGGGAAGCAGCTCGCATGAGCATCATCTCAACCAAGCGGAACACCGTGTACGCTTATGAACCGGAAGAAGGCGACGCCTTCGTCAAGGTGACGTGGCACGGCCCGCCGGACCAAGGCAACGTGTACCGGCGCGCGTTCAACGCGACGCCCCAGCCCATCGAAGAATATCAGGATGCCGTGGATTGGGCGGTGAGCATGGCAGACCAGATGCTCTACCCGCTCCACGTTCTCCCGATGCGCCCCGACCAAGTGTTCACGCAGAAGCGGCTTCAGCGCCTCGTGGACAACATGACCGGTCAGGAGCGCGGTGAGTTGCGACGACTGGTGGTGACCACGGCAGCCAAACTGCTCCGCGACTGCACCGAAGTTGAAATCCGACAAGACGCCTACGGCGTGCTCGTCAAAATGGGAGTAGTTCAAGATGACTGACCAAGAACGGCGCGAGCAGGAAGAGCGTGACCGGATTGCTGCATTCGACGCGATCACCGAGCGCAGTGCGGCGGAGGCGTTAAAGAAAAAGCGTCAGGCCGAGGCGATGGAAACCTTCCCGATGGATGTGGGGATCATCCTCAAGAACCTCGCTGAGCGCGTGTCTGCCTTAGAAGCGCGGGTCACCGCCGACTAACGGTGTCCGGCGTCCGCTCGATGCTCACCCGCGTAAAGCGGCTTGAGGCTAGGCGACGCTCGCCGTGGGAACACTTGATCGGTTCGATTGAGGAATTCGAAGCCTACGCACTCGGCGAAGTGGCGGACGGCAAGCTGGACGCTCGCGACGGTCCGGCTCTTGTTGACTGCATCCGGCATTGGGCGCTTGGGCAATGACCACTGGCGCGCCTGAGCCGGAATGGCTGGCGAATTGGCGCGCACAGGGGCTGACCAAGGGTGAGCCGGTACATGCGCACCCGCCGCAGCCAAAACGCGCTGTAGCCCCCGCGCAGGCGGCTCCACCAACACGGCGCACCGGCCCAACGGGTTTCAGCGTTCCCGACCCTTGGGATTTTGACGGCTGTGCTCGACGCGAACCGATCTTGGACACTGACCACACCCCGCCGCGCGTCGTGCGTCGTATTGGCTGGAACCGCTGCCTTAGGTGTCGAAGACCGTTCTTCAGCGAAGATGTGATTGCCATGCGAATGTGTTTGCGATGCGGGATCGCTTGAACGTTCCATGCGCTTGATGAAAGAGATGAACCGCGTTCCGGCAAACTCCGGACGTGGGGCGTCGTAACCTCAAAGCTCTCGGCCGGTCGCGTCTTGCGGCCGGGCGGCATGCGCGCATGTCCAGCCGGCTTGCCGGTAAAGGCGCATGCGCCTTGGCGAGAGCTTGGGTTACGAACGCCCGGCTTCGGCCGGGCCGCTCCGAACCTAATCGGGGCAGCGCATGGCGAGCAAGGGACCAACAGTTCGAAGCCGAATCACCGGCAACGCCGGTTTGAATTATGCGGCATGGCAGCTTTCGCGACGGGGCTGGCACGTCATGCCGACTATTCGCAATGCGCGTGGCTCTGACCTGATCGTGGTCAACGATGATGAAACGCGCTTCTTCGGCGTGCAATCTAAGGCGCTAGGCAAACGAAGTGCTGTGGGACTCGGCGGTTCGCTGGAAGCCCTGCGGTCGGATTGGTGGGTAATCACGGTCCATGCGAACGCGGACGTGCCGACTTGTTACATCCTATCTCTGGAGGAAGTGCGTCGATTAGCTTCACGAGATGCAGGTGGTCAGCAGCGATACTGGCTCGAACCGCGCGACTATGATCGGCAGGAATTCCGTGAAGCGTGGCAGCGGATCGGCGACGCGCTTTCGCTGCCCGCTGGTCACACCTCGTTGTAATCTTTGCCGCCGAGATTTCCGCCACGAATCGTTAAGGTCACGGCAAAACGCTTAAACAACCCGACAAACTCTTCGAGTGTCAGGGGGACATCGACCTTGCGCACGGGAACTGGGTCCTGATTCAGCACGTCTCGAACCGCACCATCGTAATCAGGCGCATCCACGAGCAGCGCCTTGATTGAAGGCTGTGCAACCTTACCGCTATGGTTTTCGCCTATCCAAAGCTCGACCGCGACCAAAAACTCACCGGGCTGAATTAGGTTTTGGGCTTCAAGATATTCGCGCAGATCACCGCGATCAGCACGATCTGCAGCCGCCGTTCCTTCAAAATCACCATACTGCACCCCTGCCTTGAACGACATGGCTCTGCTCTCCTGTTTCGGCAGGAGTGGCACACCGTTGAGACGATCTCAACGCCAACAGATTCGCAATCATTGAGGGTTGGCGGCTAGCATTCTGCTATGACAGGGTGGCCAACGAAAAAGGGCGGCTCGTGCCGCCCTTTGTAACCCTTTGTTTTCCTAGTGGAAAATGGCGCGCCCGGAACGATTCGAACGTCCGACCCTCAGATTCGTAGTCTGATGCTCTATCCAGCTGAGCTACGGGCGCGCGGGAGTTGGGCGGGTAGCCGCTGAAGCGCGGTGGCGCAAGCCTGTTCGGCGCGTTAGGGCTCCCGCATGACCCGTACCGCGCCTGCCTTGCTCCTGATCCTGATCCTCGCCGCCTGCGCGCCTTCGGGGCCGCCGCCACCGTCCCTCCTGCCGCGCCCGGCGGAAAAGGTGCGGATCGACGACCCGCCGGCGGACAAGGTCGGCGTCGCGGCCGAGACGGCCTCCCCCGACACCCAGGCGGCGATCACGCGCTTGCTAGCGCAGGCGCAAGCGGGCGAGGATGCGCAGATCAAGGCTTACACCGCCAATCGCGGCGCGCTGGCGGGCCTGAGCGCCGCGCCGGGAAGCGAGGCCTATATCGCCGCGCAAACGGCACTGTCGGCGATGGAAAGCGCGCGCATTCCCACGCTGGACGCGATCGCCGAGTTCGACCGGCTGGCGCTCAGTGCGCAAAGCAGCGCCGACGCCGCCGCGCTCAATGCGGCGCAGGCCAAGGTGCAGGCGACGCTCGACCGTCAGGACGCGCGCCTCAGATAGCAAGCGCAGCCTTATGGTGCCGCGCGTTTTCGACATAATGCGCCACGCCGAGCCGGTTGCCCGCCACCTCTTGGTCGCTCAGCATGCGCAGGAACTTGGCGGGACGGCCAACCCATAATTCGCGCGAGCGGATGACCTTGCCGGGCGTCAGCATCGCTCCCGCGGCGAGCATGCCGTCGCTTTCGATCGTGCAGCCATCCATGACGATGCTGCCGAGGCCGACGAACGCGCGGTCGTGCAGGATCGAGCCATGCAGCATGACCATATGGCCGATCAGCACGTCGTCGCCGATCACCGTCGGCAGGTCGGCTTCGCTGCCAGCTTTGGGCGAGTCGACATGGATCACGCTGCCGTCCTGGATGTTGGTGCGCGCGCCGATGCGGATGCGGTTCACATCCGCGCGGAGGACGCAATTGTACCAGATGCTCGAGCCCGCGCCGATTTCGATATCGCCGATCAGCCGTGATCCGGGGGCCACGAAGACATCGTCGGCGAGCCGTGGCGTGCGGCCGTTGATGGTGACGATGCTGGTCATGCCGGGCGCTCCAGTTCGTAAGTGAGATGCCGTTTGAGCGGGCTGCCTTCGGGAACGTTGGGGTGATCGAAATCCATATCGTGCCGGCGCGCCATGCCGAGGCGTTCCATCAGGCCCCAGCTGCGCGAATTGCCCGGCGTGGTGATCGCGAACAGCGTGCTGCGGTGCATGTTGGCCCAGAACCAGCCGATCGCGGCCTCGGCCGCCTCGCGTGCATAGCCCTTGCCCCATTCATCGGAGCGCAGCCGCCAGCCGATTTCGACCTGGCCCGCGATCGGCGTGCCGGGGCCGCTGACGAGCAAGCCGCAGAAGCCGAGGAACCGCCCATCCGCCGCGCGTTCGACCGGCCAGAAGCAATGGCCGTGCGCCGCCTGATGCGCGATCATCCGGCCGACGCCGGCATCGGCCTGCGCGCGGTCGATCAGCGGGCCGAGCGTGGCCATGACCTGCGCGTCCCGCCCCATCGCCGCGAAGGGCGCACGATCCCCATCGCGCCATTCGCGAAGGACCAGCCGGTCAGTGGCAAGCCGAAAAGCCCCTAAAGACCCCGAAGATTCAGCTATTTTTTCGCCTTCTTCCGGTGGAAAGGCAGACCCCGCGCGCGTCATGCGTCAGGATTAACAAAGCCAGGCGGCTGTAGGACAGAAAAATCGTCAGCCCAGCAGGCGCGCGGCGTGCGCCGCGTGATAGGTCAGCACGCCGGAGCACCCCGCGCGGCGGAACGCGAGCAACGTTTCGAGCACCAGCGCATCGCGCTCCCCCGCCCCCGCCGCCGCCGCGGCCTCGATCATCGCATACTCGCCCGACACTTGGTAGGCGAAGACCGGCACCGCGAAGCGATCCTTCACCCGCCGGACGATGTCGAGATAGGGCAGGCCCGGCTTGACCATCACGCTGTCGGCGCCTTCGGCCAGATCGAGGGCGACTTCGCGCAACGCCTCCTCGGCATTGGCGGGGTCCATCTGATAGGTCTTCTTGTCGCCCTTGAGCAGCCCGCCCGAGCCGACCGCGTCGCGGAACGGGCCGTAGAAGGCCGAAGCGTATTTGGCGGCATAAGCCATGATCTGGACATTGTGATGCCCTTCGCGTTCGAGCGCGGCGCGGATCAGCCCGACGCGGCCGTCCATCATGTCCGACGGCGCGATGATGTCCGCGCCCGCCGCTGCCTGGTTGAGCGCCTGCGCCACCAGCACGTCACAAGTCGCATCGTTGAGCACATAGCCGGCATCGTCAACCAGCCCGTCATGGCCGTGCGCGGTATAGGGATCGAGCGCGACGTCGGTCAGCACGCCGAGTTCGGGCGCCGCGTCCTTGATCGCCCGGATGGCGCGGCACATCAGGTTGCCGGGATTGAGCGCCTCCTCTCCACCCGGGGTGCGCAGGTCGCGCGGCGTGTTGGGAAACAGCGCGATGACGCCGATGCCGAGGTCGCGTGCTTCTCGCGCGCGCGCGCCGATCCGGTCGACCGACCAGCGCGACACGCCGGGCAGGCTGGCGACGGGGTCCTCGACGCCCTGCCCTTCGGTCACGAACAGCGGCCAGATCAGATGCTGCGGCGCGAGCATGGTCTCGGCGACCAGCGCGCGGCTCCAGGTGGCGCTGCGCGTGCGGCGCAGGCGAACCGAGGGATAGTTGCTCATGCCTGCCGCTCCATCATCCTGATCCGCCGCCAGCCGCCGAAGCGGAAATAGATCACCGTCAGCACGACGCTGACCGCCGAGCCGAACGGAAACGCCCACCACAAGGCGTTGGCGCCGAGGCTGGGGAACAGGCCGTAAGCGAAGCCCAGCCGCGCGGGGAACATCGCGATGAACAGGATGACCAGCGGCCAGCCGACCGCTCCGTTCGCGCGCATTACCGAGCCGAGCACCATCGACACGCCGAACAGCAGGAAGCTCCAGCTTGCCAAGTTATGGATATGCACCGCGATCGGCACGGCGGGGCTCGCCGCGGTCAAGAACAGCCCGAGCAGCGGCCGGTCGGTCAGATAGATGAGGAACACCAGCACGCCGGTCATCGCGACGTTGATCGCCGCGCCCGCCCAGGCGGTCCGTTCGACGCGGTCCCATTTGCCCGCCCCGATATTCTGCGCCGCCATCGCCGAAGCGCCCGCGCCGATCGCCAGCGCGGGCATCTGGACATAGCCCCATAGCTGGCTGATCGCGCCATAGGCGGCGGTGGTATCGACCCCCTGGTGATTGACCAGCCCGATCATCACCAGCATGCCAAACGACAGCACGATCATCTGGAAGCCCATCGGCACGCCCTTGAGGACGATTGCGCGCGCGATCCCGGCATCGGGACGCAGATAGCGCATTTCCCGCCCCGTCAGCGCCAGCGGCAGCCGCCGGCGGTAGATATAGGCGATCAGCACCGCGGTGGTCGTCGCCACCGCGATCAGGCTCGCGGTCGCCGATCCGGCGATGCCCAGGCGCGGAAACGGGCCCCAGCCGCGGATCAGGAACGGATTCAGCCCTGCGTCGATCAGGACGTTGAGGATCATCGCCTTCAGCGGTGTGACGGCGTCGCCGACGCCGCGCATCGCGCTGGTCAGCAGCACGTTGATGAAGATGAACGGCAGCCCGGCGAAGATCACGCGAGTGTAGATCACCGCCAGCGGATAGGCATCGGCGGGGGTCGACAAGGCACGGAGCAAGGCGGGCGCGGCCAGCACCCCGGCGATCGCGGTGACCACGCCGATGCCCGCGACCAGCCCGAACGAGGTGCCGAGCGTGCGCTTCGCCGTATCCAGATCGCGGCGGCCCATCGCCTGGCCGATCAGGATCGTCGTCGCCATGGCCAGCCCGAACACCGCCGCGAAGGCCAGGAACATGACGATATTGGCGTTCGAAGTCGCGGCCAGCGCGGCTTCGCCAAGGAAATTGCCGATCCATATCGCGTTGATCGAGCCGTTGAGCGATTGCAGCACGTTGGCGCCAAGCGTGGGCAGCGCGAACGCGATCAGCGTCGCGGCGATCGGCCCAGTGGTCAGGTCGCGCTGACCGTGCCGCATAGGCGGCGGAGGCGCGAGATCTTCGCTGAGGTTGGATTCGACGTCGGCCATAGGTTGACCCATACACAAGAATTGGTCGGGCTGAACGCTTTGGGATTCTGCCCTTCATATGTCTCCCCTGCTTGGGCAGGGGCCCAAATGAGTTCTCAGCCGAGACGAGCCAGCGAGGGGAGAGCCTATCTGGACCCCTGCCTGCGCAGGGGCGACATACATGTTCCGGGGTTACCCCAACCGCGCCAAGGCAGCGCGCAACCGTTCGGCTTCCGCCGATTTTTCGGCATGATCGGCGCGGGCTTTTTCGACCGCCTCGGGCTTGGCGCGTTCGATGAAGCTCGGATTGTCGAGACGGCCGGCGAGCGATGCGGCTTCCATCTCCGCCGCTTCGGCAGATTTGACGAGGCGCGCGCGTTCGGCGGCGAAGTCGATCACGCCTTCGAGCGGCAGCGCATAGGTCGCTTCGCCCATGACGATCTGCGCCGATCCGGGCGGCGGCGGGGCAAGCACCGGGCTGCTCAGCCGCGCCATGCGCGCGAGCACGGCGAAATGGTGGTCGATGTGTCGCTCGGTTTCGGCGCTCTGGTTGCTGATCATCAGCGGCAGCTTTGCCGCGGGCGGCACACCGAGTTCGGTGCGCGCGGCGCGCAGCTCGCCGACCAGGCGAATGAGCCATTCGACTTGCGCGACCGCCGCCGCGTCGACCGACTTGGCGTCGACTACCGGCCAGTCGGCGACGATCAGGTCGTGCTCGCGCGGCGCCAGCGCGTGCCACAATTCCTCGGTGACGAAGGGCATGAACGGGTGGAGCATCACCAGGATGCGGTCGAGCGCCCAGCCGGCGACCGCCCTGGTTTCATCGTCCACCGCGCCTTTGATCAGTTCGAGATACCAGTCGCAGAAGCGATCCCACACGAAGTGGTAGACAGTGTGCGCCGCCTCGTCGAAGCGCAGGTCGGCGAGCGCGAGATCGAGCGCGGCGACGGTCCTTTGCACCTCCGCCACCAGCCAGTGATTGACCGGCTGAATAATCGTTCCGGGCAGCACACCGCCGCCGATATGGTTGGCCTGGGCGAAGCGCGACGCGTTCCACAGCTTGGTGGCGAAATTGCGGTAGCCCTCCAGCCGTTTCTCATCGAGCTTGATGTCGCGCCCCTGGCTCTCCATCGCCGCCATGAAGAAGCGCAGCGCGTCCGCGCCATATTTGTCGATCAGGCCGAGCGGATCGACGGTGTTGCCCTTCGACTTGGACATCTTCGAGCCGTCGGCGGCGCGGACCAGGCCGTGGAGATATAGCGTCTTCCACGGCACTTCGCCCATGAAGTGCAGGCCCTGCATCGCCATGCGCGCATCCCAGAAGAACAGGATGTCGAAGCCCGAGACGAGCACGTCGCCGGGATAATGCTTGGCGAGGAGATTGTTCCCTTTCCCGTTGGTGCCGAGCGAAGTCGAGGCACCCGGCGCGGCGTGAGCAGGTCCCTCGACGACGCGCGGGACGAACGGATCGGCGGTTCCCTCGGGCCAGCCGAGCGTGCCGAATGGCCACAGCGCCGACGAGAACCAGGTGTCGAGGACGTCGGGATCGCGGATCAGTTCGGCACCGCCCGCGAGGTCACGCGCGGCTTCCTCGCTTTCGGCGACATAGGCCCGGCCTTCGCTGTCGTACCATGCCGGTATCTGGTGACCCCACCATAATTGCCGCGAGACGCACCAGGGCTGGATGTTCTCCAGCCACTGGAACCAGGTCTTCTCCCAGGTCTTGGGCACGACATTGATGTCGCCCGAGCGCACCGCCTCGATTGCCGGGCCGGCGAGCGTCTTGGCATCGACATACCATTGGTCGGTCAGCATCGGCTCGATGACCACGCCGCCGCGGTCCCCGAACGGCTGCATGATCTGCTTGTCCTCGACGCGGAGCAGCAGCCCGTCGGCATCGATGTCGGCGACCACGCGCGCCCGCGCATCATAGCGGTCGAGCCCGCGATACACGTCGGGCACCAGATTGAGCGTATCGACGTCCTTGGCGGTCCATTCCGCGCCGGCCGCGATCGCCTGCGCACGCGCCGCCGCCGCGGCATAAGGCGCGCCGTCGCTGCGCATCGCCGCGACCTCGTCCATCAGCCGGTACATCGGGATGTGGTTGCGCTGCGCGACGCCATAATCGTTTTCGTCGTGCGCGCCGGTGATCTTGACCGCGCCCGAGCCGAAAGCGGGATCGGGATAGTCGTCGGTGATGATCGGGATCAGCCGGCGCAGCGCCTTGGGGCCGACCGGAATTTCGCACAGCTTACCGACGATCGGACGATACCGCTCGTCATCCGGATGCACGGCGACCGCACCGTCGCCGAGCATGGTTTCCGGACGCGTTGTCGCGATCGCAATATAGTCGCGCTCTTCTTCGAACACGACATTTCCGTCCGCGTCCCGCTCGACATAGGTGTAGGTTTCACCGCCGGCGAGCGGGTATTTGAAATGCCACATATGGCCGTTCACAGCGCGGGATTCGACTTCGAGATCAGAAATCGCGGTCTTGAGCGCCGGATCCCAGTTCACCAGCCGTTTGTCACGGTAGATCAGGCCTTCACGGTACAAGTCGACGAACACCTTCACGACCGCGCGGCTAAACCCCTCGTCCATCGTGAAGCGCTCATTCGCCCAGTCGCAGCTAGCGCCGAGGCGACGCAACTGGCGGGTGATCTGGCCGCCGCTTTGCGCCTTCCACTCCCAAACCTTGGCGATGAAATCCTCGCGACTGAAATCGGTGCGTTTCTGCTGGCTGAGCGCCAGCTCGCGCTCGACCACCATCTGCGTCGCGATGCCGGCATGGTCGGTGCCCGCGACCCACAGGGCATCCTTGCCCTTCAGCCGCGCGTGGCGGACGAGGATGTCCTGCAACGTCACGTCGAGCGCATGGCCGATATGCAGGCTGCCGGTGACGTTGGGCGGCGGCATGACGATGGTGAAGGGCTGGGCGTCGGGCCGCGCGGGCCGGAACGCGCCGCTCTCCTCCCAATGGGCATACCAGCGCGCCTCGATCGCGGCGGGGTCGAAGGTCTTGGGCAGTTCGCTCATCGCCAAGCCGTTAACGGGGCAAGCGCGCAAGGGCTAGTTGCGGCTGGTGATCCGTTCGATCTCCACCGCCACCAGCCGCTCGACCATCGCGGGCAGTTTGGCGTCGAGCCATTCGGCGAGCATCGGCCGGAGCATCTCCCGCACCAGGCCTTCGAGCGTGTCGCTGCCCGCCGGATGAGCGGTGACGACCACCGCCGACAGCGCGTCGAGCTGCGCGCGGCTGGTTTCGGCGGCGACGGGGGAAACCAGCCCTTCGCCCTCCCCCGCTTCCTCGGTCAGTTCGAGCACATCGGGCGGGGTCGGCGTGCCGACGCGGCGCAGCGGCTGCACCGGTGCCACATCGGCTTCCTCGGCGATGATGCGCTTGATCGATGCGAGGATCGCATCCATCGACGGCGCGTCCTCACCCGCGGTCATGTTATTTGGGCTGACCGGGCATGGGTTGGGCCGGGTCGGGCTTGCCGGTCTTGAGCGGCGACATTACCGGTTCCCCCGAAATCGCCGAGGTTTGCGCGGGGGTGTCGACCGTCCGCGTCGCCACCGGCGCGGGCCGCGGATCGCTGTCGTAATCGAAGATACGGCCCTTAACGCGCTTGTAGTTGACCACCGGGTCATACAGCGTGCCGGCGTCGAGCCCGAGATCGCGCGCTTCGGCCTGCCCCATCGCGGCGAGCAGCGAGAAGCCGGCGACATAGGAATTGCGCCGTGCCGAAACGAGGTTGACCTGGCTGTTGAGCAATTCCTGCTCGGCATTGAGGATGTCGAGAATGGTGCGGTTGCCGACGCTGTTTTCGGCACGGACGCCTTCGAGGCTCAGGCTGTTGGCATCAACCGCCGCCTGGCTTGAGACGATCAGCGCATTCGACGCTTCATACGCCGCATAGGCCGAGCGCGTTTGCGATACGACATTCCGCTCGGTCGCAGTGACGTTTTCGATCGCGACGTTTTCGCGCGCCTGCGCCTGCCGGACCTGCGCGGCGGGCGCGCCGCCCTGAAACAGCGGCACGCTGAGGCTGACCCCCGCTTGCGCGGTGTTGCTGGTCTGGGGCTGGGCCAGGCCCGGCACCCCGCTGGTCAGCGAGCCGAGATAATTGGAATAGCCGTCCTGTCCCGTTATCGAGACCCTCGGCAGGCGCGAGGCACGCGCGACGCCCGTGTCGAAACGCGTCGCATCGCGGCTTTTTTGTGCTGCACGCAAACCCGGATTGTTTTCGAGAGCAGTCGAAACGGCGGATTGCGGGTCATTGGGCAGGCCCGGCAGTTGCGGCGGGGCCTGCAGGTCGACCGGCGGCAAGCCGACGATGCGGATGTAATTTTCGCGGCTGGCAATCAGGTTCGATTGCGCCTGTTCGAGCTGGCCGCGCTGCAAGGCCAGCCGTGCTTCAGACTGGGCGACATCGGTACGAGTCAGGTCGCCGACCTGAAACCGGTCGCGCGACGCGCGCAGGTTGACGTTCAGCACGTCGACCTGCTTCTGGTTCAAGGCGACGATCGCCTCGTCGCGGATGACGTCCATATAGGCCGCAACGACATTGGCGAACAGCGTGGATTCATTGTCCCGCAGCGTATCGCGCCCCGCATCGATCCGCGCATCCGCGGCGGCAATGCCGTTCCTGACTGCCCCGCCCTGATAGACCGGCACGCTTCCCGTCAGCCCGGCGAAGAATCCCCGCGTCGGCGACGAAAAGCTGCCCGAGGCGCGGATCAGATATTCGGTGTACGTCCCGGTCGCGGAAATCGTCGGCAGGCCGCGCGCGCGCTGGATCGTCGTGTTTTCGTCATTGGCGCGCTGATTGGCGCGCGCGCCGGTGATCGTCGGGTTGCTCCGATACGCTTCCGCCAACGCCTCCTGCAGCGTCGTCGCGCCGGCGGGCCAGGCGCAGCCGGCGATCAGCAGGACGGTAAGAACTCGTTTCACTGACGGAACCCTTAGAACGAGAAGACCGGCGCAGGCACGGTTTCGGGAAGGACGGCGATCTCGGCATCGCCAAAGGCGACGAGGCGGACGGCGTCGCCGCGCTTGACGCCCTGCGCCAGCCGCGTGACGCGGCCGTCAAGCAGGCCGGCGGCAACGCGCGCGCCTTCGCGCAGCTTCTTGATCAGCGCGGCCGGCACTTGGGCCACGGCGCCGTCGATCAGCAGCGCGTCGCAATCGCCGCGCGGGGCGCCATCGGCGGGCACGGCCTCGGCGGCGATGTGCCTGACAATGGCGGCGGCATAACCCGACGTGTCACCCGCGATCAGCACGCGCTCGCCGCCCGTCAGCTTGAGGGCGTCGATCAGCCGCGCGGTGACCAATGGCGTGTTCATCGCGCGGCCATCGCCCAGCGGGATCATCGCATCGGCATAAGCGGTGGCGCGGCGGGCTTCAGGGACGAAGTCTTCGCGAGCGACGGCGTCGAGCGCGACAAGCAGGCGCGGGTCGTCGACGCTGTTCGGGCGCAGCTGGCTGTTGATCATCGCCAGCCGCATCTCGGCAAACTTCTCTAACATCGCGCTCATGAGCCCTTTATCGCATAGGTGTGTTAGTTATGCAATACACTTTATGCGCGCCCGTTTGTATCGGCGTCAAGCCGGATAGGCGAGCGATTCCTGCGGGACGCTGAACCATTTCGGTCCCGCATCGGTGATGTGGAAACAATCCTCGATGCGGATGCCGAACTTGCCGGGCAGATAGATGCCGGGCTCGTTCGAGAAGCACATGCCGGGCGCGAGCGGCGTCAGCTCGCCATGCACCAGATTGACCGGCTCGTGCCCGTCCATGCCGATGCCGTGGCCGGTGCGGTGCGGGGTGCCGGGCAGCGCATAGCCCGGACCATAGCCCCAGGCTTCGTACTGGCGGCGTACCGCATCGTCGACCGCGCCCGCGGGCGTGCCGATCTTGGCGGTGGCCATCGCGATCTGCTGGCCGCGGCGGACCTGGTCGAACACCTTCTGCTGCTCCGGCGTCGGGCCGCCGAGGACGTAGGTGCGCGAAATGTCCGACTGATAGCCGTGGACGGTGCAGCCGACATCGATGAGGATCAGTTCGTACGCGGCGACGCGCTGCGGCTGGCCCGAGCCGTGCGGATAGGCCGCCGCCTCGCCGAGCAGCACCAGTCCGTCGCCGCCCGATCCGCCGCGCGCTTCGTGTTCGCGCAGCAGCACGGCGTTGATGTCCGCCGGCGTCATGCCGGTCCGGACCTGCGTCATCGTCGCGCCGATCGCGGCGATGGTGATGTCCGACGCCGCCTGCATCAGCGCGAGCTCGGCGGGCGTCTTGATCATGCGGCAACCGCGCACGACCGGGTTGGCGCTGACCATCCGTGCGCCGGGTGACGCGAGCGCGAGCCCGCTCGAGACGAAGAAGCGCACGGTCTCCTCGATGCCGATCATCCCGCGCACGCCGCGTTCGCGGATGATCCGCGCCATCAGCGCGATCGGGCTTTCGTCCTCGTTCCAGGTGCGCACGGTGGCGGGGACGCCGAGCGTCTGCTTGACCGAGGGCGCCTCGAAGAACGGCGTGACGATCACCGGATCGCCGGTGGCGAAGATCAGCGCGGCGGTGATCCGCTCGCTCCGCCACCATTTGACGCCGGTGAAATAGTCGAGGCTCGAACCCGGTTCGATGACGACCACGCCGATATTGTCGGCGCGCATCAGAGTTTGCGCCTTGGCAAGGCGGCGGAGGCGTTCGTCGCGGCCGATCGCGGGCGGGAGGGTGTCGGCGATCGCCGCCGCGGGGAGCGCGGCGAGCGCCGCGAGGGATAGGCCCGATACGATGGCGCGGCGACGGTCGATCATCCTGTTCCTTCCTTTCCCTCGTCATCCTGACGAAAGTCAGGATCCATTCGGTGCTCTTCATAGAGCAGAGTACGAATGGACCCCGGATCAAGTCCGGGGTGACGGTATTGGTTATTTGTTCTCAGGCGGCAATGGCGGGAAGCCGAGCGAAAGCGCCCGGTCTTCCCAGAATGGATTATCCTTTTCGATCAGCGCCACCTTCCAGTCTCGGCGCCACGTTTTGAGCTGCTTTTCGCGGGCGATGGCTGACTCGATCGAGGGCGCTTCCTCGAAATAGACCAATCGTTTGACATTGTACTGCGCCGTGAAGCCGCCGAACGTTCCTTCGCGATGCTGATGGATGCGAGCCATGAGGTCGGATGTGACACCGGTGTAAAGGGTGCCGTGGCGGCCGCTTGCGAGGATGTAAACGAATGGCTCGCGTTGTCTGGCCATTTCCCAACCTACCCGTCACCCTGACGAACGTCAGGGTCCATTCGTCCACGATCGCGGCGGAAGAATAATGGACCCCGGATCAAGTCCGGGGTGACGGACAGGTGATAGATTACTTGTAACACACCGCCTTGACCGCCTCGATCACGCGCGCGCTCGTCACCAATGCGGCCTTTTCCAAGTTCGCGGCATACGGCAGCGGCACGTCCTCGTTGCACACGCGCAATACGGGGGCGTCGAGATCGTCGAAGCCTTGTTCCATCGCGACCATCGCCAATTCGCTCGCGATCGAGCAGGTCGGCCAGCCTTCCTCGACGATGACCAGGCGGTTGGTCTTTTTAAGGCTTGCCAGCACGGTCGCGGTGTCGAGCGGGCGGAGGGTGCGCAGGTCGATGACCTCGGCGTCGATCCCTTCCGCCGCCAGCGCCTCGGCGGCCTCGAGCGCCAGGCCGACGCCGATCGAATAGCTGACGATCGTCACGCTGGTCCCGGCACGGGCGATCCGCGCCTTGCCGATGGGGAGGATCCAATCGTCGGTGTCGGGCACGTCGAAGCTGCGGCCGTAGAGCAACTCGTTTTCGAGGAACACCACCGGGTCCTCGCAGCGGATCGCCGCGCGCAGCAGCCCCTTCGCATCCGCCGCGTCATAGGGGGAAATGACGATGAGCCCGGGGACGCTGGCATACCATGGCGCGTAATTCTGGCTGTGCTGCGCGCCGACACGGCTGGCCGCGCCGTTCGGCCCGCGGAACACCACGGGGCAGCGCATCTGTCCGCCCGACATATAGTTGGTCTTGGCCGCCGAATTGATAATGTGGTCGATCGCCTGCATCGCGAAGTTGAAGGTCATAAACTCGACGATCGGGCGCAATCCGGCCATCGCCGCGCCGGTGCCGATGCCGGCAAAGCCATATTCGGTGATCGGCGTATCGATTACGCGGCGATCGCCAAATTCGTCGAGCAACCCCTGCGTGACCTTGTACGCGCCCTGATATTGCGCGACCTCCTCACCGATCACGAAGACGCGGTCGTCGGCGCGCATTTCCTCGGCCATCGCGTCGCGGAGAGCCTCGCGCAGGGTGATTTTCCTGGTCGGGCCATCCCATTCGGGGGCTTCCTGGTGCTTGGCGGCTTCGAAGAGTTGGCGGGCGCCGGTTTCGGGGTGTTGGGGGGCATTTGAATCGGTCTTCTGATCGGACGGGGTTGGCAAAGAAGAGCCACCCCCAGCCCCTCCACGAAGTCGTGGAGGGGAGTCGGATCGCCCTTCTTGTTCCCCTCCAGCACTTGCTGGAGGGGCTAGCGGTGGCTCTTCTTTTTTTTCGGCGGCCTCACCCTCGCCCGCCATCGTCGCGATGACCGTGCCGACCTTCACCCCGTCGGTCCCCTCGGCGACCAGGATCGCGCCGATCGTGCCTTCGTCGACCGCCTCGAACTCCATCGTCGCCTTGTCGGTCTCGATCTCGGCAAGGATATCGCCCGATTTGACCGCGTCGCCCGCCTTGACCAGCCATTTGGCCAGCGTCCCTTCCTCCATCGTCGGGGACAAAGCGGGCATCTTCAGCTCGATCGGCAT
>CAXTPT010000001.1:103906-109811 GCA_964246315.1 uncultured Sphingomonadaceae bacterium | reverse complement strand
TCCCGAATCGGCGCGCATCCTCGACCGCGTCGGCTTCCGCCCGGCGAGCGCGCTGTTCCCCGCCGCGCCCGCGGCGCTCGTCGTCGCGCTGCCCGCCGCCGGATCGCAGCCATCGCGCATCACCGTGCGCCCGGCCGCGGGCGTCGACGATCTCCGCCGCATCTTCGCGATCCGCACCGCAACGTACATGACCGAGCAATTGTGCGGTTATGACGAGGAATTCGACGGCAATGATTTCTGCGCGACGCATTTGATCGGGGAGATCGACGGCGAGCCCGCCGGTTGCCTGCGGATCCGCTGGTTCGCCGATTTCGCCAAGCTCGAGCGGCTGGCGATCCGCCCCGAGCACCGCCGTTCGCGGATGATGCCGGTGCTGGTCCGGGCCGGCTTCGCCCATTGCCGTCGCAAGGGCTATCGTCGGCTTTATGCGCATGCTCGCGAAGATCTGGTGCCTGCCTGGGAGCGGTTCGGCGCCCGCCCGGTCGAGGGACGTCCGCCCTTCCAGTTCAGCGACGTGACGTTCCGCGAAATGGTGCTCGATCTTGCCCCCGCCGCCGACGCGATCCGCTTTGGCGCCGATCCATTGCTGACCATCCGTCCGGAGGGCGCATGGGACACGCTGGGTCCGGTCGAACGCACGCAGCTCCGGGCGCCAACCGCGCGGGCCGACGACATGGCGGCGCGGGTGCGCCGGCTCAGGACGGCCTAGCGGCATCCCCCAGCTCGTCATCGGCCGGATCGCGCACGGTTCCCAATTTGCCGGCGCCGGGCAAAGCGAGGATCGCGGAATCGAGCAAGGCGGCGGATTGATGCGCGCCATTCGCATCGAGAATTGCCAGCGCCTGTTCCATCAACTGGCAAGCCTGATCGACAGCAACCATGTCGGGTTTCGTCTCCTTTGTATCATCGGAGAATAGCCGCGCGCCATTGCTTCGCCGATACTGACACTGATGCAAATGTTGCATCAGTGTCAGTCCGAAACGGAGTTACAAGATGCGGACCACCGATCCCGCCGCGATCGTGCGCCGCTTGCCTGGGCAATTCAGGACGAGCTGATTGGCGCCTTAG
Organism: uncultured Sphingomonadaceae bacterium; assembly: GCA_964246315.1. Classification (GTDB taxonomy): domain Bacteria; phylum Pseudomonadota; class Alphaproteobacteria; order Sphingomonadales; family Sphingomonadaceae; genus Sphingomonas_O. Next base: position 108,743 of record CAXTPT010000001.1, on the reverse strand, counting down.
GCACTGTTTCGAAAAGGGATTAACGCGCTGTTGTCCTTGTGGACTCTTGCCGGGCTGCCGGCTAACCAGCTTTCAGATTCCGAAGGGGTTTAGTCCATGAAATCGTATCTTCCCGTTCTGCTTGCCGTCGTGAGCGCTCCGGCCGCCGCGGTCACTGTCGATGTCAGTCAGAATGCCAATCTCAATGACACGCCGTTTTATCAGACGACGCAGACGGTCAATCTGCCGACCGGCTTCACCAACGCGAAGCTGAACGTCGTCTCGCTCGTGGCGGACGATCTTGCGGTTGTCCGCGTGAACGGCGTCAACATTCTCGGCGCGGGCATTTTCGGCCCCGGCAACGGCAACGTCTATTTCACGGCTTCCGGTTCGTCGACGCCCTATGCCTTCGCTTACGACAATGGCGCGATCAACGCTTCGTTCGCGGCGGCGTTCGTCACCGGGGCGAATATCGTCGAGGTTTTCTACAACAACAACAACGCCGGCATCAACGCGGGCAACGGTCCGTTGATGAATGGACCGGGCAATCTCGCTTTCAACGGCAATGTCAGCTTCGACGTCGCCGGCGTTCCGGAACCCGCCAATTGGGCGCTGATGATCGGTGGTTTCGGCCTGGCCGGCGTCGCGGCGCGCCGTCGCCGGACTTCGATTCGCGTCACCTACGCATAATTGACGGCTGATTAAAAAGGGGGCTGCCGGCGGTGTCGGCGGCCCTTTTTTATTTGCGTGTTTTGGCTGCGGTAAAGTTCTGCGGTAGGCAGCTTTATATTGCGCCAAAACCAGCGGTCACGAGGCCGCGGCGACGACCGCGGCCCAGGCGGCTTCATCGATTGTCTCGATCCCCAACTCGCCCGCCTTCTTAAGTTTCGATCCGGCGCCTGGTCCGTAGACCACCAGATCGGTCTTGGCGCTGACCGACCCGGCGGTTCGCGCGCCCAGCGCCTCGGCCTGCGCCTTGGCCTCGTCGCGGCTCATCGTTTCGAGGTTGCCGGTGAACACGACCGTCTTGCCGGTGACCGCGGAGGCGCGAACGTTGCTGACATAGGGCTGCGGGCGAACCTCGCCGAGCAGGTCGTCCCACGCCTGGCGATTATGCGGTTCGTGGAAGAAGTCGACCAGCGCCTCGGCAACCACCGGCCCGACACCGTTGACCGCCGACAATTCGGACTGCGCGTTCTCGCCCGTCGCGACGGCCGCCAGGCGTTCGACCGTGCCGAAATTCCTGATCAAATCGCGTGAGGTCACGGCGCCGGTGTGGCGGATGCCCAGCCCGAACAGAAACCGCGCCGGATCGGGCGCGCGCTTGGCCTCGATCGCCGCGAGCAGCGCATCGACCGACTTATCCTTCCACCCCTCACGGGTCAGCAGCTCTTCGCGATGCCGTTTGAGATGGAAAATGTCCGCGGGAGAATTAAGCCAGCCCAGATCGTGCAACTCGAATATCGTTTTCTCGCCAAGTCCCTCGATGTCGAGCGCCCCGCGCGAGACGAAATGCTTGAGCCGTTCGATGCGTTGTGCCGGGCAGATCAATCCGCCGGTGCAGCGGATATCGACTTCGCCCTCTTCGGCCACCGCTTCCGATCCGCACTCGGGACAATTGGCCGGAAAGACATAGGCCGGAAATTCGCTCGACCGGGCGACGACGTCGACGACCTGCGGAATGACATCGCCGGCACGTTGCACGACGATGCGGTCACCAGGCCGAATGTCGAGCCGGGCGATCTCGTCGCAATTGTGCAAGGTCACGTTGGAGACCACCACCCCGCCGACGGTCACCGGCCGCAGGCGCCCGACCGGCGTCAGCTTGCCGGTCCGTCCAACCTGGATATCGATCCGCTCGATCGTCGTTTCGGCCCGCTCGGCGGGAAATTTATGCGCGATCGCCCAGCGCGGAGCGCGGCCGACCGAACCCAACCGCGACTGCCAGTCGAGGCGGTCGACCTTGTAGACGACCCCATCGATGTCGAACGGCAGGTCGGCCCGCTGCCGCTCGATCGCGCGGTAATGGGCAAGTGCGACGCCTAGGTCGGGCGCCAGATCGAAGAGCGCGGTCACTGGCAGGCCCCAGGCCCGGATCGCGTTCATCACCTCGTGCTGCGTCGTGCCGGGCAGCGCGGACGCCTCGCCCCAGCCATGGGCCAGAAAGCGCAACGGCCGCGACGCCGTGACCCCCGCATCCTTCTGCCGCAGCGACCCCGCGGCGGCGTTGCGCGGATTGGCGAACTGACGGGCCTTTGCGGGATCATCGGCTTCGGCGAGCAAGCGGGCGTTGAGCGCGTTGAACGCCGCCTTTTCCATATACACCTCGCCGCGCACTTCAAAGACCGCCGGCGCGTCCGCGATCGCGGCGGGGATGTCCGCAATGGTCCGCACATTTGCGGTCACATCCTCGCCCGTCGCTCCGTCGCCGCGCGTCAGCGCCTGGACCAACCGTCCATCCTCATAGCGCAAAGAACAGCTCAGCCCGTCGATCTTGGGTTCGGCGGTGAGCAGGATTTCGGCATCCTCCGGCAGGTTCAAAAAGCGGCGCACGCGCCCGACGAACTCGGCGACTTCCTCGTCAGCAAAGGCGTTGTCCAAGCTGAACATCGGCCGCGCATGCGCGACCTTGGCGAGCGGCGACGTCGGCTGCGCGCCGACCGTTCTCGATGGCGAATTATGGCGAACCAGATGTGGGAAGGCCGCTTCCAGCGCCGCATTTTCGCGTACCAGCGCGTCATAATCCGCGTCCGAAATCTCGGGCGCATCCTGGTCGTGATATAATCGGTCGTGCCGCGCGATCTCTCGCGCCAGATGCATCAGGCGATCGGCGGCTTCGGCGTCGTCCACGCAGCCGGCGCTAGACGTTCGCACCGGTTGCGATCAACCCATGCACCGTGCGGGAGCGCGTTAAGCCTTCCTTAGCCGGGCGGCGCCATGGTCGCGGTGAAGGAGTGGCCGCATGTTCATGCAGCGCATCGAGGTGCCGGTGCCGGTCGTCGTCGAGGCAAGGCCGCGGCCTTATGCCCTGAAGCTCGTTGCCGGACTGGCCCTGGTCGTCTTCGGGCTGATCGTCATGCCCGCCTATCTCGCCGCGATGACCTTGTGGGTCGTCCTGGCCGGCGCGGCGAAGTTCGCCCACGACGTTGTCATCCATGCCGGCGAGGCGGTGGTCGGCCGTTAGCCCGGCTAGGCCGCGACCAGCCGGGCCGCCTGCGCGCGCGCCTCGTCGGTAACCTCCGCCCCGGACAGCATCCGGGCAATCTCCTCGCGGCGCTCGGCTTCGGCGAGCACATGTAGATTGGTGCGTGTGACCAGGCCGTCGCTGTTCTTGGCGATCAGCAGGTGTTCGGCGCCGCGTGCCGCGACTTGCGGGCTGTGGGTGACGACGATGACCTGGCGGTGGCTCGCGAGGCGGGACAGGCGGTCGCCGATCGCGCTGGCCACCGCACCGCCGACGCCGCGGTCGATCTCGTCGAAGATCATCGTCGCCGCCGCGCCTTCTTCGGCGAGCGCGACCTTCAAGGCGAGGATGAAGCGCGACAATTCCCCGCCCGAGGCGATCCGCGTCATGGCCGCGAACGGCGCGCCGGGATTGGTCGAGACCTCGAATTCGACCCGATCGGCGCCCGCTTCACTTTCGGGCCCAGGCGTAATCGCGGTGCGAAAGCGCGCCGCATCGAGTTTCAGCGGCGCGAGTTCGACGGCGACGGCTGCGTCGAGACGCGCGGCGGCGGCGATACGGTCCTGGGTCAGGCGCGCGGCCTCGGCGCGATAGGCCGCCCGTGCTTCGGCGAATGCGGTTTCAAGCCGCGCAATACCTGCACCGCCATCCTCGATCGCCGCGAGCCGGACACGCAGCTCGTCTGCCAGCGCCGCGAGATCGTCGGGCTGGACGCGGTGCTTGCGGGCGAGAGCGCGCAGGTCGAACAGCCGCGCTTCGTCCGCCTCGAGCCGGGCCGGATCGAACGCCAATGCGCGCGCCGCCGCAGCAAGTGCATCCTCGGCCAGCGCCGCCTCGATGATCGCCCGGTCGGTCGCCGCCAGCGCCTCGGCCAGCGACGGATGGTCGCGCGCCACGCGGTCGAGCGCGCGGGCGGCGGCGCGCAGCTTGGTCAGCGCGCCGTCTGGCCCTTCGGTCAATTCCGTGATTGCCTCAATCTCGCTCGCCAGCCGCTCCCCCTTTTGCGACAGCGCGCGGCGCTCGGCGAGGGCGGCTTCCTCGCCGGGTTCGGGGCCGAGCCGGTCGAGTTCGCCGACCGCGTGAGCCAGCCAGTCGCGGTCGGCCTCGGCATGCGCCAAGCTATCCCGCGCCGCGGCCAGATCGGCCTGAGCCCCGCGCATCGCCGCGAATGCGGTGAGGGCTTGGCCCGCGTCGATTCGCCCGAAACTGTCGAGCAAGGCGCGATGCCCGGCCGGCGCAAGCAGCCCGCGATCGTCATGCTGGCCATGAATTTCGACCAGCAAAGTCCCGAGCGCGCGCAGCAGCGCGGCGGAAACCGGCTGGTCGTTGACGAAGGCGCGGCTGCCGCCATCGGCCTTGACCGTGCGGCGAATGGTCAGTGGCTCGCCGGGCTCGATGGCGATGTCCTGGCCGGCGAGCCAGTCGCACGCCGCCGCGGCTTCGAAACTGGCGGAAACGCTCGCTTGCGTCGCGCCTTGCCGCACCAGCCCGGTCGTCGCGCGCATGCCCAGCGCAAGCCCCAGCGCGTCCAGCAGGATCGACTTGCCCGCGCCGGTCTCCCCGGTGATGACCACCAGTCCGGGCGAGAAATCGAGGTCGAGCGCCTCGATCAGCACGACATCGCGGATGGCGAGGGAATGGAGCACGGGCGTTCCCTACAACGCCCCGCCCGCT
>CAXTPT010000001.1:0-103806 GCA_964246315.1 uncultured Sphingomonadaceae bacterium | reverse complement strand
CGCCCGCTCATACCATTCGGTGCCGGGATAGTTCGCCCCGAGCACGGCGGCGGCCTTTTTCGCTTCCTCGGGCAAGCCGAGCGACAGATAGCTCTCCGTCAACCGCTCGAGCGCTTCGGGGGTATGCGTCGTCGTGTCATATTCGTCGACGACCTTACGGAAGCGCAGCGACGCGGCAATCCACTGGCCGCGGCGCTGGTAGAAGCGGCCGACTTCCATTTCCTTGCCCGCCAAATGATCGCGGACGAGATCGACCTTCAGCCGCGCATCGACCGCATAGCGCGTGTCGGGGTAGCGGCGGATCAATTCGCCCAGCGCGTCGAGCGCCTGCTGCGTGATCTTCTGATCGCGCGTCACGTCGGTGATCTGCTCGTAATAACCGAGCGAAATCAGATAATAGGCGTAAGGCGCGTCCTTATTGCCCGGATGGATCGACAGGAAGCGCTGCGCCCCGTCGATCGATTTCTGGTAATCGTGGCTCAGATAATAGCTGAATGCCGACATCAGCTGCGCACGCCGCGCCCAGACCGAGTAGGGATGCTGGCGCTCCACCTCGTCGAACAGGATCGCCGCCTCCTGATACCGCCCGCGATCGAGCCGGTCCTTGGCGGTCGAATAAAGCGTGTCGACATCGCGCGCGACGAACGGCAGGTCCCCCTTGGGACGCTTGCCGCCGCAAGCGGACATCGAGCCCAGAACCGCCAGCGCGGCAAGAGCGGCCCACGGCCGGGTGATCTTCAGCATGCCAACTCCCTAGCCGCCGCGCGTGGCAGCGCCAAGTGGAATGGGGGATGAACGCAGGGAGCGGGACCGCTAAGGTGACAAAGGTAACGCACCGTGTTGCGGGAGCGGTGCAAAGTCACACACGAAAGTCACGTCGATGTGGCTGGTCAGTGGTGCTGGGTGAGCGGTCATGGGCACCGGTCAGCTTAGCACTGCGAAAATCCTATTTTGAAAGGATTATCTCGATACGTGTCGGGCCGAAGCGGAGCACCGTTTTGGTCACGGACGCGGGCCGAGCACCGATCGCGCCGTTGCGCGGCGTGCCGGCTTGGTCTAGCGCCACCGGCATGCAGACGAGATACACCGCAAAGAGACGGCACCGCACCCGGCGAGGGTAAGCGGTGTTTCCTTGCGTGTCCGTCCGTAGCTCAGCGGATCAGAGCGGCTGACTTCGAATCAGCGGGTCGGGGGTTCGAATCCCTCCGGGCGGTCCAACCTTCCCATGGCGTGGCGCAATCGGTTGCGGTCCGATGGTTGCAGGCCAGAGCGCTTGGCCCGACGGCGACCGTCCGCCTTCAGTCCGCTTTGGCGAATCCGGCAGTCATCCGTTCCAGGCGCTCGTCCGTCGCGCGCATCTGCCGCCGCCAGTCTTCCAAGGCGTCGATCACCGATGACGACGCGCTTTCCAGCATCGATGTGGCAAGAGCATCGACGTCCACCCGCAACTCCGCCTTGTCTTCCAGACTGCCCTTTTGGATGGCGCGCGCCACAGGCATGCTCGCCCGGACCATTCCGCCAAGCGCCGCATATTCAAGCAACCGGAGCGGCGGACATGTCAGGCATTGCGGTTCGAAGGGCAGATCAGGGCGCTGCAATATGAGCTCCAATTCGTGGAGATTGAAGACGATGTGCTGCGTGACCCAGCATGGCCCATAGGTCTTGGCGAGCAGCGGGTACAAGGCGCGGCCCAGTTCGACGTCACTGAGGTGACCGGCGAATTCCTGATATCCGACCCAGGTAAAATGCGCGGCCAATGTCGAGGATATCAATGCCCAGCGCCCCGCCCCGGGGGCGGACAGCCAAACCGCCAGATTAACGTAGTAACGGCCGATTTTCGACCAATGATCACCGTCCTCGGCTTTCATATTGTCGATGTTGATGCCCATCCAGTGATGCCACGTCGAATCGACCGCGACACGCCCGACACCGGCGATGTGGCCATCATAGACGCTGACCATCGGAAAGCGTCGTCGGTAAGACTGCGGACCCTTGGCAAAACGGTAAGGCGGATCGGCGAGGGTCGAACCATATGCGATGATCCTCGGCGCCGGTTTGGTGCCCCCTTTGACGGCGTCCGGATATTCGTCCCATTCCCCATCGCCGAAATCATATTTGCCGCCCGTCGGCACCGTGCCGGTGTCCCGGCACAGACCCTCGTGCGCGTGATCGGGCATCACATCGATCGGGCCCAGTGCCGGGTGACACAGCACCTGATGCGGGCGTGCCTTGTAATTCAGGATGCTCAGTCCATCGCGCTGCCATTCGACCCAGTGGATCGGCTGCGGCGTGAGATCGCCCTGATGCGCGCTATTTTCCAAAACGCCGGTTCCGGCGGGTTCGAAATCAGGGCCCGGAGGACGCAGCGTGTCGATCCTGTCGGCGGTGTTCGCCATCTCGATGCCGCCGATCGGCGGGACGCCATCGGCATTCGTCCAGCGTCGCATCGTGCGCACGCGGGGCACGTTGCGGCACATCGACGCGCCTAGAATATCGTGATCGCCGGTCGCGAAAATGCCGCCCTTATTGTCCCGCATCCATCGGGCCAGTTGCTGCAATTCGGCGTCGGTGGCCGGCACCTGGCCGGCGGCATCGATCCGGCCGTCATCATCGGGGTCTTCGCCAGGCGCCGCATTCCCCGGATTGATGCCAAATAGCCAGATCTGGTGATACCGGTCGATCACCAGATCGCCGCCATCGGTCATGTCGAAACGGAAGCTCTGGTAACGCGGTTGGTACGCCACCGGGTTCGTCACCACGGTGGGCGAGCCTGGCGCGCGGCGTGCGATGTCGAATGAGAATCGATAGGCACCGACGTGACTGTCCGCGACGTGCTTGATGGCCGTGCCAATGCCAAAATCGAACGACGTGGCCGGATCAGTGCCGATACCGCCATCCACGACGACGAGAATCTTGATGCGCCGATGCGCGGTTATGTGATCGAACAAATTTCTGACCGACAACAAATCGTCCTCGCGGACGACGAATTCATCGGTGAATTCGAAATGCTTGCCCATGACGCGTCTCCTGATCGAGCGCGACCCTGTTTTGTGTAGCCGAAAGCTATGCCCGGCCGGTGAACCGATCAATCCTGTCCCGCCGTCAATCGCCACCGTTATGGCAGTAATGCGGCGCGCCGGAATGGACCGCCCGCCTCGCCGCACGCTGCGGATCGGAAGATGAATTGGGCCACCGTGCGTTACGGGTTGCAATCGGCAGCCGCCGCCGCCCATCATGCCGGACGATGCTGCGCCAATATGAACTGGTCGAGCGGGTCAAATCCTATGACCCTGACGCTGACGAGGCGTTGCTCGACCGCGCCTACGTGTTCTCCATGGCGGCGCATGGCACGCAGAAGCGGGCTTCGGGCGATCCCTATTTCTCGCATCCGATCGAAGTCGCGGGGATTCTAACCGACCTGCATCTCGACGACGAGACGATCGCCACCGCGATCCTGCACGACACGATCGAGGATACGGTCGCGACGCATGAGGAGATCGAGGCGCGGTTCGGACCTTCGGTGGCGCGGCTGGTCGACGGAGTGACCAAGCTTTCGAAGATCGAGGCGCAGTCGGACACCGAGCGCGCGGCGGAGAATCTGCGCAAGTTCCTCCTCGCGATGTCCGACGACATCCGCGTGCTGCTGGTCAAGCTCGCCGACCGGCTGCACAACATGCGCACGCTGCATCATGTGCCGAGCGAGGAGAAGCGCCGCCGCATCGCACGCGAGACGATGGAAATCTACGCGCCGCTCGCCGAGCGGATCGGCATGTACGAATTCATGAACGAAATGCAGACCCTGGCCTTTCGCGAACTCGAGCCCGACGCCTATGCCTCGATCACCCGACGGTTGGAGCAGCTGCACGAGGGCGGCGGGGACGTCATCGCGCGCATCGGTTCGGGGCTGAAACTGCTGCTCAACCGCGCGGGGATCGAGGCGGAAGTCTCGGGGCGCGAGAAGCACCCCTATTCGATCTGGCGCAAGATGGCCGAGCGGCATATCAGCTTCGAGCAATTGTCCGACGTGATGGCATTCCGCGCGATCGTCCCCGACAGCGATGCCTGTTATCGCGCCTTGGGCGTGATCCACGGACGCTGGCCGATGGTCCCGGGGCGGTTCAAGGATTATGTCTCGACCCCCAAGCGCAACGGCTACAAGTCGCTGCACACCGCGGTGATCCACAACGAAAAGGCGCGGATTGAAATCCAGATCCGCTCGTCCGAGATGCATGCGCAGGCGGAGAATGGGCTGGCGGCGCATTGGGGCTACAAGCAGGGCGTGCGGCGGCCCGACGTGCCGTCGCGCTGGATCAGCGACCTGATCGAAATCCTCGACAATGCCGAGACCGCCGACGAGCTGCTCGAACATACGCGGATGGCGATGTATCAGGATCGCATCTTCGCCTTTACGCCCAAGGGTGAGTTGATCCAGCTGCCCAAGGGCGCGACGCCGGTGGATTTCGCCTATGCGCTGCACTCGACGCTGGGCAATGAGGCGGTCGGCGCCAAGATCAATGGCCGCGTCGTCCCGCTGCGCACGCCGATCGAAAATGGCGATCAGGTGCAGATTCTGAAATCGAAGGCGCAGGAGCCGCAGCCGGCGTGGCTGAACTTCGTCGCGACCGCCAAGGCGCGCTCGGCGATCCGGCGCTATGTGCGCAACAAGGAGCGCGGCGAAACGGTGGCGCTGGGGCGCAAGATGTATGACGAGCTGGTCACGCGGCTGCCTGCCGCATTGGGCAAGGACGCGCTTCCCGCGGCGTTGAAACGGCTTAAAATGCCCAATGAGGCCGCGCTGATGGAAGCGATCGCCAAGGCGATGCTGACCGATACGCAAGTGCTCGAAGCGCTGATGCCCGGCAGCACGGGTAGCGACGTGACGCCCGCGCCGCCGCAGCAAAAGGCGATTTCGATCCGCGGGCTGACGCCGGGCGTGGCCTATGATCTGGGCCAATGCTGCCACCCGGTGCCGGGCGACCGCATCGTCGGCCTGCGCCGGGAAGGCGAGCCGATCATGGTTCATGCGATCGACTGCCCGGTGCTGGCATCGGGCATGGATGCCGACTGGATCGATCTGGCCTGGGGCGACGGATCGGACGGCGCGGCGGCGCAGCTGGTGGTGATCCTCAAGAACGAGCCCGGCACGCTGGGCGCGATGGCGAGCATTTTCGGCGCGCACAGCGCCAACATCCTCAATCTAAAGCTCGAAACGCGCGACGCGAGCTTCCACGGGTTCCGCGTCGATCTGGAGGTTCACGACCTGGCGCATCTGATGCGGATCCTGGCGGCGCTGCGCGCGGCGGATGCGGTCAGTTCGGCGGAACGGGCCTAAAGCAGCGCGTCGATCGCCATCGCCAGATCGATATCGCGCCGCGACAGGCCGTCCGCGTCGTGCGTGGTGAGGAGGATGCCGACGCGGTTGTAGACGTTCGACCATTCGGGGTGGTGGTCGGCTTTCTCGGCGAGCAGCGCGACGCGCGTCATGAACGCGAAGGCGGCGCTGAAATCGTCGAATTTGAACTGGCGGGTGAGGGCATCGCGCTGCGGCTCGTGCGTCCAGGCGGGAAGATGGGCGAGCGCGGCGCTTCGTTCGGCATCGGACAGTTTGGCGATCATCGGATGAGCCAAGAAGAAGCTGGGCCCCGGGTCAAGCCCGGGGCGACCGAAGAGGCCCGGTTGCAGATACCGGCGTCCGCCGTCGGCGCCGGGGGCCGCTTCTTCTTTGCACCGCTCTCGACTAGGCAAAGGCGTGACCACTGCGCCGAACGCCGCCGATATCGAAACATTCGCTCGCGCGGCGATCGCCACGCTGCCCGAACAATTCGCCGCACATCTCGACAACGTCCTGCTGATCATCGAGGAGTTCGCCGAGGACGCGGTGCTCGACGATCTGGGCATCGACGATCCGTTCGCGCTGACCGGCCTGTATCATGGCCGGCCGGTCGGCGAGCCGGCGGCGACCGGCGATCCGCCGCCGGCCATCCATCTCTACCGCCGCGCAATCCTCGACGAATGGATCGAGGGCGGCGAGGATTTGAAGCACCTTGTCCGCCATGTCGTGATCCATGAAATCGGCCATCATTTCGGCCTGAGCGACGCCGACATGCACGCGCTGGAGGAGGCCGCGCCCGCAACCTCTTCGGGCTGAGCCTGTCGAAGCCCTGTCCTTCTCCGCTGCATCGCGCCAAAGGAGGACGGCCCTTCGACAAGCTTGGGGCGAACGGAGTTTTGCTTGGGACGTTTGGCGTTCGCGGATGTCAGCGGGGTACGCGGGGGGCGGACGTTGTTCGCCGATATATCGTTCGCGCTGGAGCCAGGCGCAGCGCTGCTGGTGACGGGAGCGAACGGGGCGGGCAAATCGAGCTTGCTGCGGATTGCCGCGGGGTTGCTCGCGCCCGTAATGGGGACGGTCACACGCGAGGGCAGCGTGACGCTGGCCGACGAGCGGCTGGCGCTCGACAGCGAAGCGCCGCTGGCCGAGGCGCTGTCCTATTGGGCGGACATCGACGGCGGTGAGTTGACCCCCGCGCTGGCCGATACCGGGCTGACGATGCTCGCGCCGGTGCCTGTCCGGATGCTCTCCACCGGTCAGCGCAAGCGGGCGACGCTGGCGCGGATCGCGGCGTCGCAAGCGCCGATCTGGCTGCTTGACGAACCCGCCAACGGGCTCGATGCTCAAGGGATCGCGATGCTCGAAGGCCTGATCGCGCGCCAGCGTGCCGGGGGCGGGATCGTGGTCGTCGCGACGCATCAGCCGCTCACCCTGCCCGAAGCGCAGAGCCTGGCGCTGTGAGCGCGTTTGCCGCGATCCTGACGCGCGACCTTCGTCAGAATGCCGCGCGTGCGGCATTGCCGGTGGCGTTCTTCCTGCTGGTGGCGACGCTGTATCCGTTCGCGGTCGGGCCCGATGCGGTGCTGCTGGCACGGACGGGCGCGGGCATCGCCTGGGTGGCGGCGCTGCTCGCGGCGCTGCTGCCGGCCGAGCGGCTGATCGCGCCCGACGCAGCGGCGGGAGTGCTCGATCAATATGCGGTGCGCGGGGTCAGCGAGGAGCTGATCGCGGCGGCCAAGCTCGCCGCGCACTGGCTCGCTTTCGCGCCGGCGCTGATGCTGGCCTGCGTGCCCGCGGCGGCGCTGCTGGCGCTCGACGGGCCGCGCCTGCTGGCGCTCGAGACCGGCCTGTTGCTCGGGACGCCGGGTCTGGCGGCGCTGGGGCTGACCACTGCCGCGCTGACCGCCAGCGCGCGGGGCGGCGCGGCGCTGACCGGCCTGGTCATGCTGCCGCTCGCCGTGCCGTTGCTGATTTTCGGCGCGGGCGGCGGGCTGAAGCTGCTCGCCGCCACCTCGCTGCTGCTCGTCGCCGTTGCCCCGTTTGCGGCGGGCGCGGCGATCCGGGCAGCCCGGACTTAGGAACCCCGCGGCGGTGGGCGGGTTGTTCTGCCGAACCGGAGATTCCTGATGGACTATAAGAAGCTGAGCCTCGGCCTTGGCGTTTTTTCGCTGGCGCTTGGGGCGGTCGAACTGTTCGGCTCGCGCAAGATCGCCGAAACCCTCGATGCCGACGGCAGCGAAGGGGTGATCAAGGCGTTCGGCGCGCGCGAAGTGCTTGCCGGGGTCAATCTGCTGATGGCACCGGCGGTCGCGACCAACATGTGGAACCGCGTTGCGGGCGACGTGATGGACCTGGCCGCGGCGGGTCTGGCGGCAAAGAATGCGCCGAAGAACAAGGCGGTGTGGGGCTCGCTGGCCTTCGTCGCCGGCGCGTTGCTGCTCGACGCATTCGTCGCGCGCGGTCTGGACCAGACCACCGGCAAGACCAGCCCGGCGCGCGCCTAACGAGCCCATCGCGCCCAGATCGCGGTGGGGAGCAGCAGGCCGCGCGCTTGTTCGCGCACCGCCAGTTCGCCGGCTTCGACCTGGCCGGGCAGGCCGGCGAAGACCTGCCGCATCAATTCGCCGATCGCCAGCGCGGAAAGGCGGACGGCGTAGACGGTCAGGAACACGAAGCGCGAATCGCCGTCGACCAGCCGCCGGACATCGGTGAGCAACGGCGCGAGGCTGGTTTCGAGCTGCCACACCTCGCCCTCGGGTCCACGGCCATATTTGGGCGGATCAAGGACGATCGCGTCATAGCGCTTGCCGCGCCGCACCTCGCGCGCGGCGAATTTCGCGGCATCGTCGACGATCCAGCGGACCGTGTTCACGTTCGATAGGGCGGCGTTGCTCCTGGCCGCCTCAACCGACTTCCTGGACGCGTCGACATGGGTGACCGCCGCGCCCGCTTTGGCCATCGCCAGCGAACCGACGCCGGTATAGCCGAACAGGTTGAGCGCGGTGGCGCCGACCTTTCCCGCCAATTGTGCCTGCGCGAACGACCACACCGGCATCATGTCGGGGAAGAAGGCGAGGTGGCGGAACGGCGTGGGAGATGCGGTGAAGCGCAGGCCGTTCCATTCGAGCGGCCAGCCCTTTGGCACCGGCCCATCGAATTGCCAGCGCCCGCCGCCATCCTCGTCCGAGCCGGGGACGAATTCGCCATCCGACTGCCAGCCGTCCGACGCCGGCGCCCACATCGCTTGCGGTTCGGGGCGGATGAAGCAATGCGGGCCGTAGCGTTCGAGCTTCCGTCCGTGGCCGCTGTCGATCAGCGTGTAATCGGGGCGGGGTTCGCCGGTGAGAGTGAGAAGCTGGTTCACGCGGAGACGCGGAGGCGCGGAGAGGATTGCGCTTGTGGCAAGATTTCGGCGAAGCCGTTAGACAGGCGATTTCCGCTTCGCGGAGCCAAGCGGGGCGGGAAACCGCCCTCCGCGCCTCCGCATCTCCGCGTGAACCCCCTCACGCCGACCGTTCCAGCACATAGTCCTTCACCGCCGCGAGCGTGGCGGGGAGGGTGTCGTAGCGTTCCTGCCGTTCGAACAGCCCGGCCAGGCGCGAGGGCAAGGTGGGGCGGACACCCGTGGCGCGCTCGACCGCGTCGCGGAATTTGGCCGGGTGCGCGGTCGCCAGCGTGACGATCGGCACATCGCCGCCGGCAAGCTCGCGTGCGGCGGCGAGGCCGATGGCGGTGTGCGGGTCGAGCACTTGTCCGGCATGTTCATAGGCCCAGCGCATCGTCATCGCCATGGTGTCGGGATCGACGCGCGCGCTGGCGAAAAGCTTTGCCGCTTCGGCGACCATGCCGGTCGGCAGGTCGAGCCTTTTGTCCGCGTCAAAGGTCCCCATCATCGCGCGAATGGCGCTCCCGTCACGGCCTGCGAGGTCGAACAGCAGCCGCTCGAAATTGCTGCTGACCTGGATGTCCATGGACGGCGCCGCGGTGGGGGTGACGCCCTGCATCGAATAATCGCCGCTGGCGAGCGCCCGCGCCAGAATGTCGTTGACGTTGGTCGCGACGATCAGCCGCGCCACCGGCAGACCCATTTGGGCCGCCGCATAGCCGGCGAAGACATCGCCGAAATTGCCAGTTGGCACCGAAAACGCCACCGGCCGCCCGGGCGCGCCGAGGCGAACGGCGGCGTAAAAATAGTACACCACCTGCGCCATCAACCGCGCCCAGTTGATCGAGTTGACCGCCGACAAATTGAGGCGGCCGCGCGCTTGCCTGTCCGCGAACAGCGCTTTCACGATCGCCTGCGCCTGGTCGAAATCGCCCTGGATGGCGATATTGTGGACGTTGGGCGCGAGCACCGTGGTCATCTGCCGCCGCTGCACGTCGGACACGCGGCCTTCGGGATGGAGCATGAACAGCTCGACATTGGCGCGCCCGGCGAGCGCGTCGATCGCCGCCGAGCCGGTATCGCCCGAGGTGGCGCCGACCACCGTCAGTGGCGTGTCGCGGTTGCCGAGGAAACGTTCGAACAGCAGCCCGAGCAACTGCAGCGCGACATCCTTGAACGCCAAGGTGGGCCCATGGAACAGTTCGAGCAGCCAATGCTGGTGGTCGAGCTGGACCAGCGGCGTGACGGCGGCATGATCGAAGCGGCCATAGGCTTCGCTGCACAGCGCATGCAGCGCGGCATCGTCGAGCGCGCCCGCGACGAAGGGGCGCATCACCGCGACGGCGGTGTCGACATAGGATTTGCCCGCGAGGCCCGCGATCTCCGCGCGACTTAGTGTCGGCCAAACGCGCGGCACGTACAGCCCGCCATCGCTGGCGAGGCCCGCGAGCGTGACGTCTTCGAAACCGAGCGCGGGCGCGCTCCCGCGGGTAGAAATATAGTCCATGGTGCGCCTACACCCGCCCCAAACCAAACCCGTCACCCCGGACTTGATCCGGGGTCCACGTCTCAACACGCCCCGGCGACGCGCGTTGCGGGGTGGACCCCGGCTCGGGGGCCGGGGTGACGATGATTTTTGCCGATGGGGCAGCCATCACTTCGCCACCCGCACCGGCACCGGGATGTTGCAGATGTCCGCCCCACCCGCGGGCACGTTGAAGAACGCGTCCTTGCGGTTGGCGCGCGCATCGGCGTAGCGCGCGAAGCTCGCGCTTTCGGTCGAGAGATATTGGTAGCGCGGCAGGCCGGTGACCTCGTTGCCGAGGCGGATCGAGGTGATCGGCGTGTGCTCGGCGGCGGTGGCGTAGACGCCGAGCGCCGCGGTGCCGCGCGGCAGGCTTGAAAGGTTCTCGATCCCCGCGATCACCCGCCCGACCAAGGCGATGTTGCGGTCGAGATGGCGCGGCGCATGGCCGATGACGGTGTAGAGCTCGGCGCCGGTGCCGGTGTCCGGCGACAGGTTGCGGCCGACGCCGACCATCCCGTAGCAGTGGATCGGACTGATTTCACTGGAATGCGGCGTCAGGATCGACGAAAACGCGAACCCGCGAAAGAAAGTGTCGGTCCACCAGGGCGTCACGCCCCGGAACGCCGGCGCCGGGTCGAAAATGGGTGAAGCAAGGCCCTGCTCGATCCACAGCTCCCCCTGATGAAAACGGAAACCTTGGATGCCGCTCGGCGGATGGGTGTATTCGCGCTCGGGCACCGCCACCAAACCCGGCGGCAGCGGCTTTGCCATGGGGGTTTCGCCGTGCGGATCGCCCCATTGGGCGACATAATTGTCCTGCACGCGCGTCACCGCCATGCCGTCCCACCAATGCGCCGCGGCGAGCCGCCGGATGTTGCCGACCCACCCTTGTGAAAACGGCGCGGGGATCAGCTGGATGACCACGCGGCGCGATTTGCCGTTCAGCGGCGCCAAATCCATGACCAGCAGGTCTTCGGGCTCGATAGCGACCCAATCGGCCAGCGGCGCGGCGGCGACGATCTCGCTCGGCGCCTGCGGGCTGGGCTTGGTCAGCCCGCGCGCCTGCGCCGCGGCGGCCTGCGCATGAACCGCCGATTCGGGGGCGATGACCGCGGCAGCGAACAGCGCCAATTGGGGCCGGAAGTATCGAAAGTATCGCCTACGGTGCATCGACTTGGCCGATTCCGGGAGGCACGCGAAGGCGTCGTTCGAGCGAGGCGCGGAGACAGTCATGCGCGCGCTTCAATCACAGCTTTCCCTACTTAGGTAGCTTTTTCCGCGAGGGCGCCGTATCGGCGCGGCTCCAAGGCATGCGGAGCGGTGGCCGAGTGGTCGAAGGCGCTCGCCTGGAAAGTGAGTATACGGCAAAACCGTATCGAGGGTTCGAATCCCTCCCGCTCCGCCAGAACCTCTTTCGCAGGGGTTCGCAGAAGTCCACACGGATCGACTTTTTCCTCTGATCTCCGACGATTAGCGGGCCGGCTCGTTCGGACCCGTTCGTCGGCCTCCGCTCCACCGCGTGGTCCAGACGTGTCCCGGCACGTCGAAAACGTAGACCAGCAGAAGACATGCTCAACGATGGGTGTCGCGGGATTTTAGCTCGGCTGATTAATATCTCCATTGAGCGCTGCCCACGCGAAGGCATAGAGGTCGGCGGCCTCGCGGTCTGCACGGTCGCGCGCGAGCGCGTTGGCGACATGTCCGCCCGCCATGTCGACGCTAAGCAGCGCGACGTTGCCGGAATTGGCCGAGCGCAGCCGCGCAGCCATCTTGGCGGCGTTGTATGGCGCGACACGGGCATCATTGAGCCCGGTCGTCAGCAGCACGGGCGGGTAGCGCCGGCCGGGCGCGACCCCGTGATAGCCGTCCATCGCCTTCAGCGCGCGGTAGCCCGCCTCCTCCTTGACCGTGCCGAACTCGGGGACGTTGGGCTGGCCGTTGGGCTCGAATTCGGCACGCAGCGTGTTGGCCATGCCGTTGATGCTGACCACAGCACCGAACAGCTCGGGCCGGTCCTCCATCGCGCGGGTGACCGCGATCCCGCCCGCCGAGCCGCCGACGATGGCGATCGACCCGGCGCTTGCGTAACCCGCCCGCACCAGCGTCTCGCAACAGGCGATGAGATCGCGCCAGCTGTTGGGCTTGGTCGCCTTCATCCCGCCCTCGTGCCAGGCGCGTCCGTATTCGCCCCCGCCGCGAACATGCGCGGTTGCGATCGTGCCGCCCGCTTCCAGCCAAGCGAGCGAGCGGACGTCGAACACCGGCTGCGACGGCCACTGATAGGCCCCGTAGACGTGCACCAAGCACGGCGCGACGCGGGGTGCATGCTTGGCGGCGATCACCGTCACCGGAACGCGTGTCCCGTCCTTTGCCGTCGCGAACAGCCGCCGCACCTCCCACCGGTCCAGCGCCAGCGCCGGGCGCGGCTGGAGCCCGGTATCGGTTGCCCCGCCCTCGGACGCGGCCCGGAAGATGGTCGGCGGGTTGAGCCAGCCGCTCACCCGTGCCAGCGCCGCGCCGGACTTCGGATCGACTGCGATCGCCTGGACCCAGCCGGTATAGGGCAACGCCACCGGCCGCAGTGCGCCGGCGGCGGGCTGAAAGGCGAGCCGTTGCTCGCCGCCGTCGTTGAGGGTGACCCAGGTGCCAGCGACCCCGGCGTTGAGTTCGTCGATCACCGCCGCACCCTGCGGAAGCAGCGTCGTCGCATTCGCCAAGGTGCCGGTTTCGGCATCGAGGCGGAGGAGCCGGCCGCGTTCCGTACCGGCGGTGGCGACCATGAACAGGTGCGCGCCCGACAGCGCCAGGTCGGCGATGCCGTCATCTGCGCTGCAGATCTTGCGCCATGCCGGCCTGCCCGCGAGCAGCGCGTCGCGGCGCGTGACATACAGGGAAAAGGCGCGGGTGTAGCCCTCGCGCATGAGCAATGCGACGTGCGCCGAACCGATCCCGGTCTGAAGCTCTGGCGACGAGATCGGCGTCATCGTGATCGCGGAATCGAGCCCCGCCGCCACGACCCCTACGTCCGCCGCCTGCGCAGTGCCGATCCGATGCAGCCAGGCGCTGCGATCGTTATAGTAGTTGGGATCGCCCTCCGGCCGCCCGGCGAAGCGGTTGTAGAAGAAGCCGCTGCCGTCCGGCAGCCAGGCGGGCGCGGCATAAGGGACGTCGCGAAGCCGATCGGCAAGCAGCCGCCCTGTCGCGGCTTCGACCACGTAGCCGGCCGCCGCCTCCGATCCGCCGAGCGAGACACCAAGGACGACGTGACGGCCGTCAGGTGAGGGCTGCCACCAGTCCAGCGACGCCGCCTCGTCACCCTTGCCGAACGTGGAGGGATCGAGCAGCACCTGCTCGCGTCCGTCCGCCAGGCGGGCGGTGAGCAGGTAGGTGGCCGCCCCCACCGCGCGGCGTTCGAAGAACAGGATGCCGCCGGCCGCGCGGGCGTTGACGACCTGCACGGTATCGCCCGAGAGCGCGCCGATGCGGCGCAGGAACGGCGCGTGGCGGGGCAGCGCGTCGAGCGTGCGGCGAGCGTCGTCGGTCTGGGCGCGGATCCACGGCAGCCATGCCGGATCGGCGGGGTTCTCCATCCACCGGTACGGGTCGACGATCTCGTCGCCCCACAGACGATCGATAACCGGTTCCACCCGGGCGACGGGAAGGCTTCGGCCAGCCGCGCGCGCCAGGCGGGGCAGCAGCACCGCGCCCCCGGCAAGGGCGGCGCCGGCGAGCAGCTGACGACGGGCGAGAAGGGGCATGGCAGGTCTCCTGTTCGACGCCGGACGGATGGTCCGCCAGGCACCGCCGCGCCAGCGCAGCTCGGCCAACGCCCGCTCCGCTCGGTGAACGACAGCGGGACGGCTGGCGGGAGGCCGCGGACCGGCTAAGGACTGCCAGGCATGAGCCGTGTCGCCGCCCCCGATGAGCTTCCCGCCCGGCTGGTGCTCGGCTCCATCGCATTGTTCTGGGCAGGGTGGATCGTGCTAATGAGCGGGCGCGCGGTGCTGCTCGGGTTTGACGAACCGCTCGCCATGCTATGGCGGCGCGGCATCGCGGCCGTCGCCGGCGCGATGCTCACGCTGCTGTTCTGGCGCGTGCTCTGGCGGGTGAGGACATGGCGGCCGGCCGGACTCGCGCTGGCGGCGCTCGCCGGCGCGATCCCGGCGACGGTGGCGTTCGCGGTCGCGAACTGGTGGCTGTTCTATGGCTGGCCGACCACCGCGACCGCGGACGACATCGCCCGCTGGGGCGCGGCGCGGGTGTTCCGCTACGCGGTGATCGACACCTCGATCTCGTGGTTCTTCTTCTTCGCGGGCTGGGGATTGACCTATCTATTCCTGGCCGCGGGCCACCGCGCGCAGCAGGCCGAGCGGTTCCAGGCCGATGCCGAGCTGCGCGCGCTCCGCTATCAGCTCAACCCGCACTTTCTGTTCAACGCGCTCAACACGCTCGCCGAGCTCGTTGCCGAGGACGCGCCGGCAGCGGAGCGGATGGTGCTGGATCTGTCGGCCCTGCTTCGCCGCATGCTCGTCGACACGCCGGACGCGACCGTCCCGCTCGCCGAAGAGTTCGCGCTCCAGCGCCACTATCTCTCGATCGAGCAGCAGCGCTTTGCGGGGCGGCTGGACGTCGCCGTGGATCTGCCCGATGCGTTGGCCGGCCGGCTCGTCCCCGCGCTGATCCTACAACCGCTGGTCGAGAACGCCGTGAAGCACGGGCTGGACCGTGGCACCGCGACTGTCCGGCTCATGGTCTGCGCTGCGCGCGATGAGGCCGGCCTGGTACTGTCGGTGCGCGACACGGGCGCGCGGTGTTCGACCGGGCGTGCCGGGTTCGGCATCGGCCTCGCCAACATCCGCGACCGTCTGCACCTGCTTTACGGGCCAGCCGCCGAGCTCGTGGCGGGACCGGTCGAGGACGGCTGGTGCGCGACGATCAGGCTTCCCGGTGGCTGAGCCGCTGCGCACCTTGGTGGTGGACGACGAGCCGGCGGCCGTGAGACGGCTAGCCCGGCTGTGCGAGGCGGAGCCGGGGCTGTCCCTGGTGGCGACCGCGGACGGTGCCGAAGCCGCGCTTGCGGCACTTAACCGCTTCCAGGTCGACCTGGCGCTGCTCGACGTCCGCATGCCGGGGATCGACGGGTTGGCGCTGGCGGCGTCGATCGGCAGGCGAGCAGCGCCGCCCGCGATCGTGTTCACCACCGCCTATCCGGACTTCGCCGTGGCGGCTTTCGGCGTCGACGCGGTCGGGTATCTGACCAAGCCGATCGACCCCGCGGCGCTGGCCACGACGGTCGCCCGCATCGCCGGACGGCGCACGGCCGCCGTCCAGCCGGATTTCTGGGTTCCCGAGCGCGGCGGCCTCGTCCGGCTGGAGGCGAGCCGCATCGACCATATGTCAGGCGAAGACGACTATGTCCGCGTCCATGCCGGCGAACGCTCGTGGCTGCTGAGCGAACGGCTGAACGCGGTCGCCGACCGTCTCGCGCCGGCATTCCTGCGCGTTCACCGCTCCCACCTGGTCAACCTCGCCGCCGTCGAAGCGATCGGTCTGGACCCGTCGGGCGGTTGGCGGGTGACCCTCCGGAGCGGCGCGGTCCTGCCGATCGGTCGATCCATGCTTTCGACCGTCCGCGCCCGCCTTGGGCAAGGTGCCGAATGAACGAGCCGACGATTAGCGGGCCCGGCTCATTTGGACCCCTTCGCAGGCCTACGCTTCGTTGCGTGGTCCCTAAACGGATGTCGCGCGCAGGATCATGCATCGGGTGGGCATCTCCGCATCCTGCACCCGAACTCGTCTGCCACGTTCCCGCCGGCGGACGCTTTAACCTGTCCGATGCCGTGAGCGGACATTGGCTACCTGCTACTTCAGCGGTGCGACCGTCTGCTGGTAAGTCCCCACCAGCACGGATTTGCCGAGCACATGGCCCTTCATCGCGGCGAGCAGCGTGTCGCGGTCGCTTCCACCCGGGACGCTCAACATCGTATCGAGCGCGAAGGCTTGGAAATTATAGCGATGCGGCGGGTCGCCGACCGGCGGACGCGGCCCGAAATAACCTACCGATCCGCGGGTCGTCCGGCCCTGCAGCACGCCCTGGGGCTCGGTCAGGCGCGGCTGTTCCTGCACACCCTCAGGTAGGCTGGTGACGTTGGCCGGGATGTTCCAGGCGAGCCAGTGGACAAACGGCATGATCGGCCGCGAGTCCGGATCCTCCATGACGATCGCATAGCTCGCCGCGCCGGGCACCGCGGTCCACGCCAAGGGTGGCGACACCCCATCGGAATAGTCGCTAAACCGCTTGGCAAGTGGCGCATCGGGCGCGAATGCCGGTGAGGTCAGTGCCAAGTCCGCTCGCCCGCCGAGCCTGGCCGATGTAAGTGGCACGTTGTTCCCGCGATTAACCTGCCGCAGCATCGCCCTGCCGGGTGCCGCGTCCGTCACAGCCGCCTTGCGGCCCCGGTCATAAGCGACGCGATAAATCACACCATTGGCATCGTCAGCCATCAATAGCGATCCATCGCGCGCCATCGCCAGCCCAACCGGCCGCGCTATGTGCGTTTGCCCGCCATCGGTCAGGAAGCCGGTGACGAAGGGCTCGATCGCCTTCGCCTGGCCATTGGCATAGCGGATGCGAACAATGCTGTAGCCCGATGGCTGCGCCCGGTTCCACGAGCCACGCATGGTCGCAAAGGCATCGCCATTATATTCGGCGGGAAACGATCCGCCCTTGTAGAACAGCATTTGCATCGGGGCGGCGTGCGCGTCGTAGCCAAGCACCATCGGCACGCTGGTGTCGCGCCATTCTTCCTTGGTGATCTCCCCAGGCGGGGTACTCTGCGGATAGATTCGACCATCGGCATAAGCATGCGGCCAGCCATATTTCTTGCCGAGCTCGATATGGTTCAGCTCTTCGGGCTGGTCGTCGTCGCCGAGGAAGTCGATGCCATGGTCGAGGCCCCACAGCTCGCCGGTGCGCGGTTGCCAGTCGAAACCGATCGTGTTGCGCAGCCCGCTGGCGAAGATCGTGCGGCTCTTGCCGTCGGGCGAGACCCGCAGGATCGTCGCGTTTTCGGGGTTGGTGTCGTTGCACGCGTTACATGTCGAACCGACGCTGATGTACAGCATGTCGTCCGGACCCCAGGCGATGGTCCGATTGGCGTGCTGCCCGCCATCGGGCAAGTCCCCCGCCAGCAGGGTCAGCTGACCCAGGCGTCCGCTGGGCTGGATGTCGGCGACGAACAGTTCCTTGACCGTGACCAGATAGAATTTGCCGCCATGGATGGCGATGCCATGCGCGCCCGGACGGTTGGCCACCGTGACCGGCTCCCCATCGCTGCGCCCGTCACCGTCCGCGTCCTTGAGCATCAGCACATCGCCCTGATCGCGCCGGCTGAGATACACCGTGCCGTCCGGCGCCACAGCCAGCACCCGCGCGTTTTTCAGCCCCGTTGCGAAGGTCGTCACGCTGAACCCCGCGGGTGCGCGGATCGCCGCGATGCGGTCCGGCGTCGCGAGGACCTTGGCCGGCTTGAAGATGTTGGCGGTGACCGAGGCCTTGGTACCGTCGCCCTGTTGGGCGAGGCCGGGCGCGGCGATGATGGTCCCGGCGAGCAGGCAGGCGAAGGCGGCGGTCTTCATGGTAACCCCTGTGGATTGTATTTGCGAAACATCTGTAGGCAGGTTTTGCTCCCCGGTTACCGCGCGTCGCGGCGTCGCGGCGTCGAGACTTCGCGGTCGAGCGTGCTGAATGGATGGGATCGGCAACGTTCGCAGGGAAGGTCACTCATCGCCTCAAGGCTAAAGCCTGTGCGCGGCGGCCATTCTATCTTTCGGCATACGCTTAGGTCTGACGCCTGCGAGGCAGCAGCTCGCACTTCTGATTGGCCGGAAGGTGCGCGTCTCAGGAAGGCAATTGGTACAGTTCCGGGACGACGGCGAGCGCGTTCACGGTCGACCGGGTTGATTGTCCCGCTGACCGTCTAAGAGAGAAAGTCTCACGACGGCTTCATGGCCGCGATGGCTGATATATTGACTGACGCGTTACCGAGGGGTGCAGCGGCGATCATGGCATCGATCAGCGCGGCGCACTCGGCTTTCCCTGTCGCCAGCAGCTCCCGGAACGATCGAACGCGCGACATCGACCAAAGTACTATTGCGAGGACGGCTGCCGGCGAGCGGTCTATCATCCGCTTGCTGCGCGGATAGATCGGCTGGCCCAGGCTCTTGATCAGCCCGAAACTCGCGTGGACACCGCGCGCGAGAGCGAGGGCCTCCCGCCATGACGCGCCATTGCCACGCCTGACGCCTGCCACCGCGACGCTCTCGAATGCGACGCACAGCGGGACGTGGCAGCGGAGCCAGGAAATCATGTCGGGTTCGACCGCCGCCGGCAGTTTGGCGGCGTTGAACAGGTCTGCCCACCGCTTGCGGTCCATCAAGGTCTTTTGTCCACTCGAGCCGATAGTCGCTTTGAGTCGGGCGGAGGTGTCCAATGTCGCCTGGATGAAGTTCATACCGAACGCGCATCGCTCGGGGCCGACCGCATCCCGCAGCCGTTCCGGGTCGAAGGTGTTGAACATGAACTGGATGCAGCGCGCCGCGCTTCGTTGCAGCGCCGGTAGAACAGCGTCCACCTGATGCGCCAGGAGCGTTACGATCACGAGGTCAAACGGCGCCTCCACATCGAGTTTGTCGGTCACATGAACGCTCGCCCGTTCGCCATGGACGTCGACGATCGCCCGGTCGCGCCGCAGCTGTTCCAGCCGTTCCGAGCCCGGCCGCGCGATGACGGTGACGTCGTGACCACCGACACGGACCAGCTGAAAGGCAAACGCGCTGCCGATGTTGCCGACCCCGAGCACAGCGATGCGAAGCCTCAGAGGGTTTACGACGTTGGCCATGGGCAGCATCCTCAAATCCGCGACCTACAAGATGTGAGGTTGTTTCGAAAGCGGCTGGCCGGTCAGGCCCAACTCGCCCAACCTTATACCATTGGGAACTAACCAGCTGGTAGTGATTCCTCAGGCAATGCTCGACAAGACCTTTTTCGCCCTTGCAGACCCGACGCGCCGCGCCATCGGCGCGCGGCTGGCAAAGGGGGATGCGATCGCGGTCGGCGAAATCGCGCGCGGCTTTCCGATGTCGTTGCCCGCGGTGATCAAGCATCTCGGCGTGCTGACCAACGGCGCGATGGTGTTCGGCAAGACCGCGCATGCGACGATTGCGGACTATTGGCTGAATGCCGATCGGCAGGCGCCGACGCCCGAATTGCGGACTGAGCGCCACGCCCCTCCGTCCTGCCCAATTTGGGAGCTGCCCCCGCGGCGCCGGCGTTGCTACGAGCCGACAAATGTATCCGCTGCTCACCGGCCTGACGGTCATTGAGGCGTCGTCGTTCGTCGCTTCGCCAACCGCCGGCCTGTACCTCGCGCAATTCGGGGCAACGGTGATCCGCGTCGACCAGATCGGCGGCGGTCCCGATTTCAACCGATGGCCTCAGGCGGACAATGGCGCCAGCCTGTATTGGGAAAACCTGAACCGCGCCAAACGCTCGGTCGCGCTCGACCTGGGGCGTGCCGAGGGACGCGCGCTGTTGCAAGACCTGGCGCGCCGGGCCGGCCTGTTCGTCACCAATTTTCCGGTGGACGGCTTTCTGTCACATGAGACGCTGGCGGCGGGGCGGCCCGACCTGATCACCGTCCGGATCATGGGGCGGGCCGATGGCGGCCCCGCGCTCGATTATACCGTCAACAGCGCGGTCGGCTTTCCCGATCTGACGGGCGCCGGGCCCGGGCCGGTCAACCATGTGCTTCCCGCCTGGGACTTGCTGACCGGCGCCTATGCCGCATTCGCGCTGCTCGCGGCGCTCAGGCGGCGCGACGCGACCGGCGCGGGGGGCGAGGTGCGCGTGCCGCTCGCGGACGTCGCAATCGGGACCGTCGCCAATCTGGGCATGCTCGCCGAGGTGGTGACGACGGGCGAAAACCGCCCCCGTCTGGGCAATACCGTGTTCGGTGCGTTCGGACGCGATTTCGTAACCCGCGACGGCCACCGGCTGATACTGCTGGCGCTGACCCCCCGGCAGTGGCGCGGCCTGGTCGACGTGCTCGCGTTGGGCGACGCGGTCGCACGTGTCGAGCATGAGCGCGAGGTGAGCTTCGCTACCGACGAGGGCCTGCGTTTCGCGCATCGCGACGCTCTGTTCCCGCTGGTCGAACAGGCTGTCGCGGTACGCGATTATGTAGCGCTGACGGTCGAACTGGAGGCGGCCGGGTGCTGTTGGGGGCCGTATCGCACGATGGCGGAGGCGGCGCGCGACCCGGCGCTGGTCGGGAACAATCCGCTGTTCGGCGCGAGCACGAACCCGAGCGGCGCGACCTATCCGGCGGCAGGCAGTTTCTCGACGATCCCGCAGCTCGACCGCGCGGCCCCCCGGCCTGCGCCCGCGCTCGGACAGGATAGCGCCGAGACGCTGCGCGACCTGCTGGGACTCGACTCCGGCGCGATCGAGCGGCTGCGGAGCGAGGGGATCGTCGGATGATACCGGATTATAAGGATATCCGCGAGGAGGTCGCGAAACTCTGTGCCGTCTTTCCGGGCGACTATTGGCGCGCAAAGGACAAGGCCCGCGCCTATCCGAGCGAATTCGTTACGGCGCTGAGCGAGGCGGGCTATCTGGCCGTGCTGATCCCTGAAGCCTATGGCGGTGCCGGGCTGCCGCTGTCGGCGGCGGCGGCGATCCTCGAGGAGATCCAGCTCCAGGGCTGCAACGGCGGCGCCTGCCATGCGCAGATGTACGTCATGGGCACGCTGCTGCGCCATGGCGGCGACGCACAGAAGCAGCGTTACCTTCCGCGCGTCGCGTCCGGCGAGCTGCGGCTGCAGGCCTTTGGCGTCACCGAGCCGTCCAGCGGCACCGACACGCTGGCGCTGAAGACCGTGGCCCGCCGCGATGGCGACGACTATGTGGTCAACGGACAGAAGATCTGGACCAGCCGCGCCGAGCATTCGGACCTGATGATCCTGCTTGCCCGAACGACGCCGCGCGAGGCAGTGACCAAGCGGACCGAGGGCCTGTCAGTGTTCCTGGTCGACATGCGCGCCGCGCGGGGCAACGGGCTGACAATCCGGCCGATCGACACGATGATGAACCATGCGACGACCGAAGTGTTCTTCGACAATCTGCGCGTGCCCGCCGCGAATTTGATTGGCGAGGAGGGGCAGGGGTTCCGCTATATCCTGTCGGGCATGAACGCGGAACGGCTGCTGATCGCGGCCGAATGCATCGGCGACGCGAAATGGTTCATCGCCCGCGCCTTGGCCTATGCGCGCGAGCGGGTGCTGTTCGGCCGACCGATCGGCCAGAATCAGGGGGTCCAGTTCCCGATCGCCCGCGCCTATGCCCAGATGCGCGCCGCCGAACTGCTCGTCCAGGACGGTCTGCGCCGCTACGAAGCGGGCGAACCGGTCGGCGAGGAAGCGAACATGGGCAAGATGCTTGCCGCCGAAGCGAGCTGGGCGGCGGGCGAGGCGTGCCTGCAAACGCATGGCGGCTTCGGCTTCGCGACCGAATATGACATCGAGCGCAAATATCGCGAGACGCGGCTATATCAGGTCGCGCCGATCAGCACGAACATGATCCTGAGCTATGTCGCCGAACACGTCCTCGGATTGCCGCGGAGCTACTGACGGCGGCGGGCGGGACATCACTCGATCCGGCCGACCAGCGTCCCGACCGGATAGGTTTCGCCCTCGATTCCGATGACGTGCAACGTGCCGGATACTGCGGCCTCGATCTCGCTCGTCGTCTTGTCGGTTTCCACCGAATAGACCACCTCGCCTGCCTCGACCTGCTCGCCGTCGGCGAACATCCATTCGGCGAGGATCATTTCGGTTGCCGACATGCCGATCTTGGGAATGCGCAATTCCTCGGCCATCAGCGCGCCTCCATTGCGCGGCGGACGGCGGCGGCGATGTCCGCCCGCGACGGCATCCACGCCATCTCCAACGCGTTCGCCATCGGCACCGCCGAATATTTGCCCCCGAGCCGCTCGACGGGCGCTTTCAGCCGGCCGAACAGCCGCTCGTTTAGCCGCGATGCGATCTCGGCGCCGGTGCCGAATGCCTTGACCGCCTCGTGGAGCACGATGGCGCGTCCGGTCTTGCCGACGCTGGCGACGACCGCCTCCTCGTCGAACGGCGCGATCGTGCGCAGGTCGATCACCTCGACCGATGCCTCGTCCTTCAATTCCTCGGCGATGGCGAGCGCGTCACCGACAATCCGGCCATAGCTGACGATCGTTACGTCGCTGCCCTCGCGTGCGACCCGCGCCTGGCCGAGTGGGGCCTCATAACCGTCGGGCACCTCGCCCTGCACGCCGTAGGACAGGATGTTCTCGATAAAGATCACCGGATCGTTGCACGCGATCGCCGCCTTCATCAGGCCATAGGCATCGGCCGGATTGCTCGGCGTCACCACCTTGAGGCCGGGAACGTGCGCGAACCACGCCTCCAGCATGTCCGAGTGCTGTCCGCCGAATCCGACCCCGACGCCGGTCGTCGTGCGGACCACCAGCGGCACGCGCGTCTGCCCGCCAGACATGAAGCGCAGCTTCGCGGCATGGTTGACGATCTGGTCCATCGCCACGGTGGTGAAGTTCATCAGCATGATCTCGGCGATCGGCCGCATGCCCGCGAGCGCCGCGCCGACGCACGCGCCCATGATCGCCTGCTCGCTGATCGGCGTCGCGCGGATGCGGTGCTCGCCATATTTCTCAGTGAGCCCGGCCGAGACCTTGAACACGCCACCGCCCTGCTTTGCCGACACGTCCTCGCCGAGCAGGATAACGCCGTCGTCCGCCGCCATGCTCTCGTCGATCGCGCGGTTGAGCGCCGCCGTCATCGTCAGCTTGGTCATACCGCGATCTCCTCTTCGAAGACATCGACGCGCAATTCTTCAGGTCCCGGCAGCGGCGATCCTTCGGCAAACGCCCAGGCCGCCTCGATCTCGGCGTCGATCCCGGCGACGACCGCGTCGAGCTCGGCCTCGCCGAACTGGTGCTTGAGCATCAACGCGCGCAGCCGCGGTAGCGGGTCGGCGCCCTTCATCTCCGCGACGTGCTCATCGGGCATGTAGGAGAAGTCGGCGCCGAAGAAATGGCCCATCATCCGATAGCACATCGCCTCGATCAGTGTCGGGCCGTCACCGCGGCGCGCCTTGTTCGCCGCGGCCCTGACCGCGCTGTACATCGCGACCGCGTCGTTGCCGTCGACGTTGACACCCTCCATCCCATAGCTTTGCGCGCGCGTGACGATGCGGTCGACCTTGGTGTGGTCGGCAAAGGCGGTGTGCTCGCCATAATGATTGTTCTGGCACAGGAAGATGACGGGCAGTTTCCACAGCTGCGCCATGTTCATCGCCTCGTGGAACGCGCCGATATTGGTCGCGCCGTCGCCGAAGCAGACGATGGTCACCCGCCCGTCGCCATTGTTCTGGCTGGACAGTGCGAGGCCATTGGCGATCGGCAGCCCCGATCCGACCACGCCGGTCGTGACCATCACCCCGCTGTCGGGATGGGTGATGTGCATCGCGCCGCCCTTGCCCTTGCACGTGCCCGTCGCCTTGCCCGCAATCTCGGCGAACAGCGGCCCCAGCGGCACTCCCTTGGCAATCTGATCGTGCTGACCGCGATAGGTGGTGACGAGATAGTCGGTCGATTCGAGCGCCGTCATCGCCGCCGCCGCCAGCAATTCCTGCCCGCGCACGGTGTAATAGATGACGGCCATGTTGCCGGTCATCAGCAGCGAGCGAAACTTCTCGTCGGCGCGGGCGACGCGCATGGTGCGGGTGTAGATGTCGAGCAGCGTATCGCGGTCGATGGGGTCTGTCATGCGGGCTCCTCGATGCCAAGCTTGTGGTCCGCGCTGGCGGCGGCGCTCGGCCGCGCGGCGATGCGCGCGCGCCAGGCGGCGAGATGGGCGAGCGACGGGTCGGCTGTCTGGCCGACCATCGCTGCGAACTCGACAAAGGCGAACAGCACGATGTCGGCAAGCGTGAAGGCGTCGCCCGACAGATAATCGCTGCGGCTCAACCGCACGTCGGCCTTGCGCAGCCCGTCGGCGGCATAAGCCTTGTTGCCCGGCGCAGCATCGGGCATGCACAGCGTGCGCCCTTCAAATAGCTTCAGGCCCTCGCTGCTGCGGAAGCCATTGGCCATCGGCACGACGATCTCATGGTCAACGGTGCGCACGGCCGCGCGGGTGCGGGCGCGCGCCTCGGGCGTCGCGCCGATCAGCGGCGGGTCGGGGACAAGCTCCTCGAGATACTCGCAGATCGCCGTCGACTCGTTGAGATACGTCCCGTCGTCGAGTTCGAGCAGCGGCGTCCCGCCTGCAGGGTTCTTCCCTATATAAGGCTCTCGCCGGTTCTCCCCGCCCGGCAGATCGACCAGTGTCCGATCGAGCGCGATGCCTTTCTCCGCGACAAACATCAGCACGACGCGCGGATTGGGGCCGACCGACTGGTAAAGCCGCATCAGAACTGCACGCGCTTGGTGAAGCCGCCGTCGATGACGATGTTGCTGCCCGTCATATAGGGGCAGGCGGAGGAAGCGACGAAGACGATCGCCCGGGCGACCTCCTCCGGCTCGCCAAAGCGGCCGAACGGCATCTGCGCCAGCGTGCCGTCATAGAGCTGGGGCATGACGCCCTTGATCGCTTCCCAATTACCGCCCGGATAGGCGATCGCGCCGGGCGACACGATGTTGACACGGATGCCCCGCGGAGCCAGCGCCTGGCTGAGCTGCGCGCCATAAGTAATCAGCGCGGCTTTCAGCGCATTGAAGGCCTGCGGCGCGACGAACGTCTCGAGCGCGGCGGTCGACGACATGAACACGATCGACCCGCTGCCCGACGCGGCGAGCGCCTCGGTCAGCACCTCGACCCCGATTACCCCGCCCATGATGTCGACGTCGAGCCCGCGCTGCCAGTCGCCGGTCGCGCCCATGCCCGAGGAGGACGCGGTATGGATGAAGATGTCGCATCCGCCCAGCGTGTCGCGCGCCTCGCCCAGCCAGGCGCGATAGCCGTCGAGGTTGCCGACCATGTCGAGCGCGGTGCCGTGAACCTGGCCGGAGCCCCCGCCGGCCGCGCCGATCGTCGCCACCGCGGCATCGACCTTCGCCTGGTCGCGCGAGAAGAAGGCGACGTCCGCCCCCTCGGCCGCAAAGAGCGTAAGGCTGGCAAGGCCGAGGCCGTGCCCGCCGCCGTTCATAATGACTTTCTTGCCGCGTAGTCCCAGGTCCATGTCGCCCGCTCCCTCAGCTTCCGCTACCGGTCCGGCGGCGCCGGACAAATTGTCGAAATGGCTAGGCGGCGCCTGACGGCACGGTGACCGCAGCATCCCGCTCAGGCAGGTGCCCGGCGAGATATTTGTCGAGCGTCGCGTGGAAATGCCGCACCCGGCTTTCCTGGTAATGGCCGAGCTGGAGCTTGCCGCCGGTCATCGCCTTCATGCCCGTCTGCACGTGCGGCAGGTTCTTCATGTCCTGATCGAACACCCCCGCCAGCGCCGGACCGATCAGATGCGCGGCGGCGGTGAACGGCTCGTCGTCGGGGATCAAAAACATCGGCGCGGTCTTGGGCGGCGTCTCGCCTTTCGGCGTGCGCATCAGGATGCGGACCTCCATCAGGCAATGATCGGCGTCGCCCGCTGGCCGCCAGCGATAGACGATGTTCGGCACGAAGCCGCCCCACGGCGCCCAATTGGGGAAGACATTATAAGTGAAATTGTCCAGCATCTCACTGTCGGTCGCATCCGAGTAATCATGTCCGTTCATCGCCGCGAAGCCTTCGCGGTTCGCCTGCGCCAGGATCTTGCGGGCGAGCAGCGGATCGGCGGGATCGAAGCTGTGGTCGGTCTCGCTCGCACCGCCGCGCCGGCCGCGCGCATCGCCGCCGCCGCCGATGAACTCGCCCAGCTTCTGAATGACGTAGCTCTGATCCTTGCCCTTGATGTGCGGGCTCAGCGCGCCGGCGGGAGTGATTGCCCGGTTCATGTGATCGCCATACAGGTCGTAGCGCGTATTCGCATCGGCGGTGAACGGCAGGATCTGCGGATGCGTGACGACCGAGTGCCAAGCCTCCATGAATGCCTCGGCGACAGCCTTCCAATTGGCCGGGATGACGCGGCCGATCCATGCGCCCGTATGACATTCGTCCAGCCGCCAATTGTCGTAATGCTCGACCCCCGGCCCGACCCAGTCGCGAAATCCCGGCAAGTCGTGGTTTTCGGTCACGAGGATGAAGCCTTGCCAGCGGTCGACCCTGAGTTCGGGGAGGGTCAGTTCCGCGGGGTCGAGGTGGCGGAAGTCCCAGGCACAGGGAATCTCCTTCAGGCTTCCGTCATTGTTCCAAGCGAAGCCGTGGAACGGGCAGCGCAGCTCGGACGCGCTGCCGCTTTCGGTACGCAGCTTGCGGCCGCGATGCAGACAGACGTTCTGGAACGCCCGGACGCCGCCGTCCGGCTGACGCACCAGCACCCACGACTTTCCGTTGATCTCGTAGACGACATTGTCGCCCGGGCTGGGCATGTCCTCCTCACGCGCGGCGAAATGCCATACGTTCGGCCACATCCACTCGCGCTCGGCGCGGGCGAAGTCCTCGCTGACATAGCGCTCCGCATCCAGCGGCGCGTCGCCCATTTCCCAGCCCGACTCGTCGAGCAGGTAATCGGGCGCGGGTCGCGTGTCGGCATGGAGCATGTCGGTATAGGTCACGCCGGGGCAGCGGTCCTCGCGTGGTTCCGAAGCACGGATCGGTGTCATGTCGTTCAAAGGTGTGGACCTCAATGATGCTGATCGAGCGGCATGCCAGCGGCCGCCGCGATGTGACGGTGTACAGCGTGCAGCGCGGGTTCGTTGGCCCCGAGCACGGAGTGGAAGTCGGCGGGCGCGGTCAGCAGATTGGCATAGCCGTGCGCGGCGACGCGGTAATCCTCGGTCTGGACCACCGTCACCGTGGCATCGTAAGCCAGTTCGCATGCCGCGCGGTGCGCCTCGTTTTCGACGCCGTAGGGCGCGTAGACCGCGAATTGGCAGCGCATCCGGTCGGTCCCGTTGGGGAACAGGCGAAACACTTGGGTGAAATAGACGCCGGGGGTGATCGCACCGAAGAAGATGATGGTGTTGGGAAACAGGTAATGCACCCCGCCATAATCGGTTTCGGGCCAGTTCGCCTCGTCGCGGCCCACCAGAGGGCCGACCGACAGATCCGCAAAGCTGACGCGGTGGTGCCGCCCGAACGGCTCGAACGCGTGGCGGTCGCTATAATGGGTGGTGCCAATGGTCGAGCCGTGCAACGCCTTGAAATGATAGCCCTCGCCATAGGTGTCGAGCGCGAACTTCCAATTGCTATCGGTCGCCATGATGCCCTTTTTGACCGGCTCCGCGCGCCACAGCTCGAGCTGTTCCAGGACCTCAACGAATGCGCCAAGATGAGTCGCGGTGTCGATCGGTCCGCCCGCCGGATCGAGACGGACGAAAATCAGGCCGATCGCTTCGGCGCAGGGCAATTCGACCAGGTCGCGCCGGCCGATCGCGCAGTCCGCAAACCCTGCCTTGCCCGGTTGGCCGACCAGCTTGCCCGCATTGTCGAAGCTCCAGGCGTGGAACGGGCAGACGATGCGCGGCGCGTGCCCCGACCAGGGCTCGTGCGCCTCGATCAGCCGCGCGGCGCGATGCGTGCACATGTTGAGAAAGGCGCGCACCGCGCCATCCTTGCCACGCATGACCAGTACCGACGGCCCGGCCGCATCGAACAGCAAGACGTCGCCTGGCTGACGAAGGTCACCCGACAACCCCGCAACCAGTGGTTCGGAGCCAAAGACGTGCCGGCGTTCCGCCTCGGCGCGCGCTGCGCTCGTGTAGATCGACTTATGCATGGGCAGCGGCGCGTCGGCCATGTCGGTGCGATTCTCGGCGACCAGCCCCACCAGGCGGCGCAGCCCAGCACGGGCGTTGCGCCGCCGCACGCTTGCCCAGTCGGTCGTCGTCCGACCCGCGGTCATTTGGTCGATCGCAGGTTCGAAATCGGCCATGTCGTCCCTCTCACTTTCACGCGTTCCAAGCTATTATCGCACACGCGACAAGAGGTTACACGCTAGCGGTTTTGATGAGGGGGGATCATGCGGCGGACGATCGCGAAGTTCGGGCCGGTAATGCAGCTCGCTTATCTGCCGACGGATTTCGATGCGGCGATCCGCCATTGGACCGAGACGGTCGGCGCAGGCCCGTTCTTCCTGCTCGAAAACATCGCGCTCGACGATATGCGCCACCTCGGCGAGCCGACCGACGCCATATTCACTCTTGCCCTTGGCTATTGGGGCGATCTGCAGATCGAGCTGATCCGCCCCGAAAACGCGGCTCCGTCGGTCTACACCGGCCCCTACGGCGTGCGCGACCGGCTGCACCATGTCTGTGTCCTGGTCGACGACATCGGCGAGGCACGGGCGACATGCGAGGCGCTTCGCGCGAAAATCGTCGTCGAGGCGCGGGTAGGGGAGGGCGGCGGCGTGATCTATGCCGACCCTGGCGGCGGACCGGGCAACCTCGTCGAATTGCTCCAGCCCGCGCCGGGGACCGAGGCGCTCTTTGCGATGATGCGGGACGCTGCGCGCGGCTGGGACGGCGGCAAACCGGTGCGCCGGATCGGCTAGTTCCGTGCGCCGAGATAGCCCAGCTGTCCCGCCTTGAAGATCGTCTGCGCACGGTTGACGCTGTTCAGCTTTTCCCCCGCGCGGTTGATGTGATAGCGCACGGTGGCGTGGCTCAGGGCGATGATCATGCCGACCTCGCGGTCGGTCTTGCCGATCGCTGCCCAGCGCAGGCATTCGACCTCGCGCTTCGACAGCTCGCAGTCGGACGGCATCCGCCGCTTGTTGCGCTGGGCCGTGACGTAGCTGGCGATAAACCGCCGGGCGAGCTGCGCCAGCAGCGGCGCGTGCGCGGCGAACTCGCTCGACAAGTCGGTCTGCTCGCGGTCGAGCGAGACGAAGCTGTTGGCGGACAATTGTCCGAACGGCAGGTGGACCGGCACGACGATCGCCGCCGAATAGTGAAACTGGCTGTCCACAAAGCGCTTGAGCGTGATCGCGTCGAGATACGGATTGGGAAAGGCGGTGAAAAAGCCGTCGGCGTTGCACCAGAACGGCTCGCTTTCGTAGCGGCAGGCACGGGGCAAAGGGGAATGCAACGCCAGCCGATGATCTTCCCACCAGCGCTCGCCATCGTCGAGCCAGCCGAACACCTCGCCATTGAGCACCGTCCCATCGGCATCGGTCATCGTCTCGGCGGACGAGATATCCTCGCACAAGGCGGCGCGCAGGCCCAGCGCGGCGACATGTTCGGCAAAAGCTTCGGCGGCGGGCCGGATGTCGTGCGGTGCGCGGACGGTGACGCGCTCGATCAAATCGGCCGTATCCTTGCTATCCGGCAGCCGCGTCGCCCTCGTCGCCATGGCGGCAAGCCTTTCCACACCCATGCGGCCACGGCAAGAGCCGTCAGAGACCGAGCACCGTCTTGGCAATGATGTTCTTCTGCACCTCAGACGATCCGCCAAAGACGCTCCACGCACGGCTATTGAGATATTTCGCCGCCGCGAGCTGCGCCGCGGGCTCCCCAACTGGCTCGGGCGCCTCATTGCCGTAAAGCGGACGTTCGAACGGCAATTGCAGCGCGTCATAGCCGTAAAGCTCGACTGCCGCCTCGTCGATCCGCTGGTGCAGGTGGCTGGCGACAAGCTTGACCAAGCTGGTCTGCGGTCCCGGCCGCCGTCCCTTGGCCAGCTCGGCGAGAATGCGCAGCTCGAGCATTTCGAGCGATTTGGCTTCGAGTTCCAGTCTAGCGAGGCGCCGTGCCACCGCGGGATCGTGCGACAGCGCGCCGTTGACGCCCGACGGCAGGTGCTCGGCGGCACCTTTGAGCCGATTGATGGTCTGTAACAGCCGCGGTGCGTGACACGAGCCGCCGCGCTCGTTTTCCAGCAGGAACTTGGCGATCGTCCAGCCTTGCCCCTCATCGCCGATGCGGTTGGCAACCGACGTGCGCGCGCCGTCTAGAAATACCTGGTTGACCTCGTGGTCCCCCGCCATGGTCAGGATCGGCGCGATCTCGACGCCGGGCTGGTCCATCGGGATCAGCAGGAAACTGATGCCCGCCTGCGCCTTGACCGCTGCGTCGGTCCGGACCAGGCAGAACATCCAGTCGGCATGATGCGCGTGCGTCGTCCAGATCTTCGAGCCAGTGACGACATATTCCTCGCCCTCGCGCCGCGCGCTGGTCTTGAGTGAGGCGAGGTCCGAGCCGCTACCGGGTTCCGAATAGCCTTGGCACCAGTAATCCTTGCCCGACAGGATGCGCGGCAGGAAGCGCGCTTTCTGCTCATCGGTGCCGAATTCGCAGATGACCGGGCCGACCAGCCGCAGACCCAGAACGGACAGCGACGGCGCCCCGGCGAGCGCGCATTCCTTCTCGAACACGTAGCGCTGCACCGGAGTCCAGCCAGTCCCGCCACATGACTCGGGCCAGCCCGGTGCGACCCAGCCTTTGGCCGCCAGGATGCGGTGCCATTCGAGGCCAATGTCGGGCTCGACGAACACGCCGGGCGTCTTGGCCGCGCCGACGCGCAGCCGTTCGGGCAGCTGTTCGGCGATGAAATTGCGCACCTCGTCGCGAAAGGCGAGTTCTTGATGGGTGAAGTCGAAATCCATGTCAGGTCTCACCTGCCGCCCAGCGCAGGCCGCGCCGCAGCAGCTCATAATATACCGGGTAATTCCACGCGCAACGCTCGGGGTGCGGATAGAAGTCCTGCATCCCGGGCAAGTCGTAATGCCCGCGGCAATGGCCCAGCGTATTGTAAACCACCCGGCCCTGCCCGACATCGCGCGTGTAGATGATCGGCACGGCCGTTTCCGCCCAGTCCTGCTCGACGAAGCCGGTCGCCTCGCCGGCGAAGCGCGTCTGCGCAAGCGTCCGAACTGCGGCGGTCGGCCGCGACAGATAGAGTTCGTCAACCACTTCGAAATCCTCGATCCCGCCGATCAACGGATCGTCGCGGTCGACGATCTCGACGGTGAACGGCCCGATCGGCGGATGCGCGACGAATTGCGTGCCGAGCAGCGCCATCACGTCGGGCCGCTCGTCCGGCGCGTCGACGCCGGTCTCGGTAAAGCGCAGGATCGAATTGGTCCCGTGCAGCGCCAGCCAGCGGCCGCCGGCTTCGAGCCAGGCCTTGATCGCGTTTGTCTCCTCAACCGTCGGCATCAGGTCGCAGGTGTAGGTGACGAGAAAATCAAACTTATTCGGCCAATCCGCCATCGGCGCGTAATCGGGGGCCACGGTCACGCGCGCGCGCGGATGCTCGGCGAAAAGCTTGAGCAACTCCAACCGCGCGAAGTCGATGTCGTGATATTTGCCTGCTGCCACGAACAGCGCCTCGATCCGCTGAGTCACGCGCGGATCGCCCCCGCGCCGTCGACGGTCAGGTCGACGCCCGAGGTAAAGCTTGCCTCGTCGGAGGCGAGAAACAGAAAGGCGTTGGCAACCTCCTCCGCCTCGCCGACGCGGCCGAGCGGATGGCTGGCAGCGAAAGCAGCCTCGCCCGCCTCGCGGTCGGGGAATTGCGCGACATAGCGTTCGAACATCGGCGTGCGGATCGCGCCGGGATGGACGGTGTTGACCCGGATCGGCCACGTCGCCGCCGCGCATTCGAGCGCGATGACCCGGCTAAGCGCCGTCACCGCCGCTTTCGACGCGCAATAGGCGCCGAAGCCGGCGCCGACGCGCAGCGCCAGCATCGAGCCGGTGTTGACGATCGCCCCCGGACGGCCGGTGGCAGCGATCGCGGGCAGCGCGGCGCGGCAGCCGTTCATCGTGCCCGTCAGGTTGATCGCCAGCGTCCGCGTCCAGATGTCGTCGCTCATTTCTGCGACGGTGCCGGGCTCGGAAATTCCGGCGATGTTGCACAGGATGTTCAGCCCGCCGAAATGATCGACGGCCTTGGCGACTGCCGCGTCCCACTGGCCGCGGTCGCGCACGTCGAGCGGCACCGCGACCGCAGTCTCACCCAGCTCAAACGCCACCGCTGCAGCTTTGTCCGTCTGCAGGTCGGCGAGCACGACCCGCGCGCCCTCGCGCACGAACAGCCGCGCCGTCGCCGCGCCGATCCCCTCGGCGCCGCCCGAAATCAGCGCGACCTTGTTTGCGAGCCGGCTCACCGCGCGAGGATCGCCACGGCGGAGATGCCCGGCGCGCCATAGACGTGGCTGTAGGCGACCTTGGGCGCGCCCGGCACTTGCCGTGCGCCGCCGCGTCCGCGCAGCTGAACGACATTCTCATACACCTGCCGCAGCCCCGACGCCCCGATCGGTTCCCCGCAGGCAATGCAGCCGCCATCGGTGTTGACCGGCAGGCGGCCGTAAAGCTCAGTTCGTCCCTCGGCCAGCCAGGCTTCCTGTTCGCCGTCACGGCAAAACCCGTTCTCGGCCATGTGCATCACTTCCGCGCCGCTTTCGGTATCCTGCAACTGCGCGATATCGATGTCTTCCGGGCCAATCCCCGCCGCGGCGAAGGCGGCCTGACTCGCCAGCATGGTCGGCTTGCCGCCGCCTTCCTTGGCGATCGATGGAGCGAATACCTCGAACGAGCCAGGCGGCCGCGTCCGCACCGCGACGCTGGCGATTCGCACCCCGTCGGCGCCCAGCTCGCGCGCCTTGCGTTCGGAGGCGAGGACCAGCGCCACCGCGCCCTCAGCCGGCGAGCAGAACATGTATTTGGTCAGCGGATCGTTTACCATCGGCGCGTTGAGGATCGTGTCGAAGTCGACGGGCGAGCGGCGCCACGCATGTTCGGCTCGCGCACCGTTGCGGAACGCCTTTTCCGCCACCCGCGCCAAGGTCCTGCGGCTGATGCCGTGCAGCTGCATGTAACGCTGTATTTTGAGCGCAAAGAATTGCGTCGTTAGCATCATGCCCGTTTCGCCATACCAGTCGGGCAGGCCGTAATCGGCGGGCCGGGCATTGAACGCGCCGCGCGGGTGTTTGTCGAACCCGACCGCGAGCGCGATATCGGCATCGCCTGCGACGATCGCATTGCGCGCGCCGGCGAGTGACGAGCCGCCCGTCGCGCAACCATTGGCGACATTGATAAACGGAACGCCGGTGAGGCCCAACTCGTTGACCATGATGTCCGCAGCCCCCGCGCTCGACGAACCGCCAAAGGCATAGCGGACCTGCGCCCATTCGATTCCTGCATCGGCCAGCGCCTCGCGTGCCGCGAATACGCCCTGGTCGCGGCCCGAGCGCCCTTCGGTCCGCCCAAAGGGATGGATGCCAGCTCCGATGATAACAGCGTTGGTCACGCACGCCTATCCGGCTCAAAGGCGTAGGTCAGCCGCCCGGCGTCGAACGGCACGATGGTCAGGCGCATCGGCATGCCCAGCCGGAGGTCGCCGAGCGCGGCGCCGACCAGACGGGTTTCGACGATCACTTCGTCCAGCTCGACATAGCCGAGCAGGAACGGCTCGAAGGGCTGTGGCCCCGCATAAGGCGGCTTCGGCTCGAAGTCCTGTCGCGTCCACGACCAGAGCGTTCCCATGCGCGATAGAGGAAGGGCCTCATAGTCGGTGGCGGCATCGCCCTGCGGCCGGGGAAACACTATCTCGCCATCAGCGCGCCGCCCACCGATCAGCCGCGGCTCGGCCTCGTCGGTCCATAGGCCGGGCGCGATCGGGCTCATGCCGCCCTCGCATAGTCGAGCAGGCCCTCGCGTTCGCCGCCGAGCAGCGTGTCGAGCAGCATGACGCGCTTCATTGCGTGGCCGACCGCCAGCTCGTCGGTCTGGCCCATGCCGCCGTGCAGCTGCACCGCCTCGCGCGCGATGTGCATCGCGGCGGCGCCAATCGCCGCCTTCGCGCCCGCCGTGGCCGCGGGCCAGTCGGCGACGGGCTCCAGCGCCGTCCGCAGCATCAGCGAGCGGGCGAGCTCGAGCTCGGCATAGCAATCCACCAGCCGGTGCTGCAGCGCCTGGAAGCTGGCGATAGCGACGCCGAACTGCTCGCGCTGTTTGACGTAGTCGAGCGTGTCGTCGAACAGCCGCTGCGCCAGCCCGACCATCTCGGCCGCCGCGAGCAGGCGCGCATCGCCGACGACCTGCATGACATCGTCATGCGTTAGGTTGAGCCGCCTGCCGCTGCTGCGGTAGAAGCCGATCTCAGCCGCCTCGCTACCATCGACGATCGCGTAGCCGCGGCGTTGCACGCCCTCGGCCCCAGCGTTGACGAGGTAGAGGCCGTCGGCGGTCGTGACGAACAGCAGGTCCGCGCTCATGCCGCCGAGGACGAGCGTCTTGCTGCCACTGAGCGCATGATTCTCGACACGCAACCGCGCGTCGAGCGCGAAGCGGCGGCCGGGCT
Source organism: uncultured Sphingomonadaceae bacterium (assembly GCA_964246315.1). Taxonomy (GTDB): domain Bacteria; phylum Pseudomonadota; class Alphaproteobacteria; order Sphingomonadales; family Sphingomonadaceae; genus Sphingomonas_O. Next base: position 69,096 of record CAXTPT010000001.1, on the reverse strand, counting down.
CAGCAAAAGCGAAGGCGGCGCGTGTCTCGCCCGCCATCAGCCGGGCGGTCAACTCCTCTTCCCCCGACGCTACTGCAAGCCGGACGGGCAACACGCCGTTTTCCAGCCAAGGATCGATCGCCAGCCCCCTGCCGAGCGCTTCGGCGACGAGCGCGAGATCGATGCGACTTGCGCCCAGCCCGCCCGCGCTGTCCGGCGCAGCGAGCGAGAGCAGGCCGAGATCGCAAACCTCGCTCCAGCGGGTGACAGGATAGCGTTCCGGCGCCGCGCGCAATTGCCGCCTGAGCGCGACGTCCATCGGGCCGAGGAAGCGCGCGACCAAGTCGACAAACTGGCGCTGGTCATCGCTGAGGTCGAAATTCATGCGCGCCGCCGATAGTTGATCGGCAAGGTCGTCAGCCCGCGCAGCAGCATGTTGGGCGGCCAGGCCGGCGCGTGCCCAGCGGCCAGCGCAAAGTCGTCAAGCCGCCGTAACAATTCGGTGAAGGCGATCGCCATCTCCTTGCGGCTCAGCATATTGCCGACGCACATGTGAATGCCCTTGCCAAAGGCGAGATGCGTCCGCGCGTTCGTCCGCGCAATGTCGAACCGGTCGGGATCGGGAAAGCGCGCAGGATCGCGATTTGCCGCCGCATAGCGCAATTGCACCATTGCCCCCTTAGGGACGGTGACCCCCGCCAGCTTGGCATCCTCGCGCATCACGCGCCACATGCCCGAAGTCGGGCTTTCGGTCCGCAGCACTTCTTCGACCAGATTGATTATCGCGCGCTCATCGCCCGTGTCGACAGCTGCCACCGCCTGCCGCATTTGTTCCGGGTTTGCGATCAACTGCAGCAGGCCGCCTGCCAGTGCCGAGGTCGTCGTCTCGTTCCCGGCGACCATCATCTGCTGCATGATCGACAGAATTTCAGCGTCATCGAGCGGCCGCTCGTCGTCGATGCGGGCGTGGACGAGATCGCTGAGCAAATCTTCGGTCGGGAATGCGCGCCGCTCGTCGATTTTGGTCTTCACCGCATGTTGGAACGCGACCACTTCGCGCGCGCACTCGAGCTCGCGTTCCCGAGAAATCATGTGCCCCAGCCGATCGACAAACGCGTCCGACCAGCGCTTGACGTCGGCCCAGCGGTCTTCGCCAAGACCTAATTGGCGCGTGATCACCGCGACGGGCAGCGGGATGCCGAAATCGCGGACGAAATCGCCTTCGTCGCGGTCGGCCATTGCCTCGATCAGGTGGACGCAGATGCTCCGGATATCATCCTCGATCGCGGCGACGCGGCGCGACGAAAAGGCAAGGTTGACCAATTTCCTGAAGCGGGTGTGCGTCGGCGGGTCGGCGGTCAGCAGCGTGTCGACCTGCGGCCAGCCCTGGTCCAGTTCGGCCTTGACCTCCGCGTCCTCGCCCATCGCGCCCGACAATAGCCCCTGAAAATTGTTCGAGAATACGGCCGGATTCTGCGCCGCTTCGACGCACGCGTCATAGCCGAAGACCACCACCATCGCGTCGCTGACCTTCAGCACCGGCGTTTCGCGATGCGCCCGCGCATAAAAAGCAAACGGGTCGGCGATGACTGCCGGATCGAAGAAATTGGCTTCGGCCAAGACGTCGGTCACGCACCCATTCCCCTTAGCCCAAGACTATGCGGCACGGGCACGACGGGCGGCGACACACGAAATTGCTAGGCGGCGACATAAGCGAGCGCATTGGCGAGCAGCCGGCGGAAATGGGCGTTGCTGTAAGCGGCAGGCCCGTCACCGGGCTGCAGGTAGACCAAGCGTCCGTTGCCGGGGTGCGTTTCCCATGCGATTAAGTCGCTGCTTGGCGGATGCGGCCAGTCGCTATTCTTGAACATCTGCCCGGCGACGGCATGCGCCGCGGAGAAGAAGTCCTCCCGCACGAATGCATGGCGGGCGCGCAGCAACGGAGTGACGCGATCATCGAACAGCTCGGCGAGGTAAAGCTCGTCGGCCAGAGCAAAGCACGGCGGCAGGCCTGTCATGACCGGATGGCCGGGCGCGACGACCTCAGCATCGTAAGCGACATCGTGGCGATAGCCCGAGTCGAGCCGCGCCTGCCCGCGAACGCGATCGGGCTGGTAGAGGAAGCGTCCGCCGACGATCTCCGCCCATTCAGGCCAGGCGGCCCAGCCGGCCAGCGCGTGGTGCATGGCGACGGCACCGCCGCCATTCGCGAACCAGCCCGTCACCGCAGCCCGATAAGCCTCGGACGGCGGGCGGACCGCGACCGCGCCGTCAGCAAAGGTATAGCCCGGCATATCATAGAACAGCACGGCGTCGGCCACCGCCAGGGCGTCAACGATCGTCGCCTCGGCGGCCGGATGCAGCCGGTGATCGATCGTCCAGCCGTCGAGGCCGGCAAGCAACGCCTCAAAAGCGTCGGCATCATACGGATGCCCGCCGGACAGGACGAGGAGGCGGGTCACGCGAGCTGCAGGATCAGCTTGCCCTGGTTGCCGCCCGAAAAGAGTTTCATGAAGGCCGCATAGGCATTCTCCAGCCCGTGCTCGACATGTTCGTCGGCGACCAGCCGGCCCTCGGCAAGCCAGCCAGCCATTGCCGCGATGCCCTCGCCGAAGCGCGGGATGTAATCGGCGACGAGCAGTCCACGGATCGACGCGCGGTGGACAATTAGCTGCCACAGATTGCGCGCGCCGACCGGTGCGGGCGCATTATATTCGCTGATCAGGCCGCACAGCCCTACCCGCGCGCCGTGCCGCAAGTTCATCAGCCCTGCGTCGAGCACGTCGCCGCCGACATTTTCGAAAATGATGTCCACGCCGTCGGGCGCCGCCGCGCGCATCGCCGCGCCGAGATCGTCGACCGACTTGCCGCGATAATCAATGCCTGCGTCGAAGCCGTAGCGATCGGTCAACCGCGCGACCTTTTCGGCCCCGCCGGCGATGCCGATGGCGCGGCAGCCCTTGATTTTTGCCAGTTGCCCGACCAGCGATCCGACCGCCCCTGCCGCGCCGGTGACGAGGACCGTATCGCCCGGCTCTGGCTCGCACACGTCAAGAAAGCCGAAATAAGCGGTCATGCCGACGGCGCCGAGCACCGACAGGTAATTGGTTACGGCGGGCACCGCGGTGGCATCGACCGGCTGGGTAAAGCCGCCGGTCACCCCGAGCGAGTAATCTTCCAGTGCGTTGAGCCCCATGACCCACTGACCCTCGGCGAAATCGGGATTGCGGCTTTCCGCGACGGTGCCCACGGTCGAGGCGCGGACGGCATCGCCGAGGGCGATCGGCGGCAGATAGCTCTCGCCCGCGTCCATCCAGCCGCGCATCGCCGGGTCGAGCGAAGCGTAGCGGTTACGAATGCGAAACTGACCATCGGCAAGCGGCTGCAGGTTTTCGGTAACAAGGGCGAAATCCTCCGGCTGCGGATCGCCGACCGGGCGGCGGACGAGCTTGAAGCGGCGATTCTCGGTCATCGTGCCGCCATAGCCGCGCGCTGGGCCGCAGCACCTGTCAAAAGCGCGGGTAGCCGCGCTGCCCTTGTTCGCACAAGCACATCACAGGAGACCGACGATGCCGACATCGCGCCAATGGCTGCTTAACGGACACCCGCGCGGGCGCGGCATCGAAGACGGCGATTTCCGCCTGGTCGAGACTGACATGCCGGCCCCTGATGAGGGGCAGATACTGCTGCGCACCCGCTATCTCGGTTTCGATCCGGCGCAGAAGGGCTGGATGGAGAATATCGCCGATTATGTCGCACCGATGGCGATCGGCGACGTGATGCGCGGCTCGGGCGTCAGCGAGGTGATCGAAAGCCGCGCCGCCGGCTTCGCGCCCGGAGACCTAGTGTCCGGCTCGACCGGCTGGACCGAATGGCATCTGTCGTCTGGCGAGGGTCTGACCAGGATTGAGACCAGCCTGCCGCCGACCGCGATGCTGTCCGTCCTCGGTACAACCGGTGTCACGGCCTATTGCGGGCTGTTCAAGGTGGGCAGGCCCGTCGCCGGGGACACCGTGCTGGTGTCGGGCGCGGCAGGCGCGACCGGTTCGGTCGTTGGCCAGCTGGCGAAGATCGCGGGTTGCCGGGCGGTGGGGATCGCAGGCGGCGCCGATAAATGCCGTTGGCTGGTCGAGGAAGCCGGCTATGACGCGGCGATCGATTACAAAACGGGCGATGTCAGGGCGCAGATCGGCGAGCACTGCCCCCGCGGGGTCGACGTGATTTTCGACAATGTCGGTGGTCGCATCCTCGACGATATGCTGAGCCGCATCGCAACCGGCGCGCGCGTCGTCATCTGCGGCGGGATCAGCCGCTACGAGACGGGCAACCTGCCTGCGGGACCGCAAAATTATTTCAACCTTGTCTTCCGGCGTGGCACGATGGCCGGCTTCATCGTGCTCGACTGGGCGGCTGAATTCCCGGCGATCCGCAAGCGTCTGGAACGTTTCGTGCAGGACGGCCAGCTGACTTATCGGGAAGACGTCCAGCACGGTTTTGCGAATGCCCCCGCGACGCTGAAGCGACTGTTCTCCGGCGAGAACCGTGGCAAGCAGCTGCTCGAGCTCGAACAGTGAGGCTGGCGGGTAAGCGCGCTGTCGTGCTCGGCGCGGGGGGCGCGGACAATATCGGCCAGGCGATCGCGCGCCGTTTCGCGGCGGAGGGTGCGAGGGTCCTTGCCGGTGGTCGGCAGGAAGCACCATTGCGCGCGCTCGCCGAGGAGTTGGGCGGCGAGTGGTCGCTGTGCGACATCACCGATCGCGCCCAGGTCCACGCCCTGGCCGAGACCGCTCGCAGCCGGCTCGGCGGCGTCGACATCGCGGTCAACGCCACCGGCTGGGGCCTGCTCAAGCCGCTGCTCGACGTAACCGCAGACGAGCTGGACCGCATCGTCGACCTGCAATTCAAGGGTGTCCACCATTTCTTACAAGCGTTCGTCGCGGCGATGCAGGCCAACGCGCCAAGCGGCGGCAGCATTATTCAGATCAGCTCGGCGACCACCCAGGCGCCGATCGGCGACCATGCCGCCTATATCGGCACCAAGTCGGGGTCGGAGGCCTTGATCCGCTGCGTCGCCAATGATTTTGGCCGCGACGGTATCCGCGCGAACATCGTCTCACCCGGCTTCACCCGCAGTCCGATGACGACCGAGTCAATGGCCATGCCGGGCTTGGTCGACGCGTTCATGCCGCGCTACCCGCTCGGCCGCCTCAACACCGCGCAGGACGTGGCGAATGCCTGCCTGTGGCTGGCGAGCGAAGAGGCTTATGTTACCGGTGCGAATATCCAGGCGAATGGCGGCCTGCTGCTTAGAGGCAATCCGCAGGGCGGCGATATTGCCGCGAGCGTCGGCGCGGCGATGGCCAAGGTGCAGCCGCCCTCAACCTAATATTGCGCAGTGCCGCCGTCGACGCTGAGCAGCGCGCCGGTGATCCCCGCGCCCGCGTCGCTGGCGAGGAGCAGCGCCATGGCCGCGACCTCCTCGACAGTGTTGGGCCGCTTAATCGCGCTCTCGCTCGCAAACATCGCGATCATCGCCTCGAAGCTCAGGCCCATCGCCTCGGCCGTCGCCGGGCCGTTCTCGCGGATGATGTCGGTTATGACCAGGCCCGGGCAGATCGCGTTGACCGTTATCCCGACTGCGCCAACCTCACGCGCCAAGCTCTTGGTCAGGCCGTTGATCGCATGCTTTGCTGCCGTATAGGCAGTGAAGACGGCCTTGCCGTGCTTGCCCTCGATCGAACTGATGTTGACGATCCGGCCCCAGCCCGCCGGGATCATCGTCTGCAATGCGCGCCGGCTGGCCCAGAAATTGGCGTAGACGTTCCACTTCATGGCGCCGTCAAACGCTTCGTCGGACAGGTCGGCCAGCGGTTGCAGATCGCCCGCCCCGCCGGCGTTGTTGACCAAGATGTCTAGGCGCTCGAATCGGGCGACGACGGCGTCGACAAAGCCCTCGATATCCGTCTGGCTGGTCGCGTCGCCCGCAACGAACAGCCCCCGCTCACCCGCGCCCATCTTGGCAAGCGCCGCCTCGCCCTTGTCGCGGCTCCGCGCGAACAGCGCGACGCTTGCCCCTTCGCGCAGATACGATTCGGCGATGGCGCGGCCGATCCCCGCACTGCCCCCCGTAATCGCAGCGACCCGGCCTTTAAGTTGCTCAGGCAGGGTCAGAATCCCGGATGAATGGCAAGTGCGCCGCCATCCACCAGCAGCTCGCTGCCGGTCATGAACGCGCATTCGTCATCGACCAGAAAAAGGATCGCCGTGGCCATTTCCTCGGGTGGCGCGATACGGCCCTGCGGCGACATGCCGGCCATGATCGCGCGGACTTCGTCAGGCAGCGCAAGCATGCCGGTATCGGTCGCGCCTGGCGCGAGCGCGTTGCAGCGGATCGGCAGGCCTTCGCGCGCGCAATGCGCCGCCACCGACTTGGTCAACATCCGCACCGCGCCCTTTGACGCAGTATAAGCAATATCCCCCGGCAGCGCGGCATAGGCAGTGGTCGAAGCGAGATTAACGATCGCGCACGGCCGTTCGGCATTCCGCATCAGGCCGATAGCCATGCGGCAGCCGAGCATGGTCCCTGTCACGTTAATCGCCAGCAGCCGGTTCCAACTGTCGAGGTCGACCTGCTCGACCGACAGGCCGGATACAATCGCGGCACAATTGACGAGGATGTCGCAACCGCCCAGTCGCTCGCGCGCGGTTTCGGCGACATGACCCCAGTCGCTCTCGCTCGCCACGTCGTGCTTGAGCGTTGCCATTGCTTCGAGCGCCGCCAGCCCCTCGCCATCGCGATCGGTCGCCAGCACCTTCGCGCCCTCGGCGGCGAAGCGCCGCGCCGTTGCGCGGCCAATGCCCGATGCCGCGCCGGTAACGATCGCCCGCCTGCCCTGCAACCTCATGCGACCTGCCGCTCCTGTTCTTGCCAATAGGGTGCGCGCAGCTCGCGGCGCAGGATCTTACCCGACGGATTGCGCGGAAGCGCGTCGACAAAGTCGATCGATTTCGGGGCCTTGTACGCGGCGATCCGCTCGCGCGTCCAAGCGATAATCGCATCCTCGCTCGCCGCGTCCTTGAGAACTACGCAGGCCTTTACTGCTTCGCCCCATTTCGCGTCGGGCACGCCGATCACCGCAACGTCGGCGACCGCCGGATGCCCATAGATCGCGTTTTCCACCTCGGCCGGGTAGACGTTTTCCCCGCCCGAGATGATCATGTCCTTCACCCGGTCGTGCAGGTAGAAATAGCCATCCTCGTCGGTATACCCCGCGTCCCCGGTGCGCAGCCAGCCATCGGAGTCGATGGTTTCCGCGGTTGCGTCGGGCAGGCGCCAATATTCGCGCATATTGGCTTGAGTGCGGATCGCTATCTCACCGATCTCGCGCGGCGGCAGCTCATCGCCGGCAGGGCCGACCACCTTCATTTCAACACCGCGAAGCGGCTTGCCGATCGAACGCATCAGCTCGGGCCGCCGCGGGTCGTGCGCCTCGGGCGGCAGTGCGGCGATCGTCCCGGAAGTTTCCGTCATGCCGTACATTTGCACGAAACCACAGCCGAAGGTGTCGATCGCGCGCTCGAGCAGTGCCAGCGGGATCGGCGACGCGCCATAGCTGATATTATTGAGCCGGGAAAAATCGATCTCGCGGGCGCGCGGCTGGTCGACGATGATCTGAATCGCCGCGGGGACGAGGAAAATTTTCGAAATGCCATGCTGGTCGATGAAGTCGAGCACGTGCAGCGGGTTGAATTCGCGCATGATCACGCCGGTCGCACCATTGCGCATCACGCTGACCCCATACAGCGTGCCGCCGACATGGAAGCACGGCATCGCGACAAGGGCGACGTCGTCCTCACCCCAGCGTTCCCATGCATGTGACAGGGCCGGATCGTGGTCGAGCGCGGTGCGCAAGATCGACGCGCTGGTCAGCACCGCGCCCTTGGGCCTGCCGGTAGTGCCTGAGGTGTACATTTGCAGGACGGCATCGTTCTCACCGCGTGCGGGAAGCGCCGCCGCCGATGCGCTATCGCGCCAATAAGTATAAGCGTCTTCGGTCGCGACGACCAGGCAAATCTGCGGCAGTTCCGCGCGCAGCTGTGCGGCCAAGCCGACGAATTCGGGTCCAACGAACAGGATTTGCGCGCCGCAATCAGCGAGAATCCAGGCAATTTCCGGCTTGGCCAGCCGCCAGTTGAGCGGACACAGCACCGCGCCCGCCTTGGCGACACCGAGCAACAACTCGAAATACACATCGGCGTTCTTGCCGAGGTAAGCGACGCGATCATCTGGCCGCACGCCTGCCGCGATCAGCGCATGCGCCGCGCGGTCGCTCTGCGCATGCAACAGGCCATAAGATGTGCGCCGCCCCTCAAAGACGAAGGCAAGCTTGTCCGGCCGGTCCTCGGCATTGATGCGGGCAAGGTCGGCGATCAGCCGGAAATCGTTGTTCCGATGATTCACCGACCTGTTGCCGTCAGAAATTGAAGCCGATTTCGGCCCCGAAAATGCGCGGCGGCTTGGCGGTGCCGAAGGTGAACAGCCCAGCAACCGGCAGAGTCGACGCAAGACCCCTGTTATCGGTCAGATTGCGGCCAAACACCGAGAAGCGCACTTCGCGCCGGTTCCCGAGATCGAATGCATAGCCGATCTGCGCCGACAGATCCTCGCGATCCTCAGTCCGGCAGCGCGGATCGTTGACGACGTTGCCGACAACGACTGGCCGCGCGGGCGCGATGCAAGTCTGGTACTTCGACTGGAAGCGCAGGATAGTCGACGCATCGATCCGCCCGCTGCCCAGTTCATGTGTCCAATTGAGTCCGGCCGACCATTGGAATTTGGGCGCGCGCCGCAGGGTCAGCGTCGACACGTTGTCGGGAATATTGTCGCCGTTAACGTCATTCAAAAAGTTGTCGAACTTGGCGTCGCTGTAGGAGAACGAGCCGTTGAAGCTGAAGCCGCGCGCCAGTTGAGCGATGGTTTCGATCTCGATGCCTTTGATCGTCGCCGAAGAGGCGTTCTTAACCACCGTTTCCTGCGGGCTCGACGATCCTGGCGGCGCGGGCTGAACGATCTCCTCCTGCTTGTTGTCATATTTCGTGTAATAAAGCGCGATGTTGGTTCGCAGCGTGCGGTCGAGCCAGTCGGCTTTCAATCCGAGCTCATAGGCGTCGACGCTCTCCGGCTGATACGGTCCGAGCGAGGTAGGCGACGCAGCACGGCCGTTAAATCCGCCCGAGCGAAAGCCCTTCGAATAGGATGCATAGAGCAATTTGTCCGGCGTCATCTGGAAATTGGCGTTCGCGCGCCAAGTAAACTTGCCGAAGCTCGCGCGTCCCGCGCAGTTGTTGGCACTGCTGTAGACGGGCAAAACCACCCCGGGGGCGGGGGAAATGGTCCCGGTCACCGCGACGCACTCGACCCCGGTAAAAGTGGGCAGGGTGATATTTACCAGCGGCTGAATGCGACCGTAATTGTTGAAAATGCGCTTGCGGTCGCGGGTGTAGCGCGCGCCGCCGCCAAGCGAGAAGCGGTCGGAGAGCTTCACTTTTGCGTCGACAAAGCCCGCATAGGAGCGCGCGTGGTGATTGACGATCTGACGCAGTTGCGGTGTCGAGCCCTGGCCAAGGATGATGCCGAAATTCGTGCGCTGGTCGATGTCGTAGCTGCTACTGAAATAGTAGGCGCCGCCAAGCAGGTTCAACCAATCGGTGACGTCGCCGACCAACCGCAGTTCCTGGCTGAACTGACGATAGTTTTGCGGCCGGAACGTGTCGAAGAAATTGACTGACGAGGCATCGAAATCCTGCCGCACACTCTCCTTGCTCCGGCGATAGCCAGTAACACTGGTCAGCGTGAAGCGGCCACCCAGGCCGATATCGATATTGCCGGTCACCGCGTCGGTATCCTGCCGCACGGGCGTCGCGAGCGACGAGAAGGTGGTGTAGAGATCCTCGTCCTGGTTACGGTTGCACTCGCGCGCGGGCGAAAAGCCGGGCGCGCCGGGCGCGGCGCAGATCACGTCGGTGCCGGTGCGGCTTAGCGGCGCCACGATCGTCTCGCCGCGCTCGCGCTGGTGTTCGTAAGTGACGACGGCGGTGATATCCTGTGTCGGCTGGATGCGCGCGCTGATGCCGCCCGACAGCGTTTCGTAGCGTCCCTCGCGCCGCCCCTTGGTCACGTTGAAATAGTAGCCGTCGGTCTTGTCCCAAAAGCCATAAGCCTTGAGCGCGACGATCCCGCCAAGCAGCCCGGAGTTGACCACGAGCCGTCCGCGCTTCGTGTCGTAGCTCGAATAGCCGAAGCTGCCGCGCACTCCCGCATCGTCGGTCGGGCGTGTCCGGGTGACGTTAATCACCCCCGCAATGGTGTTACGACCGAACAGCGTGCCCTGTGGTCCGCGCAGCACTTCGAGCCGTTCGAGGTCGAAACTGTCAAGTAGCTGACCGGTATTGGTGCCGATGAAAACGCCGTCGACAACGACACCGACCGCCGGGTCGAAACTCTTCTCGATATCCTCGAAGCTGATGCCACGGATTGAAATCGCCGCGGCGCTCGGCCCCGCCGCGACGCTGTCGACGACCAGACTGGGTACGCGGCCGGCGATGTCGCGAATGTCATCGATCTGTGCGCTGTCCAGCGCCTTCTGATCGAGCGCGGACACTGCCACGGGCACCGATTGCAGCCGCTCCTCCCGCCGCTGGGCGGTTACGACGATGTCGCGGATGGCGTCGTTGTCAGCCGCGCCTGGGGCAGCGTCCGGCGCTTGAAGGGACGCGCCGGCTCGTGCCGCCGCCTGATCCTGCGCGGCGGCGGGTTGCGCGCCCGCCAACAGCGCGACCAGCGACACAGATGCGACTTGCCGGGTCTTGAAATAATGGCCCATCGGCTTCCTCCCTTTTGTGGCCGCGCCGTTATCTTGCGGTGTCGACAGCACGGGCGCAGGGTGTGGCGGCAGCGCCGGAGCGACAATCATCAAAAGTGAGAGCCGGGAGCGGGGCGCCCGCCGACCGACTTGGCGATCGTGCTGCGCCATTAAGATATCGCGCGATGCTCGCCAACATGCGGGACCGCGCGGTCGGCCGGTCCGATGGCACGGGCCACGTTACCGACGCTCCACTGACGCTGGACGATCGCGTTCGCCAGCTTCTTCCGCAGTCGTATCACTTCCACCGCGTCGTCCTCGGCACGTTCCAGTGTCGGCCGATATACATTGGCCACGACGAGGAAGTCGTAATTAAGCGCCTTGAGGATTGCCTTCGCCATGCTGCAGCGGTGCAGCCCATGGTCTCACAGCCTCGACAAACGCGACGCCTTCCGGTTCACGACGAGCGCCTGGCGTTAGGCTGCTGAGGCCGACATGCCAACGGCGATCGCCGTGATGATTGCCGGGCATCACAACCGTGCCGATAGCCGCAGCCCGAAATAGCGGTCCGCGTCGCGAGGAATGAACGAGAAGGTCGAGCCTGGCAGGTCCGACACATTCCCGACGCTGTTGACGTAGAAGCGGTCGAGCGCATTTTTGACGAAGACTTCGATCGTATAGCGATCGTCTGCCGTGCTGACGGCGATGCCCGCGTCGAGGATTCCAAATCCGCCCTGAATGCCATCGGGATTCTGGTTAAGCAGGAATTGCTGGCGACCGGTCCAGCTGTAATTTGCCCGCGGGATTATGTTGAGCCCGCCGACTGGAATTTCCCAGGACGCGCCTATGTTCCATTTCCACTTGGCGGCGTTTGGGACAGCCCCATCCACGACGTCCTGCAGCCGACCGACAACAGGGCGAACAGTGCATCCCGTCGCTGCCGTCTGCAGGTCGTAACAAGGTGTGCCCAATACGGTGATCGCACTGTCGATATAGCCGACCGCGCCGGTGATCGACAGGCCCCGCACCGGCCGTAGCTCCCCCTCGACTTCGACGCCGCGGGTCTTCAGCGTCGCCGCGTTGACGAGCCGCACACTGTTCGTGACCGTGTCGACCGCCGTGACGGCGAAGTCGCGATACTTGGCATCGAATAGGGCGATGTTGAGCGCCAGGCGGCGATCGAACAGCTTGATCTTGGTTCCGACCTCGTAGCTTTCCGCCGTCTCGGGCCGCACCGGCGGGTCGGCGGTCGTCCCGTTAGACGCCACGTTGAAGCCCGGGCCCTTATAGCCCTGCGCGTAAGTCGCGTAGAAAAATGCGTCGCGCGACGCCTTATATTGCAGGCCACCCTTCCACGAAAAGTCATCGCTCGACTGGCTGAGGTTGTAGTTGGTGCTGCCCGAACGGAACGGTGCCACCGGGTCATCGACCCGATTGTATAAATTGTCGACCTTATCGTGTGTGAAGCGGCCGCCGAGCAACACGGTCACCCCCTCAAACGGATGCAAATTGACCTGACCGAACGCGGCATAATTAAGGAAGTTGGTCTTCGAGGTGAATGTCGACAGTTGGTTCTGAGGTACCGCAACCCGCCGGCGCGCGTTCGACGATGTCTGCAGGACCGAGGCGTCGAAATAATAAAGGCCTGCGACGAAATCGACCGGTCCCCATAGCGGCGAGGTAAGGCGCAGCTCTTGCGTGACGCCATCGGTTTTCTCGTCGGACAGGATGACCTGCTTGAACGTCTGGCCGCCTGCGACCGGCGCATTGCCTGTCTGGTCGTCATCGAGTTGCTGCGAGATCGTGTAACGCTGATAGGCGCTGATCGAGGTCAGCGTGAAATCATTGCCGAGTGCAAGATTGATTTCCGCCGCGGTGATCAAGCTGCGGCTATTGTCTTTCGACGGCGTGTCGTTGTCGACCTGCCGATTGTCGAACGTCGGATTGACGCCCAGGAACGGCCGCTCGACGGCCGCGCGGCCGAAGCCCGCGACCGTCGCGGGAACCGCGAGGTTCAGCCGGTTGATCGGCCGGGCGCAGCAATTGCTCTTGGTTCGGCCATAATCGACCGTCAGGAGCGCGGTGCTGCCGCCGCCGGGATCGAAAAGGAGCTTGCCGCGCACGCCAAAGCTTTTGGCACCGTTCAAACGCGACCCGTTGCGGACGTTCGTCACGTTGCCGTCGAAATTGCGATAGAAACCCGATATGCGACCGGAAAGCGACTCGGTGATCGGCCCGGTTGCCGTGGCGCGAAATTGATATTCCTCATCATCGGTCGCCAGCGCGTCGGCGTTGATGCCGAATTCACGCGACGGATTGGCCGTCACGACGTTGACGACACCCGCGCTCGCGTTCTTGCCGAACAGCGTTCCCTGGGGTCCGCGGAGCACCTCGATACGCTCGAGGTCGAGCAGTTGCGCCGAAGAGGACTGACCCGATCGGATGAGGACGACGCCGTCAATGACGGTCGAGGTGCTTGGCTCGATGCCGCTTGAAGTGGTGTTGGTGCCGATGCCGCGGATGCGCACAGAGTTGTTGCGTGCGCTCGTTGTCGAATCGAAGGTCAGGCTCGGACTGATCTTTTCGAGGTCCTCGACAGAAAAGCTGAGTGACTTGGCCCATTCCTCGCCGCCGACCACGGTGGCGGCGACGGGCACCGTGCCAAGTGTCTCGACGCGTCGCTGAGCGGTGACGACGATGTCGCCAATGCCACCAGACGAAGCGTCGCTCGCCGTTGCAGATTGGGCTACGGCGGCACCGGGAGCGGCGTCGCCCGCCAAAGGCTGTGCCGGCACCGATTGCGCGTGCGCGGGGGCCGAGAAAGCAATTACCGCGCTGGCAAGCAGCCCTGCCCGGAAACCTGATGCACGCCGCTCGATCATGTTCATCCCCTCGCTTCGCCATTTCGGCGATTACTTATATTGTCCAATTCTACGACCTGTTCGTATTTGTCAAACAGATTTTCTGGCCACTCGCGAAGGGGCGGGCGGGCTTGCAATGGACGTTATCGACCGGCTCTGGCGGCCAGCCTGTTATAAGAGCATGCCAAGTCTTGGCTCGCAGCAGTCAGTCCGTAACCTGAGCGGCAGCCTTTAGGACCGGTTGGTTGCGTTGATCGAGCCGGCTCCATAAGCTGCCGGCAATGGAAATCACGAGCCAAGCCGTTCTCGGTCGCGCGCGCCGCGAACCGGAGGTGGCGATCGCCGACGCCGGCGCTGACGGGTCGACGGTCAAGCTCAGCGACATCGTCTACGCAAAAATCGCCGGCCGGATCAGGTCGGGCGAGTATGCCGCCGAGAGCCGGCTGCCGACCGAGAACGATCTTGCCGACACACTCGGGGTATCGCGTCCCGTCGTTCGGGAGGCCCTGGCACGTCTTCGGAACGACGGGGTCGTACTGTCGCGGCGAGGATCCGGCACTTATGTCCGGCCGCAGCGCGACATGGCCGCCGTTCAGGCGCCGCCGCTCACCTCGATCGCCGACATGCGCCGGTGCCTTGATTACCGGATCAGCGTCGAAGGCGAAGCTGCGTGGCACGCCGCGCTTGGCAACACCATCGACCGGGCACCATTGATCGAGGCGATGGCCCTGCTCGATGCCGATTACAAGCTCGATATACTCCAGCCAGAGCACGACTTCGCCTTCCATCACGCAGTCGCGTTTGCGAGCGGCAACCGTTTCTTTCACGAGACCATGGCTTCGCTGCGCCCAACGATCATAACCGCGATGCAGATCACCCCGAACTTCACGACGACCAAATCGCGTGACCGCTTGACCGAACTGCACGGCGAACATGGGGCGGTGTTCGACGCCGTCATGGCCAATGACGCTGAAGGGGCAAGGGCGGCGATGCGGCAGCACCTTACGCGCGCCATGCAGCGCGTTTTCGACGGGATCTAACGCCTAGAGCCTTGCCCGGTTCGAGCCTTGCCCGGTTCGAGCCTTGCCCGGTTCGGGCGTAGCCCGGCGAATAGCAAAAGCCGAGCAACACAGCGACCTTCATCCGTCGTCATCTCACCGGTGCTCCGCAATCGACACCTGGAGCACACCTATCGACCTTCGACAGCACATGTAATTAGTAAGACACGATTTTACTATTGAGATTTGTGATGTGCTCGTTTTCAGATACAGCCGCGATCAAGATGGAGGTCCGTGCCTTGCCGTGCGCTGTAAACCCAGCGCAGCGAGATGGCCCTTGCTGTACAGCGCGTAGCTCCCGCGCGCGCCTCGCTTCGTGACGCATAATGCGCTGTCCGCTGCCTGGATCAATCTGCGGCCACTATCGGCGTGATCGGGAAAGCAGCCGCCGCCTGCTGTGGCACCGGGTGTCAGCACGACATTCCCCAGCCGCAGCGTCCCGGCCAATCGTAAAAGAGCGCTCGCGGCGATGTCAGCGAGTTCCCCGGTCGCGCGTATCTTCGCGACGATGGCGAATTCGTCACCGCCCAGCCGTGCCGCCATCCCGCCGTGCATTCGCGCCGAGCTGTCGAACGCCGCGGCGGCGTGGCTCAGCAGAGCGTCACCCACGCCGTGTCCGTGATTGTCGTTCGCCTGTTTCAGCCTGTCCAAGTCCAGCAGAACGAGCCCGACCATCGTCTGGTCCCGACGCGCTTGCGCGATCATTCCCTCAAGACGTTCGTGGAAGAGAACCCTGGTGGGGAGCCCGGTCAACGGATCGTGATGCGCTGCGTGCCAGACGTCCGCCTCGGCCCGCTTGCGCGCGGTCACATCCTGCACCGCTCCATAAGCACGAACGGCTTGGCCGGCAGCGTCGCGCTCAACCCGGTCGCAGGAATGAACCCAACGGCTGCCATTCGCTCCGAGCACGCGGTATTCGCCGATATTCTTCTCGTCCGCTGAGCGCAAAAGGCGGCGTGCGTGCTCGGCGGCTCGCTCGCGGTCATCCGGATGAATTACCGACATCCATCGCTCGGTCGTGACCTTGAATTCATCATCGGGAAGGCCAAAGATTTCCAGGAAGCGCGGCGTCACGGTTGCGATGCCGTTCCTCAAATCGATCTCATAGGTGCCGATCCCTCCTGCCTCCTGCGCGATCCGCAATTGTCGCTCCGCTGCACTTACGCCGTGCGCGACCAATTGCTTCACGTGCGCCGCAACCTCTTCGGCCAGGTCGGCCGGCAGCCGCCTCATCAAGGACGAAGGCAGATCCGCACCGCCAGATGGCTCGCCCAGCGGCGTCTCAAGAACGGCGATTGGAATGTTCATCGGACCCGCAATATGCTTTCAGGTCGGTCATACGGGGTTGGCCTAAACATTCGCTAAACATATGATCTTACGCGTGTTCGACTTCGAAGCCGACGTGTCTTGCACTGGGACCAGCGAACGCTGCACCATTGCATCTGTCCAATAATTCGCGGCAACAGGAGAGATCCGAGGTCGTCCGAAGCTTCTAGTCGAGACCGACTTGGGACCAAGACACGCCGCCGGCCGCTTTCCCGGGCAGTACGAATGGCCGCTCGCATCGCGCCGTGCCCGATAGCGAGGCTGGCGCGTTCCCCCTGTCCACCAACAGAAAGATTTCCATGGCAGAACCTGACAACCGGCGCACCGATGGCGCGCCACCTAGTCATATTCATATCGAGAAAAAGGCGACAAATTGGTTCGCCTGGATTGCTCTCGCGCTTGGCTTGCTGGCGCTTCTTTTCGCTCTCAGCCGCTGTGATCGCGACGATAAGACCGCGGTCAATCAGACATCGGCCAACACGACCGAGGTCGTCGGGGCGACGGCGGATGCCGGTCGCTCGACCGTCCTCGCCGGGACATCCGGCCTTGGCACCTATCTTGCCGGAACCGAACCCGCACCGCGTCGCTTCACGTTCGAGAAGCTCAACTTCGATACAGCGAGCAGCGAGATCCGAGCCGTTGATGCCGACGAAGTCGCCGCTGTCGCCGCGACGCTCAAGCAATATCCGAATGCTCGTATCCGCATTGCCGGCTATGCCGATGCGCGCGGAACCGATGCGGCCAACGTGAAGCTCGGCGACGCACGTGCAAACGCCGTCAAGGCGGCGCTGATTGCCAAAGGCATCACCGCCGATCGTATCGCGACAGGAACCGGCGGCGAAGCCGATCCGGTCGACACGAACGCGACAGCGTCGGGGCAGGCCGAAAACCGCCGTACCGAACTCGTCGTCACGCAACGCTAAGCCCCCAAGATCAGGAGATTATCATGTCACGCACGATTACCGCATTATTCGATACCCGCGCCGATGCCGACGCGGGCTGCGAACGCCTGAAGCAGGCGGGCATCGACGCCGGCGGCGTTGCCGTCCACGACAAGTCGTCGCACACGACAAGTGGCGATTATTCCAGCCGCTCCGACAAGGGGCTATGGGCTTCCGTTAAAAGCGTCTTCGTCCCGGACGCCGATCGGCATACGTACGAAGAAGGCATTCGTCGCGGCGGCTTTTTGCTCACTGCGGACGTCGATGACGAGCAAACCCCGGCTGCGGTGAAAGCTCTGGAGGACGCCAACACCGTCGATCTGGATGCGCGGTCGGAAGAATGGCGCGCCGACGGTTGGGACTATAATTCGGATGACGGCGCCGACCTGATCGAGGATGGTGACGATACTGTTCCCTGGGGCAGCCGTGAGACGACGCAGACCGACGGACGTTTCCGCAGCTACGTACCCGATCAGCCGCGCAGCTAAGCGCGCCGCTTTCGGAAAAAAAGGCCGCCGGATCTTGATCCGGCGGCCTTTTTTAGGGACCTATATATTTAACTAGCCAATAATCGCTTGACCGGAACGGCTAGCTTGGCTAGTTAGGTTTTATGAGCAGCCAGCCTGAAACCGTGAGCCTCTATCAGTTCTTCCAACGCTTCCCCGGCGAGGAAGCTGCCCGCGACTATTTCGAGCAGAACCGCTGGGCCGGTGAAGTGTCCTGTCCGCACTGTGGCAGCCTGTCGGTTGCGCCAGTGAAGGACGCTAAGCCGATGCCTTACCGCTGCCGCGACTGCCGCCAGCATTTCAGCGTCCGCACCGGCACCGTATTAGCTGAAAGCCGCTTGCCGCTGCACAAGTGGCTAATGGCGATCTATATGATGACCACCGCGCGTAAGGGCATCCCTTCGACGCAGATGGCTCGCGAATTGGGTGTGACGCAAAAGTCCGCTTGGTTTCTAGCGCAGCGCATTCGTGAAACTTGGCTCGGCAGCGGTGACGGCGAAATGGGCGATCACGTCCAAGTCGATGAAACCTACGTTGGCGGCAGCGAAAAGAACAAGCACGCCAATAAGAAGCTGAACGCCGGTCGCGGCACCGTTGGCAAAATGGCCGTCATCGGCATCCGTGGCGGCACTAGCGTTAAGGCCATGCCAATCTCGAACACGAAGGCTGGAACGCTACAGGGCTTCATCTGCGACAACGCACCCAGTGGCGCTACCGTCGTCACTGACAGCCACTCAAGCTACCTTGGCCTTGAGACGGCAGGCTATGAACATATCCGCGTCAACCACACCGTCGGCGAATACGTCCGCGACAAAGCCCACACCAACGGCATCGAGAGCTTTTGGGCGCTGCTCAAGCGCGGCCACTATGGCATCTATCACTTCATGAGCGCGAAGCACTTGCACCGCTACGTGAACGAATTTTCGTTCCGTCACAACACGGCGCAAGCTGGAACGATGGCTTTCATCGAAGCCACCATTAGCCAAATGCTCGGCAAGCGACTGACCTATAGGGAACTGACCAATGGCTGATAAGATCATCCCGCCCATCGACGCCGACTTTGACGACGTAGCCAAGGCGATGCTTAGCGGTGTAAATCCGCCTTCCAAGCCGGTTGAGGCAACGCATCGAGGCATCTTGCCAATAGGCGGCTTGCAACTTGAGGTTTACGTCCTCGAGGATGGGCGACGTGTATTTGCCAAACGCGGAATGGCTCGCGCTTTAGGTCTTAAGTCCGAAGGTGGTAACGCGTTTCTCAAAACCTTGAGCGGCAAAAAACTCGGATCCGAAATTAGCGACGAGTTACGTCAAAAACTGGAGAATCCTGCCGTTTTTAATATCGTTGGGGCGGATCCAGGGCACGGCTTTGAGGCCGAAGTGCTCGTTGATGTTTGCAAGGCTGTCATTCGTGCCGATGACGCCGGGAAGCTGCTTGAAAGCCAGAAGGGAATGGCCGCTCAAGCGCGGGCAATCGTCAACGCGCTCGCTAAGGTCGCTATAGTCGCCCTGATCGATGAAGCGACGGGTTACCAGACCGAGCGTAGCCCCGACGCTCTCCGCCTTTTGGTTCAGGCCTACATCGAAAAGGAGAAGCGCGAATGGGAAAAGGAGTTTCCCGACGACTTCTATCTCACGCTGAACAAGGTTTATGGGTCGGATCCGTATATCGAGAAAGCGAGCGGGGCGCTCGTTATCAACAAGCCGCAGCACTTCGGCAATTTCACGACAAAATACGTCTACGAGCCGCTTGAGAACGGCGAGGTGCTTAAAGAGCTTGAGCGCCTGAACCCGAAGGTTCAGGCGACAGGGACGCGCAAGAACAAGCTGCACCAGTTTTTGAGCAAGGGCTACGGCTTGGAAAAGCTACGCGAACAGCGGGGAGAAGTGCTGACAATGTTGAAGCTATCCGACGATATCAACGACTTCAAACGCTTCTTCGAGAAGCGCTTTGGCCCATCCGATGACCAGTGGTCGTTCTTTCCCGAGTTCAGGAAATAGGCATGGTCCCGACCCGCTTATCGCTCCTATTGGCCGGTCTGTTGTCCGCATGGGGCGCGGACGCATTTGCCGCCAACGACCCGCGCTTTTGCAGCCCCGAGCGCAAACAAATCTGCAACTACGACAAGCCGTGCGAAACCGTTCCGGCGGGCGAATTTCTAGTAATCATCGATGACGCGACCAATCTCTACACGCGCTGTGACAAGCCTGACCGCATAGCGTGCGATAGCTACAACATGGTCAAGTCTGGCGACTACAAGGGCTATCAGACTTTCGAGATGTCGGGTCGCGGGGGGTTCAGCAAGTTAGGGCCGAATGGCGATTGGGCGGAGGCCGTCAGCTTGGCCGGAATGATCGTCGTTAGCCACGGTATGTGTTACCGCGAAAGCGCCCTCAAGAAGTGAGTGTCAGGCCGCAATCAAGCGAGCCCAAGGAGCCGCCCTAGCCTCAAGGCTGCATCCTCGCCGTCGATCCGCGCCAGAACAGCAGTTTCCCCCCCGCCTTCTTCGACCAAGAAATAGCCGCCCACGTCACTCGGCGGCGGGTCGATAAACTGGACGGCGCGGTTCGTCAGCGGTTTGAGCGACAATGTTTTGCCACATTCCCCGATTGCGCTAAGGTATAAGCTAGCCACGGTTCCTCTCCCGGTGCGATACATGACCCAAGAGAAAACTCACAACGTCCGACAGCAGCCCGGAATGTCTGCAAACCGTCTTTCGGACTACATGGCGGCGAGCGAGCAAGCTCGGCGCAGCATATTGCGCAGCTGCAAATACATGCCGAGAGCGAGGGTCATACAGCATCTGGACGCGAAAGAATCCATTGCGCAATTTCTGTCAAGCGCGGACTTCGATGCCGACCAGTTACAGGCGCGGGTGGAGATTTTGCGCAACGGCTTGCACGGGTCAGATTTTGACAATGAGGTAGCGGAGCACAACGCTGATTACATCGAACGCTTCATGGAAAGACAGCCGCCCTTTCCGGCGAAGGTTCAAGAGGTGACGAAAGCGGATAAAATGCCCGGCCTCGACATTCACGGCTTTCAGCTCTCTTTCAGCCCCGATCTGCTCCTGAAGCGAGTAAATATCCGCAACGTCCCCAAGCTGGGCGTCGCATTTTTCCGGTATGGAAAGAACAAGGCGTTGGGCGAGGATGTAGCTTGCTGGCAGGGGGCAATTTCCTTCGGTTATCTTGACGCAAAGGTGAAGCAGGGCTTGGGCGAGGTCGATCCTGAAAAAGAGATGTGTCTAGCGGTCGATATGTGGACCGGCCACGTCCACTCCGCGCCCAGCAACGCCGTGTATCGCTTTAACGAAGTTCGAGCCGTCTGCGCCGGGATCGTTGAGCGCTGGGATCAAGTTCAACCACCGGAGGGCGCGATACTCTGACCGCGCCTTGGCTAGTTACGTATATAGGTCCCCTTTTTTATTTGCTGACGCGTTCAACACCGAGAAACGCAAAGGCCTATAATGTCCCATTCGCCGCCCATCCCACCAGGCAATCAGTCGATCTATCCGATCGATGAGCCGCGCCACGTTCCGCCCGTTGTCGCCCGGCCAGCCTCAAGCCCCGCGAAAGTGCGCGATAGCGGCCGGCTCATCGGCAAGCTCGTGGCAGGTGGTCTTGGTGCCGGTATCGCAGTTGGCACCGTCGCGCTGATCGTCTCATTGCGACGTAAGCCCGACGATCAGTCACGCTCGACCCAGCGTACCGCGGCGGGCAATCCCTCGACAAAGCGAGCGTCGGCCGGTGCCGCGAAGCCCAAGGCTCGTGTTCAACGCCGCAAAGCGCCGGTTCGTGGGAATAAACCCAACGCGCCGACGCCGCGCGCGGCTCGCGCGGCTCGCGCGGCCGCGGACGACAAGTCCCAGCACGGGCCGCGAGATGCTGCGCGCATCGCCATGAGCGAGGACTATGAGGTGAGGTATTGGACCAAAAAGTTTGGCGTCGACCGAAACGAATTGCAGCGCGCGGTCGATACGGTGGGCGACGGATCCGCTGCGGTCGAACGCGAACTTCAACGGGGATGACCTCGTCTCGACAGCTCAATGGCTGAGCGTCACACGTGATGGTCACAACCGCGCCAATCGCAACGGATGTCTCGGCCAAGGGCCGTGACGCGTCCGCGCCCCTTTCGATTCCCGCCGCCGGATGGAAAGCCGTGTTGGTCAGGACCTGGCGGGAGGCCAGTGACGACAATGTAAGTCTGCTCGCGGCGGGTGTCGCCTTTTATGGCTTTCTGGCCATGGTCCCGTTGCTCGGTTCGATCGTCCTGAGCTACGGCCTTGTCGCCGACCCGGCCACTGTGGTGGCCAATGTGCGCGCGCTGGCCAGCGTCATGCCGGCCGAAGCGGCGAAGTTGATCGGCGAACAGCTCCTGAATGTTGTCGCCACGTCGGGAGGCAAGAAGGGTTTCGGACTGCTGCTTGCCTTGGGGCTTGCGCTTTACGGCGCGATGAAGGGCGCCGGGGCGGTGATCACCGCATTGAATATCGCTTATGAGGAGAAGGAGATGCGCGGCTTTGTGCGCTTGAATCTCGTCACCCTTGCAATCACCGCCGGTGCCGTGCTGATGGCGATTGTCGCGACGATCGCTGTTGGTGCGCTCGGGCACCTCGACGCGCTGCTGCCCGGGGCGCCAAGCCTGGTGCTGCTGGCTGGGAAGCTGGTTTCATATGGCGTCCTTGGAGCGGCGGGCGCCGCCGCTGCGGCAACGCTCTACCGCTACGCGCCCGACCGCGACGCGGCTCAATGGATTTGGCTTACACCGGGTTCCGTAGCCGTTACGACCCTGTGGCTAACGCTCACCTTGGGCTTTGGAACGTACGTCGCCAATTTCGGCAGTTATGACGCAACTTATGGCTCTCTTGGCGCAGTCGTCGTGCTTCTGACCTGGCTTTATCTGTCCGCCTATATCTTGATCATCGGCGCAGAACTCAATGCCGAACTCGAGCACCAGACCGCCGCCGATACGACAGCGGGTCCGCCTCGACCCCTGGGCGCACGAGGCGCGGAGGCTGCCGATACCGTCGCCGACGACGCACAGCCGGACGGTTCAACGAACTCGTCGGATCAAGACCATGATACCGTTGAAACCCGCCATGTGTCGCTGCCCCGGGCAAGACCCGAAATCGCAGCACCATCGGTCGGTCATGACCTCTTCGCCGGCTGGGCTGCAGCCCATCTCGTCGGCAGAGCGGGCTTGCCGCGACTCAACACGGCACCAGCGCTGCTCGGGGCCGCGGGATTGGCGATGATCCGGCGCCCCCGCCGGCTGCCGGCCGGGGTGTCATTGATTGCGGTGGCAAGCCTTTTGGCCTGGATCGGGCGAGAGGCCCCGCCCCGCGAAAACTAGGCGCCCGATCGCGGACCTTTACACCTCGCACCTCGTTGGATCGGAAATGGCAAAGGATGAAGCAAAGCCGGTGATGGAAGGCTTGCCGCCGACCCTCGCAGCCTGGCGGGAAGCGTTGCGCGTGCGAGCGCTGAATTCGGTCCCGCTGAAACCTGCCGTAAGCTACGTCCTGTGCTGGTTGCAGCAGGCGTTGCGCGGCGTGGATAATCCGGTGATCGATGCAGCGGTGCTCGTTGGCAACGCTCTCGGGCTGCCGGTGCTCGTTTATCACGGCGTGCGCGAAGACTATCCGTATGCGTCGGACCGGCTGCATACTTTCATCCTCGGCGCATCGCGTGATCTGGAACAAGACTGCGCGGCACGTGGGCTGGCATGCGCTCAATTTGTCGATCGTTCGGGGCATCGCGAGCGTGGATTGGTTTATCGGCTGGCCGCAGACGCTGCGGCAGTGATGCTCGAAGACCAGCCAGCCTATGTCGCGCAATGGCAATCGGAGCGCTTTGCCTCACGATCGCCTGCGGCGGTGTTTGCCGTCAACGCCGCCTGCCTCGTGCCCCCCGCAGCGCTCGATCAAGGTGTCGGGACGACCTCCGCCTTTCGGCGACGTCATGAAAACGTTCGCGAAGAATGGTTCGGCTGGCAGGATGAAGCTTCGACCTTGCCGCCCTATGCCGGACCGCTGCCCTACAACCCTGACAGGCTCGCCGGTCTGGATGACGATCAGCTCGCCGAGCTGGTGGCGAAGTGCGATATTGATCACGACCTACCGCCATCACCCATGTTCCCGCACACACGGGCCGAGGTCGAGCAGCGTCTGACGCGTCTGCGGACGGAGGTTCTGCCGGCCTATGCCGGTGCCCGCGGCAACCCGAGCCGTTCGGAAGGCGCGAGCGCCTTGTCGCCTTATATGCATTTCGGCGTCGTCGGCCCGCGAGAAATCGTCGCGGCGGTCATGGCTGCCGACGTGCCCGAAGCAACGAGGAGCAAGTTTCTCGATGAATTGCTGACCTGGCGAGAGTGGTTTCATTACAAGGCGCGCTCGATGCGGGTACCAGAGAGCTATGAGCGGGTGCCAGCCTGGGCTCGGCGCGAACTCGCGCAGCATGCCGCTGATCCGCATCCCGAGCTCGAGACGCTGGAAGCCATGCTGCATGGGGAGACCGCCGACGAGATTTGGAATGCCTGCCAGAAGCAATATCTGCTCGACGGATGGATGCATAACAATCTGCGGATGTACTGGGCGAAGCAGATCATCGCGATGACGCCAACGCCGGAAGCAGGCTGGGCCACGGCCTGCTATCTGAACGACCGGCTCAGTCTCGATGGGCGGGATCCGTCAACGTACGGCAACCTGGCTTGGGCGTTCGGCGACGCCGCGCCCGGCTATGGACGGCGGCCAATCTATGGGTTGGTATCGACGCGCACGGGCGCAGCGATCATCAAGCGGGCGGGCGGTGACTGGATTCGGGCGGCGGCCGACCGACCGGGCTTGCGGATATCGAGCCCTGCCGAACCGCCGATCGACCCGTATTTGACCGGCCAGGTGCCCAAGCCCGTTGCGCCCTAGCGCCAACCACCGGCAGGCCGCCATGCCAGTCAAGCCGCCGCACTAACATCGCTCGGCGCATATTGATTTCGTGATCATGCGTCGGACGACTTGGATGTTGTCCATATGCCCGTCATGCTCGCCCTGCGCGTATAGACGTAGAAATACCCCTCAGCGGTACGAAGCAGCGCCGGATCGGGAAATCGGCATCGATCGCCGGAGGCGGCATGCAGCGCGGTGCCGGTGCCGGACTCTCGCTATCAAGGCTGCAAGCGCGAGGAGGATCGATGGACGGCGGG
This sequence comes from uncultured Sphingomonadaceae bacterium, assembly GCA_964246315.1. Classification (GTDB taxonomy): domain Bacteria; phylum Pseudomonadota; class Alphaproteobacteria; order Sphingomonadales; family Sphingomonadaceae; genus Sphingomonas_O. Next base: position 44,365 of record CAXTPT010000001.1, on the reverse strand, counting down.
TGCCTTCTCCGGCTGGTCGCCGTGAATAAATATGATAATAACTGTGGGAACAAGGGAGCGATTGTGCGGCAGATCCTTATTTCAACGACCGGCGCCTGGGCGCTTGTGGCGGGCACGGTGGCGGTTGCCAAAGATGCGCCGTTGGTGCCGGTGTTCAGCACCGACTTCGCCGATGCGTTCGTGTTGCCGACCGCAATCGGGATCTTCGGCTACGCCACCAACGCCCAGGGGTTCAAAGCCAATGTGCCGATGGCGCGCTCGACCAACCTGAAGGACTGGGCGCTAATCCGGGATGGCAGGACGTTGCATGACGCGATGCCGGTGATGCCGCCCTGGGCGCGGCCCGGCTTCACCTGGGCACCTGAAGTGATCGCGACCAAGGCCGGTTACGCGTTTCACTTCACCGCCAAGGACAAGAAGACCGGCCTGCAGTGCATCGGCTCCGCGTTCAGCACTTCGCCGCTCGGGCCGTTCCAGTCGAATGCAACCGCGCCGTTGGTGTGCCAGACCGCACTCGGCGGAACGATCGATTCCAGCCCGTTTCGCGATGCCGACGGCCGGCTGTATCTCTATTACAAGAATGATGGGAATAATCCCGCGTTCCGCAAGGCGACCGACATCTATGTGCAGCGCCTGAGCGACGATGGCCTGTCGGTCATCGGAGACGCGAAACCGCTGCTACGCAACGACGCCAAATGGGAAGCGCACGTCATCGAGGCACCGACGATGGCGCTGCACGACGGCAAATATACGATGTTCTTTTCCGCCAATCATTTCGGCTGGGAGCCCGATCAGCCGATTTCGGTATATGCCATCGGCTATGCGACCTGTGCCGGGCCGATGGGGCCCTGCACCGACGCGGGCGAGAATCCGATCGTGCATAGTTACAACAGCCCGTCGGCGGGGTGCCTCAGCGGCCCAGGCCATCAGACGGTCTTCGCGATCGGCCAGCGCCAATTCATCGGCTTTCACGCCTGGTCGGCGACCACTGCCTGCGAACGCGCAAACAAGGGCCGCTATTTCTACGTCGCGCCGCTGCGCTGGGACGGCGAAAAGCCGGTCCTCCAGCGCAGCCTGCGGCCGTGAAGCGGGAGCGGCGCCGACCCGAGCGCCGCTCCTGCTAGGCTGACCGGTTACTTACCGAAACGGAAGCGCAAGCCGGCCGACAAGGTGCTCTCGTCATAACGCAGGTAACGGACATAGTCCGCGCGCGGAGCGCCGTTGCGCGCCGAGCTTAAATCCTGACGAAATGGCGTGCGCGTGATGTTCGTCCAGTCGAAGAAGACCGTCGCGTTGTCGAAGACGTTATACTGGACGGACAAATCGAGCCGGTCGGCCGGGCGCGCCGTTTCCGTGTAGAGATCATCGCCGCGGAATTGCCGCGTCGCCGCGAATGAGCTGCGTCCGTTATACGACAAACGTGCCGAAACCGGACCGCTTTCGAACAGGCCGGTCACATTGTAATTCCACTTGGATACGCCGTTCAGCTGATCCGTAATGGGGAAATAGGACAGGCCCCCCGGCGTTCCGTTATAATCCTGTACCTTGGCATCCAGATAGGTGAGGTTCGCCTGGATGCCGAAAGCTTTGGCCCAACTTGGCAGACCGCCGAAGTCGAAAAACGTCGAGCCCTGAAGCTCGGCACCCGTGATGCGGCCCTTGCCGGTGTTGATCGGTCCGGTCACGCGAACCACCCCGAGTGTCGGATCATTATAGGTCGCGGTCGTGTTTTGAATGAACTTGTTCAGGTCGCGGCGAAACACAGTTGCCGATACAAAGCCCGCCTGGGCGAAATAATATTCAAGGCTGGCGTCGTAATTCCAGGACGTGAAGGGCTGCAGAAAAGGGTTACCGCCTGAGGCGGTGTACGGCGAGCTTTGCGTGCCGACGAGCAGCCCACCCGGAGGGGCGCCGAAAGTGACCGGGCCCAGCTGGCTGAATTCGGGACGGGTTACCGTCTTCGAGACTGCCAAGCGGGCCTGGAGGCCCTGGCTCATCTTGAACAACAAGCTTCCGCTGGGCAGCCAATCGGTGTTCTTGCGATCGATATCGGCGGTCCGGCCCCCGCCGACGGGCGCATTGGGAATGTTCAGCTTGGCGTTCTGCACCCGCAGGCCAAGCGCGCCGGTGACGCTGTCACCGAATCCGAAATTGACTTGGCCGTAGCCTTCGAGCCGACGTTCCTTGGCAAAATAGATCGGTGCCGCTGCCAGCAGAGCGCCATTGGTATTGATGTAGGAAGAACAGTCGCGTCCACCCGGCGTGCCGACGGCTCCACTTGCCGCGCATTGGGCCGCAACGAACTGCCGCAGCGCGACTATATTGTTCTGGACGCCGTCATAGGTCGGTGTCGAGAAATTATAGGTCGGCTGGATATCGACGCCCCGGAACACCGCAAAATCGACAGGCAGCGCGCTTGCCGAAATGTTGCGCGGCAACAGAAAAGCGTAGCGGTTGTCGAAGTTGCGGCGGGCATTACGTGTCTCGTACCGCGCGCCGATCTGAACGTTTTTCAGGAACGAATTCTCAAAATCATATCTGGCATCCGCGCGCGCTTGCCAGTCGCGCCCAGCGGACCGCTGATTTTCCTCGTAAAGGCCCTGGAAGTTCTGGCCCGACCGATCGGTGAAGTTCGGACCAGTGATTGCGAACGAAGGCCGGTCCAGGTCGAACGTGACCGTGCGCGGACCGTTGAACACGCGGTCGACCGATTCGGTATTGCCGCGGAACGTGCTCAGCGTGCGGGCGACGTCGACATTCAGCTTGAACGCGCCGCTGGTGATGCGCGTGCCGCCCGCGATCTGAAAGGTGTCGGTACGGTTGAACGTCGCGCCCTGGAACGAAAACAGGTTGCCGCCGGGATTGGTGACCGTGCCGCTGCGCACTAAATTGGTGCCGTCGCGGAACTTCAGATTGGTGTAGGACGCGCCGCCATATAGCGGCGACTCGAGCAGCCGGTCGTCGATCTTGTTGACGAAGCCCTGATACAACCCCTCAGCATAGAATTCGAGGTCGGGGTTCGGCTTCCACTGCAATTGCACGTTCGCCGCGGGCCGCCCGCGCGTGCCGGAGCGATAGAATAGCCGCTGAATATCCGGGAGGCGCGCGGTCTGCCCGTTGATGTTCGGGTCGGCAACGAAGTCGGTATTTGAGATTTCTGCGTCGAGATAGCGCATGTCCTGATATGCACCCTGCACCAGGATGCCGAACTCGCCCGCGCCGGTGTCCCAGCGCTTGGTCAGCAAAACGTTGGCGTTCGGCTTAACGCCATGCCCCTGACGCGTGTAGACGCCCCACACGGAGCCCGCGATCTGCCCGTCCTCGAAATCGAATGGCTTGCGCGAGCGGACGTTGACGATGCCGGCAAGACCGGGGGAAACCAGGTCCGCGCTCGATGTCTTGAACACCTCCAGCGCGGCAATATTCGAGGATGGGAAATCCTGGAGCGCGACGACGCGCGTCTCCGCGGTAAAAATCTCGCGCCCGTTATACGTGGTGGTGAAGAACGGCAGGCCGCGCACCAGCACGTTCTGCGCTTCGCCGCCCTGACGATAAACCTGGACGCCCGGAATACGCGCGGCGGTCTGCGCCGTGTTCAGGTCGGGCAGCTTGCCGATGTCCTCCGCGACGATCGCGTCAACCACCTGCGGCGCACGCTGTTTGAGGCGCTGCGCGCTGGCCAAGCTCTCCCGAATGCCGGTGACGACAATGGTATCGTCAGCAGCAGCATCGACTGCCGGTGTTGGCGCGGCAGCCGTTTGGGCCGCAGCCACCGCCGAAAATGAAAGAGCCATCATAGACCCGGCACAGCGCAGAATCGCGGCAGAGCGCATCGTCACCTCCTTGAATGCCGGCCCTCACCGGAGCCGTTCGCAACCATGACATAGGTATGCCGCAGACGGGTGACAAGCATTTATCCGATTAATAGGGTCCAGCGACTGCGCTGCAACTTATTCGATCCGACGTGCTGCGCTGGGTATTCGAGCACAAATTTCTCTGGCCCTAATGCAACAGATTAGTGACCTGCGCATCGCCATCGAGCCGGCCGCGGCGGCGCGCGCGGCCGATCGGCGGGGATCGCGGCTATGCCCGGATGGAGGCAGAGCGGGGCGGCGATGACGCGGCTCATCGACGACATCCCGGGTCTTATCGCCGAGCCCGAGCGCCGCCCGATTACAGCATCTGCGCCAGCAATTCGTCGATGCGCTGTTGCGCGCGGGCCAATGCGCGCTCGGTCGGCACGGCCCCGGTCACCGCCAATTCCAGCTCCTCACCGAGGATCGCCTGGATCGCCGATTGGCGCTGGACATAGTCCGGCAATTGCCCGCCCGTCGCCGCCATCGACGCGATATCGGAGCGGTGCGGCAGCGCCGCGAAGCCCGGCGTCGCCAATACCGCGCGAAACGCGGGCAGATGTCCGGTCCGCGTCCAATCAAGATTATGCTTTGCCATGAAGCCCAGGAAACGCGCGATCGCGGCGGTCTCGGCAGCGCCCCGCGCGTGCCGCGGCACGACCCAGGCGTGCCCGTCGACGAATGCTGCGTCATGGCCCCACAGCCGCGGATAAGGCAGCACGGCGTAATGGCCCGACAGCGGACGGCCGGGCCGCCGGGCTTCATCGTCATAAGGTCCGATCATCCACGTCCCGACCGGGAAGATGCCGCCCCCGCCATTGACGAAGGTCTGCGTCGCAGCGGAAAAATCCTGATTCTTGGTGGTCAGATCTTCGGCGTAGATCCGGCGGAACAGATCGATGATCGCGCGCGCCTGCGGCGTGTCGATGTGGATGTGCTTGGCGTCGGGAAAGACGACCGCGTCCTGCGCCATCAGATAGGTATAGAGATTGCGCACATGCGTCGCCGGATCGTTGACCTGCGCCTGGATCAAATACGGCTTGCCGGTCGCCGCGCGGAACTGCCGCGCCTGGGCCAGCAGCTCAGCGGGCGAGCGCGGCATCACCGGCACTGCGCCGCGCATCAGGCCTGCCTTGGCCATCAGCGCGGTATTGATGTGGAACAGCCCGCCGATCGTATCCCACGGCATGCCGTAAGCGCGCCCGTCCTTGACCACGCCGAGCCGCCCCGCATCGGTGAAATCGGCGACCTTGATCCCGGCCCGGGCGAGGATGCCATCGACCGGCTCAAGCAGCCCGATCCGCTGATAATCCGAAATCACCGATTGATGCATCGTCACCAGGTCGGGCGGATCACGCGCCGCGATCTGCGCCGACAATTGCGGGTAGCCCGGCCAGGCGACGACGTTGAGACGCACGCGCACATCGGGATTTTCGGCCTGAAACCGGTTGATCAGCGTGGTCAGGATGCCGCATTCGGTATCGGCATGCGCGGAGTCGATGCTGTGGCCGTAAACCGCGCCGCATTCGCCGAAGAAGCGCTGGACGACGATTTCGGTGCGGTCGTCACGCGCGCCGCAGGCGCTCAGCAGCGCCGCCGCGGCCAGGACCAGCCAGCCCCTCATCGCACCGCCGTCCCGGCCATGGCGCGGACAATTTGTTTCTGAAAGACGATATAGACGATCAGGATCGGCACGGATGCGAATACCGCCTGGGCCATCAGGAAGCCGAGCCCGCTGGTCTGGGCGAAGTTCATCTGCGAGGAGGCTAATCCCACGGTCAGCGTATAGCGGTCGCTGGTCGTTACCGAGATCAGCGGCCACCAGTAATCATTCCATGCCCCGAGGAACGTGAACACCCCCAGGGTCGCCTGTGCCGGGATCGTCAGCGGCAGCAGGATTTTCCAGAACAGCCGAAAGCGGCTTGCCCCGTCCAGCATCGCCGCCTCGTCGAGGTCGCGCGGGATGGCACGAAAATATTGCGTCATGAACAGGACGCCGAACGGCGCGACCAAACCGGGCAGGATCAATCCCGGAAAGCTGTTGTGCAGGCCGAGCATCGCGAACAATTGATGCCGCGGCAGGATCACCGCCTGTTCGGGGATCGCCAGTCCGACAACAACCAGCGCGAACAGGGTGCGCCGGAACTGGAAGTCGAACCGTGAAAAGCCGTAACCGGCCAGCGAGCAGAGCGCCAGCACGCCTATCGTCTGGCCGATGGCGACGATTATGCTGTTGAGCAGCCAGCGCGGCACCAGGGATCCGGCAAAAATCGCGCGGTAATTGTCGATAGTGTAGGGCGCCGAGAACGCGCTGGCGCTGTCGCGCATCAATTCGGCATTGCTCTTGAACGACAGCAATAACGTCCAAATGAGCGGCGCGACCATGATCGCACCGCCGATGAGCAAGCCAACCCATGCGGGCAGCGACAGGCCGCTCCGCCTCACCGTGCGCCCGCCTTTCGCGCGACCAGCCAATATTGCAGGCCGGTCACGACCAGGACGAGGAGGAACAGCATCTCCGCCGCCGCGGCGCCATAGCCCAGTTCCCAGCGACCGAAGGCGACCTCGTAAATGAACAGGACGATGGGCCGGGACGCGCCGCCGGGACCGCCGGTGGTCAGCAATTGCGCCTGACCGAACAATTGCAATTGTCCAGCGGTCTGCAGCATGATGACGGTGATCAATGTCCCGCGGAGCGACGGCAGCGTCACTCGCCAGAAGGTCGTCCAGCGGCTGGCGCGGTCCAGCGCGGCCGCTTCGTAAATATCGCCGGGAATTTGCTGCAGGCCGGCGAGAAACAGCATCATCGGCAGGCCGAGGCACCACCAGATGGTGGTGATCGCCAGTGCCGGGATGGTCAGATGCGGGTGGCTGAGAAACGGCAGCGGCGCCGCGCCGAACGCGGTCAGCAGCTTGGCGATCAGCCCGCCATCCGGGGTCAGCACGAATCGCCAGATCAACGTGACAATCGTCACCGACAGCACCGATGACGAAAAGAAGACGCCGCGAAACACCGCCGCCGCGCGTGTCGCCCGGTTGAGCGCGAGGGCCAGCGCCAGCGTGATCGCCGTCAATATCGGTACGATGATCAGGGTCAGCACGAAGGTGTTGACGACCGACTGGTGGAATACCGGATCGCTCGCCAGCCGCAGATAATTGTCGAGCCCGACAAAGCGGCGCGCGCCGAACAGATCGGCGCGGTTGAAACTCAGCGCGATGCCCATGAACAGCGGCACGATCAGCAGGAAAACGTACAGCGCGACGAAAGGTACGACAAAGGCCAGCCCTTCGAACCGCCGCGTGGCTCGCTTCATGCGCCGGGCTCCGGATGCAGGCCGACATCGTCGCCGGTAAAGATGTGCGCCGCCGCGCCGTCGATCTGGAGGCCGATCCGGTCGCCGATCCGCGCCATGCTCGCACCGTGATCCTGGGCGATGAGTTCCTGTCCGTCGGGCAGCTGCGCATAGATTAGCGAGCGGTCGCCCAACCGTTCGACCAAGATCACCGCGGCATCCGCGGTGCCTTGGCCGGAGGCAGTCGCGCGGATGTTTTCGGGACGCAGGCCGAGGCGCACTGGCGCATTGGCAGTCAGCTCCGGCGCTCGTACGCGCGTCGTGACAATTGCCCCGCCCGCCAGCCGGACCGTCGCGAAGTCGCCGCTGCCATCGTCGATCACGCCCGCCGCCAGCGTCATCGCCGGGGTGCCGACGAACCGCGCCACGAAAGTGTTGGCGGGGCGCGCGTAAATTTCCATCGGCGTGCCGACCTGCTGGATGCGCCGGTCGTTCATCACGACGATGCGGTCGGCCAACGTCATGGCTTCCGCCTGATCGTGCGTCACCATGATGATCCCTGCGTCGACCCGCTGACGCAATTGTGCCAGCTCCACGCGCGTCCGGTTGCGCAGCGCCGCATCGAGGTTGGACAATGGCTCGTCGAGCAGGAACAAGTCGGGCTGCTTGATGATCGCGCGGCCGATCGCGACGCGCTGGCGCTGCCCGCCCGACAATTGACCCGGCTTGCGGTCGAGCAAAGCCTCGATCTCCAGCGTCTTAGCTGCCTGCGCGATCCGCGTCTGGATTTCGTCGCCGGGAACGCGCGCATTGCGCAGTCCGAACGCCATATTGTCGCGCACGGTCATGTGCGGATAAAGCGCGTAATGCTGGAAGACCATGGCAACGCCGCGGTCGCCGGGAGACAGCTGATCGATGCGCCGCCCGCCGAGATGGACTTCGCCCTCGTCCAGCGTTTCGAGGCCAGCGATGATCCGGAGCAGTGTCGACTTACCGCTGCCCGAGGGGCCGAGGAACGCGACAAATTCATTCGCCGCCATGCTCAGCGAGACGCCGTCAAGCACCAGCATATTGCCGTACGACTTGCGCACGCGGTCGAGCACCAGATCGGTCAATCGCCCCTCTCTTTTATCGTATAAAATATGTCATCGGCTAAGTCCGGGGCAGCGTCAATAAGCTGGCTCGATCAGCCCGCCGATGACATGGTGCTGGATTACCGGCGACAGCGCGTCGACGACGCGGCAGGTCAGATGATCGCGCACCCTGGGCGGCAAGCCCTCGAGATAGCCGGGCGTCACCTGCAAATCATGATGCGCCGCGTTGGTCGCATCGGGAGCATCGACCCCGATGACCAGCACCGGTCGCGGCCTGTCCGATCGGTTGGCCGTCCCCCGGTGGATGGTCAGCGCAGACCGCGCCGAGACATCGCCGCGTTGCGGCAGCGCCTGCCGCGCGCGCTCGATATAACGCGGCCACAAGGCGCGCGGTGGGAACATGCCTTTGGCACACCCATCGAACCTGTCCCATTGTGTTCCCGGGGCGATCTCGAACGGACCCATTTCGGGTGAGGTATCGACCGCGGTCAGGTTGAACGCGAGCGAGTTGAGCCGCCGCTCGGTTGCCGTCGCGTCGGGCGGCGCGAAGTCACGGTGCCACGGCTGGTCCGCGGCGCCGGGGAACGGAATGTCGAAACCGATTTCCACGATGCGGTAGTCCGGACCCAGCACCGCTTCGCACACCGCAATGAACCATGGATGTGTCGCGATCTCAACGAAGCCGCGAATGCGCTCCGGCTGCACTTCGACATACCACCGCTCCGGCCCGCGCGGTAGCGCGCCCCCGGTCACGCGCTGCGCTTCTTTGAATAGCGTCTCGATGTCCTCGCGTAATTCGTCCGCGAACTTCGTGCTGAATGCTCGTTTCAGCGAAATTATGCCGTCGCCATACAGCGCCCGCATGATGTTGGCGGGTTCAACCTGATCTGAAAATTCACTGGCCATTCACGCACCCTGCTATTTATATGATAATTATCAATCATCGTCCGCTTGGGCAATGTGGGGAAAGTCATGAAAGCTATCGACGTATTTGTGGTGCAGGCTGCCGCTGTGGGTTCGGGCGCCAGGATCTCGGTCAGCTATGCCGACAAGAGCCGCGACTACGTCTTGCCGTCCGGCGAACGGCCCGACTATCTCGACTTCTTCAACGCGCTTGCCGCGGACTTCGGCACGCGCAATCCCACGCACAAGATCACGCCATCCGCCCCCGCTCAACCATCGGCCAGCTGGCGTCCGTTGATCGTCGACAATCTCAGCGAACTGACGACGGCGGGCTATGGCGACCCCGCCGTCCTGAAGACCGAACAGGGCTATTATCTGACCGCGACGTCCAACGACGCGCCCGATGCCTTTCCCATCCTGCACTCCGACGACCTGCAGAGCTGGACGCACCAGGGCTTCGTGTTTCCCGAAGGCAGCGCGCCCGCATGGACCGCGCAAGGGCGATCGGTCGGCGATTTCTGGGCTCCGGAAATGGCGCGCGTCGGTGACGAATACTGGCTCGTCTATACCGCGCGCCAGCAGTCCAACGCCTTAGCGATCGGCCTGGCCAAGGCGCCGCATCCGACCGGTCCCTGGACCGATCTGGGCGAACCGCTGCTGAGCGGCTATGCCGTCAACACGACCGATCTTCCGGACGAGCCCGGCCGTCCGCTGCTGGCCGGCGGCGTGATCGATTCCCACATTTTCATCGACGCGAATGACGACCTGTACCTCTTTTGGAAACGTGACACGAATGGCATCTGGCCGCGGCCGCTCGCCGGTTTGCTGCGCCGCCGCCCGGAGCTGATCGAGCGCCTGTTCGCCAGCGAGACCGACCGCCGCAGCGCGAGCTTTGCCGCTGCGATCCAGCCTTGGGCCAATACCCGCCGGCCGATGGAGCGTTTCTTCCTGATGGCGCCGCTGATCGACGCGGTGCTGGACAATTGGGATCGAGTTAAGGAGTTGCTGGCCGCGGAACCCGAGGCGGCATTGATCGTCGACGCGATGACCACGCCGATCCACGCCCAGCGGCTGTCGGCCGAAGGCCGTTTGATCGGCGAAGACAAATTGATCCTCGTCAACGATTTGGATTGGGAAGGTCATCTCATTGAGGGACCTTGGGTTACGCGCCAGCAGGATCGCTATTGGCTGTTCTACGCCGGCAACGATTTCGGCACGCCGGCTTATGGCATCGGCGTCGCCGCCGCCGATCATCCGCTGGGGCCCTATGTCAAGCAGACCGAACCGCTGCTGAAAACAACCTCCGAATGGTGGGCACCGGGGCACGCCTCGGTCGCCCCTGGCCTCGATGGTGGTCCGCAGCTGTTCTTTCACGCCTTCTTGCCGGGAACGGGCGGTTACAACACCTTCCGCGCTCTGCTGACGACGCCGCTGCATTTCGAAACCGACAGGGTATGCCTGGCCGACGGACGGTAAATTCGGTCATGCCGGTTGCACCGCCTCACGCGGGGGGGTGGCCAGGCATCGATGGTAAGACCTCGCCGGCCAAGAAACGCTTGTTAAGGGCTAGCAGCAGGGTCGTGTCCCAACCGGCATCTGCCGATATCACCGGTCGGGTCATTTGCGTGGGTCGCGCACTTGGGGCATTCTCGCAGGTAATCGCTGCCACCGGAGCCCCGCCAGCGCGGCTTCGTCGATAGCCCAGGCTGCGTAGCCCCAAGATTTGGCTGCTGGCAGCGGCGAACATGCTCTGGCTAGACGGCGGCGTGGAGCAACGATGACCGAGCCAAAATCCGATGAGCGGCAGCACGAGCCGTGGGGCACCACCGCGGTTATCTCCGGGCTGCACGAAGCACGCAAGAAATGGCGCGAACGGCACGAACGACATGCCGAATATGGCACGCAAGGATTCCCGTCGCGGCGCTCGCTCGACCGCATCATCGGGTTGATCGCCGCCGCCCTGTTTCCACTGCGCCTGGGACCGCCCGAGGTGACCAGCGCTGCGGAGAACAATTATGTAGAAGCGACACTTGAGTCCGCTTTATCGCAGCTCGCGGCGCAGGTTCGGCTGGAACTCTATTACTCGCTTGCGGGCGACAGGCTCGCAGCCGCGGACCACACCGCCGAACGGATCGTCCGAAAGTTTGCCGAGCGCCTGCCTGCGCTGAGAGAGCTGCTCGATACCGATGTCGAGGCCGCCTATGATGGCGATCCGGCAGCGCGCAGCGTCGATGAGGTGCTGCTCTGCTATCCCTGTCTGATCGCGGTCATTCATCATCGCCTGGCGCATGAATTGTTCGGCCTTGGCGCATCGTTGGTCGCACGGGTCATCGCAGAAATCGCTCATTCGCGCACCGGCATCGATATCCATCCGGGCGCGACCATCGGGCGGCGCTTTTTCATCGACCACGGCACGGGGGTGGTGATCGGCGAGACGGCGGTCATCGGCGACAATGTGCGGCTTTATCAGGCCGTCACCCTTGGCGCCAAAAGCCTGGCAAATGATGCGCATGGCATCGTGCAAGCGGACAAAGCGCGTCATCCGATCATCGAGGACGATGTGGTGATTTATGCGGGAGCGACGGTGCTGGGCCGCGTGACGGTGGGCAAGGGCGCGGTACTCGGCGGCAATGTCTGGGTGACCAAGGATGTCGCTGCCTATACCACATTGACGATTGCCAGCAGTCGCGTCGAAACGCGGCGACCGGATACCGAGGCGAGCATCGAGGAGTGGCGCATTTCGCCTTCGATCTGACTTTGAACTGGTGCCCGCCCCTGCGATGCGTTTTGATGGAACTCCCTGAACACCGGGCTGCGCCGCATCGTGGTCGATTCACGCCGCTTTGAATTTGCTGTGCCGCCAGGCGTCGTTGCCTGAGGTTCGGGATGGTCCGGTTGGGCCCGGTTTGCCCAGCCCGGCGTTGAGCTCAGACTTCGCCGTCGACGATTATCGACCGTGAGCCGGTGAATTCCCCCAATTGAAGGAACGATCATGTCGACGCCCGAAGACCTTACCGAGATTTATACCGACGAATTGAAGGATCTCTGGTCCGCCAACGACCAGATGAAGAAGGTCTTGAAGAAGATCACGAGCAAGGCCAGCGATGCGGCGCTGAAGGACATGCTCGTCAATTCTCAGGCCGGCATCGACAAGCATACCGCCGTGCTCAAGGAGCTCATCGCCGCCCATGACGAAAAGGTCTCGAAAGAGCATTGCAAGGGCATGGAAGGCCTGGTGACCGAAGCCACCAAGCACGTAATCGAGGAAGGGCCGGACAAGGGTCCGCTGCTCGACGTGATCATCATCGCCCAGTATCAGCGGATGACGCATTATGGCATCGCGGGCTTCGGCACCGCGGCGGCTTATGCGGCCGCACTTGGCCTCAAGTCGGACAACAAGATGTTGCGCGACGCCACCAAGGAAATTTATGGCGGCGACGAGTATATGACCAAGCTCGCCGAAACGAGCGTCAACCTGCACGCGGAAAACGCCTGATCCTGAAAGCCCGTCACCAGCCGGTGGCGGGCTCGCCAGCGCTTGCAGCAATAGTCGCGGCACGGGTCCGGCTTGTGGCCAGATGCTCCCTGACCGCAACCGCCGTACCGCCCGCCCCGTTCGCGGCAATCGGCGACGGTCGCAACTTTATGCGATGTCAGATCGCCCGCGTCGCTTGCTTACGCAACGTCCGGATCCGCGGCTGACGACACGCCATCCATGAAAATCTCCCAGAGAATCAATCCGGTCGCGTCCGTGACGGTCACGTTCCACGGTCTTGATCCCCAAAAGCCTTCGGGACAATCACGCATCATCTCGCCGCAGGTCTGAATCGCCTGGCGGCGCGCTTCGCGCCGGCTGGGCAACTCAGTCCCTTCATTATCCGTGTTGCGTTTCTCTGTTTGCGTATGAAAAAAGAACAGGGCCATAATCAACTGTGCTCCGGAGGCATGGGCGAAAGCTCCGACACTTCCAGCCTCCAGCGCCCGATCACTCGGCCGGAGATTGAGGGAAAACCTTCGGAACGAATATTCGATCCGATTGACGCTGCGTGGACACGCAGAGCGGCGAAGGTTGTTTCGATTCCTGCGGAACCTATTTCCTCCGCCCGGCTTGGCGACCGCGAAATTGCGCGGCAGTCCGGGCAATCATCCGGCGATCAGCGCATCAGACCGGCTGCCCTAAGCGCGTTTTCGATCACGTCGCCCGGACCCTTCCGTATCGCAGAACCGGCCGGCGCCGATGGCCGCTGTTCCGTGCGCGAGACTGGCTTGTCGACCGGCGCCGTCCGGCGAGTCCCGTCGTCCAAATTCCAGAAACGGGCGATGTGCCGCGTCGACGATATGCCCACATCGAGCATATACGCGCCAGGCAGACCGAGGCGGTCTGCGCCACGCGTCGTCAACGGCACGCCATGGCCCATGCCGTCGATCACGAACCGCTCCACGACGGCACGTCCGTGCGCATCATGCCAAACCGTGCGCCGATGTCCGTCCACATATTCGCTAACGCCTTCGGCACGCGCATCGTGAAAGTCGCGCCATTGCTCGGCGAGCTCACCGGCATTTGCCGGAACGACAATAGGGTCGGCATCGCCGTGCCAAATTGAAACCGTCGGTCCCGGCCCCTTGAATTTTGATGCCGCACGGACTGTTCCGGCGGCCGTCTTGGTGGGGTGCCGCATCTGCCGGAGCGCCTCGGCTACCGAGGCGGCTGCGCCGGTCGGCAGCCCGCCAATGATGGCGCCACCGGCAAAGATCTCGGGATAGGCCGCGAGGAGTGCGGCGGTCATCGCGCCCCCGGCGGATAGGCCCGTGACGAATATGCGGTTCGTATCAAGATCGTAAGTGCTGACCAAGGTATGGATCATCGCGCGGATCGACGCCGCCTCGCCCTGGCCGCGGCCAATGTCATCGGGCTGAAACCAGTTGAAGCACAGGTTGGGATTATTCGCTCGCTGCTGTTTCGGATAAAGGACGGCAAACCTCAATTCGTCCGCCAGTTCGGACCATCCAGCGCCCTGGTCATAAGCCTCCGCGGTTTGCGTACATCCATGCAAGACGACCACCAGCGGCGATTTCGCGCTCAGGTCAGCTGGGACATGGGCCTTGGCAAGCAATTGCCCCGGATTTTCGCCAAAGCCTTGGAAGGGCTGCAAACGCCCGTGGCCCGATATTTTCGACCCATGGCGCGTTATCATCGCCAATCGAGTAAGTGTCTCTTGCAAACCGGCCATGAATTCTTTCCGTGACCCGTTCTGGGCAATTCCGTAACGCGCGCCGGCAATGTTCGATGCTGCGCTGCACAATTTAATCGGGCGACGGTCGCGAAACGCTTGGCGATAAAGCGGTTATAAACGCGGGACAGCCTTCAAAAACTTCGGTAGTCGCCCAGACGTGATCGAAAAACTGATACTGAAGCTGCAAGCGCGCGACACGGTGAACAAGCGAGAGATCGAAGCTCTGACAGGCGTGGTCGACGGAACGCACGACATCGCCTCGGGGGCGGTTTTCATCCACGAGGGCGTGCTCCTCCAGCAATCGACGTTGCTGCTGGAAGGGATCGTTTGCCGATTCAAGGATCTAGCAAACGGCGGACGGCAGATTTCCGCGATCCACGTGCCTGGCGATTTTGTCGACCTGCACAGTCTGACGCTGAAAAAACTCGATCATTCGGTCATGGCACTGACGCCATGCAAGGTGGCGACAGCGTCGCATTCCGGGCTGCGTGCCATCACCGAAAGCAATCCGCATCTGACGCGCCTGTTGTGGTTTTCGACCAATCTGGACGCGGCCATGCACCGCGAATGGGAATTGTCGCTCGGGCGCCGGAGCGCGCTCGAGCGCACGGCTCACCTCTTTTGCGAACTGCATCACCGGCTGCAGATCGTCGGGCTCGCCGAAGCCGAGGGGTACGCGATATCGCTGACGCAGCAGGAACTCGCCGAATGCCTTGGTTTGACATCCGTCCATATCAACCGGGTGCTTCGCATCTTGCGCGAGCAAAAGTTGCTCACCTTCCGATCGGGTCATGTCGAGGTCCATGATCGCGGACGTTTAGAAGACGCGGCGGGGTTCGATCCGGCCTATCTTTATCTTGAGCGGCGCTCCCGTTAGGGTCCGTGCTTGTCTGCCGCGCGTTCCTGATCGATGGACCAACCATTGCCGCATGAAGGCGTGCTTACCCGTCTAGGCGTTTCGCGGATCAATGGTGTCGGCGTCTTTGCGATCGTGTTCATTCCGTCCGGGACGCTGTTGTTCCCGGCGGACGTCGCCCAACTCCGTTGGATCGATACCGAGAGGCTTGATTTCGCAGGCATGACTGCCGAGCAACGGGCCTTGTACGCCGACTTCGCCGTCGGTCGCGATGACCGGTTGGGTTGTCCGGCGAGCTTCGACCTGCTGACCCCCGGCTGGTATCTGAACGAGCCACCACCTGGCGAAGTCGCGAATGTGAGCGCCGACGTAAATTGCGCGATGACGGCGTCGCGGGACATTATGGCAGGCGAGGAGCTGACCGTATCCTACGCGACGTTCAGCGAACGCTGATGCGCTTTCTCGGTATCACCGAAACCTGTGATTTGCTCGCGCTTTACATGCAGTTGATAGCCGAGGGTCATGAAGTCCGCGTGGCGGTCAGCGAAGCTCTGGCTTGCGGCACCGGCGAAGGCCTGGTCGAACGCGTGGCCGATTGGCGCCAAGCGCTCGAATGGGTCGGGCGCGATGGCGTCATTGTCTTTGAAGCTGTCTCGGAGGGCCTTGGCGCGGAGCAGGATCAGCTGCGTCGTGACGGCTACCGCGTCGTGGGCGGCAGCGCGTTCGGCGACAGGCTGGAAAACGACCGCGCCTTTGCCCAGACGCTGCTCGCCGGGTTCGGCTTCCCTGCCGGGCACGTCCAGCCGTTTTCGGCCGTGGACACAGCCTTAGCCTATATCGAAGCACGGCCGGCACGTTATGTCTTGAAATTCAGCGGACCCGATCATGCCAGCCATGACAATTACGTCGGGATATTGCCGGACGGCCGCGACGTGGCGGCGATGCTTGTGGCTTCTCCCATCGAACCAGGGACCGATTTCATCCTGATGGACTTTGTCGAAGGGGTCGAAGTCGGGGTCGGCGCCTATTTCGACGGGGACCGCTTCCTCGAGCCAGCGTGCCTCGATTGGGAGCATAAGCGCCTGTTCGCCGGCGACATGGGGGAACTTACCGGCGAAATGGGGACAGTCGCCACCTTCGATCGCACCGCCCTTTTCTTTGCCAGCACGCTCAAGCTGTTTGAACCGTTGCTCCGCGACAATCGTCACGTCGGCTATGTCAATCTCAACACGATCGTGAACGAGGCGGGAATCTGGCCGCTCGAATTCACCTGCCGGTTCGGCTATCCTGGCTTTGCCGTCCTTGCGCCGTTGCAGCAGACCAGCTGGGGAGATTTGCTTGCGCGGCTGGCAGGCCTCAACAAGATACCGTTCGAAACATCGTCCGGCTGGTCGGTCGGCGTGGTGCTGACGACGCCGCCTTTCCCCTGGTCGCGGCACCAGATCGAAGCCTCGACCAGCCTGCCGATACTCCTTGACGCGTTGGACGCGGACGATCTCCGGCATGTGCATCTCGGCGAAGTGGGCCGGTCGCAAGGACAATTGGTGACGAGCGGCGTTTACGGTTGGACGTCGGTCGTGACGGGCGTCGCGGACACGATCAGCGAGGCGCAATCCCAAGCCTATGACCGCGTACGCAAGATGATCATCCCGAACGTGCGTTATCGGCAGGACATCGGGGACAAGCTCGTTGGCGGCGAACTCGCCCGGTCGATCAGCCTGGGCATCTTCGGCCCTTAAAATTCCACGCCACTCTCTCGCACCACGTCGCAGATCGAGCGGTAGTCCGAAGTCAATTCGGTGCCCGCCGGCAGGTCAAAGGCGGCAACATCCGTCCCGAAGGCCGCCCCGTCGGAAATCGTGTTGGGCTCATCCGCGTGGTTGAAATGCCGGCCATTGTCGCCGCACAAAACCCACAACTTCACGCCTTCGTGCCAAGTTGAATATACCCGCAAGAACGCCTGGCTGCGTTCGGGCAAGCACGCGACTTCCTCGGCGCTGTAAACCCGGTCGATCCGCGAATCGAATTGCCATATGAGCCCGCCCTTCGGAACGGCCTCGGTCAAAAAAATGCCGATCCCGTGGATCCCGCTCTGACGCAATTCACTATCAACCATCATCATCGCGCGATGCCTTGCCTGTTCACGCCGCCACCTGGACCGGCGCGGCCGTTTTTGCAAAATCGCTGGCCAGCCGGCGATATGCCACAAGCGCTTGGCCGACGACCTGGTCCATATTGTAATAGCGGTATGTTGCCAGACGGCCGACAAAAGTCACCGACTGTTCAGCGTCGGCGAGTGATTGGTACTGCTTGTACAAGGCGGCGTTCGCCGGACGCGGAATGGGATAATAGGGATCCCCCTCCGCGCACGGAAATTCACGGGTGATGCTCGTCTGGGAGTGAACCTGTCCGGTCAGATGCTTGTACTCTGTAATCCGCGTATAAGGTATGTCCTCGCTCGGATAATTGACCGTTGCGACGGACTGATAGCGCTCGGCATCGATCGTTTCGTGTTCGAACCGCAAAGAGCGGTAAGGCAGCTTACCAAAGCGATATTCGTAAAACTCGTCGATTGGTCCGGTATAGACCATGCGATCGTAAGTGATCGGGCTGCCGAGCATCCGATAGTCGGTGTCGAGCATCACGGTGATGTTCGGATGCGCGAGCATGCGTTCGAACATCGCCGTGTACCCTGCTGCGGGCATGACCTGATGGGTATCGGTGAAATACCGGTCATCGGTGTTCGTGCGGGTCGGCACGCGGGCCGTGACCGCCTTGTCCAGCTGCGAGGGGTCCAGCCCCCATTGTTTGCGCGTATAGCCGCGGAAGAATTTCTCGTACAGTTCACGACCGACCGCGCCCACGACGACATCTTCCGATGTTTCGATGTTGGCGACCGGCATGGCGCGCGCGGCAAGGAAGGACGTTGCGTCGGCCTCTGTCTCCAGCCCCGCATCGTACAAGGCGTTCAGTGTCGTCCGGTTGATCGGGATCGGCACCAGCTGGCCGTCGACCGAGCCGAGCACGCGATGTTCATAAGGACGCCAGTCGGTAAAGCGCGACAAATAAGCGAAAATCTCATCGCTGTTGGTATGGAAGATATGCGGTCCGTATTGATGGATCATGACTCCAGCGGCATCGAGGCGGTCATAAGCGTTGCCGGCGATGTGCGGGCGCCGGTCGACCACCAAAACGCGAAGGCCTGCATCGGCGGCGAGCCGCTCGGCCATTACCGAGCCGGCGAAACCAGCGCCGACGACGAGGACATCATAATGTTCGGCCCGAGCGCGTGAAAGCGTGGCGCCCTCCGCGCGTACCCGATCGATGATCGCCAGCATGCTGTCGACCGTCGCCTCCCAGGACATGGTCTTCAACAAGTGATCGGCCTCCGCCCGCCAAGGACCCACGGCATCCAGCGCGAGCAAATCCTCTGTGGCGATGATGAAGGCTGCGGCATTCTCCGCGATGCGCACGCCCTGCAGCGCCCCGTAATGACGGCCAACGTCAACGATCGGCGTCGAGACCACGGGACAGCCGCCTGCGAGATATTCGGGTGTCTTAGTCGGGCTGATGAAGCGCGTCGCGGCGTTGATCGCAAACGGCATGATCGCCACATCCCAGCCTGCCAGAAATCCGGGCAGCGCGTCATATCCAGCCTGGCCGCGCCAAATGAT
Organism: uncultured Sphingomonadaceae bacterium; assembly: GCA_964246315.1. Lineage (GTDB taxonomy): Bacteria > Pseudomonadota > Alphaproteobacteria > Sphingomonadales > Sphingomonadaceae > Sphingomonas_O. The sequence goes on along the minus strand of CAXTPT010000001.1, from coordinate 25,457 downwards.
ATTGGGCAGGTTCGGGAGGTCGGCCGCATCGATCTTGAGCACCGGACCGACCATTTCGATCGTCCAGTTGGGGCGGGCGCGTGCCACGTCAGCGATGAGGCCCAAATCCATCCGCTCGTCGATCACGCCATAGAATCCGAGAGTCGGACGATCCGTCGAACTCCTCGCAATCTCCCGCGCCCGGGCAAAATGGGGGACGTCGACGCTTGAGGGGAATGGATGAATTTCGTCGTGCCGGGCACGCTTGGCTTCGTACAGGCTGTGCCCGCCGGTGAAGACAACATCGGCGGCGGCAAGCAGCGCCTGTTCGCGGGGCAAAAGTTCGGGCGGGGCGAACGCAAAGTTGGCGAGCTCGTCCATGCAGTCATAAACCGTCGAAACCGCGCGTAAATGACTGGAGAACGCCCACATCATCGGCGTGTAGTACCAGCGGGTCAGCGGCCGCGCGTCGCGCGCGACATGCGCGTCGAGCAGTCGGCGAAGCGTCAGGTCGATATCGTCGGCCGTCGCGAGATGGGGGGTAGCAACGCGGACGCCGTCAACCTCCCTTATCTCCAGCCAGCTTTGCTCGGCATCGAACAATGCCTCCTCGAAGAATGTCACATCGAACCGCCGGCTCAGCCGCAGCATGATATGCTGGGGCCGTTGCTTCACGAAATCCCAGCGAAGATGTGAAAAGCAAATCAGCGACTCGCGCTTGGCCGAATTTGGCAAATTTTGGACGGATTCCGGACTGGCCATGCAGGAAGTGCTCCAAACTAGAGCCCCCGCTCAAGCATCGCTTAGCCCAGGATTTGTGCAAAGCCACTAACGTAGGTTGTCTCGCGCCAGCGGAACCCAAGTCAAAATAAGCGCGTCCGAAGCACGCCGCAGAGTGGGATCATGGCCGTCGAAATTTGGGGCGGCCACGAATGCACGCTGAACCGGGTCGGCGATGTCTATCGCGACCAGACCAAGCTGACGGGGCATGAAGATCGGCTCGACGATCTCAACAGGTTTGCGGCTCTGGGGTTGAAGCGGCTGCGTTACCCGCTGCTGTGGGAGCGAACCGAAACATCGGACGGCACTTTGGATTGGCGCTGGCCCGATGCGCAAATGGCGCGTCTGCGCGACCTTGGTATCGATCCAATTGTCGGCCTGCTGCATCACGGCTCGGGACCGTCGCATACAAATCTGCTCGATCCTGACTTCCCGGCGAAGTTTGCCCGATATGCCGGGGCGGTGGCGGCGCGCTACCCCTATGTGATGGACTGGACCCCGATCAACGAGCCGCTGACCACCGCGCGCTTTAGCGCGCTCTATGGCCATTGGTACCCGCATGCGCGGGACGAGGCGTCGTTTTGGCGGGCGCTGCTTAATCAGATCGATGCCACGCGCATGGCCATGCAGGAAATCCGCCGCATCATTCCCGGGGCGCGACTGGTCCAAACCGACGATCTGGGCCGCACCTATGCGACCGCCGGCGCGCAACATGTCGCGGACCATTATAACGATCGCCGGTGGATGGGTTGGGATCTGCTGTGCGGGCGCGTGACGCCCGGCCACAGCTTTTGGGAACGGCTATGCGATCTCGGTCTTGAGCCGCGGCTGACCGCGACCGCGGCGGCGCCCTGCGTCCCGGATGTCGTTGGCATCAATCACTATATCACCAGCGACCGCTATCTCGACGACAATCCCGCCAACGGCATCGTCGATGCCGTCGGCTACCGCGACGGCGTCGCGGCACGTGAGATGCCGCAGACCGTCGATGGCCTGGATGTCGCGATAACGGATTGCTGGGCGCGCTATGGCCTGCCGATCGCCGTCACCGAATGCCATTTGTCATGCACGCGCGAAGAGCAACTGCGTTGGCTCTTTCACGCCACGGCAACCTGCAATCGGCTAGCCAATGACGGGATCGATGTCCGCGCAATCACCGTCTGGGCGCTGCTCGGCGCGCTCGACTGGGATAGCCTGGTGACCAAATCGTCCGGACGCTACGAGCCGGGCGCGTTCGATATCAGCGGCCCGAAGCCGCGGCTCACGGCGCTCGGCAAACTCGTTTTAGAACTGGTGCAAGGCGCGACGCCGGCCAACGAAGCTATATGTTCCGACACAGGCTGGTGGCACAGGATTGTTCGCCGCCATGACCATTCGATCGCCGCCGAGCGCGAGGTGGCCGGCCGGCCCATGCTCATCACCGGCGCGACCGGCACGCTGGGGCGCGCTCTCGCCGGCGCGTGCAGGTTGCGCGGTCTTCGCTGCATCCTGACGAGCCGCGACCAGCTTGATCTCGACGACGACGCCAGCATCGCCGGCGCACTTGACGCTCATGCCCCCTCCATCATCATCAACGCGGCCGGCTGGGTTCGCGTGGACGACGCTGAAACCGAAGAGGCTTCCTGCTTTCGCGCGAACGCGATTGGGCCGCTGCGCTTGGCCGCGGCGGCAGAGCAGCGCGGCATCCGCACCGTCCAGTTCTCGAGCGATCTGGTCTTCGGCGGGGAGCGGGACACGCCCTGGTCGGAAAGCGATGCGCCCCAGCCGCTCAATGCGTACGGCCGGTCCAAGGCGGCAATGGAGGCTGGCTTTCGGGCCCGCTTCCCCGGCACGCTGATCATCCGGACGGCTGCGTTCTTTTCACCCTTTGACGAGCATAATTTCGCACGGTCGGTCGAAAGGACGCTGGCGGCGGGCCAGCCATTCCGCGCAGCGGCTGCACAGGTCGTCAGACCTACCTATGTCCCGGATCTGGCGAATGCGGTGCTCGACCTGGTCATCGATGGCGAGGCCGGCATCTGGCATCTGTCCAATGGCCAGTCGGTGAGCTGGGACGCGTTTGCCCGCATGATCGCGCGCGAGGTCGACTTGCCAGAGAGGCTGGTTGAAAGCGATTTTTCCGAAACTCATCCGGCGAAACGACCGCCGTTTTCGGCGCTTGGATCGACAAAGGGTCCGCCGATGCCAAGCCTCGCCAGCGCCATTTCCCGCTATGCCGAGGTGCGCCGCGCGCACATGATGGCCTCGGCCAATCGCGCTTAGGCGTTGCCGTAGCGCTGCGGTTCGCCGCTGCCCGTAATTAGTGCCAAGACCGTCGATGCTGAAGCGGGACGGAGCGGTTCTGCCCCTAGGCCAGTCGCAGCGGTCCGTGATCGATATGAGGCAGGACATAGCGGGCGAACATGTCGGCCTCGTTGACGTGTGGATAGCCGGACAGGATGAACGCCTCAATGCCTTCGGCCTGATAGGCGCGCAGCTTGGCGAGCACCTGGTCCGGCGTGCCGACGATCGCCGCGCCACAACCCGAACGCGCGCGGCCGATCCCGGTCCACAGATTGTCCTCGACAAAGCCGTCCCCGTCCGCCGCGCCGCGCAGTTCGGCCTGGCGCTGCACGCCGTAATTCCGGGCATCGAGCGACTTTTCGCGGATGGCGCGGCCGGCCTGGTCGTCCAGCTTGGAAAGCAGGCGGTCGGCATAGGCGCGCGCCTCGGCCTCCGTTTCACGGACGATGACGTGGACGCGGTAGCCGAACTTCAAGTCGCGGCCGAACCGCGCGGCGCGTGCGCGCATGTCGGCGATCGTTTCACGCACCTGGTCGATCGTGTCGGGCCACATCAAATAGACGTCGCAAGCCTCGGCGGCGCATTCGCGGGCCTCGTGGCTGAGCCCGCCGAAGTAAAAGGGCGGGCATCTGCCGGAGAGGGTCGTGATCCGTGGGGGATCGATGTCGAATTGGTAGAATTCGCCGTGATGGCTAACATGCTCGCCATTGAGCAATTGGTGAACGATCTTCATCACCTCGGTCGCGCGGGCATAGCGCGGGCCGCCGGGAAGGGTTTGGCCGGGCATGTCGGATGAGATGATGTTGACGTTGAGGCGGCCGCCGGTGCCGTCGGCGGCGGGCCCGAGGATCCGGTCGAGCGTCGCGATGCGGCGTGCCAGTTGGGGCGGCCAGTCCTCGCCGATCCGCGTCGCCCAGAGCAGCTTGATCCGCTGCAGATACGGCGCGATCGCCGCGGCAAAGACGGTGGTGTCCAGCCCCAGCTGATATCCCGAGGGAAGCAGGATGTTGTCGAACCCACCTTCTTCGGCGCGCAGCACGATCTGGCGGCAATGCTCCCAGCTCGATTGCAATTGCGGATCGGGCACGCCGAGAAATTCGTAATCGTCGTCGCATAGGGCCGAAAACCAGGCGATCTCGCATTGCCGACCGGTCACGGCAGGCGTTCTCCCCGCGCGGCGACGAGCACCGCGTACCAGTCCTGCCGCGTCCACCGTACCTGATAGGCAGCCGCCGCTTCGGCGATCCGCTCGACCCGCTGTGACCCAATGATCGGAATGACCCGCGCCGGGTGCGTCATGATCCAGCTATAGGCGGCGGCGGCGCGGCTGACGCCGAAACGATGCGCGACCGTATCGAGGGCGGCGGCTACCGCAATCTCTCGGTCGCTGCCGGGATTGCCGATCCGGCCGCCGCCCAGCGGCGACCAGGCGAGCAGAGCGACATCGTTGACCATCGCCTCGTCAAACGTCCCGTCGAGCAGCGGATCAAGATGCAGCGGTGAGAATTCGGGTTGGATGCTGATGAGCGGCGAGGACATGAAATGGACGAGCGCGCGGGTATGCGACAGTGTGAAGTTCGAAATGCCGACCGCGCGCACCTTGCCGCTGGCGACCATCGCGTCGAGCGTCTGGGCCAATTCCTGCGGATGGGTCAGGATATCGGGACGGTGGACCTGATAGAGATCGATGCGATCGGTACCGAGCCGCCGCAACGAATTGTCCAGCGCGGTCATCATGTACGGCCGGCTTTGATCATAGGGCACCGGCGGCGCGACGCCACCCTTGGTGGCGAGGACCATGCGGTCGCGCAGCGAAGGCGTTTCGGCCAAGACGCGGCCGAGCAACGCCTCGGCGTCGCCGAACCCGTTCTGCCCGTCAAAGCCGTAAATATCGGCGGTATCGAGCAGGTTGATGCCGGCGTCGAGCGCGGCTTCGACCAGCGCATGGCCCTCCGCCGCCGAAACGTTGCCGAAGCGCCACATGCCCCAGGCGATCGGCCCGACCATCAATCCGCTCTTGCCGAGCGGACGGAGTTCGGGTGTAAGCTGGAAATCAGACATCGTTGTCATAAATAAGGGCAAGAGGCTTGGGAGAGCAAGTCCGTTACGGTTTGGTCGGCACGGGCATGATGGGTGTCGAGCATTTGCAGAATCTGGCGATCACGCCGGGGACGGTCGTGACCGCCATCGCCGACCCGGTCGAGACCTCGCTTGGCTGGGCTAAAGCGGCGCTGGGAGAACGGGCCGCCGGAGTGCAGGCCTTTGCCGATGCTGCGACGCTCGCCGCGAGCGGCCTGGTCGATGCCGTCATCATCGCGTCGCCCAATTTCACCCATCGCCGAGTGCTCGAACCCTTGTTCGACGCGGGGCTCCACATCCTGTGTGAAAAGCCGCTCGCGACGACGATCGGCGATGCGCGCTGGATCGTCGAGCGGGCCGCGCAAAGCCCCGGCCTGTTCTGGACCGCGATGGAATATCGCTACATGCCCCCCGTCACCGCGTTCGTGACGCAAGTGCATGCCGGGCGCGCGGGTCCGCTGCGGATGCTGTCGATTCGCGAGCATCGCTTTCCGTTTCTGCCGAAAGTCGGCGACTGGAACCGGTTTTCAGAAAACACCGGCGGCACGATGGTCGAAAAATGCTGTCATTTTTTCGACCTGATGCGGCTGATCATCGAGTCCGAGCCGGTGCGCGTCTATTGTTCCGGAGCGATGGACGTGAACCACCGGGACGAGCGCTATGACGGCCGCACCCCCGACATCATCGACAACAGCTTCACGACGGTGGACTTCGCCAACGGCGCGCGCGCCATGCTCGAGCTGTCGATGTTCGCCGAGGGCGCCGAGCAGCAGGAAGAGATCGTCGCGGTGGGGGATCGGGCGCGGCTGGAGGTTTCCATCCCTTCGGGCGAGATCGTCTATAGCCCGCGCACCGGTTTTATGCAGCCCAAGGCGGTCGAACGCAGCCGCGTCGACGTGGACCCGGCCGCCCTCGCCGCCGGGCATCACCATGGGGCGACCTTCTATCAGCACCAGAAATTCTTTGAGGCGGTGGCGGCGGGAGGACCGGTAGAGGTCACCGCGCGTGACGGCCTTGCAGCGGTGGCGATGGGCGCCGCGGCCGAACTCAGCGCGCGTGACAAGCGTGTCGTGACGATGAACGAATTGGGATTTTAAGGGGAATGATATGACCAGGATGAACATGCTGGCGGGCGTCGCCGCGATCGCATTTGGCGCGGCGCCGGCCTGGGCGCAGGACGCCGGGCCGGTGGCCGTGAACGACGCGCCGGCGGATATCATCGTCACGGCGCAGAAGCGCGTGCAGAACATCCAGGACGTGCCGGTTGCGGTGTCGGTGATCAGCGGCCGGCAGATCGAGCAACAGGGCGGGGTCAATATCGAGAACGCGCAATATCTCGTGCCGTCGCTCAATTTCCGCAAATCGGGCCTCGCGCTCAACCAGTCGCTTTATCTGCGTGGGATTGGCACGACGACCTTTTCGATTGGCGGCGAACCATCGGTCGGCACCGTGCTCGATGGGGTCGTGCTCAGCCGGTCGGGCGAGGCGTTCAGCGACCTGGTCGACATCGACCGTATCGAAGTGCTGCGCGGGCCGCAGGGCACGCTGTTCGGCAAGAACGCCAGCGCGGGCGTGGTGAATATCGTCAGCAAGCGGCCCGGCAACGACTTTGGCGGCTATGTCGAAGGCGGCTATGCGTTCGGCAATGGCCGCGAATACCGCGTGCGCGGCGCGGTGGACATACCCTTTAGCGAGGGGCTGGCGGCGCGCGTGACGGGGTTCTATTCCGACTGGGACGGCAATATCTACAATGAGGCGCTCAACCGACGCGTCAACGGCTATGAGCGTTACGGCGTCCGCGCCGTGATCGTCGGCAAGCCGAGCGACACCGTCACGCTCACCCTGATCGGCGATTACCGCAAGTCGAACGACGATTGCTGCGCCGAAGTCATCGCCCGGCCGGCGCTCAATGCCGACGGCACGGTCTATCAGCCGTTCCTCGACCGCGCCGCGGTGGCTTTGCCTCCGGTCGTCGGCGATGACACGCGGCGGGTGCGCCAGAACCTGCTGACCCAGGGGCTCGAGAAGGCGTGGGGCGCATCGTTCCAGGCCGATATCGAGCTGGACGGCCCGACCGTCACGTCGATCACCGCCTATCGCAAATATGACAGCAACGAGATCCGCGACGGCGACTTCCTCGACCGGCCTTATGTCGGCGTCGCGCAGAGCCACGATTTCGGGCCGCAGACAGCCAATACGTTCAGCCAGGAATTGCGACTGACCTCGCCGAGCAATCAATTCATCGAATATGTCGCGGGCCTCTATTATTCGCGCGCGAAAAGCGACCGCATGTTCACGCGGAGCAACATCGCGTGCTCGGCGTCGACCTTGCCGGCAACGGGGCCGCTGACGCCCTGCTCGACGGCGCCCGGCGCTTCGACGCTGACCTTTCCAATCGGCATCGCCAATTTCGGCAGCGTGTTCACCAATATGGCAGCGTTTGGCCAGGCGACGGTGAATGTTAGCGACCGGTTCCGCGTGCTCGCGGGGCTGCGCTACACCGCCGACCAGGTCGATGGCTATCATATCCGCCGCACCCCCGTGCCCGGCGCGTCGAATGCGGTGTTCGATCAGGGCGTCTATGACGAATATATCCGTCAGCTCGCACTGGGCGCGACGCCTGCCAATGCGCAGAACGCCGCGGTGCTGGCGTCGAACGGCGTTCCCTTCCGGCAGAAGGCGACGGCGCAGAACCTGTCCGGCAAGGCCGGTGTGCAATTCGACGTCACCGACGAAGTGATGACCTATGCAACCTATTCGCGCGGCTATAAGGGGCCGGGGCTGAACATCTTCTTCAACCTCAACGCCAATGGCACGCCGCCATTGGCAAAGGAAACGGCAGACAGTTACGAAGGAGGGATCAAGACGACCTTCCTTAACGGGCGCGTCATCCTCAACCTCGCGGGCTTTTACGCCAAGTACAAGAATTTCCAGGCCAACAATCCGGACTTCGTACTCGGCCAGCGGGTCACGCGCTTCTCCAACGCGGGCACGATCTCGACGCGCGGCTTTGAACTCGACGCAATCGTGCGGCCGTCGCCCGACTTCAATCTGTCGGGCGGGCTAGCCTATACCGACGCCAAGGTGGATCGTTTCAGACTGCCGCCTGGCGCCCCCGCGACCGATCAGGTGCCGGACGGCACGCAGCTGCCCTTCGCGCCCAAATGGAAGGCGTCGGCGGCGGCAAGCTACACGATCCGAACCGGCGGCTTCGCCGATATCGAACTCGGCACCACGGCGTCTTATCAATCGTCGCAGCTGTCGCTGTTGATCGCCAACCCCATCGGGCGCGAGGCCAGCAGGATCAAGGCTTACGGGCTGGTCGATCTGTCGGCAGCGCTAGTCGGGGAGGACGACAGGTTCCGGATCGCCTTCACGGTCAAGAACCTGTTCGACACGCATTTCGCTGCGGCCATATCCGACGGCGGACCGCTGTCGGCTGGGGTCGCCGGCACAGGGTCGACCAGCTTCCGCTACCTGATCCCCCGCGAAGCCGACCGCTATTTCGGCGTCACGGGCCGCGTGAATTTCTGACGGTTAGTGAAAGGCGACGGGCGGCCTCGCGCCGTCCTCGCCGACCGCTTCGATCGTCGGCACGAGCAACTGAACCAGGCCCAGCGCGGCGAGGTACGATACCGAGCAGATCGCGAGCAACGGGCCATAGCCCCAGCCGTGCGCCAGCGACACGGCGGCAAGCTGGATCAGGACGATCGACCACAGATTTCCGCAAAAAGCGGCGACGCCGATCGTCGATCCGACCTGGCGTGCCGGAACGACGTCGGTCGCGAACGCGAACACATTGGTTGAAAAGCCTTGGTGGGCGAACAGCCCGAGCCCGAGCAGCAGCGCCGCCGCCCAGGCGTTGCTGGTCCACATCACTAGGGTGACTGGCAGGATCAGCAACGCATAGATCAACAATGTGGTCTTGCGCGCGCGATTGACGCTCCAGCCTCGGGCCATCAGCCGGGTGGGCAGCCAGCCGCCGCTAATCGCTCCCGCGGCGGCCATGGTGTAAGCGAGCGCCACCGGCAACCCGACAGTCCCTTGCGGCAATCCAAACATGCGATGGAACAGATCGGGGAGCCAGGCGAGCATGAAAAACCATACCTGGTCGGACAGCACCTTGGCGATGGCGATCGCCGCCGTCTCCCGCCGCCGTACCAGGTCCAGCCATCGGACCGGGGCCGGGACGGCGTCATCCTGATCGACCGGCGGCACGCGGATGAAAAGCCAGGCGACGACCCAGACCAGGCCCAATCCCCCGGCAAGGAGAAACGCCGCCTGCCAGCCGAATGCCACCGCAATCGCTGGAATCACCAGCGGCGTGACGATAGCGCCGATGTTGGGGGCCGTATTGCCGATACCGAGCGCGACCGAGCGTTCTTTCTGGGTGAAATAAGTGGCGGCGGATTTGACGGCGGCAGGCGTGCCGATCGATTCGGCCGCTCCCAGTACGACGCGCGTACCGATAAAGCCTGCAACCGTCGTTGCGAAGGCGTGAGCCATGCCCGCCAGGCTCCACAATCCGACTCCCAAAGCAAAGCCGATCCGCAGGCCGATCCGGTCGAGCAGCCAGCCCGTCCCGAGAAACGCGAATGCTGCCGCCACCTGAAACGCCGACAGCATGTTGGCATAATCGCGATCGGACCAATGAAATTCGGCTTCGAGCGTTGGTTTCAGCAAGGCCAGGATCTGGCGATCGACATAATTCAGCATCACTGCGAAGAAGACCATCGCAACGATGGTCCAACGCGCCCCGCCTTTCGCCTGTGACAATCCCAGCCTCCGTCAATTTGTTCGAAACTGTCATGCGCGGCAGACTTTGCCTAGGACTCATGCTGCGCCGTGGACGCCCGCTGGACGATGGTGAAGGGCAGGACGCGGTGCGGATCGTTTGCCTCCTCAGCCAACACCAGGTCGGCGGCTTGCCAGCCGATGGCGCGCAATGGCTGCCGGACCGTGGTCAGCGGGGGCCAGACGCCGGATGCGAGTTCGCTGTCGTCAAAGCCGCACACCGAGAGCTGCTCGGGCAGCCTGAGGCCCCGGCGATGCGCCTCCGCCAGCACGCCCGCAGCCATCGCGTCATTGGCCGCGAAAACCGCGCTCGCCTTCGCCTCGATCAACGCTGCCGCCCCGGCACTCCCCGCGGCAAAGCTGAAATCACCCGCAACTACCAGCGCCTTGTCGAACGCGATATCCGCCGCAGCCAGCGCCAGGCGGTAACCCGCCAGCCGTTCGCCGCTGACGGCAAAGCCGTCCGGCCCACCGATGAAGCCGATACGCCGATGCCCCCGCGTCAGCAAATGATCGGTCATGGCGCGCGCCGCGCCAACATTGTCGATCGACACCGAAGGGGCGATCGAACGATCGTCGCCCGGCTGGATGCGGACGAAACGAACGCCGCGCGCGGCCAGCAAATCCAGCACGTCGGTGCGGTCCGACACAGGCGGGGTCAGGACGATGCCATCGACATGCGTGGCGTTGATCAGCGCATGGACTTGCCCGGCCAGAGCCGCATCGTCGCGGTCATAGGGTTGCGCGAGGAGGCGCACGCCCTCGGGCGCCAAGCGGTCACGCAGGCCGCGCTGGACCTCATAGGTGTAGAACGGGTTCGGATTGTCACAGATGAAGCCGATCTGAAAACTGCGCTTGCCGCCCAGCGAGCGCGCCGCGACGCTCGGATGAAAACCGAGTTGCGCGACTGCCGCCTGCACCTTGATCCGCGTGTCACCACGCACATAGCGTTCGCTGTTGAGCACGCGCGACACCGTCTTGATCGAAACGCCGGCAGCGTCGGCCACATCGCGGATCGTCGGTCGCATCGGCCGTGTGGCTAACACCAAGTCGGCGCGAGATCACTGCCTGCCAAATCCGGCGTAAGATGCGTTATCAAACCTGAGCGCCGGCGCCAGATCATGCGCGCCATCGTGAGACTATGCGTGCCGGCAGGAACCGTTCAAATCGTGTGTGCCTTCAGCCATTGCTTGGCGACGATCATCCGCTGCATTTCGTTGGTCCCTTCGCCGATGCACATGAAGATCGAATCGCGGTAATAACGTTCGATCTCATATTCCTTCGAATAACCGTAGCCGCCATGGATGCGCAGCGCGGTCTCGCTATTCTTGACCGCTGCTTCGGACGCAAAATATTTGGCCATCCCGGCTTCCATGTCGCAGCGATCACCACGGTCATAAGCCGCCGCCGCGTCGAAGGTCAGCAGCCACGCCGCCCGCGCCCGCGTGACCATCTCCCCAAGGTAGAGCTGGATCGCCTGATGGTCGGCGATCTTCTTGCCCATCGTTTCACGCAATTGGGCATATTCGGTGGCAAGGCGCAGCGAACCCTCGGCCAGACCGACCCCCCGCGCGGCGACGTTGATGCGGCCCAGTTCCAGGCCGCCGGTCGTCTGGAGGAAGCCCTGCCCCTCGACGCCGCCGATCAGATTGGCGGCGGGCACGCGGTAATCCTCGAACAGCAATTCGGCGCTGTCGATGCCTTTATACCCCAACTTCTCCAACTTCTTGCCAGTGGTGAATCCCGAGCCCTTTGGCGCGATCAGCAGGCTCATGCCCTTGTACCGCGGGCTGGCCTTGGGATCGGTCTTCACGAGCAAAGCGAAGCACGACCCTTCGACACCGTTCGAAATCCACGTCTTGGTGCCGTTGACGACATAATCGTCGCCATCGCGGACCGCGGTCATGCGGATCGCCTGCAGGTCGGTGCCCGCATTGGGCTCGGTCAGGGCAAGACCGCCGCGAATTTCGCCGCTGGCGAATTTGGGCAGCCATTGCCGTTTCTGATCGTCGGTGCCGTAGCGTTCGACCGCCGCGGCCATGATCAAATGCGAGTTGAAGATGCCCGTAATCGCCATCCAGTAAGAGGCAATGTGTGCGACGATCTTGGCATAGGTCGTGGCGGGGAGGCCAAGTCCGCCATAATCCTGCCCGATCGTGGCGCCGAACAACCCCATTTCGGCCATCTGGGCGACGAGTTCCGCGGGCCAGATGTCCTCGTGATCGTGGCGCATTACGACCGGGCGCACATCCTTTTGCACCCAGCGGTCGATCGAATCGAGCAATGCGGCTTCTTCGTCAGCGTCCATCGCCGGGCGGGCGGTGGAGGGCTCAGTCATCGGCGTGGCCGTGCCCGCGCTTCCACACCAGCACGGTACGCTTGTAATGGCCGACGACCTTGCCGTCCTGGTTCCGGCCCACGCTCTTGAAGGTGACGATGCCCTGGTCCGGCCGGCTCTTGCTGTCGCGCTTTTCGAGCACCTCACTCTCGCAATAAAGCGTGTCGCCGACGAACAAGGGATGCGTCATCCGCACCTCGTCCCAGCCGAGATTGGCGATCGCCTTGGCGCTGGTGTCGGACACGCTCATCCCGGTCATCAGCGCGATGGTGAAGGGGCTGACGACCAGTGGTTTGCCAAACTCCGTTTTCTTCGCGAATTCATGGTCGAAATGCAGCGGGTGCGTATTCATTGTCAACAGCGTGAACCAGACATTGTCGGCGTCGGTGATCGTCCGCCCAGGCCGATGCTCGTAGACATGGCCGACCTCGAAGTCCTCATAGTACCGGCCCTGCACCTCGCGGAACCGGCCGGGGGCGATCTCGATCACGCCGTCACGCATGCAGATTCTCTAGGTCCAAAATCCGGCGGTAGCGCGCCATGACCGGCGCTTCGAGCATCCGGCCGTTCCAGCGCACGGCGCTTTGGCCCGCCGCGGCGTAAGCCGTCTCGGCCTCGCGCGCCTCGGCGATCTCCCCGGCGGTCGGGCGCATCACCTGATGCACCACCGGCACATGCTTGGGATGAACGACCGATTTGGCGGTGAACCCCATCGCCTTGACGCGCGCGACGTCGGCGGCAAGCCCTTCAAGACAGTCGAGGTCCAGATACGGCACGTCGACGCTGGCGATGCGCGCCGCCGCGCAAGCCATGACGATTGCCGAGCGCGCGGCATAAAGCGCGTCCCAGCTCATCTCCACGCCTAGCTCGCCGGCGAGATCGGCGCCGCCGAGCATGATGCCGGCGACGCCCGGCGCGCGGGCGATGGCATCGGCTTGGCGCAGACCACGCACCGTCTCGATCAGCGGCAAAAGCGGCATGTCGCCCAGCGTGGCCCGAACGATCTCCAGCTCGGTGGAGCTCTCGACCATTGGCACCATCACGAACGGCGGTTTGACCGCCGCATCGCCGATAGCCAGCAGGTCCGCCAGTCCGTGCCGCGTCCGCACGCCGTTGATGCGAAGACCCAGCCGGGGATCGCCCATGCCCGCCAGCGCGGCGGCGCGCGCCGTGTTCTTGTCGGCGGGCCCGACCGCATCCTCCAGGTCGATGACCACGATGTCCGCGCCGCTGGAAAGCGCCTTGGCAAACCGCTCGGGACGGCTGCCGGGTACGAACAACAGGCTTTGAAACGCCTTCAATTTTCACCCCCGCTCGCAGCAATTCGGGCCGACGGGGCTTCCCGTCAGTCCGGATGCGTTAGGCCGGTTCGACAAGGCAAGTCGAGCCCGGGGGCGGGGATGAACCCCTGTTCAAAAAAGGAGTTTTGCTTGGACCGGGCAAGCACCACACCGCGCTTGGTGAGACGCCAGGCACCAGCCGGGCCGTCCTTGCGACGCCCGATATTGCCACCCGCGCCGGCGGACCATAGCAGCCGCTTATGGCCATGACGCTTCTGGACAGCCGCATGCGGCGCGGGGTGCAGGATCCGGACCTGATGCGGGCGGCGCTGGCACTGCATGACAACGAACTGGCGACGGCTGAGCCGATCCTGCGCCGCCATCTCAAGGCCGATCCGTTCGACGTGACGGCCATCCGCATGCTCGCCGAGCTGGCGGGACGGATCGGGCGGTACAAGGATGCCGAAACGCTGCTTCGCCGCGCGCTTGAGCTGGCGCCCGATTGGGACGCCGCGCGCGCCAATCTGGCGACCTGCCTGTATCGTCAGAACCGTCCCGCCGAGGCGATCGACGAGCTCACGCATCTGCTGCACGAGGACCCGGACAATATCGCCCATGCCAATCTCAAGGCGGCGGCGCTGGGACGGATCGGCGGGTTCGATGAGGCTATCGCGCTTTATGAGCAGGTGCTGAGGGATGCGCCCGCCCAGCCCAAGGTGTGGATGAGCTACGGCCATATGCTCAAGACTGTCGGGCGGCAGGCGGACGGAATCGCCGCCTATCGCCGTGCCCTGGCGATTGCCCCCGGCCTGGGCGAAGTGTGGTGGAGCCTCGCCAATCTCAAGACCGTCAAATTCACGCCGGACGACCTCGCCTCGATGGAAGCCGCGCTGGCCCGCGACGACATTTCGGACGAGGACCGCTTTCACCTGGACTTCGCTCTCGGCAAGGCGCGCGAGGATGCCGGGGAGTTTGCCGCGAGCTTCGCGCATTATGCGGCGGGCAATGCGCTGCGGCGCACCAAGATCGTCTATGACGCCGATGAGACCATAAGCTTCGTCGATCGCTCGATCGCGCTCTTCACGCCCGAATTCCTATCGGCGCGCGCCGGGCAGGGCTGTCCCGCGCCGGACCCCATCTTCATCCTCGGCATGCCGCGTGCCGGCTCGACGCTGATCGAGCAAATCCTGTCGAGCCACAGCCAGGTCGAAGGCACGTCCGAACTGCCCGATATCCCCGCACTCGCCCGGGTCGACAATTACCCTGAAAATCTCGCGTCCTTGCCGGCCGCCAAGCTGCGCGAATTGGGCGAGGCCTATCTCCAGCGTGCCGCAGTCCAGCGCCGCACCGGCAAAGCCTTCTTCGTCGACAAGCTGCCCAACAATTGGGCGCATATCGGCTTTATCCGCCTGATCCTGCCCAATGCCAGGATCGTCGATGCGCGCCGCCATCCGCTCGCTTGCTGTTTCTCCAACTTCAAGCAACACTTCGCGCGCGGGCAGGCGTTCAGCTACGATCTCACCGACATGGGCCGCTATTACCGCGATTACACGCGGCTGATGGCGCATTTCGATGCGGTGCAACCGGGGGCGGTACACCGCGTGGTCTATGAGACGCTGGTCGATGACCTCGATGGCGAGGTGCGCAGGCTGCTGGCGGCGCTTGGTTTGCCGTTCGAGGACGCGTGCCTCAATTTCCACGAAACCGACCGCGCGGTCAGGACCGCGTCTTCCGAGCAGGTCCGCCGCCCGATCTTCCGCGAGGGCGTCGAAGGCTGGCGCGGCTTCGCGCCCTGGCTGGCGCCGCTCAAGGCCGCGCTCGGCCGCGAAATGTTGCCATAACGTCACAATCGCCGGCTCATCGGCGATGGTCGATGGCTTGTGAGTTGACCAGCGCGTTGCGCGGATTCACCCTGCCAGCGCGACATAGATCAAGATCAGGGAGCCGCCGATGAACGCCGCCAAGCATAGCCTGACCGCCGCTCTTCTGGCCTCGGTGGCGCTGCCCGGCGCGGCGCTGGCGCAAACGGCGGCGGATACGCCTGCCGCTTCGGACATCGACGAGATCGTCGTCACCGCGCAGAAGCGCGAGGAAAGCTTGCAGAATGTGCCGATCAGCATCCAGGCGCTCGGCACGCGCCGGCTCGACCAGCTCGGCATTTCGAACTTCAACGAATATGCCCAGCAGCTGCCGTCAGTATCTTTTCAGACGACGGCGCCTGGCGTGACCAACGTCTATATGCGCGGCGTTGCATCGGGCGGCGACGGCAATCACTCGGGTTCGCTGCCGTCGGTCGGCGTCTATCTCGACGAACAGCCGGTGACGACGATCGGCGGCACGCTCGACGTCCATGTCTATGACATCGCGCGCATCGAGAGCCTCGCGGGTCCGCAGGGAACGCTCTACGGGGCATCGTCCGAAGCGGGAACGATCCGCATCATCACCAACAAGCCCGAGCTCGGCGCGGTTTCGGGCCGTGTCGATGGTGAGGTCAATACGGTGCATAGCGGCGGCGTCGGCGGCAAGCTGGAAGGCGTGATCAACTTGCCGCTGTGGGATGCCGCGGCGCTGCGCGTGGTCGGCTTCTACCAGCACGACGCCGGGTTCATCGACAATGTTCCGGGTACGCGCAGTTTCCTGCCGCAGCCCGGTGGCATCACCGTCAATAACGCCGCCTTCGTCGAAAGGAATTTCAACGACACCGATGTGTGGGGTGGCCGTGCCGCGCTCAAGATCGATCTGGACGACAATTGGACGGTGACGCCGACGGTACTTTATCAGGATCAGCGCACGCACGGCGTCTATGGCTATGACCCAAGTGTCGGCGACCTCAAGGTCCAGCATTTCTATCCGGATTACGGCAAGGACCGCTACATCCAGGGCGCGCTGACCATCGAGGGCAAGCTCGGCAATTGGGATATCACCTATGCCGGCGCCTATCTCGACCGGAAGCGCTCATCGTCATCGGATTATACCGATTACGCCGAAACATACGACTCGCTCTATTCGAGCGTGGGCGGCGTCGCCGGCTATTTCTATTTCCAGAATGCCGCGGGGCAGACGATCGACTCGCGTCAGCGCGTGCTGGGCAGCGATCACTTCAAAAAGACCAGCCAGGAATTCCGCGTTGCCTCACCGCAGGACGAGCGCTTCCGGATTGTCGCCGGACTGTCTACCAGCGCCAGTCGAACCTGATCCATCAGGACTATCAGGTGCCGAATCTGGCTCCCGCATTGTCGGTCAACGGCCTGCCGGGCACCTTGTGGCTGACGCAGCAGCACCGCGTCGACAAGGATTATGCGGCGTTCGGCGAAGCGAGCTTCGACATCCTGCTGACGCTGACCGCGGGCGGGCGCGGGTATATTTACGACAATTCGCTGATCGGCTTTTTCGGCTTCGGGCGGAATCCCAACGGACCGCCGTATAACGCGGCGGGTAGCTCGCGCACCGGCGTGGCGGGCTGTTTCAACACCGATGGCAGCACGGTGCGCGACAATGCCACTGGCACGCTCATTCCGCCGGCTGTCGCGGGTGGACCGTGCACCAACCTCGGCACCTATGTCGGCAATGGCCGGATCGTACCAAAGGAAACCGAGGGACAGGGCTTCCTCCATCGCCTCAACCTGACGTGGAAGCCCAATGGCGATCTGCTGCTCTACGGCACCTGGTCGCGGGGCTACCGGCCGGGCGGCATCAACCGCCGCGGCACGGTCGCGCCCTATCAGGCGGACTTCCTGACCAATTACGAACTCGGGGCGAAGACCACCTGGCTCGACGGCAAGCTGCGCATCAATGGCGCGGTGTACCGGCAGGACTGGAAGAAATTCCAATTCTCTTTTCTCGGCCAGAACAGCTTCACCGAAATCCATAACGGCCCCGACGCGCGCATCTGGGGCGTCGAGGCGGACGCGGCGCTCAACCTTGGCGGGCTGTCGCTTACCGCGGCCGGCGCGTACACCGACGCCAAGACGCGGCGGAACCTGTGCGCGGCGGACGACTTCACCTATGTTTGCGCCGCGCCCAATTTCATCGCCGCGCCAAAGGGCACACGCCTGCCGGTGACGCCCAGGTTCAAGATCAGCGGCACGGCGCGCTACGGCTTCGCGCTGGGTGACGGTATGCGCGCGCATGTGCAGGGGAATGTCGTGCATCAAAGCTCGGCATCGTCGGACATCCGCACCGCCGCTGTCCAAACCGGCACCGGCAATATCTACAGTCCGGCGGCGCAATTGGGCCGCTTGCCGTCTTACACCTTGGCCGACTTCACCGCCGGGCTCGATTTCGGCGCGGAAAGCCAATTCACGATCGAAGCGTTTCTCAACAACGCCTTTGATGAGCGCGCCCAGATCACGCGCTACGCCGAATGCGGCTCATGCCTGCGCACGTACATCGTGCCGTTCACGCCGCGGACCTTTGGCTTGAGGGGCGGCGTCAAGTTCTGACCGTAACCGCGCGCCCCTTCGGTGTCTGGACGGCGAGCGCGCTCGTCGTCGGCGGGATGGTCGGGTCGGGTATTTTCGTCATGCCGGCGCAGCTCGCGCCTTATGGCTGGACCGGCGTGGCGGCATGGAGCATCGCCATCCCCGGCGCGCTTCTGCTCGCTTACGTGCTGTCGAAACTCGCAGCGGCGCGTCCCGCGGCAACCGGCGCGGTCGCGATCGTCGGCGAAGGGCTCGGGCCGCTTCCCGGAGTCATCGTCGGCTGGAGCTATTGGGTAGCGGTGTGGGCGGTCAACGCGATCATCGCGCTGACCGCGATGCGCTATCTGGCGAGCTTCATTCCGGGACTGACCGCCACGCCGCTGGCGACCGCGCTGGGGGCAACGGCGTTGATCTGGGCGCTGACTGCCCTCAACCTCGGCGGCGCGCGCGGGGCCGGGCGCTTTCAGGTCGCGACGACGCTGCTGAAATTGCTGCCGCTGATCGCCGTCGTCTTGATCCTGTTGGGGCTCGCGGCGACGACGCCCGGCCAGTTCGGCGCCAATCCGCATACGCGCTTTGTCGCCAACAATCTCACCGCCGCGCTGACGCTCGCTTTCTTTCCGCTGGTCGGTTTCGAGTGCGCCAGCCTTGCCGCCGAGCGCGTCCGCGATCCGGCGCGCAACGTCCTTCGCGCAACCTTGTACGGCACCGCGCTGACCGGACTATTCTACGTTGCCATCGCCAACGGCATCGTATTCTCGTTGCCCGAAACGGCCGTCGCCGCCGCCGAGGCGCCAGTCGCGGTTTTCGTCGAGGTCTTTTGGGGGCGCGGCGCGGGGCTGGCGATCGCCGCGTTCGCCGCCATTGCTACTGTCGGTTGTCTGAACGGCTGGGTGCTGATGCAGGGTGAGGTGCCGCTCGGCATGGCGCGCGCGGGCCTGCTGCCGCGCTGGTTCGCGCGCACCACGTCCCGCGACGTGTCCGCGCGGAGCGTTCTGCTGGCCAGCGGCTTGGCGAGCCTGCTGATCCTGTCGGGGGCCATTCCGGGCATGGAGGACGTGCTCAATTTCATGCTGCGGCTGACCACCGCGTCGACGGTCTGGCTTTATTTCGGTGCGTGCGTCGCCGCCTTGCGCCTCGGCGTCGCCCGTCTTGAAGCGGCTGTCGGCCTGGCTTTCTGCATATGGGTGCTGGCAGGCGCAGGAACCGAGGCGGTATTGCTGAGCATCGCGCTGATGCTCACCGCCGTGCCGCTTTACTGGCTACGGCCGTCCGAACATCCGGCCGAGGACGCTACGGTCGCGTAGGATCTCGTGCGCGGCGTTATGGCCCGGCGCGCCCGACACGCCGCCCCCGGGATGCGCGCCCGATCCGCACATGTAGAGCCCCTTGAGCGGCCCGCGATAATCGCCATGCCCGAGGATCGGCCGCGCCGCCCATAATTGATCGAGCGACATCCGGCCGTGAAAGATGTCTCCGTCGATCAGCCCGAATTTGCGCTCCAGATCGAGTGGCGAGTGGATCTGCGTGGCGATGATCGACTTACGGAAATTGGGCGCGTGCTGCGTCACCGTGTCGATGATGTGCTCCGCCGCGGCCTCGCGCGCGTCGTCCCAGGAGCGGGCGCTCCCGTCAGGATTGGGCGGCAGCTGGGGCGCGAATTGATGGCAGAACAGGCTGGCGATGTGCTGCCCCGGCGGCGCGAGGCTGTCATCGACGCTGGTCGGCAGCTTCATCTCGACGATCGGCGCATCGGACCAGCCCTTGGCCTTTGCGTCGGTATAGGCCTGGTCCATGTAATCGAGCGTCGGCGCGATGATGATGCCCGCGGTGTGATGCTCGGCCTTGGCGTTGCCGGGAAGCACCGAAAAGTCCGGCAACTCGCTAAGCGCGACGTTCATCCGGAACGTGCCCGACCCGGTCTTGTAGCCATCCATCCGCTGCGCAAATTCGCTCGGCACGTCGCTGCGGTCGAGCAATTGGCGGTAAAGCAGCGCCGGTCCGACATTGACGGCAACGACCGGCGCGGCGATCTCCTCGCCGCTTTCCAGCCGCACCCCCGCCACCTTGCCACCATCGACCAGCACCTTGGCGACCGGCGCGTCGACGGTGATCTCCGCGCCCGCTTCGGTCGCGGCCTCGGCCATAAATTGCGTGACTGCGCCCATCCCGCCGACGCTATGACCCCATGCGCCATATTTGCCGTTCACCTCGCCGAAGACGTGGTGGAGCAGCACGTAGGCGCTGCCCGGCGTGTCGACGCCGTGATAGGCGCCGACCACCGCGTCGAAGCCGAACGCCGCCTGGATGTAAGGGTCCTCGTACCAGCCTTCGAGGAACTCGCGCGCCGATTTGACGAACAGGTCCATGACGTCGCGCTGCGCTTCGACGTCGAGGCGCGCAAGCGGCCGGCCCTGCGCCACCGCCGACAGCAGCGCGCGGACGCCGCCGCCGGCATTGGGTGGGGTCTTGAGCGCCAGATCGCGCAGCACCTGGGCCACCCGCTCCAGCGCCGCTTCATACGCCGGGAAGGCGTCGGCGTCCTTTTGCGAATAGCGCGCGAATTCGGCCTGCGTCCGCGCCGTGCCGCCGCCGAGCTTGAGATAGCCATTGTCGTGCGGGAAGAAATTGCTGATCGTCCGCTCGAGGATTCGCCAGCCGCGTTCGTGCAGCCGCATGTCGCGGATGACCTTGGGCCGTAACAGGCTGACGGTATAGCTCGCGGTCGAGTTGCGAAAGCCGGGATGGAATTCCTCGGTCACCGCCGCGCCGCCGACGACGTGCCGCCGCTCGAGCACCCGCACCTTCATGCCGGCCCGCGCGAGGTAGAAGCCGCAGACCAGGCCGTTATGCCCGCCGCCGATGATGATCGCGTCGTATTTCTTTGTCACGCTTGTCCCCAACCCGCCGGCGGCGGTGTCAGCCCACGCACTTCCGGCACCAGATTTCGCATTCGCCGCGCCAGCGCGCGCAGGCAGACTTCGCCGCTGCCGAGCGGTCCACGCACGAAGCTCGACGAATTCATGCCCTGTTGCACGCGCGCCACCAGCTCGGAATCCTCCTGGCTGACGCGGCGGTTGATGCGCCAGTTGAGGTGCCGCGCGATACGCATCTCGCGCCGCTCGTCGGGCAGCGCATAGCCGATCTCGCGGATCAGCGTCGTGTCGGGCGTCAGGGGCACGAACTGCATGAAGTCGATCTGGTCGGCGTAGAGATCGATGGCCACATTGGGCCATAATTTATAGTAGAACCAGTAACGCTGCCGGTCCTCGGGCAAATGCTCGACGCGCGGCAGATATTCGAAATAGAGCCGCTCGGACCAGCTCGCCTTGCGATCGAGCACGATCGGCCCGCCGAGCCGGTCGACCCATTCGGTCGCCTGCACCGCATAAGCATCGCCCGGGAACAGCCGCTTGAGGCCGGGATGGGCGACAGGGATGTGCAGCCCGTCCGAATAATTGTCCGAGATATTCTTCCAGTTGGCGGGGCGCGGGCGTGTCGTGACGCGGCCGATCGCGCGCATCTCCTCCAACCGGTACGGCGCGATCTCCTCCTCGAACGGCGCCATCATGTCGGCGACCGAAGCGGGCGGGGGGAGGATGCTGGCGAAGACGAACCCGCGCCAAATCTCGACGGCATATTCGACCAGGCTGTGCTCGCGCGGATCGAGCGCGGGATAATCACGCCGGTTGGGCACGCCCGACAGCCGCCCGTCGAGCTCGAAAGTCCAGGCGTGATAGGGGCAGATCAGCTTCTTGGCGCACCCCGACGCGCCGTCGAGAATGCGCGCGCCGCGATGGCGGCAGACATTGGCGAAGGCGCGGACCCGCCCGTCCTCGCCGCGCACCGCGACGATGCTTTCGCCCAGGATCGCCAGTTAGTGCCAGTCGCCAGGGGCGGGGATGTCGCTGACGTGACAAATGATCTGCCACGACCGCCGGAAGATCCGCTGCGCTTCGGCGGCGAGCATGTCGGGATCGGTGTAAGCCCATGCGGGCAGGCCATAATCTTCCTCGCCCGCCGCCACGCTCAATGATGTTGCCATGCCGTGACCGTCCCGTCTGCCGATCAGGCTAGCCGACCAGACCAGCGGACAAAAGTGCCGAAACGACGGGATGATGCCGCGGTGCGCGTTTCAGCGTTCGGGCGCACGTCCGCGATGGCGTTGACGGTACGGCACCGGCTGCGGCTCGGGGCGTGTGCCCGCGCTCGCCGCGCGGCGATCTCGGCTTGGGATTGAGCCGCTGTCCGGGTGCAACGCGTCCTGCGTGACGGCCCGATCCGCGCGGCGCGCTCGGGTTGAGCCGTTAGCGTCGCCGCCTCAATCCTGGGCTTCGTCCCCGTGGCCATGGCCGACGGTCTGTGTCGCGCCCGCGCTGCGCCCGCCATTGGCGCCTTCCCACCAGTAAGGCTGGCGCTTGAAGTTGCCCGTAGCGACTTCGTTGAGCGTCGCCGCGTCATACAGCCGTCCGCCGAGCATCACCTGATGGACCTGCTCGGTATTGCGAATGTTCGTCGTCGGATCGGCGTCGAGCACTACCAGATCGGCGAGCTTGCCGGGTTCGAGCGAACCCAGATCCTTGGCATAGCCGAGCGAAGTGGCGGGCATGATCGTCGCCGCGCGCAGCGCCTCGATGGGTGACCAGCCGCCGCGGACGAAACTCCACATTTCCCAATGCGCGCCGAGGCCGGGCTGCTGGCCGTGCGCGCCGATCGACACCTGGACGCCGCGGTCGGCGAGCTTCTTCGCCTCGCGCGCGCTGTCGCTGTCGACATAATCCTCTTCGGGCGCCAGCTCGCGCCGCGCATTCTGAGCCGCCAGCGCGGCGGGCGGGGCGTGTTTCAGGAGCAGCGGCTGCTTCCACACATCGGTATGCGCGCGCCAGTACGGATCGCCCGCCGGGCCGGCATAGGTGACGACCAGGGTCGGCGTGTAGTTGGTCTTGGTCTGCGACCAGAACTGCACCAAATCGCCATAGAAATGCTCGAGCGGGACATTGTGCTCGACGGTCGAATTGCCGTCCTGCACCAGCG
The DNA here is from genome assembly GCA_964246315.1 of uncultured Sphingomonadaceae bacterium. Lineage (GTDB taxonomy): Bacteria > Pseudomonadota > Alphaproteobacteria > Sphingomonadales > Sphingomonadaceae > Sphingomonas_O. The sequence goes on along the minus strand of CAXTPT010000001.1, from coordinate 2,469 downwards.
TCACGTCCATCGTGAACAGCGAGCCGCCCTCGGGCACGACTTCCACATTCTCGGCCTGCGCGGCGGCGACGACCATCTGCCGCTGTTCACGGCGCGGCTGGTTGTAGTTCTTGACGCTGTGCGCCCCTTGCGCCTTCAACCGCCGCACATCGGCCAGCGCGTCTTCATAGCTGTTGATCTCGGCGTACACCCCCGCCGCCTTGGCGCCATAGATGATCTCGCCGGTGGAAAAGGTGCGCGGCTGCAGCCGCAGGCCCGCGCGCTGCATCTCGGACGCCGGAAAGATTTCCGCCGAACGCGCCGACGGATCGTGGATGGTCGTCGTGCCGAAGGCGAGGTTCGCCATCGCATTCCAATTCTGCTCGGGAATCAGCTCGTCATCGCCCTGCGATCCGTGCGCATGCGCGTCGATCAGGCCGGGGATGATCGTCTTGCCCGCGGCGTCGACCGTCACCGCGCCGGCGGGAATGGCCACCGTGGCGCGGGGTCCGACCGCCACGATGCGGTCGCCGCGGATCAGGATCGTCGCATCGTCGATGATCCCGCCATCGGCGCGGCTCATCGTCACCACGCGCGCGCCGGTCAGCGCGACGGTGCCGGTCGGCTTGGCGGCGGGGACGGTCATCGACAGCGATACGCCGGTACGCGGGGTGACGAATTTAGGCGCGTTTTCGCCTAGCGGCGCGGCGGCGAACAGCGAAGCGGTGTCCGCCGAATAGAGCGTCGGCCCCATGCTCCAGTGCACGCGCCGGCCGCCATCGGACCAGTTGATGAAGTCGGCGCCCTCGCTGCTGACCTTGGTCACCGGCAGCGGACCGCCCTTCTTGTCGACCTCGACCGCTTGCTTGCCGGGCATCAGCGGCATCACCCAGGCTTCGTAATTCTGACGGAAGGCGACATAATCGCCGCCCGGCGCGACCTGGAAATCGCTGACCAGCTCGCCGACTGCATGGACGCGCTCGGCCCCGCCGGTCAGGTCGGTGCTGACCAATTGCCGCTTGCCCGCCGCGTTCTTCAGCAGGAACACCCGGTCGCTCGCCGCGCCGAATTGCGGGCCGGAGGCGTCCTTGGCGATCCGCACCGGCGCGCCGCCGGTGGCCGCGACGCGGTAAGCGCCCGATCCCGGATTGCCGCGCGCGGCGGTCAGGTTGCCGCCCTCGCCCTGTTCGAAGACGATGGTCTTGCCATCGGGCGAGAAGCGCGGGCGGGCATAATGTCCGGCGACATTGGTCACCGTCCGCGCGGTACCGCCCGCCGAACTCACGACCTCGACCTTACCGAGTCCGGCATCGGTCCAGCCGATGAAGACGACCTGTTTGCTGTCGCGTGACCAACTGGGCCATAATTCCATTTCATTTGAATGGGTTACGCGACGAGGCGCACCACCGGTTATCGGCTTGACCCACAATTTGCCGAGAGTTTCGAACACGACCTGCCGTCCGTCGGGCGAAACGCTCGCCCAGCGCGGCATCTTGGTGACGACCGTGTCGGGCGCGACATCGACCACGGGATGCGTCGCGTCGACGACGACGCGCGTGTCGGCGACGCGGAACGGGATGACGCTCGCCCCGCCGCCGTCCGCCCCGACGCGGCGCAGCTTGCCGCCTGCCCAGAAGACGATGGCCTTGTCGTCCGCCGTCCAGGCCATGTTCGGATACAGGCCGGTGACCGCCCAGGTTTCCTGCACGTCGCGGTCCAGCGCGTCGTAGACCACCCGCTCGACGCCGCTGGCAAAGTCCTTGACCCATAATTTGGTCTGGTTGTTCTCGCGCCGGACGAACGCGATGCGCTTGCCGTCGCGGCTCGGCTGCGGGCGGACCGAGCCGCCGGCGCCGCTGACCACCGTCTCCACCTCGCCGCTGTCCAGATCGTAGCGTTCGATGTCGAACAGGTCGCCGCGCGAATTCTGGGCATATTCGAAGATCGGCCCAGGGGTGACGTTGCGCGTATAGTAAATGCTCTTGCCGTCCGGCGCGGTGATCGGCTCCCCCAATTCCTTTTGCAGCTGTTCGCTGGCGCGCTTGACCAGCTGCACCCCGCCGCCGCCGGAGACGTGATACATCCACACCTCGCCGGTGCCGAGGCTGCGGCCCGTGGTGAAATGCTTCTTGGCGACGATGAAGCGGCCGTCCGGACTCCAGCTCGGCTGGTTGAGCAGGCGGAAATCTTCCTTGGTCACCTGGCGCTTGTCGCTGCCGTCCGCGTTCATCACCCAGATATTGTCGCCGCCGCCGCGATCGGAGGTGAAGGCGATGCGCCGCCCATCGGGCGAGAAGCGCGGCTGATGTTCATAGGCCAGGCCTTCGGCGATGCGCGTCGGCGTGCCGCCGGCGATCGGCAGGGTGTAGATATCGCCGAGCATGTCGAAGGCGATGGTCCGCCCGTCGGGCGAGACATCGACGTTCATCCAGCTGCCTTCGTCGGTGTCGATGCGGATCTCGCGCGTGCGCAGGCCGCGCGGGGCATTGA